>NZ_CP096016.1:2730000-3330000 GCF_023650515.1 Alkalimarinus coralli
TTCTGATTGAGCTTTTCAGCCATTTCTGGAATAACCACAACCGTCCCCCTTCCTTCGCGTAGCAGCTTTCTAATATTAATTTCATCACTGGCCGCATTATCATCAACAGGAATCCCAAGCTTATTGAGGTCTGCAACGACTGAGTACCCCCTGGGAGCTCTTACTGGACGAGGGATATCTTCAATATTATTATCAAATTCGAAACTGTCATTGCTCATCGTGACAATTACATACTCTACCTGCATCACCCTGTGCGGAGACTTTCCAGCCAGCGAAGCATCATCAGGATATTTGAGAAAAGCAGCTCGATCATCGTTATAAGATGCGGTAGCAACAGCATCAACCCGGCCCTGGCTGGCTTCTCTGAGACAACGCTTCCAGGGCATAGCAACAAATACCAAAGGCATACCTATTCGACCTGATGCATGCTTAATGATATCTATATGTATACCGCTGGCGGCGCCATACTTAACAAATGTAAATGGGTACCACTCGCTTTCATCAAGACACACCCTGATCACACCACCCGCCATTGACGGTACGGAAAAACTAAAGAGCAGTAGTACGACGCTTAACACATTCGCAACTAAGCGCTGAGACAACAAGCAAATCATATCGTTATACAGCCCATAAAATTTGGAGACCCTATTCATAATACTAGTTCAGAGGCAATAAATTAACAGGCCACTTCCAAGCCTGAGAGCGCTCGCTAGCATTAACTAATATCATTTATATATCGTTTTATTCTTTCCAGACTGTTGATTTTCTAATTTATCTCATGAAAGAATAGGCGCACTAAAATAATGATAAGTGCTGAGTGCCAGGATTGCCCGTACTAACTAATACAAAAGAACATGGACAGTCGGAACTATAAGTCCCACTTTTATGATAAGTATACTGACGAAAGCATTTGCCAATTACCATTCCTGTTTTTTGCATGCCGTTACACTATTCTTAACTAAGCAGTCTGGCGCTATTTCTCCGCGCTCACATAAATCAATTACCGCCAAGTTAGTGCTCGCGGAAGTACACGACGAGTAGATACTCTTCCCCTGTTAATTGTTAGCAATACCTCTAAATACAATAAATAAGTACAAACCAGATTTATTGTCTATCCTTATTTAGAAGATATAAAGCAATTAATACGCTGTATACAGGCAATTTGAACATTGCCATCAAATAAAATAATCGCTACAAATAACATACTTTTTGCAGATAAATAAACCTGATAGTTCAGGAGAAATTTATGGGAGAAATCGCTCCCCTTATAGTTAATGATGTTCACAAAACCTTTGGCACACTTGAGGTGTTAAAAGGCATATCGCTTGAAACTCAAAAAGGCGATGTAATATCGCTTATAGGCTCATCAGGATCTGGAAAAAGCACTTTCTTGAGATGCATTAACTTACTTGAAACACCTACATCGGGAGAAATAATTGTCCACGGCGAACAGTTAAAGTTCAAAACAGACAAAAAGGGTATTCGAGTGCCTGCTGACCCGAGGCAGGTCGAGAAAATGAGAGCGCGTCTATCAATGGTGTTCCAAGGTTTCAACCTATGGTCTCACATGACGGTACTGGAAAATATCATCGAAGCCCCCGTCAATGTACTGGGAATACCCAAGAAAGAAGCGATAGAGAAAGCCGCATCCTTACTTAATAAAGTTGGCATCTACGAAAGACGGGACTACTACCCTGCCCAAATGTCAGGGGGCCAGCAGCAAAGAGCCGCAATAGCCAGAGCGCTAGCTATGGAACCTGAGGTATTACTGTTTGATGAGCCAACCTCAGCCCTTGACCCCGAGCTGGTCGGAGAAGTCTTGAAAGTAATGCGAAGCCTGGCGGAAGAAGGCCGCACAATGATCGTAGTGACTCATGAAATGGCTTTTGCAAAAGATGTTTCATCCCAAGTTTTGTTTCTCCACCAAGGTCTAATCGAGGAACAAGGCACGCCATCAAAGGTGTTTGATAATCCAGATTCTGAACGGATGCAGCAGTTTCTTGCTCCCAAATATTAACGTTATCCAGATTAAACGCTAACAGACTGATTAATAGGAAAAAGAAGTAATAAAGCAACACTGATAAAACAATCGATAAAAGGGGTTAATAATGAAAAAACTGATCATCGCTGTCTCTTGTATGCTGGCTTTAGCCGCTGGGTCACTTCACGCAAAGGACTGGAAAGAAGTTCGTATCGCGGTCGACATACCTTACGAACCATTTGAATTTAAGGCTGCAGACGGTACCCTCACAGGCTTTGAAATAGATTTAGGGAACGCAGTATGTGCTGAAATTGGCGCAAAATGCGAGTGGATTCCACAAGCATGGGACGGAATTATTCCAGGTCTATTGGCCCGCAAGTATGATGCAATAATGTCATCAATGTCCATCACCGAAGAGCGCGCTAAAAAAGTTCTCTTTTCAGAGGGTTATTACAATACACCATCTGGCTGGTTCGCTAAAAAAGGCGCTAACCTGAATACCTCAGACAAAAATGCCATGAAAGGCAAAAAAGTAGGCGTTCAGCGTGGCACTCTTCAAGATAACTATGTTACCGATAACCTCGGCGATGTGGTCGAAGTAAAAAGATACACTACCGCAGATGACCTGGTTCTTGACCTCACTGGCGGACGCCTAGACGTGGTATTTCTTGACTACCCAGTGGGAGAGAAAACAATCCTTACCAATAGCGACTATGAAACAGTTGGTGACACCATTCCAGTTGGGGACGGTATCGGCGTAGCGTTTCGCAAGCGCGATAAAGAACTGGCAAACAAGTTCAACAAAGCGCTGAAGAAGCTTAAAGAAGATGGCACATATGACAAGATTATGAAGAAGTACTTTACCTACAATATCAAGATCTAAATTTACACAATCAAAGCCAGAGCTAATACACCACTCTAGCTCTGGCTGGATTATTGAGGGGGCATTATTTTGTTGCCCCAAAAATCTTTAACCTTAGCGGTGTATGACTATGCTTGATCTTCATGGATACGGCCCATCCATATTAAAAGGAGCCGTTCTAACCGTTGAGGTAGCAATACTTTCCTTGCTATTGGCTATCATTCTTGGCCTTTTGGGGGCGATGGCCAAGCTATCTCCAAACCCTGTATTCAAAGGTATCGCGACCGTATATACAACGCTTATTCGTGGAGTTCCCGACCTTGTGTTAATGATGCTGATATTTTTCGGCGGGCAAATGTTGATGAACAACGTTTCCGACTGGATAAACGACACATTTGACTCGGACATATGGATAAACGTAAACGAATTCACCGCAGGCGTCATTACTATTGGGTTTATATTTGGCGCTTATATGGCGGAAACCTTCCGAGGCGCATTTCAGTCCGTCGAACTTGGGCAAATTGAAGCGGGAAAAGCCTATGGGATGACTCCCTGGCAGATATTCAGCCGTATTATGTTTCCGCAGATGATGAGACATGCTCTTCCGGGTATTGGTAATAACTGGTTGGTTTTGCTGAAAACAACAGCCCTGGTTTCAGTTATAGGCCTCTCTGACATGGTACGCCTTGCCTCAGAGGCGGCGAAAGCGACACACGAACCATTTCGCTTTCTGCTCCCGGTTATACTTGGCTTCTTACTGATGACCGCCTTTTCTGAGTGGGGGCTGAAAAAGCTCGAACAAAAATACAGCGCTGGCGTAGTGAAAGGATAGACCATGCTTGAACAACTAAATCACTTACTGGCTCAGAACGAAATATTTAATCCGACCACGCTGGCTCATTACTGGGGTGGTTTCGTTATCACTGTTCAATTGGTATTCTTTGCCCTGGTACTGGGGGCAATTCTTGCACTACCGTTAGGCATACTGCGAACATCCAGCAACCCTTGGATCAGCAAACCTATCTGGCTTTATGTTTACATCTTTCGTGGCACACCACTTATCGTCCAACTCTTTCTTATTTACTACGGCACCTCTCAAATTGACAGCATCAAGGGCACCTGGCTTTGGGATAATGTGCTAAGTGAAGCATTTTACCCTTGCCTAATCGCCTTTGTGCTAAACACCGCAGCCTATACAACCGAGATTATCCGGGGCGCAATCGAGAATACTCCCAAGGGAGAGATTGAAGCAGCTAAAGCCTATGGTATGTCCTGGACAGTAAGTATGCGGCGAGTAATACTGCCCAGTGCATTTCGCCGCGCTTTACCTGCGTACGCCAATGAAGTGATATTTATGCTACACGCCAGTGCAATTGCCAGCGTTGTCACAATTGTCGATCTCACGGGTGCCGCACGAGATATTTATTCTCGTTATTATGCGCCTTTTGATGCGTTTTTATTTGTTGCGGCCATCTACTTATGCATCACATTTGCATTAATATTCGGTTTTCGCCATCTTGAAAGTAAACTGTTAGCACACTTAAAGCCACTGTCATGACAGACATAGAAAAGAGCGGTCATGGCAGACATAGAAAAGAGCGATCATGACAGACATAGAAAAGAGCGCAAAAAAAGCACTTTTTGGCCATAGCACTGACTTTCTCAGCCATACACTGGAAAACGCCAGGCAGGAAGTCGAGCCACGTACAACCCTGTTGAAGGATGGTTCTAAAGCCATTTTACACGCGCTCGGCATTCTGGAGTTCATTCCTGCGACAAATAACAACAGTATTAAACCAACAAAACTAATTTTATCTGCTGGTATCCACGGCAACGAAACAGCACCAATCGAATTTTGTAATACCCTGATTAACGAAGTGCTTGAGGATCAGTACCCAATTAAAGTTCCGACACTGTTTATATTGGGTAACCCTCAGGCAATGGTCGAAGGTAAACGGTTTATCGAACACAATCTCAACCGGCTGTTCTGTGGGCTCCATAAATCTGAATCATATTGCAATTCAATTGAAGGAAAAAGAGCCGCACTCATTGAGCAATATGTAGACTTGTTTGTTAACCAAGGTGGTAAACACTCACAAGACGAATACCCTGTTAATCACTACGACCTTCATACCGCTATCCGTGATTCGGTCTTTGAAAGATTTGCGATTTATCCTTATGTCGCAGGCCGCGAAACGAACCCGGTACAACTTCAGTTTCTAGCTTTTAGTGATATAGAAGCATTTTTGTTTCAAACAACGCCAGCAACCACTTTTTCTTCCCATACTGCTGAAAACTACGATGCTGAAAGCTTTACCGTAGAACTCGGCAAGGTGAGACCTTTTGGCCACAATATAGATTATAAATATCGAGCTATCACTGAGAACCTGCGACTTCGGTTGCAAGGAAGCTGGCCTCAGCCAAGAAGACCTGAGCACCGGGTTCAGTGTTTTATCGCAACTCATGAGATCATAAACACAGGTAAAGATTTTCAGTTGTTTATCCCTGAAGATGTCAGCAATTTCAGAGAGTATCCAAAAGGCAGTTTAATTTGGCAGGATAAAGAACAGAGCTATCGAGTGAAGGATCAGGTTGAGTATATCGTGTTTCCCAATAGCAAAGTCGGCGTCGGCCAACGTGCAGGAATAATGCTTAGGCTGGTTGATATGGGGCAGACGCCAGGCCAACCCTCTACCCCGGTGCTTCATTAGACGCGGCACACCAGTACCAGACTAGCGCCATTCTGTGCTATTAAGCAACGATGATGACTTGGCAAGTCTTCGTGATGCTTTGACAGAGGGGTGCAGCCAACCTGCCCCCTCTATCAACATCTGCTGCTATTTCTGAAATGGATAGATGGAACCTAACTGGAGAATTTGAGTTAACTCGTCCAGGGCCGCTTCTGACTCTCTCAACAACGCGATATCTGCAAGATCATCTGCTGTTAATCGATCCCGGTAGTGCTTATCTACCCATTGATTCAGTGTTTCAAACAACTGGTCAGACATCATCACATGAGGGTTCACCGCAGCCTGTTCTTCTTCAGTTAATACAACACGTAAGCGCAGGCAGGCAGGCCCTCCACCATTCTGCATACTCTGCTTAAGATCAAACATTTCTACCTGGTTAATTGGCCCACCGGATGCAACTAACTGATCCAGGAAAGATGAAACAGAGGCCACCTCTTTACACTCGGTAGGCACAATCAACATCATTGAACCATCAGGCTTGGACAATAGCTGGCTATTAAACAGGTAAGAGCGAACAACCTCGTCAACGGTAACATCCCCACTGGAGACTTTAACAGGGGTTAGTGACGCACCTTTTAGCTTTCTGTCTAATTCCGAAAGTACGTGTTCAGTATCTGAAAACGCTTCTTCATGGTAGAACAACACATTGCCATTCCCAACAGCAATCACATCGTTGTGAAACACCCCGGCATCAATGGTGGATGGTTTTTGCTGCGCGAAAACAACTCTGTCTTCAGGTAGCTGATGAAGCCTTGCAATGGCCTCAGAAGCTTCTAAGGTTTGGCGCGCTGGATACTTGTCCGGCTTGGGTGCCGCCTCGTCAAATGCTCTTCGTCCATATACAAAAAACTCAACGCCTTCATTGCCGTAATCAGAGCAAAAACGCGTGTGATTAGCGGCCCCCTCGTCGCCAAATTGAGAGACCGAAGGTAATGCCGCATGATGCGCAAAATAGCGCTCATCACCAAAAGTGGCTTTCATAATGCTAGACGTCAGTTCGTGCTCAATCGAACGATGGAACTTGGCATTCAGGTTGGCGGCAGTAAAGTGAACTTTTCCGTCTAAGGTATCGGCACTCGGTGAAACCGTAACGGCATTAGCTGTCCACATACAGGATGCGGAAGACACCGCCGCCAGTAATACAGGTGAAACCCGACTTACCTCGGCCAGTACTTTTTCATCATTACCGGAAAACCCCAACGACCTCAAGACGTCTGTATTCGGCCGATGGTGAGGAGCCAAGATGCCTTGTTTAAACCCCATATCCTGAAGGGCTTTCATTTTTTTAAGCCCTTGTTTGGCCGCCTCTTTAGGGTTTGATACAGCCATCACATTTTCTTCAGAGGCGACATTACCGTAGGACAATCCACTATAGTTGTGAGTTGGCCCAACCAAACCATCGAAGTTGAGTTCATGTGCTGCCATATATTACCTACCTTTTTACTGTTCTTGCGTTTTTTGGTCTAAGTTTACAACCAGCGTCCTGTTAGGACATATCAAGCCCTGGGGATAACTGAGCGGGCAATGAAGCGTGTTCATCTTCGACCGATGCCATTGGGTAGGCACAATAGTCCGCCGCATAGTATGCACTTGGCCGATGGTTGCCACTCGCGCCAATTCCGCCAAATGGCGCTGCACTGCTGGCGCCGGTAATCGGCTTGTTCCAGTTGACTATTCCTGCTCGAATTTCATCAATGAACTGCTCATATAAGGCTCGATCATCACTGATCAGACCTGCAGAGAGACCAAAACTGGTTTGATTCGCAATATCAATAGCCTGCTCAAAACGGCTATAGCGAATAACTTTCAGCAATGGACCAAAGTGCTCTTCGTCTGGAAAATCTGGGACATTGGTTACATCCAGAATGCCCGGCGTTAGCATCGCGGCATCCGCCTTTATCTGCTGCATGCTCAAAATAGCCTTTGCGCCTGATTCAAGTAACGATTTTTGGGCATCGAGTAACCCTTGGGCGGCATCAAGCGAAATAAGCGCCCCCATAAACGGCTGATCTTCTGCGTCATAAGCATCAACCTTCAGGCGACTAGCGACATCCGCCAAACGTTCAATAAACGCATCACCCTCTTCCCCCTCCGGCACTAACAACCTTCTGGCGCAGGTACAGCGCTGTCCGGCTGATACAAATGCAGACATAATCGTGTGATGTACAGCTGCGTCCAAGTTAGCTGGATTATCGACAATGAGAGGGTTATTGCCTCCCATTTCCAGCGCCAATATCTTGTCTGGGCGGCCCGCAAACTGCTTATGCAGAATATGACCAGTGCCAGAGCTACCGGTGAAAAACAGGCCATCTATCTGCTCATGCGCAGCCAATGCTAGCCCTGTCTCCTTAGCCCCTTGAACCAGGTTCAACACACCAGAGGGAAGGCCTGCCTGATCCCACAATTTAACCGTTTCTTCCGCCACCATTGGCGTCAGCTCGCTCGGTTTAAAAATCACCGTATTACCGGAAATTAACGCCGGGACAATATGGCCATTAGGCAGATGACCGGGGAAATTATAAGGGCCAAAAACCGCCACCACACCATGGGGCCTGTGACGTAACACGGTATGGCCCGCTGCCGAGTCGTTCTCTTGTGTTCCGGTTCTCTCCTCATAGGCATTAATCGATATCTCTATTTTGCCGATCATCGCCGCAACTTCGGTTCGAGACTCCCACAATGGTTTACCCGTTTCTTTGCCAATACATTGGGCAAGGTGCTCTTTGTTGTCGCCCAATAGCGAAGCAAAACGTCGAACAATATCTTTTCGCTCTTCAATTGAACGTTTTTTCCAGCTGGCAAAAGCCGTTCGCGCAGCAGTCACGGCATTATCAACATCGTTCTCTGTAGCGGATCTCCCAGACCACACTTTCTGCTGAGAAACCGGGCAGATTGAGTCAAGGGTTGCACCTTGCCCCTCTTTCCACTCACCATTGATATAAAGCTGTCCTGATGCTGAGCTATTGTCTATATTCACTTCATTATTCAAAATAGTTACCTCTTCAATTCTCTTAAGCTGACAGCACGTAGCACGTCCCCGGAGCAAACTTGCAACTGCTCTGCGAGTTCAACCGAAACATCAATGGTATCTTGTCTTATGGCAGACCCAGGAACGAGTGCGACACGGAAGTTTGAGAATGACCTGTTAGAGACAAGATAAAGCGACTTGTCCACCCCGCTGGCCTCTTTAGGGTTTTTAACGATTTGAGCATGGCGTTTAAAACTCTCTCTCACTGCTCGAATATTGTTCACAAACGCTTCGATCGCAGGGCCACCATCAAAAATATCGATAAAACCGTTAAAATTAAAACCTTCTGATTCAAGCATTGCTCGGGCAGGCTCTGTATTCTCATGAACCTTGCCGACTACCTCTTGCGCCTCTTTACTTAAAAACGGCAGATAAATGGGGTGCTTAGGCATTAACTCTGCAATAAATGCTTTGCCCCCTACGCCCGTTAGATAATCTGCACGAGAAAATTCCATAGTAAAGAATTTCTTGCCCAGCGCTTCCCAAAATGGAGAGTGGCCCTGATCATCGGAATAACCTCGCATCTCAGCAAAAACTTTGTCACTAAACATTTCAGGAAAGTCAGCTAAAAATAAAAACCGGCTTTTTGACAACAGCAAACCATTGCTGTCTTTTCGATAGTCAGCATCAAGAAACAGCGAACAGACTTCTGAGCAGCCTGTTAAGTCATTCGTTAAATACAATGTCGGTGTCTGGTTATGAACACCCAATTCTGTCGATGCATTCACCGTTGTACTAATTCGATAGTTGTACCAAACCTCTTCAAGCCCGACCTGAGACTCAATACCACAGACACCAACAACTTTTTTGCTGTCTGTATCTTCCAGCACAAACATGTATTTTGCGTGCGGCGCATCAACTTTTTTGGCAAATGCTTTCTCGGCTTTGTCTATTTTGGTTTGCAGCAGATCCGGGTTATCCGGCAGAGACGTCACTCCAAAGCCGGTATTTTTTGCCAAGTGGCAAAGATCCGTAAAATCATCTCCATTAATTGGACGAATGATCATCATTGCACTCACCTCCCATCAATTTGTGCCGCTTTCGCTTGGCTCTCAATTTTATACATACGTCATATATCCACTATTGACCGCTGCATCACCTGCCCGAAGCAATCAGCTCAAAGCGGCGCAAATGTTATTCGCTCGTTTTCAGATACATTGAGGTTTTTAGCAAGCGCCTGGTTGATGCGAATAACATCACCAATACCATCCGTTAGCTGTCCAACAACACACCTGAAATCTGAGAAGGCTCCGTTGCAGATAAGATACTTGACACCTCCTCGAGTCGACTCGCTGATCCTGACGGTTTTGGACTGCAAGCTTTTCACTGTGTTTAAATGCTTCACGGGGGCTTCCAGCGTTGGCCCACCGTCAAAAATATCAATATGTTTGCCTACCCGGAACCCTTCGCGATGGAGCAACTGACAGTTTTTCTCTGCTAGAGGGTGAGGCGTTCCAACCGCAGCTTGTGCGGCATCAGAAAGCAAAGGAACATAAATCGGGTGGGACGGCATTAGCTCTGCAATAAATGTTTTGCTCTTGATACCGGAGTAATAGTCCGCCGTTGCAAAGTCCATATCAAAAAAGTGACGACCAAGGCTATCCCAAAAAGGATATTCGCCATCTTCATCGCTAACACCCTGTATTTCAATGATAATGTCTTCATTGAAGCGCTCTTTGAATAACCCGATCAACAGTAACCTTGAGCGCGATAACAGCTCAAAATAGTCTGTGTTCCGGTATTCGCTGGCAATAGTCAGCGAACAAAAGAGTGTTTTTCCCGTTAGCTCATGGGTCATGTACAGAACGGGAATATGGTTATTCACATGAAGCTGATGAGAAGAGTGAATCAACTCATCTTGTCTGTAGTTATAAAAAGGTTGCCCGTTGCCAGCACAGCGGTCTATGCCCGCCGTGCCCAGCACTTCCCCGGTCTCGGCATTTTCCATAACCAGCAAGAACTGCTCTTTGCCGTCCATCGACTCATCGCCCGCAAATGAGCGAGTCGATGCGTCGATTTTTTCACTAAGCTTATCTCGCTGCTGCGGAAGCGTGGATATCTTTGCACTGTTATGGTTAGCCAGCTTTTCAATACTGGCTAAATCCGAGAAAGTACTGGGTCTGACAATCAACATATCACCTCTCCAATCAATTCTTGCGGAAAATTACGCAACGCCCACTAGCCAGCAACCTTAGCGACTGCGCGTTCAAATCGTGCCAACCCTTCTTTAATTTCCTCATCAGTGATCACCAAAGAGGGGGTAAAACGGATGACGTTGGGCCCTGCGACCAAAACCATAACCTTTTCCAGCTGGGCAGCATTCAAAAAGTCTTTAGCCTTGCCTTGCCACTTTTCGTTGAGGGCAGCACCAATTAATAGCCCTGCGCTACGAACCTCTTCCAGGATCGAATACTTGTCATTGATCGCATTCAGCCCATCAACAAATAATTTGTTTTTCGCTTTAACCCCATAGAGTACTTCAGGCTCTGCAACAATATTGATGACGGCTTCACTCACCGCACAGGCTAGAGGGTTACCACCGTAAGTGCTGCCGTGAGTACCAATCACTAAACTCTTCGCGATTTCGGTGGTGGTTAACATTGCGCCAATAGGAAAACCGCCACCCAACGCTTTAGCGGTCGTTAAAATATCAGGCGTCACACCGTAGTTCATGTAAGCATACAAGGCACCGGTTCGCCCTACGCCTGTTTGGACTTCATCAAAAATAAGTAACGCATTATGCTTGTCACACAGTGCTCGAACCCCCTCAATAAATGCCTGAGTAGCCGGTACGATGCCGCCTTCGCCTTCAATCGGCTCCATAATAACGGCACAGGTTTTGTCTGATATTGTTGCTGCCAACGCGTCCAGGTCGTTGTAATCAACATGACTAATACCGCCGGGAACGGGCTCAAATCCTTCTCGGTATTTTGCTTGGCCGCCAACAGAAACGGTAAACAGTGTTCGGCCATGAAAGCTGTTGTTAAACGCTATAATTTCGTTCTTCTCAACGCCGCCATTTTGCTCTGCTGGAAACTTTTCCCACGCATAACGTCGAGCGAGCTTCAAGGCAGCTTCATTGGCTTCAGCGCCAGAGTTGGCATAAAAGACTTTATCTGCAAAAGTGAGCTCGGTTAGATGCTGAGCCAAGCGAATGGCTGGCTCATTTGTAAGTACGTTGCTTAAATGCCAGAGCTTCTCGCCCTGACTCTTCAGAGCGCCTACCAGTGCTGGATGTGCATGCCCTAGAACGTTAACAGCAATGCCACCTGCAAAATCAATATACTCTTCTCCGTTCTGATCCCACAGTTTACTCCCTTCACCGCGAACAGGGATTACTTTACCGGGTGCGTAATTCGGAACCATTACGTCATCAAACATTTCGCGGGTTACTGTTTTCTGATTTGTCATGCCAGCCTCACTAGAATAATTACCAACAAAACGCCCAACCTCCAGCCGTTTTGTAATCAACAGTGAGTATTCTAGTCTGGCTTTAAGGCGAAGGTTTGTAGATATGCGACACGGTGTTTCGAAATAAGGACAGGGTAGACTAAAGTGCTAGGAATGAAGTGTGGTGATCGCTTCACCATACACAACTAAATGACAGAGCGGCCGCCACTGACGTGTACGCCGCTCAAAAGACAAGGCAGGTGCAACTAGGTTTTCAAGGTGCAAATAGGTTTAAAGGTACAGTTAGGTTTAAAGATACAATTAGGTTTTAAATTCAGATGCTAACTGTTGCAGCTGGCTGGCGAGCATTGCCTGCTCATGAGCCGCGGCAGAAATTTGCTCTCCCCCTGTTGCGGCATGCTGGCTTTTGTCACCAATGGATTGCATTTTCTGTGCAATATCCTCACTGACTGCAACTTGCTGCTCGGTAGCCGCTGCAATCTGTGTTGTCATATCAGATATTCTGGTGTTGGCGGCAGCAATATTCAGTAGTGTTTTTTCAACTTCGCTCATCAATAAAACACTGCCATCAACATTTGCACGGCTCTCATTCATTTGCTCAAATGCCTTGGTACTGTCACTTTGAAACTGCTGAATCATCGCTTCAATTTCTGCGGTAGATTCCTGAGTTCGCTGCGCCAGCGTTCTTACTTCATCAGCCACCACCGCAAAACCACGTCCCTGCTCACCTGCCCTGGCTACTTCTATTGCCGCATTCAACGCGAGCAGATTGGTTTGCTCTGCAATACCTTTGATAACATTGATTACCGCAGAGATATTTTTTCAGTGATAAAAATACGGTGATCACGGTGACCAGTAACGACAGCACCAGCCAAAACGTAAAAGTCGAATGACTACTGTTATCAACATCGTCAGCAAACTTAAGCAGGGCTTCAGACAAGCTGTCTTCTCGCTACGTCATCAACATTATTTGCCGCATCACTCTTCTTCCAAAGCCCCACCAAAGTAGAAATCGAAAAGAAAAGGGCACAACTGAGCGGTATTAACACCATCGCTGCTAGCTTAAACTTAACTGAATATTTCACGTTAGTTACCCTAAATAGTCAAAATATTAACCAAAATGGCGCGGAGTCTAAGGCTGCCTGCTTGCTTGCGCTATGAGTAAATCTACTTAAACATTGCTCGTCCATACTAACCACGCGCCCGTTCTTCACTCGGTGTTAGACCATACAAGTTTCTGTATGCCGTACTGAAATGAGCCCCAGATGAAAAGCCGCAGCGTAGCGCTATATCAGCAATGCTTGCAGATCGGTTGTGCAACAAACTTCGGCCATAATCCAGCCGAATCTGCAAGTAGTACTTTGATGGAACAGAGCCCAGATATTTTTTATAAAGCCTCTCCAGTTGCCTGCGTGATATTGCAACGTGATGCGCAATATCATCCGCCGTCAATGGCTCTTCAATATTGGCTTCCATAAGATCAATCGCTTCAGCCAACTTTGGTTGCTCGTCGCGCTCGCTTGCGGACAATAGCTTTCGCTGTGATGACTCATCACCGCCCACGCGTTCTCTTACAAAATACTGTGCTAAAGCTTCACCCATATCCGCGCCTTGCTGACGACCTATCAGCATCACCATCATATCCAGTGCAGCGGTTCCGCCTTTGCAGGTAAAGCGGTCACTATCCAGCGAAAAAACGTCGTTCGACACATTAACATCAGCAAACTGTTCAATTAACTGCTGCCCTCCCCACCAGTGAATGGAGGCTTTTTTCCCTTTCAATAAACCCGCCTCTGCCAGCACATACCCTCCTGATGAAATCCCCCCTAGTGCTGAGAAATTTCGATGGTGCTTCTTCAACCAATCAGTGAGCGATTGTTCAGATGTGTGATCCGCTGGTGAGCACCCGCATATCATCAGAATACTTTCTGGCGCATAGTCGGCCAGCGGCTTATTAACGGTGCAAGATAACCCGCCAGTAGTGGCAACCGGCTGGCCATCAAGGCTTAGATATTCGACCCGGTAGCGCTCTTCACCTTCGAGTCGGTTGCATACCAGAAGCGGCTCAACCGCAGACGACATCGGTAACGATGAAAAACCGGGCAGCAATAGAAATGAGACCGTAATAGGGCTATTGCTCCTCATTTAGAAATACCTTTGCAGATAACACACCTCTCTTTTTCTGCTCGCTAAAAAACGGGCACCTACGCATTGATAACAATAGTAGTCTATATATTAGTGATATCGATTGTTTTTTAGTGGCTCATAGACTTGTTTTGATGACACGTAAAAGGAAATCATAATGGTTGATGAAATCCACAGTCTGGTGGTGCAGTTTAAGCATTAAATTCGGTTGGATACATACTCTGCAATTGACAGACAGGAAGTCAGACCCGGCGACTCAATCCCCATCAGGTTCACTAACCCAGGCACTCCATGCTGTGAGACGTCCTGTATCATAAAGTCTTCTGCCTTTTCGCCCGGACCACTCAGCTTAGGCCTGATACCGGCATAAGCGGGTTGCAGTTTTGCCAGTGGAAGTTTGGGCCAATAACGCTTAATCGCCTCTTCGAAATGTTTTTTTCGAGACTCATCAACAGGGTAGTATTTCTCTGATATCCACTCTACATCCGGCCCAAAACGTGCCTGCCCTGCCAGATCCAACGTTAGGTGAACACCCAGCCCTCCAGGTTCAGGAACTGGGTAAATAAGATGCTTAAAAGGGACTCGGCCAGGCAAAGAAAAATAGTTTCCTTTTGCCATAAAAAACGCAGGAATATACTCACTCGGAAAGTGTTTTAACGTTGACAAAACGGCAACGGCATCAAGCCCCGCACTATTCACCACTCGTTTGGCGGTCAGCTTAAACGGGTCTTTATAACCTACTAAGAGTTCAATACCAGACTCTGCTATTTCACCCGAAATAACCGGGCTATTAAATACGCACTGCGCCCCAGCCTGCTCGGCATCATTTTTCAAATTAAGCATTAACTGGTGGCTATCAATAATGCCAGTCACCCTAGAATGAACCGCTGCCAACGCAGATAAATCAGGTTCTAGCGATTTCAATTGAGCGCCGTCAACGATATCGAGCTCTTCAACATCGTTAGCTCTGCCTTTTCTCAGAATGGCATCCAACTCACTCACCTGAGCATCGGTCGTGGCGACAATGAGCTTGCCACATTGGTTGTGGGGCACCTCTCGCTGTCGACAATACTCGTACAGCTTTCGCCTTCCATCAACACAAAGCTTCGCCTTCAAGCTCCCCTTGGGATAGTAAATACCTGCATGTATCACTTCACTGTTGCGAGAAGAGGTTACACTCCCGATCTCGCCCGTGGCCTCCAACAGCCACACCTCATGCCCCAATAGTGCCAGTTGGCGTGCAGTGGCAATACCCACAATGCCTCCGCCAATAACCACACACTCTACATGGTAGTGTTCGAGCATCAACAAACCTACAGGGACTTGTTTAAGAATACACCCAGAATTCGATCATATGCATCGGGAAGGAGTCTCTGGAACCAGTCAACAATCCTGGCATCAGGGCCAATCAATACACGTTTGTTCTTTTTAACGATGCCATTGATGATCGTCTCAGCGGCCTTATCGGGGGTTGTCCAGGTGAACTTATCAAACAAATTCATCGCCTCATCGCGATCCAGTGAACCATCAATGCTTTTATAGAAGCGCGCACTTTTCGCAATATTCGTTTTAATGCCCCCCGGATGCACACAAATGGGGTTCACCGTCGTTCCTTTTAGCTCTAACCTAAGAGCCTCCGTAAACCCTTTTACAGCAAACTTACTGGCGTTATACGCAGACTGTGCTGGCACTGAAATTAAACCAAATATACTCGAAATATTAACAATATAAGCTTCGCTAGAGCGCTTTAGATAAGGTAAAAATGCCTTGGTACCATAAACAACGCCCCAGAAGTTAATATCCATAACCCACTCAAAATCGTCATAGCTCATATCTTCTACGGTTTCACTGAGCGCAACTCCTGCATTATTGATAACAACATCTACTCGACCAAAGTCTTTATATACTTGATCTGCAAGCTCATAAACCGCTTTTTTATCGCTTACATCCAATGGGTAACAGCGGATGCTCAGTGCGTTATCCGATAACATGTTGGCCGTTTCGTTTAAGCTATCCTCACTTAAATCAACTAACGCAAGGGCGGCACCTTTCAGTGCCATAGACTTGGCCAACCCTCTTCCAATACCTGATCCTGCGCCAGTAATAACAATCGTTTTACCTGAAAAATTTTTCATTATTTTATTCTCACGGTTGTTTTTTATAGTTTTTTGGAGACTCCCCCGTCCACCGTTTAAAGGCTCGGGTAAAACATCGTCTATTTGCAAACCCCAAAGACTCGCTGACTTCTTCAACGCTTTTTCCTGCGGCAAAGAAGCACTTTGTTAAATCAAGCCTAGCACTATCTTGCAAGCTTATGTAGCAAGTGTTTTCTTCCTTCAGTTTGCGCTGTAAAGTACGCCGACTCATATTAAGCTCTGCCGCCATCTGTTCGATAGTGCAGCAAATTTGTTCAGGCTTTTCACGCCAAACCAGCTTTATTCTTGTAGCAATAAGGCAGAGATCAAGTGCCATACAAAAACTCCAGATCACGGAATTTACGCGTTCAGTCAGGAAGATTTGAACACTGCGGAGAGTATTACCAATCCAACGCCTGCACTACTATTCTATGTGGCTGATGAGTGGATTAATCAACCCTTTTATATCAATAATCATTATTTTTTGCGAAGGTCATAAAAACCTGAGCTCTGCCTGATACAGAATAGACAACTAAAGTTGATGAGGGATAGAATACCAGCCATACTCTGCACATATAATAAACTCAGACAAACACCGGAGCTGTGATGTCGGATAAGAAGCAATTCACTATCGTAATGCTAATTGCGTCATTCTTTGTTGCGTGGATTGTCTATAGCAACATGTCTATTATTTTTATTAATAATATTGTGCTTGAAGATAAAGAACTTGGCGAATATCCCTACCCTTTTCGTATTCTAAGAAAAGACGCAAATACGGCAGTAATGGGTACCCTTAGGTCAGCTGATGTACCCGCATCAATCGCACTACGGCTTCTATTTCCCGAGCTTGAAAACTCTGCTGATAACAGTAAGCAGATGCAATACGCCCAAAAAGAAATGGCCAGACTGCAGGCAAAAGCAAAGAGTATCGTCTTGTCCAACTCCGGGTTTGAAAACGTTAGATGGGAAATAGATGAAAACTGGTTCAGGGTTCAAGGCATCAAGCCTAAGAAACGCGCCTCCTGAGCAGGAGGCAGAGTTCTAAGCCGCCCCCTCTAGTGCAGGGTATCTGCCATAGCACGAAGCATTACGGCAGATTAAAGCCCCTGTTTTTAAGTACATCAGAACATTGATGAGGGATAACCTTCAAATAATTCGTCCACCGCTTCATCTACGCCGATCTGGGTAACATCTTCAATTGTTATCCCCGTTATGTCACTGATAGACGATGCCTTCCAGATGACCCTGTCTGCTTTAGTGTCTATTATGTTAACCAACAAAGAACCTTCGTTAACCGGCTCCATTTGGCTGCGGGTATATACCCCCTTCCCAGTACTGATTTGTTCCAGTTTCATCTCCTGACCACGCTCTATATGAGTAGCATACCGAATCAACAAATCTGCCTTACCATTCATCCTATGGCTCAGGCCTTTATCAGCCATGGCTCCAATTATCCCATTTTCAATCATGGTATTAAGCCCTGCAGCTTGATGATCTTGCTGGATCGCTTCAATAGTATAAGTTTTATAACTATCAAATGGCGCAGTTTCATCATACGTCATCTGTACATTTCGGCGTGACGAAGAAGCGCATGCCGCTAAAACAATACACAAAAGAACACAAATAATTTGCTTCATTTTTTAACTCCCTGTTTTCTCGTTAAACTTGTTATTATTTCACTCACCAAAAGGCTACTGCGAGCTGACTATACTACAAACAAACACTAATAAAAGTGTTAGATTTTGAATGAGCCATAATAAATTGAATTTCACTCATGTAGGAAGCGTAAATCCCCCCTGCAGACAAAAAATAATCACACCGTAAATCAAAACCAGTATAGTATTATGCCCCGCTCAATCAGAATGTTCCGTAGAGGCTATAAATGGTAGATACTTTAGATCAGTCACACCCATATAATGATCTAAAACCCGAAACAGTTATCGATGCTGTCGAGAGCCTCGGCATCTTGAGTGACGCCCGTATATTTCCTCTGAATAGCTATGAGAACAGGGTTTATCAAGTGGGTGTAGAAGAAGATATCCCTGTTATCGCGAAGTTTTATCGCCCCGGCCGCTGGAGCGACTCAGCTATACTCGAAGAACATCAGTTCTCTTGGGAGCTTTTCGATCACGAGCTTCCTGTGGTGCCACCGATAAAAAGCGAAGACGGCAAAACACTGCACCAATACCAGGGATTTAATTTCGCAATATTCAAACGGCAAGGCGGACATGCGCCTGAACTGGATAACCTTGACAGCCTGTTCCTGATTGGTCGTTATCTTGGAAGAATGCACGCCGTGGGAGCACAAACTCAGTTCAAGCATCGTCCTACAATTACAGTAGACGAATGGGGAGTCGCCAGCAGAGAGTACTTACTCTGCCATAATTTCATACCTCAAGAGTTGAAGCTTGCCTATGAAACATTAACACGGGATTTACTGAATAAAGTGAGCACGACCTGGGGCCACTTGCCTGATTTAAATACGTTCCGAATCCATGGTGACTGCCATGGCGGGAACATGCTTTGGCGAAATGAGCGCCCTCATTTCGTTGACTTCGACGACTGTCGGAACGGCCCCGCAATCCAGGATATCTGGCTACTCCTTTCTGGAGACAGGCATCAGAAAACCGCTCAATTGTCAGAAATTGCCGAAGGCTATAACGAGTTTTTTGACTTTGAGCCCGCACAACTACTCTTGGTTGAGGCGCTTAGAACGCTAAGAATTATGAACTATAGTGCCTGGCTGGCCAAGCGCTGGGACGACCCGGCATTCCCTCACCATTTTCCATGGTTTAATACAGAACGTTTCTGGGCCGAGCACATATTAGAGCTACGCGAGCAACTTGCAGCGCTCGACGAAGAACCATTAAAACTATTTTAGAGACCTTTTCACGACGTTATGAGCGAAGCAAAGACAAGGCAAAAAATGACGAAAAAGCGCAGTTTATAAGTAATAAATGAGCATTTTGAGCCATTTTTTAACGCTGTATTTGCGAGCGCAGTAGTCATGCGAAGGTCTCTTTTAATTAATCCAAATACTAAGTTTTTTAACTTAGCTTTACCAGCAGAGCTTTGGAGCGTTTTATGTCAGACACTCAAACAACCTCGAATGATGACAAGGTTAGCAAAAACACACTGATTATATCCGTTATCTGCGCGGTGCTGGTTACCATCACCGCACTAGAGTTCACAGGGAAAATTAAACACAACGAAGCAAAAGACGAGCAGCCTATAAGCAGCTACCAAGCCATCCTGATTAAAAAAGGAGAAGAGCACCTGATCTCTCGAAAACCATCCAACCAGACGGCCCAGTGCATTGATGGGTATTTGTTTATTCAGTCAGACGATGACGCAGCATTGCAAGGTCTTATTGTCGATTATAAAAACCGTGGCGTTCGCTGCTAAGCAGTTATTAACATATGAAAAAATCAAACCTGCAATCTAATACACTACTTTTGATAACCGCCGCTATCTGGGGGTTTGCATTTGTATTTCAACGCACAGGAATGGAGCATATTGGCCCATTCACGTTCAATGCAGCTCGCTTTACGTTGGGTACAATTTCATTAATCCCCGTATGGTGGTGGCTTTCCTCTCGTTCGGACGAGAAATCATCCGGCATGGTATTTTTTTATGGTGCTATTGCCGGTCTTTTCCTCTTTGCAGGGTCAACATTTCAACAGGTCGGCATTCAATATACCACCGCAGGAAAAGCAGGGTTTATCACCGGCCTTTATATCGTGATTGTTCCGGTCATAGCTCTGTTCTTTGGTCAGTACACGCGAAAAGAAACCTGGGTGGGCTGTATACTTGCTCTGGTCGGCCTATACCTTTTAAGCGTAACGGATGACTTAACACTGGAGTATGGTGATACCCTAGTCTTGATAGGTGCCCTCTTCTGGGCCGGGCATGTATTGGTTATTGCCAAGTATTCACCTAAAGTTTCAGCGATTGCACTGTCTGTAGTCCAGTTCGCAGTTTGTGCCATGCTAAGCTTTATTACCGCATTATTCACTGAAACAATTGAGGTTTCCAGTGTCATGCTCGCAGGGGAATCCATTCTCTTTACCGGGCTTTTATCAGTAGGCGTTGCCTACACACTGCAAGTTATTGCGCAGCAAAATGCACACCCCGCTCACGCCGCCATCATATTAAGCCTTGAGTCTCTCTTTGCGGCTATTGGTGGCTGGATGCTGCTCGATGAATTGCTTTCCACTAAGGCGCTCATAGGTTGCGCTCTCATGTTACTTGGGATGGTCATCTCGCAAATAAAGCTATTCAAGATCCCTTCGACAATTGGGGAAAAACCGTCAGTAGGCTAAAATGACACTTGAGCGTTTTAGAGTCACGATAAATCATGCGCAATAGCGTCTTAACATTATATCTTTGGTAACAAAATGGTAGATCAACAACCCGACAACATTTACGCCTCTCCCTTAGACCGCGTCACAGACTTTGCATTTGATGATGCTGTTGCCAGAGTATTCCCTGATATGATTCAAAGATCGGTTCCAGGCTATACCACAATCATTCCTATGATTGGGCTTATTACCGAACGCTACGCAAAACCTGACACCAACTGTTACGATCTTGGCTGTTCTTTGGGAGCCTCTACCCTTGCAATGCGCCACGGGCTCAAAAACACCCAGTGCAAGCTTGTAGCAATCGACAACTCAGAGGCCATGATTAAGCGATGTGAGCACTATATAGAACTCGATAATGGAGCCACGCCAGTAGACCTTCGCTGTGATGATATTCGAAACATTACGATTGAAAATGCATCCGTTGTGACGCTAAATTTTACGCTTCAGTTTATTAGGCAGGCAGACCGCCCCAAAATGCTAAAAAGCATAGCAAACGGCCTGCGCAAGGGTGGCGCACTTATCCTGTCTGAAAAAGTTCACTTCAGTCCTACAGCAGAGCAAGAGGCACTCGAAGCATTGCACTACGATTTTAAAAGAGCGAACGGGTATAGTGACCTTGAAATCAGCCAGAAGCGGTCTGCGCTAGAGCAAGTGCTTATTCCTGAAACAATAGAAGAGCATAAACAGCGCCTTTTGGATTCTGGTTTTTCAGAAGCACTAGTTTGGTATCAGTGCTTCAACTTTGTATCATTTCTGGCAATCAAATAATTTCCTGTAATATTATCAACTGGCTTATGACTGTGGATTTCTACAAACTATACCAAGACCTGTTCCAATACATGAAATCAGGCCCCCTTAATCGATGGCTGGATGACCTGATACCTCAACTTGAAGAACGATTACTTGAAAACCCTCACGGAGACCTCAAACGCTGGCAAGACGCACTAAGTAGGCTTCCAGATGTTACGCCAGACCATGTCACCTTAAATACATCAGCGATTACTGCCAATACGACGAATCCCTTAACGGAACCAGAGCAGCAACAATTAGATCAGTCCCTGATGGCTTTAAGCCCATGGAGAAAAGGGCCATTTGAACTATTTGGCACCCACATCGACACAGAGTGGCACTCAGACTGGAAGTGGGATCGCATTATTCCCCATATATCCCCGCTAAAAAACAGATTGGTACTGGATGTTGGCTGCGGCTCCGGTTACCACTGCTGGCGCATGATGGGCGAAGGCGCGGCTCGCGTTATCGGCATCGACCCCAGTTATCTATTTCTCACCCAGTTTGAAGCAATAAAGAAGTACTGTGGCCCAGCGCTTCCTGTTCATTTATTACCCGTACGGATGGAAGAAGTATCAGCGAACCTTGAAGCCTTTGATACAACCTTTTCCATGGGGGTTTTATATCATCGACGCTCTCCGATTGACCACCTTATAGAGCTAAAAAACACGCTGAGAAAGGGCGGTGAATTGGTACTGGAAACACTGGTCATTGAAGGAAAAAAAGGGGAATGCCTGATGCCTGAAGACCGCTACGCAATGATGCGGAACGTTTGGTTTATTCCTAGCTGTGATACGCTGAGTTTATGGCTCAGCCGTGCAGGTTTTAAAGACATTAAGCTTGTTGACTTAAACAAAACAACATCAGAAGAGCAAAGAGGAACCGACTGGATGCAGTACCAGTCGCTTGATAGTTTTCTCGATCCAACTGATACAACTAAAACAGTCGAAGGCTACCCTGCGCCGTTAAGAGCGACCTTTGTTGCAACCAAATAGAATAAGCTTGTTTTTCTATCTGGCGAATCCAGGCCAAGCAACGCGCGATTAAACGGTAGGCTATAAAAAAGGCAGGGTAAAAACCCTGCCTTTTTAGTCTGGACTAATTCAATTAACGAGCTCTATGCAAATGGGCTGCGCAGAACAATTGTTTCGTTACGATCCGGGCCTGTAGATATAATATCGATAGGCGCTTCGATTTGCTCTTCAAGGTACTTAATATAGTTTCTTGCATTTTCAGGCAAACCTTCCAGTGTTTGCACGCCAAGCGTGCTTTCACTCCAACCTGGCATCTCTTTGTAGATTGGCTCCAGATCTTCATAGTGGTCACAATCCACTGGTGGCCGAGTCAACGCCTCACCATTTTTGGTTTTATAGCCAACACAAACGTTAATCGCATCCAGACCATCTAGCACATCCAGCTTTGTTAAGCAGATACCCGATACACTATTAATCTGAATTGCATGGCGAAGTGCAACGGCATCAAACCAGCCACAGCGACGTGCCCGACCTGTTGTCGCGCCAAACTCATGCCCTTTCTTAGCCAGGTGAGCGCCTTGATCACAAAATAGTTCGGTAGGGAACGGGCCTGAACCAACACGTGTAGTGTATGCCTTAGTAATACCTAAAATATAGTCAAGATAAAGAGGTCCAAAACCACTTCCGGTCGCAGTACCACCAGCCGTTGTGTTTGATGAGGTAACAAAAGGGTATGTACCGTGGTCTATATCTAGCAATGAACCCTGGGCACCCTCAAATAAGATATTCTCGCCTTTTTTACGATAGTCATGCAGCTCATCAACAACATCAATAGCCATAGGCAGTATTTGCTCTGCCATTGCCAACGTTTCATCGAGTGTTTTTTGATAATCAACAGGCTCAACTTTGTAGTAGTTCTCCAAAACAAAGTTGTGATACTCCATTACTTCTCGCAGTTTTTCAGCAAATCGCTCTTTATTGCAAAGGTCACCTAAACGGATCCCCCTTCTGGACACTTTGTCTTCATAAGCGGGCCCGATACCGCGCCCGGTTGTCCCTATCTTTTTGTTCCCTCGCGCTTTTTCACGTGCCACATCCAAAGCAACGTGAAAAGGCAGTATAAGTGGGCAAGCCAGGCTGATCTGTAGACGCTCCCGAACAGGAACACCTTTCTCTTCAAGTTCGCCCATCTCTTTCAACAGAGCTTCTGGTGACAGAACAACACCATTTCCGATTAGACAGGTCACATTATCGCGTAATACACCTGAAGGAATAAGATGAAGAACGGTTTTTTCGCCATCAATAACCAATGTATGGCCTGCATTATGACCACCCTGAAAGCGAGCAACAGCAGCAACCTGTTCTGTTAACAGGTCAACTATCTTACCCTTACCTTCGTCACCCCATTGGGTGCCCAAAATGACTACGTTTTTGCCCATCGTTAATATACTCTGTTAAAACAAATACTGTATTAAAGCGAGATTGTCACATGATCATAGTTCACTCAAAAGTACACTATCGATCAGCTCAATCCCCATTCATTTCATTGAAAACAAGAAAGGTGGTTAGGCCATTAAATGGGCCGAACCACCCAGTCATCATTTTCTTTAACTAACTTTCTATCACAACCCAATTCAGCCGCAGTATCTTGTTCAATAGCTGACGAAAAAGACTGTACAACCCTTTGAGTTTTTCTAAGACGTTCAATTTCAGCCCAGAGGCTAATATCATTCCCTAAAGGCGCTAAAATTCCTGGCTCTCCTTTAACTCCATCCGGTGAAACCAAAGACGCAAGAATCTTTAAGTCGGCACTAAACCCTGTCGCCGACCGGTCACTGCCAAACTCTTTTCCAATGGCATTGTATCGCCCACCCTGCGCCACTGCGTGGCCATAATCAACGTGATAGGCAGCAAACACAAGACCGGTATGATAGTTATATCCACGCAATTCGCAGAAGTCGAAGCCTAGCTCAACATCTGGATAGCGCTGCTGCAACTGCTCACAAATAGAGTCTAGCTGCTCAATAGCACCTAAAACCTCTGCTGACGCACCTGCCAGAATTGATTTAATGTTGTGAATGGCGTCAATGCCACCTGCCGAGTTCGCCATTTGTAACAACATATTCGCAACATCAGCATTTCCTAACTCACCAGATAATAGCTGATCCAGCTCTGGTATGGACTTTCTACGGATCGCATCAAAAATTGCAAGTTCTGTATCGTGGTCAAAACCAGCGTCTGCGATTAACCCTCGGTAGATTCCTACGTGCGCCAGATCAACATGAACCTTCTCCAACCCTGCCAGTTTCAATGTATCCAGCATTAAAGAGATAACTTCAATATCAGCAGCTTGAGAGGGTTCACCAAATAGCTCACACCCGATTTGAAGTGGGCAACGATTTGTTAACAAGTGAGCAGGACGCGCATGGATCACTGCATCGGCATAGCAAAGCCTTGTAACCCCCTGACGTCTCAAGCAGTGGGCATCTATTCTTGCAGCCTGAGGGGTAATGTCTGCACGAACCCCCATAAGGCGCCCGGACAATTGGTCTGTTACTTTCAGGGTTTGCAGGTCAAGGTCGTTTCCCGTGCCGGTTAGCAACGACTCCAGGTACTCTATCATTGGCGGGGTAATGAGTTCATAGCCCCAGTTAGATATGTTATCCAACAGCCGCCGTCTTAGCTGCTCCACACCCCGAGCGTTGGGAGGAAGTAACTCGTCTACGCCATCGGGAAGTAACCAGCGATCTGATACTGTCATTTTTATGCCTGTCAGAATCTATTCAAAGTACATTTCATAATGTACGCCACTAGCGAGCGTTCATGAAACTAATATTTTACGCTTTAATTAACGAACCAAATAAAGCAGCAGCGTACCCAATAACATGCTTGCAAGCCCGATAATTCTCATTGAACGATTATCGATTTGTGCCAGAGCCTGAACCATATTTTTCCATCGCTGAGGGTATAAGAACGGAATAATTCCCTCAATCACCAGAAGCATGCTGAAGGCGATACCTATTTCCTGCCACATCAAATGATCGCTATAGTTAAATTAATCAAATAAGTGAGGTTATACAGTAGAAAACCGATCACTTAATCATCAAGAGGGCGATTTTACCCTTTTCTTGCACACAAAAAAACCGGGGAATTAGTCCGCTAATGCCCCGGTCTTATTTTTGCCATATTTTATCAGACTTTTACTTCTTTTGCCCTTGAGATTGTTTCAAGTATTTAAGGAAATCACTCTCTGGGTCAACAACAAGAACGTCTCCTTTATTAGAGAACGCATCCTCATAGGCTAACAAACTTCTATAAAAGGAGTAGAACTCTGCATTTTTGTTATATGCATCAGCATAGATCTGTGCAGCGATCTCGTCGCCCTCACCACGGGTCACCTCTGACTCGCGATAAGCTTCCGCTTCAACAATCGTTTTCTGACGATCAGCATCCGCCTTGATACCCTCTGCTAACTCACGGCCTTTGGAGCGGTGCTCCTGAGCTTCTTTCTCTCTCTCAGTTCTCATTCGGCGATATACATCACTGCTAACCTTTTGAGGTAAATCGATACCTTTTATACGGATGTCAACAATGCTGATGCCAAACTCCTTGGTCATAACCGCATTCATTGCCTTGGTCAACTCATGCATCAGCTCGTCTCGCTGACCAGAAATAACCTCATGCATGGTGCGAATACCGAATTGGTCACGTAGTCCATTGTCTATCCGTGAAGATAACAGCATGACTGCGCGAGTTTCATCACCAGATGTACTCTTGTAGTACTTGGCAACATCACCTACCTGCCAGGTAACAAAAGAGTCAACGACCAGTGGTTTCTGCTCAATGGTCAAATACTGTCGTTCTGGAACGTCCAGCGTAAGGATTCGCACGTCGAACTTTCTTACTTCGT
The DNA here is from genome assembly GCF_023650515.1 of Alkalimarinus coralli. Lineage (NCBI taxonomy): Bacteria > Pseudomonadati > Pseudomonadota > Gammaproteobacteria > Alteromonadales > Alteromonadaceae > Alkalimarinus > Alkalimarinus coralli. Next base: position 2,756,350 of record NZ_CP096016.1, read on the forward strand.
CTATTAAGGGTGCCTTGAAGTGCAGCCCTGGTTGAATCTCGTTTTCAACCAGTTCTCCAAAACGTAACCTCACGGCGCTTTGCGTTTCAGGAACAACATAGATAGCAGAAGAGCCGATTACAAGTACGATTAAGGCTACAAATAGAATGCCAATAGCTTTAGGACTCATTACTGTCTCCCTCTTCTGGTCGTATTATCAGACTGTCTGGTACGCAACTCCTGCAATACACGATCAGTCAAGCTCCCTATCTCATCACTGCTAAGCCTTCCTGTTGTAACCGATCTTGAAGGAGAGCTGCTAGAGACAGAGGGAGTGCTTGATATCATCTTATCCAAAGGCAGATACATCATATTGTTTCCACCCTCAACATCTACCAAAACTTTACTACTCTTACTCATCACACGCTGCATCGTATCAATGTACAGTCGCTCTCTGGTAACCTCAGGCGCTTTTTCATAAACAGATAGCAGTTTAAGAAAACGCGAAGTTTCACCTTCTGCACGAGCAATAACTTCTTCTTTATACGCGCTTGCTTCTTCCAGAATACGCTGAGCCATACCTCTTGCTTCAGGTACAACCTTGTTACGATAAGCTTCGGCTTCCGCTTTAACTCGCTGCTCGTCTTCCTTCGCTCGCTGAACATCCTGAAACGCGTCCTGTACTTCGGCCGGTGCCTGGGTGCTCTCAATGTTCACTTTACTTACCTGCAACCCGGAATGGTAAAAGTCCATAGATCGCTGTAAACGTTCCTGTGTACGAACAGCCAGGACTGATCGACCTTCCGTAAGTACTTGATGAAGCTCAGAGCTACCAACTTCATGCCGCAGGGCTGCGTCCGTTGCATAGTCCAGTGTGCGTTCCGCATTTCGGATATCCAGCACAAATGCCTTAGGATCTTTTACAACATATTGAACAGCCAGATTAATCTCTACGATATTTTCGTCTTCAGTTAGCATGTGACCTCGAGTTGCGGCAGAGCGCACACGGGTTACATCAACTTTTTCTACACGATCAATTAGCGGGAGCTTAAACTGTAAGCCTGGGCCTAATGTTTCAGCATATTTTCCGAAACGAAGCACAACCGCTCTTTCTCGCTCGTTTACGGTATATACAGACTCTACCGCCAGCAAAATAAGCAGGCCAATTATTACAATAACGAATATCCCGCCTGTCGCAGCACTGGAACCATTACCTTGCCCGCCTGAGCCTCCATTGCTATTTGATTTACCACCAAATAACTTGTTCAACTTTTCCATCCCTTTTTTCAGGGCTTCGTCCAAATCTGGCGGTCCTTGTTCATTACCGCGATTGCCACCACCCCAAGGGTCTTTATCATTTCTATTACCACCCGGCTCATTCCAGGCCATAGGATTCTCCGTTATTTTACATTCTAAAGTTAAACATCAGATGGCTTTCATAGTTCTGGGAGAAGAGTAGCCTAAAGCTTCTCCCCACAACCTATATATATTCTCACCCAGCGCATTAGCACAAATACTATTGATCTAAATCCAATTCAGCAAGTGACATTAGTGAAATTTAATTATTCTTCAGACAGCCATTTCACAGAGGCCCAGGCAGGTATGCTATTCCCGCCTTAACGGCTATTCCTTAAAAACCAGCTCGCTCTCGTTTATATCTGCCCGGCGCAATAACTGATTATAGTCCTGCCGTTGAATGCGTATCTCCAAACATCCCTGACCATGATCATCGAACGTTTCATCAACCACCGCTCCCGCTTCATAAAACAGCGCACGTAGTCGACCTTGTGCCCCTTCGAGTAAAAGTCTTGCATGAACAAGGTCTTCCGCCAACAGTTCAGAGATAGAATCAAGCAGTAGCTCCATACCCTCTCCAGTATTGGCAGAAACCCATACTCTGATAGGTTTCCCCTCTTCGTCCCGATCCACTCTGGGCTGGCGATCTTCCAAAAGATCCAGTTTGTTATAAACCTGCAGTGCCTGAATATCATGCGCCTCGATTTCCTCAAGTACCAGCTTGACCTGCTCAATGTTATCAAGCCTGTTTTCATCATCACAATCAATAACATGAAGCAGCAAGTTAGCGTTGCATGTTTCTTCAAGTGTTGCCCTGAAAGACTCCACCAGCTTGTGCGGCAGATGTCTTATAAACCCAACCGTATCGACCAAAATAACAGGCCCGACATCGGGAAGTTCGATACGCCTAAGTGTTGGGTCTAGCGTTGCGAAAAGCAAATTGGCAGCATAAACGCTCGATTCAGTGATACGATTAAACAGTGTCGATTTGCCTGCATTGGTATAACCAACCAGAGAAATAGTTGGAATATCTGCGCGCACTCTGGCACGCCTTCCCTGCTCCCTCTGCTTTCGCACCTTGTCCAGGCGTTTATTGATTGATTTGATGCGAGCTCTAAGCAAACGCCGATCAGTTTCCAACTGCGTTTCACCAGGGCCTCGCATGCCAATCCCCCCTTTCTGCCTTTCAAGGTGGGTCCAACCACGAATTAATCGCGTCGACATATGTTCCAGCTGAGCTAATTCTACCTGCAACTTCCCCTCGTGAGTTCGTGCCCGCTGGGCAAAAATATCGAGGATAACGCCAGTGCGATCAATAACACGGCACTGCAAAGCATGCTCAAGGTTGCGTTCTTGACTTGGGGAGAGCGAATGATTGAATAGCACAACATCAGCATCATAAAGCTGCACTGCCTGTCGCACTTCATCCAGTTTTCCTTCGCCCACGAAATAACGTGGACTAGGATGCCCTCTAGAACCCTCAACCAGAACCATAGGCTCAACGCCAGCAGATCTGACTAGTTCTTTAAATTCTTGAGGGTCTTCGCGTTCACGATCGGACGTAAAATCCAGGTGAACCAATACCGCTCGCTCACCCGTATCCGGACGTTCAAACAAACTGATTACTTCCTATCTTAAGTATTTCCTTCGCCTTCTTCAGCAGGGTTTGCTGGAGCCAAGCGAACATTTCTAGCTGGAACAACCGTAGAAATGGCATGTTTATATACCATCTGGCTGACCGTGTTCTTAAGTAAAATAACGAACTGGTCAAACGACTCTATTTGTCCTTGTAATTTAATGCCGTTCACCAGGAAAATGGATACTGGAATACGCTCCTTGCGCAATGCATTTAAATAAGGGTCTTGTAGTGAGTGCCCTTTCGACATCTCTAATCTCCTGTTTTTATGTTTAATTCTTTCCTTCAGTCTGCTGACGACAAACTAAAAATGTTTAACGCGTTCCAAATTACAATACTAATTGGTGGCAGAGTGTACTATTTTCAATACCTTGGCAAGTAATTCTGGATCTTCTGACTCAAACCAGTTCAAATTAGGCCACCGCCTTAACCAGGTTAGCTGCCTTTTTGCTAACTGCCGAGTAGCAATAATGCCTCTTTCTACCATTTCATCATAGCTGAGTTTACCATCAAGATACTCCCAAACCTGCCGGTATCCAACGCACTTCATGGAGGGCATAGACAGGTCTAACTGGTCAGATTTGTACAGCGCCTCAACTTCCTCAACAAATCCATTATCCAGCATCTGCTTATACCTAAGCGCAATTCTGTCATGGAGCGTCGAGCGTTTCTTAGGCGATACAGCTAAATTTACCGCATTATACGACAAAGCACTAAAAGAATCCCTTCCCCAATTAGTGTAATGCTCATCAATATTCTGTCCAGTTTCTTGTTTTTCTTTTATTTCTGCCTGCTCGGCCCAAAACTCTGTCAATGTTTTGCCTGACACCTCATAAACCTCCAGTGCTCGCTGGAGGCGCTGGGGGTCATTAGGGTGTATTCTTTTCGCTGATACAGGGTCAATCTCAGACAGTCTCTGATGTAAGTGCTCCCATCCTTTTTCATGGGCTTCATCAAGCAGCTTTTGCCTGACAACAGGATCTGCAGAGGGTAACGTAGCAAGCCCCTGGTCAAGCGCTTTAAAGTACATCATAGTGCCACCGACCAGCAGCGGGATACGCCCTTTTGCGATAATGGATGACATCAGCTCTAGCGCATCACTTCTAAACTGCGCCGCCGAGTACGCTCCAGTAGGTTCGCAGATATTAATCAAGCGATGAGGGGCTTCTTTAAGCACCTGTTCATCAGGTTTGGCTGTACCAATATCCATTCCCTTGTAAACCAGAGCGGAATCGACACTAATAATATCGCACGGCAGCGCCTTGGTTAGCGCAACCGCCAAATCTGTCTTACCTGAAGCCGTGGGCCCCATAAGGTATATCGCTATCGGTGGTTTATCGCTAGCAGCCCCAGCTTGCTCGATTGTCTGAGTCATTAGCGCCCCCGCAGAAAGAGTTTATCCAACTCAGACATGGTCACCAATGTCCATGTCGGCCGACCGTGGTTGCACTGGCCACTTCGCTCAGTCGCTTCCATATCGCGCAGCAAAGCATTCATTTCAGGAATAGTCAGCTGTCGATTGGCTCTAACAGAACCATGACACGCCATGGTTCCCATCATTTCATTGGCCAGCGCTTCAACGCGGTCACTGGTGCCATGCTCGGTCACATCTGAAATCACATCCCGCACCAGCTGCTCGCTATCGGCATCTCGAAGGAACGCAGGTACTTGCCTGACAATCAAGGATTCGGGCCCAATTCGCTCAATCTGCAAACCTAACTTTACAAAGGCGTCATTAAATTCTTCTGCCACTGATGCTTCGCGCTGACTGACCGCGATGGTAACGGGAACCAATAGCGGTTGTGCTTTAACACCCTCAGCATAATACGCCTGTTTCATGCGTTCATAGGTAATACGCTCATGAGCGGCATGCATATCCACGACGATCAGGCCCTGTGAGCTTTGCGACAGTACGTATACACCATGTAACTGCGCAATAGCATACCCGAGCGGCGGATCGACCTGTTCAGAATCATTTTCCCTTACGGGGCTTAGGACTGACTGTGCACTTTCGCCACCACTGATATTTCCATTCGGATGCAAAGCACCATACCCAGACATCTGCTCTTGTATCTGGTTTGCAGAAACCGGTTCTCTAAGCGGCATGGCGGCTTGCGCGCCATAAGAGGGAGCAACGGCCTGCCCATTGCCAAATTGGGCAGCGACTGGTGGAGACCCAGGTACTAATGCCCCCGGTGTTACTCCTCCCCCACTTTCCACACTCCCTGAAGCAGCCGGGTTGAGACGATCATCAGGCCGAACATCAGCCAGCGCTTTGTGCAGGCTTCTAAAAATAAAGTCATGAACTAAGCGCCCGTCCCTGAAACGGACTTCATGCTTGGTTGGGTGCACATTTACATCAACATTGGCAGGATCCAGCTCCAAATAAAGTACAAAAGCAGAGTGCCGGCCATGATATAAAACATCACGATAAGCCTGCTTAACAGCGTGAGCAACCAGGCGATCACGAATAACTCGCCCATTGACAAAAAAGTACTGCAGGTCTGCCTGGCTTCTTGAGAAGGTAGGCAGTGCAACCCACCCCCACAATTTAAGCCCGGACGCCTCAACATCAATGACGACAGCGTTTTCCATAAACTGAGAACCGCACAAGGCCGCAACTCGCCGCTCCTTATCTTGCAATGAAACAGCAGGCCTGAGTGAGTGAATCGTGCGTTGATTATGGCGAAGGGAGAAACCAACCTCAAAACGACTGAGAGCCTGCCGTTTTACCACTTCTTCCAAGTGACCAAACTCGGTTTTCTCTGTTCTTAAAAATTTTCGTCTTGCTGGCGTGTTAAAGAAAAGATCTCTAACTTCAACCGTTGCGCCTTCCGGGTGTGCTGCCGGGCTAACTTTGGCATCCATATCCCGCCCCTCAGCTTCTACCTTCCAGGCCCCGTCCGCACTTGATTCATGCTGAATGAGGGGGGCCGCATCCTCAGCAGCAACCGCGCTGCCGTTTGCTCGCGGGCGCGAGGTAAGTGACAAGCGAGAGACAGAGCTAATACTGGCTAAGGCTTCTCCTCGAAAACCTAACGTAGCCACGGCTTCTAGGTCATCCAGCGTATCTATTTTACTGGTGGCATGTCGGCTCAATGCTAACGGGAGATCATCCTGCGCGATCCCCATGCCATTATCTCTAATTCTGATAAGCTTTATTCCGCCGTTCTCAACATCGATATCAACCCTTCGGGCACCAGCATCAAGTGAGTTTTCCAGTAACTCTTTCACTACGGAAGCAGGCCGTTCGACAACTTCACCCGCTGCTATCTGGTTAGCAAGACGAGGAGATAACTTATGTATTCGACTCATTATTAATAGTGTACCCACGCTGCTTATCACAGCGTATTGAGAATGGAGTAATTTTAAGTGCAGCAAAGCCTGATTTATTACGCAACAAGCCAGGAGCGGTTAGGCGTAAAATACTGCACAGGAAGCGATAGAAAATAATACCAGAAACAAGCAAAAAGTCAGATACGATTAAGATTAAAAATATCTCATCTTTTTGAAAGAAACATATACCATTCTGGCCCTTTAGTTATGCTTCGAGACCTTTGCACGACGTTACGAGCGAAGCAAAGACAAGGCAAAAAATGAAGAAAAAGCGCAGTTTATGAGTAATAAGTCCCGGTCGACCCAGGAGAGCGCACCATTTTGAGTCATTTTTTAACGCTGTATTTGTAAGCGCAGTAGTCGTGTAAAGATCTCGCTTCATCTAAAGATCAGGACGCAGGTATCCGAATAACCTGACCAACTTTCACCTGATCAGAGCGTAAGCTATTTTCTTTTCTTAACTGACTAACCGTCACCTGATTTCGTTTAGCAATGCCAGAGAGAGTATCACCTCTTCGTATCTTGTATTTTCTGGGCATGGAAGCAGTTCGATTATACTGTTCATAGGAGAGCAATGTTCCTGGCGGAGGTGACGTTCTAAAGTGAGTATCCATCCCCCGATAGATAGCGTTGGCTAACTTTTTCTGATATTTCCTGGTTTTAAGACGACTCGCTTCAGCAGGGTTTGAGATAAACCCGGTCTCAACCAATATAGAAGGTATATCAGGCGACTTGAGCACGACAAAGCCGGCCTGCTCCACCCGTTTCTTGTGCAGCCTTGTCATACCCCCCATTGCTTTCAAAACATGGCTGCCAACCCCCAAACTGGCATTAAGGCTGGCCGTCATGGAAAGGTCCAGCAGTACCCCTGCTAACACATCATCCTTATCATCAAGGCTTACACCACCAACACCACCAATCAAATCAGCGCTGTTCTCTTTCTTCGCCAACCATCTGGCCGCCTCACTAGTCGCGCCCCGCTTTGACAGCGCGTACACAGACGCACCACTGGCTTGAGGCTTATTGAACGCATCCGCATGAATAGATACAAATAAGTCAGCATTGTGCTTTCTGGCCAACCCTGTTCGCTGTCTCAATCCTACATAATAATCGCCATTACGGGTCATCTGCGCTTTCATGCCCCTTTTTGCGTTTACCAGGGCTTTTAGCTCTTTAGATATGGCCAGCACCACATCCTTTTCTCTCACGCGCCCAGGCCCTAGTGCTCCTGGATCCTCCCCACCATGTCCGGCATCAATAACAACCACGATATCCCTCTTCTGGCGCTGATTATCCACAGACTTTACCGTTCTGGGCGCACTGCTTTTTGATTGTCGTTCATACAGATCTATAACGAGACGGTTTCCATACTGCTGGTTTGGTTTTAGCAGAAAACTTTTAGGTGAAACTTTTCTTGATACATCCAGCACAACACGCAGGTCATCGCCATTCCTGGCTGCCGACCTAATCCTTTTAATAGGGCTTCCAGCTAGAGATAGTTCAGATAAATCTGTCACTAATTTAACATTACTCATATCCACAACAATTCTGTCGGGGCTGCTCATACTAAAGAGCTTATGCTCGATACTGGAGGTAATTTCAAAAACCAGCCGGGTATGATCCGGGGCAGGCCAGACTCTTGCGTTGGTAACACTGGCAGCATAAGTGATAGACGACGCGCATAGCAGCAGAGCGCTTAACATCACGACAAAATACGAGCCTGTTTTATTTTCACGTGTACTCATTGACTTCACACCACCTAACAACAAAACAAACAACCTTAAGAGAGTTTTTTCATCAGCCGATTGACACAACATTCGCCATGCGCTGTTTTACTTTCCCAATAAACGACTCGACCGGTTCCACTGATATCAAGGGTCAGTTCAATATCTGCTTGAGGAAGAATGCCCCGACCTTTTTCCGGCCACTCTATAAGCACCAGTGCCTTTTCACTCAAATAATCTCTAATACCCATAAATTCGAGCTCTTCCGGCTCACCGAGTCGATAAAGGTCAAAGTGATAGACGGTTCCGGAATCCAGTTCATAAGGTTCAACAAGCGTATAGGTTGGGCTTTTCACTCGCCCATGATGGCCTAGCGCATTCAACACCCCTCGACATAGGGTTGTTTTACCCATGCCTAGATTTCCGTGTAAAAAAATGACTGCTGAGCCTTCACATGCGCTTGCCACTATCGCCCCAAACGCGACGGTATCAGCTTCGCTCTCTAATATTACACCTTGCTGATCATGACCAAGCTTAACTACTTCTAACAACCGTTGTGCCCTACCTATTATCAACTACTAAAAACTTCATTTTGATGATCGCTATTCTAACAGTTCAGCGTCTGGAATTTGAACGTCATTCATTACACGATCAACACGTCACTTGCTCAGATATCCTTAAGCAAAAGCGGAATAGCATTCAAGACATCAGACGCCAAGAGGCTGTACTCTCCCATTGAAACACTCGCCAAATTCGCAGCTTCACCATGCAGAGTCACGGCTGCAGGAGCGACAATCGATAAATCGATACCTTTTTGAGCCAGTAAACCGCCTATAATACCGCTCAATACATCCCCCATTCCACCACTTGCCATGCCTGGATTTCCGGTATTAGCAAGCCAGACTGTCGTATCGCTTAACTCGGTTTTGTATTGATTGATGGCAAGTAGCGTCCCTGTGCCTTTAAGAATGCAGCTCCCGCCGTATTTCTTTTGCAGGTCAACAACAGACCGGAACCGATCTTTTTCAATACAGTTGACCGAACACGCCAATAACCTCGCAGCCTCACCCGGGTGCGGTGTGAGTATCCAGTTATCCCGTGGGGTAATGTTCAGCGCCGCCAATATGTTCAAGCCGTCTGCGTCAATAACCATAGACTTATTCTTTTTCATCGCCAACTGAAACAGTTGCTGCCCCCAAGCCCCCTGCCCCAGCCCTGGCCCAATAACGATCACGTCAATATTTTCGAGCAGGCTTTCGAGCACCTGTGGCTCCTCAATACCTCGAACCATCAATTCAGGGCAGCGTGCCACAAACGGTGCAACATGCTCCGGTCGTGTCGCCACGTAGACCAGCCCCGCTCCTGCACGAGCAACGGCTTCCGCAGCCATTAAAGCGGCTCCGGCCATGCCGTAGTCACCACCCACTACCAGCACCCGGCCATACACACCTTTATGGGCGTTCCTGTTTCTGCGCGGAAGCTGTGTTTTAAAATTTTTCCAATCAGCCCTGAGACAGCCGGGTTCTATTTCATTAAAGACCGCCTCAGGTACATCGAGCGCGTCAAACTCCAGACCACCCACATAATCAGGCGCGTCAGCGGTTAGTAGCCCCTGCTTAAGGCCAATAAAAGTAATGGTACGTTGAGCCTTCACCGCACTTCCGAGCACTCGCCCGGTATCACTGCATAACCCCGAGGGTATATCTACGGCAAAAACAGGTTTTCCTGAGGCATTAATAGCATCAATAGCCTCTGCATACTTATTTCTGACCTTTCCAGTCAATCCGGTGCCCAGCAAACAGTCCACAATCACATCACACTCAAGTTCAGCACTCAGCGGCCAAGTTTCGATGTCAATCGATTGAAACTCATTACGTTGTTGCAACCACTGCCATGCAGACGCGGCTTCTCCTTTTAGTGAAGATGCCTCAGCAAGTAAAACAAGCTTGACCGTTATTCCCTTTTGAGCGGCTAACCCCGCAATAACCAGCCCATCGCCACCATTATTTCCTCCACCGCAAAATACCGACAAAGACCCAGCTTCTGGCCAGTGCCGCAACAGTCGCCTAAAAGCGGCTCTCCCCGCCTTTTTCATTAACGCGAAGCCTTCGATGGGTACCCTGTCAATCGCAAGCTTATCGAGTTCTCTAACTTGCTTGGCGGTGTATAACCCCGTTGGCAAAAAAGGCTCTTTAAACGCCGATAATTGTAGCCCTGACTCTCTATTCATATCGCAGTTTGTCGTATAATGTCGATTTAAATAACGTGCTGTTTGCTTGACTGTGCATTCAACACCCGTTTCAGGTTAGCTGACGCTTGGCTGATAAGGTGATAAAGCGCTTAAAGATTCAACTTTAGATTACTGTAAATAGTAGCAAACTGTCACAGAAAGATCATTTTATAAACAATTTTTAATGTAGACGCCAAACGCTGTACATACTTTCCGAAGGGAATATTTTGAACATACCGCTATCAACAAGCCCCTCCCAAACAACGCCCTCGGAGGAAGATCTGCAATCCTTAGCGTCAAACATTCATCAGTGGGCGCGAGAGTTCGGTTTCCAGCAAGTAGGTATCACCGATGTAGACCCTGGAAAGCATGAAGAGCGCTTTATTCAGTGGCTGGAGAACAAGTATCAAGGCGATATGGACTACATGGGTAAGCATGGAAGCAAGCGCTATCACCCTGATCAACTGGTAGAAGAAACATCACGCGTCATTTCTCTCAGAATGGATTATCTGCCTGAAGACAGCAGGATGATTGAGGTTCTAAAGGATAAACATAAAGGCTATATTTCTCGCTACACACTGGGAAGAGACTATCACAAACTGATTCGAAAGCGACTAAATCTGCTGTCGCAAAAGATCAACGAGGCAATGTCAGGCTTTCAGTTCAGGGCATTTGTTGATAGCGCTCCGGTATTGGAGCGGGCTTTTGCGCAAAAAAGTGGTTTGGGTTGGTTCGGCAAAAGTTCAATGATCATCAACCGTCAAGCAGGCACCTATTTCTTTCTGGGTGAAATATTCACCAATATCCCCCTGCCGATTGACCCACCATACGAAAAAGATCATTGCGGACAATGTACGGCCTGCCTCGACAAATGCCCGACCAATGCGTTTGTTTCGCCCTATGTTCTAGACGCCCGGCGCTGCATATCTTACTTGACCATTGAACTGAAAGGCGCAATTCCGGAAGAGCTACGGCCTCTGATGGGAAATCGTATTTTCGGCTGTGACGATTGCCAGTTAGTATGCCCATGGAATCGTTTTTCAAAGTCATCACAGGAGAGCGATTTTTCTCCCAGACACCAGTTCACCACACCAGACCTGGTGGATTTATTTGACTGGGAAGAAGAGACTTTTCTTAAATTAACCGAAGGCTCTGCCATTCGTCGGGCGGGCTACGAGAGTTGGCTGCGAAATATAGCAATAGCGCTCGGCAATGCACCAAGCTCAAAAAAGGTTGTAGCGGCGTTGAACGAAAAACAGAACCACCCATCCGACATCGTAAAAGAGCATGTCAAATGGGCATTAAAGCAGCACGAGAACAAGCTAAGGATAGAAGATATCACGCCTTAGAACGTACGCTATAAGCAAATCAGACCTTAAAAAAGTGCTCCCGATAATGTTGCAGCTCCCCAATGGACTCGCGTATGTCATCAAGCGCCAAGTGAACACCTTTCTTTTTGAAACTGCTCGCCACCTCAGGTTTCCAGCGTTTAGCCAACTCCTTTACGGTGCTCACATCTAGATTCCGGTAATGGAAAAAGCCCTCAAGTTCTTTCATGTACTTAACTAAAAAGCGTCGATCCTGACCAATGCTATTACCACAGAGCGGGGAAACACCCTTATCAACATATTTCGCAATAAATTCGATTGTTTGTCGCTCAGCCTCAGCTTCCGAAATCTGGCTATCCTTGACTCGTTGGGTCAGACCTGAAGCACCATGAGTGTTGGTGCACCACTCATCCATCTGCGCCAATACACTATCAGGCTGATGAACAGCGATAACAGGCCCTTCTGCCAAAATATTCAAATCAGCGTCCGTTACGATAGTCGCAATCTCTATAATACGGTCAACATCTGGCTCCAGCCCCGTCATTTCCAGGTCTATCCACACCAGATTTTCATTTCTAGCCATAAAATGTCCTTTATCAGCCATCGAGGGCTGCTAATCATCTACAAATCCAATATCATTGAGCCATGTTACCAGTTATTTACTCAGCTCAAAATAAATTAAAGGTCTCCTAATAAATATGGCCAAACGAAAGCTCAATCGAAGACAGCAGTGGCGCATTGAGAAAGTTCAGGAAGAGCGCACACTGCGGGCTAAAAAACGCGAGCGCGATATTAGCAGACAGATGCAAGCGGGAGACTTAAGCGAAGAGCAAGAAGGTATTGTTATTGCGCACTTTGGCCAACTGCTGGATATTGAAGCCATTGAAGGAGAAGATAAAGGCGAGATTCACCGCTGTCACGTCAGGGCCAACATTGATTCGCTCGTAACAGGCGACCGAGTCATTTGGCGAGCAGGCAAAGATTTAACCGGCGTTATAGAAGCCCGCCTCGACCGACAAACCATCCTGAAACGCCCTGACAACTTTGGCAACCTGAAGCCCGTGGCGGCCAACATTGACTATATCGTGATTGTTATCGCCCCTGAACCTGAACCTTTCCAGGGGCTGGTTGACCGCTATATTGTCGCCGCTGAAACCGTAGGTATTCCCCCTGTTATTCTACTGAATAAGACTGACTTGTTATCGGAACAGAACCGCAAGCCAATCGACGACATGATGAACCTGTATGAGTCACTGGGTTACCACACCATCAGGGCCTCTGTTAAAGCGCCCAGAGAAGGCGATGGCAGTGAGGGAATGTCAGAACTGTTAAGCTGGCTGGATCAACACACCAGCGTATTTGTTGGCCAATCAGGCGTTGGCAAATCGTCACTTATTCAGTCTCTGCTCCCTGAACTCGATATTCGAGTCGGGGCGCTGTCTGAAAACACTCGTAAAGGCACCCATACCACTACAACGGCCAAGCTATTTCACTTACCCAGTGGCGGAAACCTGGTTGATTCCCCCGGGATCAGGGAGTTTGGGCTGTGGCATATTGGTGAACAGGAACTACTGGAGGGTTTTATTGAGTTTCGCCCTCATTTAGGTCTTTGCCGCTTTAGGGATTGTCGCCATGAAAACGAGCCCAAATGTGCGATTAATGCGGCCGTTAAAAGTGGCGAAATCACAGAAAGAAGAATGGTAAGTTATCGACGAATCAAAAATGCGATAGAAGACCAGAATGCTAGAGGGTTAACGCTTAGAGATTAGGGACAAATCTAGCATAAACCGCATTATGTCCAGCTATGTCAGTAGCACTTCGCCATGTCAGTAGCACTTCGCCCTACCATGACACATCGTCCGGGTTTACCTCTTCGGCATCGTCAAACCAGGTTCCGCTTTCCAACTTATCGGCGCTTTCTTTTTGGTTGCTGTTCTCTTTCTGATTGGTGCCTGCATCCCTGACGCCGGCATTCCGAGTAATTTCGTCCTCTGCCTTTCTGTTTAAGACAATAATCGCAATTCTACGGTTAACTGCTGCAAATGGATCTTTTTGATCAAACAATACCGAAGAGGCTAACCCTACAACCCTTGAGACCTGATCCTCATCAACACCTCCTGCAACGACGGCACGCCTGGCTGCATTTGCTCTATCAGCAGACAATTCCCAGTTGGTATAACCTTCTCGCCCTGAAAATGGCAATGCATCCGTGTGACCGGTCAAGCTTATTTTATTAGGAACCTGCGAGATCGTCTTACCCAGCTCAACCAATAAGTCTTCAGAGTAAAACTTAAGCTCTGATTTGCCACTGTCAAACATTGGCCTTTTCGACTGGTCAACAATTTGAATTCTCAACCCTTCAGGCGTGATGTCGAGCAATAGCTGATCTTTGAACTCTTGCAGCGTCTGATTCTCATCAATCTTCTCTTGCAGCGTCATCATCAAGTCTTGTAGTCGCTCTTCCTCTATACTGTCAGCAAGTTGTTCAATTTCATCATCTTCAAATTGTATTTCGGTATCCTGCTGATCGGCCGAAGAGGCGCGAACCACCGCCGCACTGCCATCCAGATCAACGGGATTTGGACTCCCACCCTCAACGAACCCGATAGGGTCTTTAAAATAGCCTTCAATAGCTTCTTTTTGCTCTGGGCTTGCAGTAGCACTCAACCATAACACCAGGAAAAATGCCATCATCGCCGTTGCAAAGTCGGCAAATGCAACCTTCCAGGCGCCGCCATGGTGGCCACCTTTTTTCACAACTTTGCGAACAATAATAGGAGGTAGATCTTCCACTCTCTACACCTTATCCAACTGCAGAATAAAAACCATTAGCGCGACTTAACATGGTCGTTAAGCTCCTGGAACTTGGGTCGTACATCAAAAAACAACACCTTGCGACCAAACTCTACCGCCATTTGAGGAGCCATTCCGCCCATCGTGGCAAGAATACTGACTTTGATACACTCCAGCGCCTTAACTTCAGCATGAACCATATGTTCCATCAGCGTCGACATCGGCCCAACAAAACCATAAGCCAGCAATATACCCAGGAACGTCCCGACCAATGCCGCCGCTACGTGTGTACCGATCATTTCTGGTGGGCCACCAAGAGAGCCCATCGTTATCACAATTCCCAGTACTGCGGCAACAATACCAAACCCCGGTAGCGCGTCTGCAACCTTTTGCAATGCGTGCGCTGGCTCTTCGAGCTCGCTCTGCCTTGTTTCAATTTCAAGATCCATCAACCCTTCAAGCTCATGAGAAGCCATGTTCCCAGTACTGATAATCCGCAAGTAATCAGTAATATACTCAATAACCGCAGGCATTTTTAAAATCGCCGGATAACGGGTAAATATTTCACTGGAGTTTGGGTCATCAACATCCGCCTCTATCGACATCACGCCCTGTTTACGGGATTTATCAAAAATGTCGTACAGCAGACTCAGCAAATCCATATACATCGCTTTATTGAACTTGGAGCCTGTTAACAGAGAGGGCAAACTGGCAAAAACCGTTTTTACAGTATGAAACGGGTTCGATACGATAAAGGCACCAAATGCAGCGCCACCAATAATCAGTATTTCGAAGGGCTGCCAAAGTGCGGCTATCTCTCCATGAGAGAGCACATAGCCCCCCAAAACACTGGCCAAAACAATAATAGATCCAAAAATTAACGCCATAAACTATAAACCAAAAAAGTGGACACTTAATACCATATGTTATTCCATAGAAGTGAAATAGCCCATGCCGAAACAGTTGTCTTTTTGTAGATCAGCCAGTTATTTCACACGGCCTTTACTAATTTGTACCGTTTTTGCTATTTCATACTATAGTTAGTTAAGAACATTTTTAATCATTTAACAAATACTTATGAATAATCAAGATACACCGGCCAGCGCCAAAGAGTGGTCAGAATTTCTTTCTACACAAACCCTTCCCACTGGCCCTTTTGTTGGAAAACAAATTTTAAAAAGAATCACAGAAGACAAACTCCCTTACAAAAAAATTGCAGAACAAGCCAACAAAGACCCGGTTTACTCATATCACATCATGAGTAAAGCCAATCAGGGTAAAGGTAAAGACGCCCCCTTCAGCAAAACACTGGATCATGCAATCAGCATGATAGGCACAGAAAACCTTAAAAAACTCACCCTGTCGCTGCCCAGTCACAAACCAAAGGTCGATAATGTTCAGCAATATTATTATGCCCGGGCGATCAGCTCTAGCTTGCTAGCATCATATTTGGCTCGCACGTTTTCCGAGTTTAAAAAGCTTGGCCAAAAAGAAGACATATACTGGGGTGCCCTCTTCTGCGGGATTCCTATGTGGTACTTGTGGCGCTTTGCAACGCCGGAAATGAAGCTGGTTCGCCACGCAGTTCAGGAAAGCGCCAAGCTCCCCCATCAGGCAGAGAGAGAAGTGCTGGGGTGCACTATTCCAGAGCTAGCAGCTAAGCTGGTTGAACATCTCAACCTGCCACCGTTAACCAAGCGCTGTTATTTGCCAGACAATCAGCTAACCCCCAAACAGTGGATTAGAATGAGTCAGCATGTGGCTCCCAATGGAAAGCCAATCAAAGTTGATGATCAGCATATTAACCTCATAAGTTCCAAATCCGCATTTGCCATTACACTGGCCAATTTACTGGCATATTACGCGTCGCAGGATTGGTATTCGCATTCAACCCTGAGGGTGCAAAAAGTGATATCTGTTTATTTAGGGATACCGCTCGACCAGGCGATAACGTTAACCCATCGCTGCGCCGTTGAAATGTCAAGGGAGCACCCGATACCCGGAATACTACTCCCCGCAGCCAGGCTTCTTTTGCCTCCAAGGGAGAAACTGCATGTCAGTACAAAAGCGGCTCAGGCCGCCAAACCGGCCACTGAGGGCGTGGTTGCCCCCCCTGCAACCGAACCGACAGACCAGGCAGCACCAGCGATACCACCCGTCGAGGCCGCAATAGCCAAAGCAAGCCATGACGTAGAACAAGCAGGCGTAAGCCCCTCCGAACAGGGCGTCATAAAACCTGAAGAAATAAAGGCTAAGCCGATAGCTAAAAAAGAGCAGCCCACAAAAACTGTTGCGCCAACGGGTGCTCGCCGAGGGGATAAAAATATCTTTACCGAATTCACCGAGCTCATGCTGAAAAACCCTGATAACTTTGTTGATTTACATGAGTTAATGAATGCGGCAACACAATGCACGGCCTATGGCCTGGGTTTGCAGAAAGCTATTGTGGCGCTGGTGAATACAAACGAAACACGCTTAAAGGCATACTATAACGTGGGTACCAGCAACCACCCTCAGTTAAGCAATTTTCAGACAGATTTGACAAAACCAACGCTTTTTTCACGGCTCATCGAAAAGCCATCCAGCATTTGGGTTAAACCCACAAGCAATAAAAATATCTGGGCAATGATTCCTCCTGAATTTAAGGTTGCTAGCGGCGCGAAGGAGTTTTTCCTGATGTCCATATTTGTTAATCAAAAACCTGTCGCTGTATTCTATGCTGATTCGGGCGACGACAACCAACCGCTAACTGACTACGACTATAAGCAGTTTAAGTATATGTGCAGCGCAGCAACACACTGCTTGCAATATCTGGCCGCTAAAAGGGCCAAAAAAACATAGGCAAACACTTTCAGGCTTTCACTAAACGGGTGAAATAACAGATTCAAGAGAGGTCATAAAATCTGGTAATATCGGCATATTAAAAACTCATCCATTAGTTTTGACTACAAAGGGCTTACCCCATGGAAGATACCCAACAGAATATCCCGCTACTGCTTGAGTCTGAGCAACTTGAATCGCTTATTGGACACCCGTCGCTGCTCATTATTGATATTTGCAACCCTGCCCGTTACGAAGAGGGGCATATTGAGGGTGCTGTCCATATTTCACCGGCAGAGACTCAGCTGGGAACCCCGCCAGCGCCTGGAAAAATACCCACAGAGGCATCTCTGGAGCAGTTGTTTCAGAAAATAGGCTTAACGGAAGACAAACATGTCGTTGTTTATGATGATGAGGGTGGAGGCTGGGCTGGCCGTTTCATCTGGCTACTCGACTGCATTGGGCATGCGCGATACTCCTATCTAAACGGCGGCTACCTTGCCTGGAATGATGAGCAAAGACCTCTAACCCAAATAGTTAAGGCCACTCAGGCATCAAACTACAGCGTGCGCATCAACCACAACCACACGGCATCACTTGAAGAAGTTCTTGAAGCACTTAATGAAACATCTACCGTCATCTGGGACGCACGATCCCCCCAAGAGTACCGCGGTGAGAAAGTGCTGGCAGCTAAAAAAGGACATATCCCGGGCGCAGTAAATTTTGAGTGGACTCAGGCAATGGACCCTAAACGCGCACTCAGAATGAAAGACCCCAAACAGTTGCTGGAGTCACTGACAGAGCTGGGCATTACAGCGGATAAGAAAGTAATTACTCACTGTCAGACCCACCACCGTTCAGGGTTTACGTATCTGGTCGCGAAGGTACTAGGATTCAGCGAGATCAAAGCCTATGATGGCTCTTGGGCCGAGTGGGGAAACCGTCCCGAAACACCGGTCGAGCTTTAGGCCTTGTCGTTCAGCATAGAGGTTAAAACTCACGGTAGAACGCCGTATTGATTCTCACATCTGCACGCCAACCTTGAGTTATAAAGTCAAAGCAGTAAAATTGTGGGTACAAGACACAGTGATAGATAGTCGCTTAACATGTACATCATATGATACATCTAAGAGATACCACTCCAAACATACATACCTTTCGAATTTATCTGTATTCGAAAAGATCAACAATAGGCAAAAATGATTAATGCTCGATAACTTATTTGTTCTTAGCCAGTATTTAACACCTCAGCACACGCTTTCAAGAACGGTCGGCATGCTAGCAGACTGCAAGCAGCCACAAATCAAAGATGCCTTTATAAAGTGGTTTATAAAACGATATAACGTCAATATGACTGAGGCTGCCAAAGAAAACCCCAGTGACTATCCATGCTTTAACGACTTTTTTACCCGTGAATTGAAGCCAGGCTTACGCCCGATTGTTGAAGATAACACCCAGGTGTGCTGCCCGGTGGATGGTGCAATCAGCCAGCTGGGAGATATTGTCCACGGCCAGATATTCCAGGCTAAAGGTCAACAATTTAGCCTAATCGATCTGCTTGGGGGAGACATAGCCCGGGCAAAGCCTTTTATGGGCGGAAAATTTGCAACCATCTACCTCTCACCTAAAGATTATCACCGTATACATATGCCATTGTCGGGTACCTTGAGAGAGATGATCTACGTTCCAGGGAAGTTATTCTCTGTGAATCCGGTTACCGCAGAAAACGTACCAGGGCTGTTTGCCCGAAATGAGCGTCTGGTGGCCATTTTTGATACTGAGCACGGCCCTATGGCCATGGTGTTAGTCGGAGCGATGATTGTTGCAGCGATTGAAACAGTCTGGTCAGGCCAGGTTGCGCCTCCGGTTAGAGCGCTCAAAGTCACCGAGTACCCTGCAGAGCCCTCTAACCCGATACATCTCAACAAAGGTGATGAAATGGGTCGCTTTAAGTTAGGGTCAACTGTCGTGTTAGCATTCCCGGAAAATATGGCAGAATTTACAGACGAGTTAGTCGCAGGTTCCGGGGTTCGAATGGGTCAACCATTTGCCAGCCTGCAGACTCAAAAGCCTTAATTAGATAATCAGCGCGTTGAGCTGCTAATTTTTTAGCTATCTGGGCCGGCCTGAGGCGTTTAATACGCTTTAGGCCCGCTCAACCGGAAACGCGATCACTTCACCAATAGAGGACGCTCCCTGCATAACCATTTGCAGGCGATCAAGCCCAAGTGCGACCCCAGAGCATTCGGGCAACCCAGCCTTCAGGGCATCAACAAGACGGTAATCAATGGCGACCTCTGGCAACCCATTTATCTGCCGCTCATTATTGTCAGACTCAAAACGACGCAACTGCTCTTCCCCATCAACCAGTTCATCATAACCATTCGCCAACTCCAAGCCATTTACATACAACTCAAACCTCTGGGCAAGCAATACGCCGTTTATCTCTTTCACTTTGGCCAGCGAAGCCTGGCTTGCAGGGTACTCAGTCATAAAAACAGGTCTGTCATGGCCCAAATGTGCTTCAATACAATGAGATAATAGCAGGTCAAGGTAATCGTCCCGAGATAAACTGTCACCGGTTATCCCGGTCTTTTCCTTTGCCAGTTGGTGGAGCACGTCATCATCAACACGATGAGGGTTAATACCTAAATGCGCTTCAAACGCCTGTTGATAGGTCATAACATCAGGCGTCTGCAAACCAGCGACGCTCGATATAAACTCTGCAACCTCGTCCATCAGCGCCGCCAGATCAAAGCCCGGCCGATACCATTCCAGCATGGTAAATTCCGGGTTGTGCCGCTTTCCGGACTCACCGTTCCTGAATGATTTTGAGGTTTGATAAATCGGCCCTGAGCCGGAGGCCAAAAGCCTTTTCATGGCAAACTCAGGAGAGGTCTGCAAGTACATTTGCAGTGGAGATTTATGATTGGGGAGGTCAACCGTTGCAGCAATACTGGCAAGGTGCAAATCAGTCACCGTAGCAGACGATAAAAGTGGTGTATCGACTTCCAACACCCCTCTTTCAGAGAAAAACTGCCTGGTTTCAGACAGTATCCTGGCTCGCAGTTTCAAAGCTGCGAGCTGACAACTAGGCTGCCAGCTCACTGAACCAGCCACGTATTAGCCTTTTGCCCGACTAACGTATTCAGCCGTTCGTGTATCAATTTTAAGAACTTCGCCGATATTAACAAAGAGAGGTACATTGACAACCGCGCCAGTCGACAATGTAGCGGGTTTAGTTCCACCTTGAGCGGTATCCCCTTTAAGGCCTGGGTCTGTTTCTACCACTTCAAGGTCAACAAAATTAGGTGCGGTAACCGTCAATGGTGCCCCGTTATACAACGTGACGGTATAAACAACCTGTTCTTTGAGCCATTTTTTAGCATCACCAACAGCCGTTTCATCAGCGCCGTGCTGCTCAAATGAACCATCTGTTAACATGAAGTGCCAAAACTCTCCATCGCTATACAGATATTCCATATCCAGCTCAATAACATCAGCCCCTTCCAGCGTCTCACCTGATTTAAAGGTACGCTCCCAAACTCGCCCAGTTCTAAGGTTTCTCAACTTAACTCGGCTAAAGGCCTGCCCTTTACCGGGCTTTACGAACTCAACTTCAAGCATGGCGCACGGGTCGCCTTCGAGCATAACTTTAACACCTGATTTGAATTCATTGGTAGAATAGTTGGCCATTGTTCCTCACCGATCTGTAAAATTAACGATAAAATTTTTGAGCACTATTCACTACTGCTCAGAAACACTACATAAATGTTGTAATGGAAAGTAGCTAATGATACCGCGAACCCTTGATGCTGTCGAAGTTCCTAGCTGGAAAGAGGTGCTTTCTAACGCAATTTCATCACCAAAGACGTTATCGGAGCGGTTAGGCATTCCCCTTTCCAGCATTTCAGGGAAAGCAAATGAGGACTTTAAACTGTTTGTTCCCGAGCCCTATCTGCATAGGATCGAGAAAGGCAACGCAAACGACCCTTTATTAAAACAAGTCTTACCCGCCCATCAAGAAACCGTCTCGCCAACTCACTATTCGGCAGACCCACTGGCAGAAGACACTTATAACTCGGTTCCAGGCCTGATTCATAAATACAAAAGCCGAGTACTGCTGGTTTCGGGGTCAACTTGCGCTATCAACTGCCGTTATTGCTTCCGCAGACATTTTCCGTATTCGGACAACCGCCTCTCAAAGGAGCAATGGTCTGTCGCGCTCGAATATATTCGCCACCACACAGAACTGAATGAAGTCATCATGAGCGGAGGCGACCCGCTGGTTAACAATGATAAGCAACTGCACTGGCTATCAACAGAGATCAGTAAAATTCCGCATATCAAGCGACTGAGAATTCACACTCGCCTGCCCGTTGTCATTCCTCAAAGAGTTGATGAGCCGTTCATTACCTGGCTTTCAAATATTTCGCTGCAAAAAGTGATGGTGCTACATATCAACCACCCCAATGAAATTGATGAACAGGTTAAACACGCAATAAAAGCAATCAAAGACACGGGCACTCTGGTTCTAAATCAATCTGTTATATTGGCAGGCATCAATGACTGTAGCCAAACACTGATTAAACTCAGTGAAGACCTCTTTGAAGCTGGCGCCCTTCCCTACTATTTGCACCGCCTCGATAAAATTAAAGGTGCAGCCCACTTCGACCTTAAACAGAGCCGGATAAATGAGATTTATACCAATATGCTAGCATCACTGCCGGGCTATCTGGTGCCAAAGCTGGTAGCCGAAATCCCCCACAAACCTTCTAAAACTCCATTGGATCTATTTTTGGAATAAAGGTAATGAGAAGCCCTAAGTCTACAGAAAGAGCGATATCACCAAACCGGTTAACAGTTTTTTACATAATTTTAGCGCTGAAAAGTTAAAGTAATGCAATAATATTAAAAGCTTAAAAAGTAAAACAATGAAAAATATTACCTATTTGGGATAAATATCAGACCATCAACCAGTTTTTACTGACACTTGTTAAATCTCTGCTATTCTTTCCGGTAGGTGCTTGTATTCTATAGGCTTGCGTTCTATGAGTACTTGCGTTCTATAGATAGTTGCAAAGCAGCTTAATTTTAGCGTCAACGACTTCTTCCCCTGCCTAGAGTGTTATGACTCTCTGAGGGGTTGTGCTGTGTATTTTGTATGATAAATATGGTGTTCCTTAATGACTAGCCAGGTAAAAAAACCCAACATTTCGATTCCAGAACAAAGCCTGGCCACGCTCTCTTTTTGCGATGCAACACCTCACTCGTTTGAAGAATGGGTTAGCTCGCTCCCCATGGCCAATATCGGTGAAAGTGCCCGACAGCTTTATCATGCCATTATTGAGCTAAACCAGTTAATTATCTCACCGCAGATACGTAGCCAACTGCTTGAGCTGGTGAGACCTGCAATTCAATATGTATGTAACGAGTTGTCAAAGCACTACCTTAACCAACCCATAGTGTTGCCCGAAAAACAGCGAAAAATAGCAAACCTGTCACAAGCATTGCAGATGCACCTTGCAACCGGGTATAAGGTCGTTATTTTAGAAAACGCTGAACAAATTAAAAATGAAAAGGCCAAGAAAAGCCTGGCGGTCGCTTGCCACAGAGTTATCAGCGAATATGCGCGCACAGTCTTAAGGTCATCACAGTTATATTGCCCCAGCCCCAAAAATGTCTGGCTGGAGTCACACTCCATTTTTAAGTTCGCAGAAGCGTCCGACTTGCTAAAGTACGCCATTAAAGACGATCAAAATATCAGCAAATCGGAAACCCTCATTGAAGACGCATACAAAAGGTTATTGTTACTTGGCTGCTGTAAGACTAACCAGCTAAGACAGAGCGACCTCGCACAAATATACAACGCATTCGAAATTTGGGCATCGTACACAGAGGTTGGTCAATACTACTCCTCGAGCTCAACCTTTGTGCTCAATATGGATAATGATTCACCACCCATATACCGAAGCTTGCTGCATGATTCATTGACAGACCATTTTTATGGCTTCGATACAACAACGCTGGTTCAGCATTTGACGGATTACCTGGCATCAAGCGGCCGTAAAGATCATGACGCCAGCAGTTTCATCGAAGTTCCCGGTAATATTCAGGATCAGTTGATAGCTCACCTCGCTCAAGCGCTGGGTATCTTAACCAAACGCAATTTCAAGCGTATGTCCAGCAAGGGGCATCTGCAGTTGTGCACAGGTCTGAGCGCCGCTCACTACTTCTGCTCTGGAGAGGTAGAGTTCAATACTCAACTTCTTCAAGACATGATAAAACGCCACCTTGAGCCAGATAACGATAATGTTTTCTTGCAACGCAGCAAAAATCAGAATGACGCATGGTCTGATGCCTTTGATGCAGGGCCTGCTGGTTCCGTTACCGAAGAACACGCCAGTATCCCGGTCAATTTTACCCGTTCAATCTACGACGAAGAAAAACAGAAGAAAAGCACCTTTAAACACTATAATGCGCCACTTATAAACACCAGCCCTGGTGGCTACTGTTTGCAGTGGCTGGGAGAAATCCCCGGCAACATTCAGGCAGGAGAAGTTCTAGGCATTCGAGAAAGTGAGTCGCATCCGTGGAGCATTGCGGTAATACGCTGGATTAGACAAATTAAGCAGCACGGAACCCAAATAGGGATAGAGCTGTTGGCGCCTTCTGCTCAACCTTGCGGCGTGCAGCTGATCCAGAAAACCGGCGATCACAGTGAGTACCTGAGAGGCTTGTTGCTTCCTGAGCTTTCATCGATAGGTCAGGCGGCGACCCTCATCACTCCCAGATTGCCATTTCAAACTGGCCAAAAGATTCTGCTCAACCAGCAAGGGCAAGAGACAAAGTGCCAGTTAAACAGACGAGTGGCTGCAACAGGCAGCTTCAGCCAATTTGAACTAAAAGTGTTCTCAACGGCGAATATCACCGAGGCCCCCAAAGTAACCAAGAGTAGTGAGGAAGATGATTTCGATTCGCTATGGCCTTCACTGTAGAAATAAACCGTCGCAACGAATTACAGTAGTAAGCCGATTGGAGAGGCTCCCGCCTCTCTGAAAGTGTGACGCCATTCAAGAAATGGTACCTCTGGCTTCATAGCTGAGTCACCATGCTTGAGCCGCTGTTAACCACAACATAGAATGGCGTTGCAAACCGAATAAGCCCAATAAAAACAAGCGTTCCCTGAATGCAATAGCGCCAGCAACAGAGAGCACAGACTCAGTTAATCGCACGTTTTAAAGCCCACATAACATAACCTAACCTGATAGAAGTAGAGTTAATGCGAAAGAAAAATGAAACAGTCCACCTTCTGGTTCTGGATCAATCACAAAATGATGCAGAAGAGATGGTCAGCTTACTGAGAAACTCGGGCAAAGCAACCAGAGCTCATAGAGTCACGTCAGAAGAAGACTTGCTGGAATCACTCAAAGAGCATTCATGGGATCTATTTCTTGCCCGGGAAGAGGAAACTGAGTTTAATGCGCTGGCCTCTCTTTCCCATATCAAGCGTCTGGACAAAGACATTCCGTTCATTGTTTTGAACGACTCGCTAAACGACGAAGCCATCGTCAGTTACATGAAAGCCGGTGCACAGGATGTTATCCCGTTTACAGATAGAAAACACCTTATCCTGGCCATCAATCGCGAACTCAATAATCTGTATGAGCGACGAAACCGCCGCTCGATTGAAGTGCACCTCAGAGAGGCAGAAAAGCGCTGTCAACTGCTGCTGGACAGCTCAAAAGACGCTATTGCATATATCAATGATGGTATGCACATCTATGCCAACAGCTCATATATGGACTTCCTCGGGTACGACGACATCGATGAGCTGATATGTATTCCGGTGCTAGATACGTTAACACCTGATAGCCAGGACGAGTTTAAAGAAGTCACCAAACTCTACAGCGAAGGTGAGCAAGAACAAAAGCAGATTACTTGTGTAAGCCGAAGAAGCGACGACTCTGAAGTCAAGGTCAATATGTCGTTCTCTGTCGCTACCTATGACAGTGAGCCATGCACGCAGATAGTTATCAGACCAGAGCAAGACAGTGCCGAACTGGAAGAAAAACTGAAAGAGATCAGCAGTCAGGACTTGCTGACAGGGCTTTATAACCGCCAATACCTGATGGAAAAGCTAAACGATGCCATTGAGCTAGCGGTATCCAAGGGGCAATCAGGCGCGCTCTACTACATTGCCCTCGATAGTTTTATCCAGATCAAATCCAATGTCGGTATCGCTGGTGCCGATTTAGTATTAAGCGATATCGCTAACGTACTGCGAGAGCAAACGGAGGAATCATGGACGCTGGCACGAATCAGTGACGACGCCTATGGCCTGCTGGCAATGTCTCAGGATGATGCAGAAGCACAGGCGACCGCGGAAAAAATACGCCATGCAGTCGAACAGCATATGTCTGACGTCTCAGGGCGAACAGTTCAGGTTACCACAAGCGTTGGTGTTGCACTGATTAACGAAAATGCCCCTAAAGCACAAGATCTTCTGGGTCGTTCTCATAGTGCATCCGACGATGTGAGACAGGAAGAAGGCAAAGAGAGCGGTAACGGCGTGTTAGTATATACCCCGAAAATTGCCGTTGATGACGAAGGTGGAACCACTGTATCCAGCCTGCAAAAGGCCTTGGATGACAACCGCTTTAAGCTTTTATTTCAGCCAATTATTAGTCTGCGGGGTGAAAGTGAGGAGCATTACGAAGCATTCTTGCGGATGCTCGACAATGAAGGCAACGAAGTCTCTCCTTATGATTTTCTACCGCCATCCGGGCCATCTGAAATGGCCAGTAAAATTGACCGTTGGGTAATTCTGCAAACCATCAAACACCTAAGCAGCCACCGCTCAAAAGGGCACCAGACCAAGCTGGTTTTGAACCTCACTGCCGAGACCATTCAGGATCAGACATTTATGCCCTGGCTCAGTGTCGCCTTAAAAGCCGCCAGATTACCCGGCGACTCATTGATATTCCAGTTTAACGAGTCAGATGCCATCACCTATTTAAAACAGGCCAAAGATTTCGCCAAAGGTCTGAGAGAACTTCATTGTAAAATATCTATCAGTCGCTTTGGCTGTGCGTTAAACCCATTCAATATGCTTAAGCATGTTGAGACTGATTACGTTAAGCTTGATGGCTCGTTCACCGATGAAATTCAAAAAGATGAAGAGACTCGGGAGCAAGTAAAAGAGATGATCAAAGCGCTGCAGGCGCAGGGCAAGCTAACTATCGTGCCCCTGGTTGAGAATGCCTCGATCTTATCAACCCTCTGGCAGGCCGGCGTTAACTACATTCAGGGTTATTACTTGCAGCCACCAGCTGCAGAAATGAACTACGATTTTAGTGAAGAGTAGTGAGTAATCGGCTCAAAATAGTACTGTTGGCAGATTAAAAAGCTGCGGGTCGACTAAAAGCCGACCCGCAAACCGTTCTTAATATCCAGTTTACTCAGTCTCTCTATCTCTGAAGCCAATCAGATATAGGATCCCGTCAAGCCCTAAGGTTGAAATGGAGTGCTTGGCACTTTCTTTCACCAACGGCTTAGCTCTGAAAGCAACACCCAAACCTGCTTTACTCAGCATAGGTAGATCATTTGCTCCGTCACCGACTGCAATTACCTGCTGTTGTTGAATATTTTCTTTTTCAGCAATTTCGAGCAACAACTGAGCTTTACGGGCACCATCAACAACCTGCCCTGTCACTCGCCCTGTGACTTTCCCGTTTTCAATTTCCAGCTCATTGGCATACACGTAGTCGATACCGAGTTTTTGTTTCAGGTTGTTCGCAAAGTAAGTAAAGCCGCCTGATAAAATGGCCGTTTTGTAACCGAGCCCCTTGAGCGTACCAATGAGCCTTTCAGCCCCTTCTGTCAGCTGTAGTCGTGCTGCAACGTTAGCAAGTACCGACTCATCCAACCCCTTAAGCAGCGCTACTCGACGCGCAAAACTTTCGGTAAAATCAATTTCACCTCTCATCGCCTGCTCGGTTATTGCAACGACCTGATCACCGACGCCCGCTTCCTTGGCCAGCTCATCGATAACCTCCGCATCGATGAGTGTGGAGTCCATATCAAACACCACTAATCGGCGATTACGGCGAAAAACAGAGTCTTCCTGAAACGCAATATCAACATTCATATCAGACGCTATTTGGAGAAACTGGGCGCGTAGCTGATCGAGATCCGGCGGCGTCCCGCGAACAGAGAACTCTATGCACGCCTGGCTTTCGTTTTCATCTATTTCGACGGGAGGGCGGCTCGATAAACGAGAGATATTATCAATATTCAAACCGTTCTGAGCGGTTACCTTTGATACCTGAGCAATCTGATCCGCTGTAATTGAGCGCGAAAGCAGCGTAACAATGTAACGTGCTTTACCTTTACCTTTCACCCAGTTCTCATACTCTTCTTTAGATACTGGCTCAAAACGAACAGGAAGCCCCAACTCATGCATTTTGAACAACAAGTCTTTCAACAAAGGCGAGGACGACTGCTCTTTAGGCAGCTCTATCAGGATTCCCCATGTCAGGTGATCATGAATAACCGCCTGCCCAATATCCAAAATCCTGATCTGATACTGAGCCATTATTTCAGTAATTTCAGAGGTTAGCCCTGGCTTATCCTGGCCCGATACATTTATTAATACTATTTCGCTCACACTATGGCCCTTCTCAATCGGTTCAGTCATTCAATTAAAACGTGTCGGGTGCTTATCTTGGCTTCTAGCGGGAAGCTACCTTTCATAAAGCGGCCTCCCTGCATCAACTTAATATGCGCGATTACTCGCCATCACCGCTGTCATCCGAGCTTTCTTGTTGGCTTGAAACGACCTCTATGCGGTCAACTTTCTGCAAGCCTCTCGGCAGCTTGTGCCCCCTTCGCCCTCTTTCTCCCAGATAGTGTTCCAAATCACTAAAGCGCAGTTTCAAGTGGCGCTTGCCTGAATGGATAATCAAACGGTCTTCCTCACCAAACACCGTAACCAGCGCCATTAGCTCCTCTCGACTCTGCACTCTGGCAGAAGGGATGCTAATAATTTTATTTCCCTTACCCTTGGATAACTCTGGCAGATCCCTTACAGGGAAAACCAACATCCTGCCTTCATTACTCACAGCCACCAGATACTGCGTGGCACTGTCATCAACGGGCACCGGCATCATCACTTCTGCACCTTTTGGCAGACTTATAGCGGCCTTACCCGCCTTATTTTTGCTTTGCAGGTCGGCAACACTGGTGACGAAGCCATAACCCGCATCCGTCATCATCAACAATTTATTATCTGGCTTGCCCATCACAACCCCTTTAAAGGTTGCACCAGACGGGGGGTTAATACGCCCGGTCAGGGGTTCTCCCTGACCTCTTGCAGAAGGCAAGCTATGTGCGGGGAGTGTATAAGCTCGGCCCGTTGAGTCTAAAAACACAACCCCTTCGTTGCTACGCCCCTTGGCAGACAGGGCATAGCTATCCCCTGCTTTATAGCTCAGTCCGGCCGGGTCAATATCATGCCCTTTTGCAGACCTTACCCAGCCTTTGTCAGACAGCACGACAGTCACGGGTTCAGACGAGATCAAATCCGTTTCAGAAAATGCCTTCGCTTCAGCTCTGGCGACAATCGGGGAACGGCGGTCATCACCAAACGTTTCTGCATCGGCAATCAACTCTTTTTTAACCAGCGTTTTTAACCGTTGTGCAGACCCTAATATTTTCTCTAAATAAATTCGCTCTTTTTCAAGCTCGTCCTGCTCGCCTCGAATTTTCATCTCTTCAAGTCGCGCTAACTGCCGCAACTTGGTATCGAGAATGTAGTCTGCTTGAATATCAGTCAGATCAAAGCGCTGCATCAGAACTGCTTTGGGCTCATCTTCCGTGCGAATGATATGTATAACTTCATCGATATTGAGAAACGCAGTCAGCAAACCTTCCAAAAGGTGCAACCGCTTCAGAACCTTGTCAAGACGATATTCAAGTCGCCTTCTCACCGTATCAGTACGATAACGAAGCCATTCCGAAAGTACTGTGACAAGGCCTTTAACGGCCGGGCGGCCATCAATACCAATAACGTTAATGTTAACACGATAGGTTCTTTCAAGGTCTGTGCTTGAAAACAGATGGGCCATCAGCGCATCAACATCGGTTCGATTCGATTTCGGCACAATAACGAGTCGTGTAGGGTTCTCATGGTCAGACTCATCCCTTAAATCAGCCACCATCGGGAGCTTTTTGGCCTGCATTTGAGACGCAATCTGTTCAAGCACCTTAGCGCCAGAAACCTGATGAGGCAGCTCAGTAACAATAATATCGCCACCGTCTTGTGTATATACCGCCCTCATCCGCAACGAGCCACGGCCTGTTTCATATATTTTTCGCAACTCTTCCTGCGGGGTTATCACTTCTGCCCCAGTAGGAAAGTCCGGCCCCTTAACGTGCTCTAACAATTGCTCCGTGGTTGCAGCAGGCTCCTCCAGCAAACGCACGCAGGCAGCGGCCACTTCTCTCAGATTGTGTGGGGGAATATCCGTCGCCATCCCCACTGCAATTCCCGTCGTGCCATTTAATAGCAGGTTAGGCAGACGAGCCGGTAGTGTTGCCGGTTCCTCCATCGTACCATCAAAGTTAGGCACCCAATCAACGGTGCCCTGGCCGAGCTCACTCAACAACGACTCTGAGTAGTGAGCCAGTCTGGATTCGGTATAACGCATGGCTGCAAATGATTTAGGGTCATCCGGTGCCCCCCAGTTACCCTGACCATCAACTAACGGGTAGCGGTAGGAGAATGGCTGTGCCATTAGCACCATTGCCTCATAGCAGGCACTATCACCATGAGGGTGAAATTTACCCAGCACATCACCCACCGTTCTTGCAGATTTCTTATACTTGGCAGTAGACTTCAGACCCAGCTCTGACATCGCATAAACAATGCGACGTTGCACGGGCTTTAGCCCGTCTCCGATATGAGGCAATGCCCGATCAAGAATGACATACATCGAATAGTCGAGATATGCTTTTTCGGTATACTCTTTGAGTGATACCCGTTCAACACCTTCATCCAATTGATCAATAATCGTTGTCATGAATTACCTTTAGAAACCTGCTTTCATTATTATGATTGGTCACTACTCATATGTAAGGAGGATCAAAACATTAACCAAGTAATATATTTAAGTAACATTTGCATGTTAAGAATGCCGCTTATTATAGGCATCAGAGGCCATCAATAAAACAGCAACGAAGAGAGAATATTACAAATGGGCATTTCTTTACAGTGAGCGCGTTGCACGACGTCATGAGCAAAGCAAAGCCAAG
This sequence comes from Alkalimarinus coralli, assembly GCF_023650515.1. Classification (NCBI taxonomy): domain Bacteria; kingdom Pseudomonadati; phylum Pseudomonadota; class Gammaproteobacteria; order Alteromonadales; family Alteromonadaceae; genus Alkalimarinus; species Alkalimarinus coralli. Next base: position 2,786,806 of record NZ_CP096016.1, read on the forward strand.
GCAAAAAATGACGAAAAAGCGCAGTTTATAGATATAAATGAGCAGTTTGAGCCATTTTTTAACGCTGTCTTGTTCGCGCATTAACGCTGCCTTGCACGCGCAGTAGTCGTGAAAAGCGCTCACAGCAGCGGTAACTGCCCGGTACTAATTGAGTCACCATCATTGAGCCGCACCCCCACACCCAAAAGCCGAACTGGTTTCCCCTCTCGCCCCCAAGCGGCTTCAAGCAGCACCCGGTATGCATCAACAGAGTCCCACTCTTCAGCAATGGCACCGGTCTTTTGCTCCAGCGTTGTTTGTTTAAAGTCGAAAAATTTCACTTTTACAAACCGTTTGGTAACAAACCGTTGCCCATCAAGTTTGCGCCTGCATCGCCCTCTTAACTCATCCATTAGCACAGGAAGCCGTTCGACAATCGAGTCGATACCCACAAGGTCATCTGAAAACGTATGCTCTACGGAAATAGATTTTCTCTCTCGCGAAGTCTGAACCGGGCGGTTGTCTACCCCTCTTGAGACCGCAAACAAACGAGTGCCGTATCGACCAAACGTTTTCACCAACTCTGCCTCGCTATATGCTTGCAAGTCACCGCAAGTCTCAATCCCCATACGATTAAGTTTGGCTTCTGTTACTTTACCCACCCCATTGATCTTTGAAACATTTAATTGAGTAACAAACGCCGCAACATCAGCGGGTCGAATAACAAAAATACCATCAGGTTTATTCCAGTCACTAGCCACTTTAGCGAGAAATTTATTGGGGGCCACTCCGGCTGATATGGTAATACCGAGTTGCTCACGCACTTTTGCCCTGATCTCTTTGGCTATAAGCGTGGCACTGCCTGAGCAGTATGGGCTATCAGTCACATCAAGATATGCCTCGTCGAGCGATAAAGGCTCTATCAAAGCGGTGTATTGTCTGAAAATTTCATGAATCTGCCTGGAAACAGCCTGATATTTTGGAATGTCGGGCTTCAAAAAGATCAAGTCCGGACAGAGTTGCGCGGCCTTGGCTGATGACATTGCAGATCGAACACCATACTGCCTGGCTTCATAGCTACAGGTTGCAATCACCCCTCGGGAGGTTGGAGAACCTCCGACAGCAAGCGCCTTGCCTCTGAGCTGAGGATTGTCTCGCATCTCAACGGCAGCATAAAAACAATCACAGTCGCAGTGAACTATCTTTCGTATGCCCATTTTGCGCGCATCTCCTGACTACAACTCCACTCACGTTACCGAAAACACCACAGTATTAGCTGCACACAACAGCAGAACTGTTCATATATACAGCTAATTATGACATCTATCGACAAATGTGAGCAAGGCGCGCTTTGTTATTACTTTTTGATTGGGTTATCCACGGGTAAAAAAAGAGTCATAACTAGAGGATCGTGTTAAGATAGCCAGCAAATTACAATTAATCACCTAAAGCTAAGCACTCTCGGGAATCACCTGTAAAGGTGTTGGCATCTCAGGGACGAATGCTAGGACGTATCCATGAACTCAACTGCATCTTCAATACAGCAGAGCAGCTGCTTGCAACTAAAAGGCTCTCTTCTGCCCTTTACCGTATTAGAGCTAAGTTATTTCGAGCCATCGCAATTTTCCGCAGAACTTTCAGCAAAAGCGGAGCAGGCCCCCGACTTTTTTAACAACTTGCCAGTCGTCATCGGCCTATCTAAATTTGATAGCTCAAAAGGCCCGGCAGATTTTGAGAAAATCATTCGCATCTGCAGTACCTTTTCAATCAAGCCGATCGCAGTCAGGGGGGGAAGCGAAACACAGCAAATCGCGGCGAAACTGGCAGGTCTGGCGACAATGTCAGCCCAGAAAGAGCGTGGCTCAACGTCGAATAACGAACCCACTGAAATACATGCTGTTGAAAACGAACAGCAGGCAGGCTCAACTCAATCGTCGGAAAGTACACCGTCAGCAGGCGATTCAGACAAAACAAACAACCCTGAACCGCAAAGCACAGAGAGCAATAAGGCAGATAACAACGCTGCTGCCAGTGTTGCTGATGACAACATTAAAAGCTCAGCCGCAGCAGACATCAAAGCTCAGGAAACTCGCATTATTTATCAGCCTGTACGCTCCGGGCAGCAAATCTATGCTCAAAATGGCGATTTAATAGTGCTTGCCCAGGTTAGTGCCGGCGCAGAGATTCTTGCTGATGGAAACATTCACGTCTATGGCCCGCTAAGAGGCAGAGCCCTGGCGGGGGTGCGCGGCAATACTAAAGCACGTATTTTTTGCCATAGCCTGGAAGCAGAACTTGTTTCCATTGCTGGACAGTATAAAATCAGCGAAGATTTGCAAAATGGTCACTGGAAACAACCCGCTCAAATTCATCTTTCAGATGAAACTTTGACGGTAAAAGCACTCATAAATTAGTCTCATGAGGGCTTTGCAGGATTATATAACAACAGCATGCCGGGTTCGCCCGCACAGGCCCAATACATTGATTTGGCCGCAAATGCTGACAGGATGATAGGGACAATCAGCAACGATTAACCATGACAAACGGGAAACAGACATTGGCTAAGATAATAGTTATTACATCAGGCAAAGGTGGTGTTGGAAAAACAACCACCAGCGCATCCATCTCTACGGGGCTGGCAAAACGCGGACACAAGACTGTCGTAATTGACTTCGATGTGGGTCTTAGAAACCTTGACCTCATCATGAATTGCGAACGCCGAGTTGTATATGATTTCGTGAATGTCATTAATGAAGAGGCGACACTTAATCAGGCCTTAATCAAGGATAAACACGTTGATGACTTGTTTATCTTGCCGGCGTCTCAAACTCGCGACAAAGATGCCCTAACACAGCAAGGTGTCGAGCGCGTTCTTAACGAGTTATCAGAGCGTTTCGAGTATATTATTTGCGACTCACCTGCGGGTATTGAGCATGGTGCTCAAATGGCCCTTTACTATGCAGATGAGGCCATCATTGTTACCAATCCAGAAGTATCCTCGGTTAGAGACTCTGATCGAATATTGGGCATATTGCAGAGTAAATCAAGGCGGGCAGAACTTGGGCTGGACCCAGTCCAAGAGCACCTGCTGCTGACTCGGTACAATCCTGCACGGGCCGAAACCGGCGAAATGCTTGGCGTCGAAGACGTGAAAGATATATTGGCAATCAAATTATTGGGGGTTATCCCTGAGTCCCAGACCGTTCTGAGCGCTTCGAATCAGGGTGTTCCGGTTATACTTGATGAAGCCAGCGATGCAGGCCAGGCTTACCAGGATGCTGTTGATCGATTACTGGGCGAAGAACGTGAACATCGCTTTCTTGAAGTCGAGAAAAAAGGATTCTTCAAAAGGATGTTTAGGGGGTAAGCATGAGTTTTTTGGACTACTTTAAAACAAAGAAAACAAACACCGCATCAATTGCCAAAGAACGGCTGCAGATTATTGTGGCCCATGAACGCACGAAGCGCGACCAACCCGACTACCTGCCACAACTACAGCAGGAGATTCTGGATGTAATCCGCAAATATGCGCCCATCGATCAGGATCAGGTTCAGGTTCAACTCGATAACAACGGCAACTGCTCTGTGCTTGAGCTTAACGTCACGCTGCCGGATTAACCACGCAGCTAGCTGCTCCGTAGCTTTGATATGCTTCGCATCGTCAAAGCTACGGTTATAGCACTGCCATATTGACAGCGCTTAAGCTGTTAATACCAAACACGCTACCACTTAGCGTAGTGATCCTCCATAAAGCCTGGGATATTATCCAGCTCTACTTTCTCGCCCTTGGCATCAATCATCCAACCACTAAAGTGGCCAAACATCTGTTTAAAGTTAGACGCGAGAATAATCGCATCAATCTTTTCCTCACGCTTTCCAAGAGGCTGAAAAGTCAGTTCCAGTAGTCCATCCGTTGTTTTAACTCGCCACTGTTTTTCCGGCTGATAACGATCAAACTCAAAAACAGCCATATTAAGCTTGGTCAAAACCCCATCAATCCATAAGCAGTTTTCAGTAACGCCTGTTTCATTAACGCCGGCAGCAAGGTTAAGCCCTACCCGCCGACCATCTTTCAATAAACCTGAAAAACACGCCCAGTTCCAGGCGGTTTCTCTGCGCATGAAACCGCAACTCCAGTCTGTACTTGCTGATGAACGCTGAGATGTCAGCACGTAGCTACGTCCATTCAATTCAATACTTCCTTCAGCTGCGAGTCCCGCTGTTTTTTGAGTGAAAACCCAGCCGTTATAGCCTGCTTTTGAACAAATTCTCAATGGTGAGAAATCTGCGGGCTGAAAAACCGTTACATCCATTGAAACATCGCACCCCAGGCTAACGTTCAAATACCGCTCACTTCCGTCTGCATTGGTGGTTATTTCAACACTATCTCCGAACTGCTTAAAACGACTGTGGCCAGTATCAGGCTTTTCTTCAATGTTAGTAGCCACTGCCAGAGGCTGCAGCAAGCTCTTTTCAAATAACTCGCCTGTTTTTAGGTCATAAACATAAACAAATACATTGCTAATCAGCTTTAGATCAACAATCGCGATGCCAGCGATAATCTCTTCGTTCATTAACCCAACAAACTGAAACTGATTAAACGCCATTCGCTTACGGATACCTTTCACAGGTTTATCCATCGGTGTGCGAAAATCAAAGTCTTGATAGTTCACCTCAGATACAGGCTGTGATATTTCGCCAAATACCGGGCTCGCGTTATCCTGCACCAATTTCATACTTTCAAGCTCTTTCATACGCCTTCTCTTCACTAAATCATGCTCATTTCAATTTAACTGCTCATCACGCGCCCGGAACACCCTGTTTATTCGCACATTTTTACCAAAATGTATATGAATTATCATTTATAAACACAGACCAATGTTAGAATTCACCGGCTATCTATCTGTTAAATGGCTAAAAAGTGTCACATTTAACTGATATCGTGCTTTTATTAACGGATATAGTACTTTTACTAACTGATATAGTACTTTTATTAAAAAGGTATAGTACTTTCTTAAATCGATGTCGCGTTTTCTTTAATCGTCATCGTATTTTCAGAAAAAAACATACAGGCGCATTTTATATTCTAATTAGAGCTTTTATACTAAAAGCAGCTGTAAATGCCAAACCTAATTTCTTTACTAAAAAAGTTTAACTATGACTCGCTCTTTTTTATCACTTGTTTCAGCTCTATTAATAACAACACTATTTTCTGCACACGCAATCTCCGAAGAAATTCCAATGGATGCGCCTGACTGGGAAAAACAAACCGAAGAGGGGGATATTGTTATTTTCACCCGCCCTCACCCAGGCTCAAGCTTTAAGGCGTTTAAAGCAGTCACCGTGATTGATGCACCTCTTAGTAATGTCATGGCCGTAATGGCCAACCCCCTCTCATGTATGGAGTGGGTATTAGGCTGCACCGTCGCCAACTCATTTGATGAAACAAGTTTTAATGATCGTTACGCATACTCGGTCAACGATATGCCCTGGCCATTCAAAGACCGGGACTATGTGCTGCACATCAAAACAACCAGCGATCCGGCAAGCGGCAAAATTTTGATGCACATGAACGCAGCCAAAAACAAAAAAGAAATAAACGACGAGCTGGAGAGGGTCGACGTTGCACAAACGGTTTATACATTTGAAGCACTCAAAGAAAACAAAACAAAAATGGTCTGGCTGCAGCACACAGAACCTGGTGGAGTCTTGCCCGGCTGGCTGGTCAACTCCCTGATCGTTGATATCCCCGTCAAGTCACTTCAGCAGCTGGAAAAAGTTGCACAACAACCCAAGTATCAAGACGCGAATATTCTGTTTGACCAGCAAGGCATAATTAACGGTGTTGACTCCAAATTAACACGCCAGTAGGTCACCTAAGGCTGTGTTGCCACTTCTAAAATACAGGTTGCGGGGGTAAAATGCGTAAAACTGGAATAGTGAAAAGGAACCCGCAATGACTCTTGTCGCGCGCGACATAATGACCCCCCATGTAAAATCCGTCCCTCAATCATGGACCATGCAAAAATTCGCTAAATTCTTGTCAGATAACGAGATTAGCGGAAGCCCCGTGATTGATGATGAGGGTGAAGTAATCGGCATTGCCACGCTTAAGGATATCGCAGATTTTCATTTGAATAACGTTTCAAGTGAACACGAAAAGAAGATGACCGACGAAGAGCTGAAAGAAGCTCGTCGCCTAAGGCAGTTTATTTTTGAAGAGATGATAAAAGTCCCCGTCGAGGTGCGCGACATCATGACGCCGATTGTATTCTCTGTGGAAGAAGATGCACCAATACCTGAAATCGCAGAAATAATGATGGACGAACACCTGCACCGAATATTCGTTATTCATGCAGGTGAGGTCACCGGAATTATCACAACCTACGATCTGTTGAAAATAATCGCTGACGCTCAATAGCTAAATTCTGTACAATACGGGCCTTCACTTCATTGCAGCTAAATTGATACAGGACGCAACACCGCCGTGAGATGCTTGACCCAACGACTCAGAGCCATTGACGACAACGAAAAAGCGGCTAGGCGGCAATCTATTTTAGACGCAGCAAAAGCACTGTATCTTGCCAATACAAGCGGCTTACCTTCAGTCATCAGTATTGCCCGCAAGGCAGGACTTGCCAAAGGAACCGTCTATCTCTACTTCAAAACCAAGGAAGAGATATTCCTGGCGATGCTATCAGAAGATTATGAAACACTGATGGTCGAAGTGATTAAACTGCTTGATGCTCCTGCATCCCCTGACGAATTAGTAGAGCAACTACTGAGCACACTGATTAACTTTCTTGATAACAACCCTCTATTCATGCCATTAGCCAGCATGGCAAGTCCGGTACTTGAGCAGAATGTCGATATCGAAATCGTGGGCGAATTCAAGCTTATGTTGATAGACAAGATCGACTTGATTGATGAGCTATTTATCAAAGCCTTTCCACAATTTCCAAAAGGCCAATGCGGGAGCCTGCTACTTCATACCAACGCCCTTATTTTAGGGTTATGGCAGATGCAAAACTGGCCGGAGAAACTAAAACCATTGCAACAGCAGTACCCGTTCAATACGGTAATACCTGACTTCAAGAAAGACCTGGCGCTATCGTTAAAAAACCTCTGGAAAGGCGCACTCAGTAACCAAGCGTAACCTGGGTTCATCACAAAACACTTCCCTACTTATATATTTTTTGTAATTATTGCCACTGCATACTAATTTTAATAAAGGGACATACTCTTTTATTAGAAGCGACAGACGGTGCTCACATAACCCCACTAGCAAAATCCAGAGTTTTGCTCAAAGAGGTATTTATTGCATGGCAGTAAGCAGAAATAAAAAGAAAGCATATGTACTCGATACTAACGTCCTCATTCACGACCCCAGCGCCATCCTAAACTTTGAAGAGCATCAAGTCATTATCCCGATGACCGTGCTTGAAGAGCTTGATAAATTAAAAGCAGTCAAACAATCTATCGCCGCAGATTGCAGGCAAGCCATTCGGATGATCGACCAGCTGCTTGGCAATGCAACACCTAATCAGATTGAAAAAGGTGTTCCTATTAAGCGCTCTGAAAAATCTGAACCACTGGGTACCATTTCAATTTTGATGAACCCGATTGACGGAAAAGGCCCTCACCTTCCTGAACACCTTAACGACAACAAAATAATCAATAGTCTCGCTGACCTTCAATCACTCCACAAAAGCCGCGAAATTATCCTCGTCAGCAAAGATATCAATATGCGACTGAAAGCCCGTGGTTTTGGCGTCGAAGCACAAGACTACCATAACGACCAACTGGTTGATGATGTTGAACTGCTCCCTTCAGGCTATACCGAGTTTAAAAACTCATTCTGGGATAACATCGACAAAGTCGAAACCATCCAGCGTGAAGGCGTCACCGAGCATATTCTTAAACGCGAAGGCCCGCTTGAAGCACTTCATATCAATGAGTTTGTAATAGACGAACAGGGGTTTATTGGTAAAGTAACTGATCTGGATGATGAGAAAGTCGTGCTTGAAGATATGCATCACGACGACCTCATGCAACAGGAGGCCTGGGGGCTGATACCAAGAGACATCTATCAAGCCGTTGCCCTGCACTTATTGCTGTCGCCAGAGATTCACCTTGTTAACCTTACAGGCGCGGCCGGCTCTGGAAAAACCATACTGGCGCTGGCCGCTGCAATTGAAATGACCGTTGCGAGCAAACTGTATAAACGTATTATTGCCACCCGCAGTGTGCAAGGACTGGATGAAGATATTGGTTTTTTACCTGGCACAGAGACCGAAAAAATGGAACCCTGGTTAGGTGCTATAACCGACAACCTGGAAGCGCTCCATCAGGATGATGAGAACACCCATGGCAGCGTTGAGTACATACTTGATAAAGTGCCACTGCAGTTTAAGTCATTAAACTATATCCGGGGGCGCAGCTTTCAATACAGTTTGATACTTATTGATGAGTCCCAAAACCTGACACCACACCAGATAAAGACAATTATTACGCGAGCTGGCACAGGGAGTAAAGTCATCTGCCTTGGTAACCTTGCGCAGATCGATACCCCCTATTTAAGCCCCTTGAGTTCAGGGCTCACCTATATGACAGAACGTTTTAAGCGTTTTAAACATGGTGGCCACATTCACCTCAAAGGCGTCCCAAGATCAATACTGGCGGAGTTTGCCGAAGCTAACCTTTAAACACTCAGCTGCAAGTTCGACGAACGCGCTTGCAGCCACCTTTCTCTCTTCAGTTACCCCATTCTGCTCCCCAGGCTTTTTATATGAACCATCGAGCATCTTCGTTGGCTAACAACCGAAGCCCGGTTAACGCCTTCTTCAAACTCCCCGTCATCTCTCCTTGGCGATAGACCAAGTAGACCGGATGAGTAAATTCGGGGGCATCAGGTACCCGCTCCAAAATTCCGCGTTCGATATATTGCTTAACTACCCGAGTGCGAAAGTAGCCATTCCCTCCCTTTTGCAACATAACCTGAAGCGCCAAAGGCCCCAAACTAAATGAATAGGTGGTCTGCCTGGGCTGAGGTAAGGCCGCATCAAATTGTGAGCGGAATGCAGGCCCCCAATCGACAAATAGATCAGGCATTGGATTCTCAATAGAGCGAACATGAATTAGCTTCTCTTCCATCAACTGCTCGACGACAAACCCGGAATAGTAGTTTGGCTGATGGACAATAATGGCATCAAGACTATTGTTACTGAGCTTTTCTATCAGGTTTTCAGGGTCTGCTACTTCGGTATGCAGTGCAATATTCGTGACATGACTCTGTATCCATAATACCCAGTTGACCACAACAGGCGTCCACAAACTGGTTTCACCTCCGATACACAGTCGAGTATCGACCCCTGAGGGGAGTTTCATCTCTAGCTGGGCTCTATCCCAAACCTGAACCAGAGAGGTTGCATATCCTACAAATCGCTCACCATCTGGCGTCAATTTCGCACCGGAACGATTACGAATAAACAATTTACAACCGAGTTTTGACTCAAGACTGCTTATTCTCGCTGTAACCGCCGTTTGCGTAACATGTAGCCGCTCAGCCGCCTCAAGAAAACTCCCCGCACTCATTATTTCAAGAAAGGTTCGCGCCAGTTCAACATCCATAACGTTCACTACTCGTTAATATCAATATTATTGCATTATTAAGCTAAATATATTCATTATACAACGATTAATATCAGCTATAGACTCCAAGCTTGTCACTAAAGCGCATTAATTTGGTGCATGCACCAGCGAGCAGCATCATCAGTGCCACCCTATTCATTGAGTGTCGGGCCAGGTATCCACATCAGCATGTATAAGTATTGGTTAAGAGAGATCTCATTGGCGCTAGGGATTGAGCAAAACACCACCTCTCATCAGGAAAAATTGCTCTCATCTTTAGGCGGATTATTGGGCATTGCCGTTGTTTATAGCTTGTCAATCAGCACAGACAACAGCATCTCTTCGGTCTTTATTGTCGCCTCAATGGGAGCCTCTGCCGTGCTTATGTTTGCAGTACCTCATGGCGCTTTGTCACAACCATGGCCAGTTGTGGGAGGGCACACACTGTCTGCTGCCATTGGTGTGTTCTGCTTCCAGTCTTTTAGTCATACCGCGGTAGCAAGTGCCTGTGCTGTAAGTCTGGCGATTCTGGCCATGTATTACCTCAGGTGTCTTCATCCGCCCGGTGGGGCAACCGCCCTATTGGCCGTCATTGGGGGCGAGCCTATACACAGCATGGGATACAGTTTTGTAGTCACCCCTATTTTGACCAACGTAATGCTGCTTGTATTAGCGGCAGTCGTGTTTAATAGCCTGTTTAAATGGCGAAGTTATCCTGCTCACGGCCTCAGTAAATCGCAACGCCTGAAAGCGCATAAGCGCTCCCGCAGAACCCATGGGCTAACACAAGAGGACTTTGTTACAGCACTGCAACAACTGGACTCGTTCATTGATGTGACTGCAGAAGACCTGAGTGAAATATTTGAACAAGCAATGCAGCATACTCGCAGGGCAGATACCACTACCACACCCGACTCAATAGTCGAAGGCCATCACTATAGTAACGGGCAGCTCGGAATTAACTGGTCGGTTCGCCTGGTCACGGGAGTATCAAGACGGCGCATCTACTACAAGGTAGTCGGAGGCCAAGACTGTGGCAAAAGCTCAAACTGCTCACGCAACGAGTTTTCTATCTGGGCACGATATAGAGTCATCCCGCACAACCAGCACTGGGTACGGGACGTATTTGACCAACCTAAGGGGGGCGCTACACCATGCAAGACCTTGTAAACCCTTTTGATACAACCATGTCATTAAAGATAAATTGCGCCAATACCAAGCAATTAGTTACTTGGCCAGATGGATTGCCAAACCAGCTAAAACAGAGCCTCAACGAAAATGGTACCTGTAGAGTGTTTCAAAAAGGCGACCCTGTATCTGAACTCATGCACAGCTCGGGTTCAATTTGTGTCGTTGTAAGTGGTGCCGTGAAAGCTCAAGTCTGCGATGCTGATGGAACGGTAACCGTTCTTGGTTTTTATCTTCAGGGCGACCTGCTGGGGTTTGATAGTTCAGCAATGGGCGATATGCCTTATGAAGCCATAGCACTTTGCACCACTCGCTTGTTCATACTCCCGATGGATAAGTACTGGCAACTATCAGAACAGCCTTTGGTATTGGCAAAATACCATACGGCCTTAATGGGACGGGCACTGCGTGAAGCTAACCGCCGAACAGCACTGATTGGCAATTTTGACTCAGACCAGAAGCTGGCTTATTTCCTGCTCAATATTGCAGCACGAATGCACCATCAAAATTACGCCAGATATCATTTTAATTTACCGATGTCTCGCGTAGAAATGAGCCAGTACCTGTTCGTCACAGCAGAGACAATTAGCCGAACATTAACCCGCTTTCAATCTTGTGGTTATTTAACGGTCAAGCGAACTGAAATCCATATCATCGAACCCCAGTCGCTCCTGGCTTTGTTATATAAACAGCCTGCCCCATCTTACATGATGACAGATCACCTGCAATCCAAAGCCCTTTAGCCCTAAGCCAATATCACGGCAAGCCATCACCTCAACACGCCGTAATAACAAAAACTGTCGCGAGGCAGGCCTTTGGCGAGAGGTACTGCGTCATAGTCACGGTGTGAGTTGCATCATAACTCTGGAAAGTCTCAATTCTTAATGTTCTCACTGAAGACCAGCGATGCCGTCTTCAACTTGAGCTTCAACACACCTTATTTACACCCTAGCTGGCCGAAAAAAGACCCAAAAACACTCTAATTTGAAAAAAACAAACCAAATATGTTCGTTATTAAACATACGGCACCCATTATCGAATTATGGCACAGAAGAACCACTTAACTATTGGTACATATGTACCCTGAGAATGGCTATCACGACTTTTTTAGTTGTCAGCTCAGCCAATATCGCCCCTTTAAAATTCCATTATCGTTCACCCCATAACAACTAAAAAAGATACAACCTCATAATAAGAATAACAAAATTCTATTCCACATCTGATGGATAGAAACATTGAAAAAGCCGACGCAAAGGTAAGACCGTTTTAAGTAGTGATTATTTAGGTTACAGCTGTAACTTTAATTTCAAACTCGGAATGGTCGGACAAGATAGTCAATATGGATATTGGAGGCATAAGCAATGACCCCATACGCAGGAAAAAATCAGCGTGTATTCGCCTGCATAGCATTTACCCTGATCAGTACCGCCAGTCAAGCTGAACTAAAGCCATTGGAAGAAAATGACCTTCGCTCAATTACAGGTCAGTCTGCAATACAATATTCAGCCACCGACATCAGTTACGACCTCGATCACCTGGTAGGTGTTGAGTTTAGCAAGAAAGAAGGCATTGGCTTTAATCGTACAGAAAAACGCTCAGTCTCTGAACATGTCGATGCGACCGTTCACCGCCTGCAAATAAACGGTGACGGAGAGTTTCATGCATTTGCGGAAGAACTAACCCTCGGCGACTACGGCGGCACGAACAACTCAATTTACAAAGACGACAATGGCCAGGGAGTACCCGATATCGCACTACGCAATTTTGGCTTTGGGGAGTCGGCTGAGAAACCTTTCTATATTGAAGATCCCTATATTGAAATACAGCAGCAACACCACGCCGATGGTAGCAAATCATTTAGAGGGTTCCGTATTGGCTTTGGTAAAGCGGAAGGACACACGCCTGTTTCAATTGACTCCATTTCAGGTTACATCCCGACATTAAGTGTGCTGGCAGAAACCGGCGGCCTGATAAGAGCCCAGGTATATGGCAGTGGAACAAAAGACAGCTTTGGCAATATTATCGGAGATACGCCAGACGGAACCGGTAACTATGCACAAACACCCGCCCCCGGTGTGCGCCAATGTAACGGCATCTGGTGCGCTAACACCCCGAATAACGTTCAACTAACAGGCAATACGGCCCTAGGGCAAAGCAAGGGCGGTAAAGAGATAAACCTTGAACACATAGAAAGCCTGGACTTTCATAATGTTGAAAACTTTTACATATCACTCACTCAGGGTGGAGGTAATTCATTCGTCAATAGTGATGGATCGGTAAACGGAGCTAAGTGGTCACAGCATTTGAGTGGCATTATTCCTTCGAACAGACCTGACCTTCCGGGTTGGAATCTGGCGATCCCTTTCAATGATCCTCAAAATACAACGGCAGGTTATGTAGAAGCCCATACAGATATTGCAGCCTCTCTTAGCCAGATACTATTTGCCACTGGGGACAATAATCCACGCCAACAATACCAGCCTATATTTTAAGTCGGCATAAGAGGTTGTAGACGATGAAATCATCAATAACTAAAACACTCATTATGCTCGCAGGCACTATTCCGTGGCTGCCTGCAAATGCACTGGAAGCGCTATCAGATGAGCAGTTAAGCAGTGTGAATGGCCAGGGAAAGTTCAACTTCGCCTTTGAGAATATAAAGTTTAACGGCGAAGCGATAGACGGAGTGGCAGAAGCGGGCAGCTTCAACACGGTTGCAGCCGATGGCTCCAGCCTTAACCGAAAGAACTTCCAGTTTTCAGCAGACAGCATCGGCACCCGCTCATCGCCACTGAGCACTAGCACCGTGCGCCTGGATCCATCTGTTAACAGCATTTCTGACGGAGATGTCACAAAGAACGGCACTTCGCTTGCCGAGCAGGACTTTTTAAGAATAGACCTGCCTGATCGTTCTGGCTGGAACAATGTTGACCTGCAATATGATGCCGTTTATGGAAATACGCCAGACCCAGACCCTGGCAATCCAAATATTGCCGCTGGCGGCACACCTTCAGATCACCTGAATTTTGGCCGAGTCACCATTGATAACATTGCCATCACCGGCAGTCTGGATATCAGTGGTATTCCTCAAGGCTATAAGATTGAAAGTGTGTTGCTGGATGATGGCAGTCGAGGGGCCAGCTCGCGCGAAGGTTTCTTGCTTAACGTTAACATCGATGAACTCTCTATCGATCAGTGGTTATTTGAAACGGAGCAACCCGATGGGGTATTTGATGCAGATAGAGATATGGTTCTTAAGGATTTCAGCCTTACAAACCTGCACTTGAAGTCCGCAACAATTGAGACAACATCAAAAGGTTATCGTATCGCCTATTCCGACCCGCAACCCTTTACTAAAGCGTCCGGTTTAATCATTAAGTCTGGTGGCGGCTTTCCTGACGTTGAACACGCCGCTTATGATGCCAGCCGTCCCAAAGCCAATATAACGCTAACAACCCAAATGCCGCACGGCCAAATGAGCGAATCCCGAATACATGGGGTTACGCTGGATCATTTGGTATTCAACGTACGGAATTAAAGAGTCATCGGGCTAAACGGTTTAAAGGAAAATATGATGAAGATAAAACGCTTACTATACGCCGTCAGCGGCCTTGCCATAGGCAGTATTTCGCTAATATCCAATGCAGAAATGGTTGGGTTAGAGGAAAACGAGCTTTCAAAGGTGTCGGGGCAGTCGGGACTATCTATTGAAATTCCCCACCTTAGAGTCAATGCCCATGGCAGTGGCAGTATTGATAACCCCAACACCCCCGCCGATGAAAGTGACGGTCGACGAACCAAAGGTTATAAGCTTGACTATGTTACTCGTGATCATAATGGAGGTAATGAGGCGCACTACTTCGTTGATGAAGTCTCTTTGGCCGTTGATATTACCGGCGCAATCACACTGGATATTGAAGGAGACGGCACACTGGTGATAGGTCTCCCTGAGCGTATCAATTACGTAGGCGACGGCTACAGTGCAAAAGGCATTTATCTGAACGACACAGGCAATACTGCCAGCGGCGGGCACATGCTGAACGAAATTAGCATCCAGGGAAATTATAATACTGGCGGAACCATCTCAATATGGGGTGAATAATGCTGCCTGAGCGCGGGCTCAGCGAGACTATGCGTCAGAAGAGCACACTTTGCACAGAGGGTCTTTTTTCAGTCGCATGGTTCGCCATTCCATCGTCATCGCATCCAGGATGAGTAACTTTCCAATAAGGGCCTGCCCCATCCCAGAAATAAGCTTCACCACCTCCATCGCTTGAACAGAGCCGATAATACCAACCAGTGGAGCCATAACGCCTGCCTCAGAACAGGTCAGCTGCTCTTCTGATATATCTGAATACAAACATTGGTAACAAGGTGCATCGCCATTGCGCACATCAAACACTGAAACCTGGCCTTCCATTCGTATTGCCGCCCCTGAAACCAGTGGAGTTTTGCTGCGAACGCAGGCTGCATTAATCGCAAACCTGGAAGAGAAGTTATCTGTCGCATCAACAACAACATCAGCTTCAGTAACCGCTTCAAGCAGCCGTTCACCCTCCAGCCGCGCTGCCTGAGCAATAACATTCGTATCGGGGTTAATTTGAGCAATGGTTTCTTTAGCAGAGTCTACTTTCTTGTTGCCAATGCCTGCGAGCGTGTGAACAATTTGTCGCTGAAGGTTCGAAAGATCGACTTCATCAAAATCAACCAAGTGCAGCGTACCGACACCCGCAGCCGCTAAGTATAACGCAACAGGTGAGCCTAGCCCTCCCATACCGATAACCAGAACGCGACTGGTCGCTAAACGAGACTGCCCGGCAATATCAAATGCAGGTAGCATAATTTGACGGCTATAACGCAATAGCTGCTCATCATTAAACTCATAGCTATCATCGCCTGATGTCATACCTCACCTCCTGATAGTTGCAGTCAATTTACAGCCCAGGCCAACGCCCGATAGTGACACGATCATTTCCCGATAAATCCTGGTAGCTTGATACGTCAGTATAGCCGTATCCTTTAAAGATTCTGCGCACTTCAGCAGCTTGCTCAAACCCGTGCTCGATCATTAACCAGCCATTAGCCGTTAAACACTCACTCGACTGCTTGGCAATATCAACAATGTCTGACAGCCCATTCTGCTCTGCCACCAGTGCAGACAACGGCTCAAACCTGACATCACCTTCTCGCAAATGAGGGTCTGTGCTCGCAATATAAGGGGGGTTACTCACCACTAAATCAACACTGCGGGGCGGTATACCATCACACCACGAGCCTACTTTAAAGCCAACCCTCTCTAGCCGATTAAGGCTGGCATTTTCTTTGGCAAGGGAAACAGCCTCTTCTGACTGATCAATGCCTGTGAGCATCCAGTGTTTTCGCTCAGATGCCAAGGCCAAGGCAATTGCTCCCGTCCCAGTCCCTAAATCAACAACATTAAGGGGGCTATCAGGCATAACTTCCAGCGCGACTTCTACCAACCGCTCAGTATCAGGCCGGGGAATCAACGTGGATTGGTCTACTTTTAATGACAGTGACCAGAACTCCCTGACGCCCGTCAGGTAAGCGACCGGCTCACCTTTCTGACGACGTTCAAGTAACGCATAAAACGCTGACAACTGTTGCTCATCAAGCGTTTTTTCCGGCCATGTAAAAAGATAGGTTCTGTCTTTGTTTAAAACGTGGCAGAGCAAAACCTCTTTATCTAACGCAGGCGTTTCTGATTCAGGCAACTCTGACTGTCGAAGTACATCAGCAATAGATACAGACATTACTCTTCGCTTAGAGACGCAAGAAGATCCGCCTGATACTCCTGCAACAGAGGCTCTATAATCGGATCCAAATCACCCTCTGTAACCTCTGCCAACTTGTACAGCGTTAAGTTGATACGGTGGTCTGTAATACGCCCTTGAGGGTAGTTATATGTTCTGATTCGCTCTGAACGATCACCACTTCCTACCAGGCTTTTACGGGCATCAGCCTGCTCTTTTGCCGCGGCATCTTGCTGCGATGAATTAAGCTTGGCTTGTAGCAGGGACATCGCTCTTGCCTTGTTTTTATGCTGGGAGCGCTCATCCTGGCACTCAACGACAATACCGCTAGGCAGGTGAGTGATTCGAATTGCAGAATCCGTTTTGTTGACGTGCTGACCACCCGCACCCGATGCCCTGAAGGTGTCTATTCTGAGATCACCCTTATTAATATCGATCTCTTCAAGGGAGTCTGCTTCTGGCATTACAGCGACGGTACACGCCGAAGTATGGATACGGCCTTGCGACTCGGTTTCTGGCACTCGCTGAACACGGTGAGCCCCTGATTCAAACTTTAACTGGCCGTAAACGCCATCCCCCACCAGGCGGGTAATAATTTCACGATAACCGCCATGCTCACCCAGGCTTTCGCTTATTACTTCAACTTTCCAGCGCTGGCGCTCTGCATAACGGGAGTACATCCTAAATAGATCACCTGCAAATATCGCCGCTTCATCCCCCCCCGTGCCTGCTCTAATTTCAAGAAACACGTTGTGGGTGTCATTAGGGTCTTTAGGAAGTAACAGTTTTTGCAGTTCAGATTCAAGTGACTCTTTACGCGCTTCGGCATCAGCCAACTCTTCCTTCGCCATTTCGCGCATATCAGCGTCGCCATCCTGAAGTAGCATATTGGCTTCTTCAATGTCATCGTCAACTTGCTGATAGTCAGCAAAACACTTAACAACAGGCTCTAATTCAGAGTACTCTTTGGACAGATCTCTGTACTTATTCTGGTCTGCAATCACATCCGGGTCACTTAACAGTGCGCCAATCTCTTCGTAGCGTTCACTAATGTTATCCAGTTTTGCAACTATTGATGCTTTCATTTTGGTTTTTTTACCATAATTCCGTTAAATTTAGCGCAGTTTGGCGATACTACAGTTTGACAGTGCTGCAGCCTGGTATTGCTGCAGCTTGGTATTACTACAACGTGGTATTACTGCAACCTGTCAAGAAAAGGCGCCGAACTCAATTAAGGTATAGCAGGCCCAACTAAGGCCTATCAAACTTAATGTCGTATTGTTTTAGCAAGCTTGATTGACCGCGAAAATTCCACCGTAACATCTATTCGCGCCCAAAAGCTCTAGTAACCCAGTGGCCGTATTCTATATGAATAAGAGATAAATATTCATGTATAAGCAATAAAATTTGCCCATCAGAGCGATATCGGTACCGTTGGGATAAAAGGTTAACGCTTATCAGTGGAAGCGGTGTCGGCCTTCGAAGTAGGTAGTTCAAACAACTCTCTAAGCCAGTCCGTCACCTCTACTCGCCCCTCTGCTGAGGCTTTGCGAACCTGAACGGTAGGGCTATGTATAATTTTGTTGGTCAGCCCTCTTGCCAACCCTTTCAACACGGCTTCAGGGTCACCACCATTGCGAATAACTTTAAGTGCTTTCTCAACCTCTGTATCTCGAATATCCTCGACCTGACCTCTAAACTGCTTCAAAGTGCTGGTCGCAGAGAGCGCTCGTATCTGAAACATAAACTCGGCTGCGCCACTTTCAACAAGATGCTCAGCTTCCCGTGCAGCCCCTTCGCGCGACTTTACGTTTTCGTCTATAACCTGCTTTAAGTCATCAACTGTATAAAGGTATACATCTTCAAGCTCGCTAACCTGAGGCTCTATATCTCGTGGCACCGCAATATCGACCATAAAAATAGGTCGGTGTTTTCTCATTTTTAACGCTCTTTCTACCGCACCCTTGCCCAGAATAGGCAATTGGCTGGCAGTGGAAGCGATAACTATGTCTGCATAAGGGAGGCGGTCCGGGATGTCAGAGAGTAGAATCGCATCGCCCTGTATTTCCTGAGCCAATTCTTGAGCTCTCGACAGTGTTCGGTTAGCAACAGTAATATCACGCACACCCGCTTCTTTGAGATGCCTGGCCACCAGTTCAACCGTTCTACCCGCCCCAATTAGCAACGCTCTATTGCTGCTCATATCCGAGAAAAGGTGGTTCGCCAGATGAACGGCAGCGTAAGCAACGGAGACAGGGTTTTCGCCAATGGCTGTATCGGTTCTTACTCGTTTGGCAACCGAGAAAGTCTGCTCAAAGAGCCTTCCCAGTTCCCCCCCCACTGTTTCAGCTTCACGAGCAGTTGCATAGGCCGACTTTAACTGCCCTAGAATCTGCGGTTCTCCCAAGACTAAAGAATCAAGACCGCTGGCGACCTTCATCATATGCCGGGCGGCGTCTTCATCCCAGTGAACATAACTGCATGACTCAAGCTCACCGAATTTAAGGTCGTGGTAATCTCCCAACCACTCAAGCAGGGCACGACTTCCCTCAAGCTCTGTTGCACAATAAAGCTCAGTACGATTACAGGTTGATAAGATAGCAACCTCACTCACGGCAGATACCTTTTGCGCTTCCTGGAGTGCAGACACTATCCTCTCGGGCGAAAAGGCAACCTTCTCGCGCACTGCAACCGAGGCAGTTTTATGATTGATACCTAACGCCAGCAACGCCATATAATCTGAAAAACCTATACTTGAGTTTAAAAGCTCGCATTTTACAGGGCGTTCGACAATAAGGCCACTGAACCCTGCGTCACGGTTGTGAATATTTACTGTCGGTAATGATTACTCATAATAGACAAGCGCGTCAGAGGATAGAGAAAACGTCTAATCCATTCCTTGATCAAAGCCAATAAATACAGCAATTCAAAGCGAACCTGTCAGAGCAGCAGGCAGTCACCATAGAAAAAAGTTACAGTCACTTAATTTTTCATTATCAGAGTAGGCTTATTTTTTTTCTTGTGTCATCATAAAGCCTGACAATTGCTGCGAATAAATAACAAAATGAAATTCAGTGTACACAATATTCTTCGACTGATATCTCCAGTCTTTTTGATAGCGCTTGCCTCTGGCTGCTCCTTGCAGTCTCTTAATTCACAAGCAAAAATAGATGACACCCCCAAAACACCTTCTGAGTTAGTTGCTAACCAAATCCCTCCTGCAGACCCTGTTATCGAATATGCAGAGTTTGACTCAGAGACCATGTATGCCCTGCTAACAGCAGAAATAGCCGCGCAACGAGGCCGCTATGACATTACTTTACTTAACTATGTGCAGCAGGCACGCACAACCAAAGATCTCGCAATCATCAAGCGGGCATTCAGAATCGCCCAATATCTAAAAGCCAGCAATGCTCAACTTCAGCTTTCAAAAGTATGGGCAGAAGTTGAGCCAAATGATATTGAAGCAAACCAATTAGCCGCTTTTCATCACGCCCGCAACAAAAAGTATGAAGAAGCCATGGGCTATATGGAGAACATTATAGAGCTGGAAGGTAATGCCGATCTGGACAGGCTAGCCGCACACGCAAAAACATTACCGGCAGAAGAACAACAGACACTGTTAAATCTCTACACATCGTTATACGAACGCCACCCTGAGAACAAAGAGGTCATCTACAGCCTCGCCGTCATGCAAAAAAATACAGGTCATACGGATGATGCTATTGCCACCCTGGCCCCACTCTTACAGCAAGAACCTGAATTCGAACCCGCCATATTGCTTCAAGCCGGGCTTTTATATGACCAGAAGAAATTGGAAGAAGCCACCGAATACCTGAAAGAAAAAACTGAAGAGTTCCCCGAAAACCGAAAAATGGGAACGCTTTACGGCCGACTATTAATTGATAACAAACAACTGGACGAGGCACAGGACGTCTTCAAGGAGCTAATGGAGAGATTTCCCGACGTTGCAGGATTAAGACTCTCGTATGCTTTAGTTTCACTTGAAAATAAAGACGAAGCCGAAGCCATTGAGCAGTTCAACATCCTCCTGGAAGCCCAACAACACACAAACGAATCACACTTTTATCTTGGCAGAATTGCCGATAGCAGAAAAGAGCCCGCTAAAGCGATTCAACATTACTTAAGCGTTGAAAGCGGAACCCACTTTTATTCAGCCATATCCAGAGCCAGTTTTTTAATGGCAGAAGAAGGCCGCCTGGATGAGGCCCTGATTGGGCTGGAAAAACTCAGAAAGGCAGCCCCTGATCAGGCGGAAAATTTTTGGCTGATTGAAGCAAACTTGCTGCTGGATATTAACGAAGAAGACCTGGCTCTAGGCTCAATCAATATCGCTCTCATGGACTTTCCCAACAACGCCAAACTCCTTTACTCAAGGTCCATGCTATTGGATAAAGCGGGGCGACTTGAAGAGATGGAAGCCGACCTGAGAACAATCATTGCGGCAGAGCCTAATAATGCGGTTGCGCTTAACGCGCTTGGTTATACGCTCGCCGACAAAACAACCCGAGTGATGGAAGCCTATGACCTCATCACTAAGGCCTACGCGCTAAACCCGGACAACCCAGCCATATTAGATAGCATGGGGTGGGTCTATTACCGAATGGGCAATCTGGAAAAAGCGCTTGAATACTTAAATCTTGCCTACGCTCAATTCCCTGACCCAGAGGTGGCAGCCCACCTGGGGGAGGTTCTGTGGCAGAGTGGCGAAAAAGATAAAGCACTGACTCTTTGGAAAGAGTCTCTTAAGGTGTCCCAAGCCAAAGAGAGCAAAAGCACTATTGTTCAAGACACGATGAAACGGCTCGGCGTATCGCTGGACGACGCTCCGGCAAACGCTCAGCAATAGTCGCCCAACCCACACAACAAAGCAGCATTACATGAATAGCTCAACACGCTCAGGCAAGCACATTATTTGGATTAAAGGTGCGCTGCTTCTACTACTCCTGCAAGGTTGCGCCAGTACCATTGAAACACCGTTAACGCTGACAGAACCCGTCAACTGGCGAGAAACAGTGGCGGCAGTATCCGCCATCGATAGCTGGGAGATTTCAGGAAAGATTGGAGTTAGAGTGCCTGAGCGAATTGACAGTGCCGTCATTAACAGCTGGAAACAAAAAGAAGCCCAATTCACTATCGACCTCTCTTCAACCATTTTCGGTCTAGGGGCCACCCGCATAGAAGGCAACCCAAACTACATTTCAATGACCGAGTCCGGCGAAGAACCTGTAATATCTCGACATCCAAGACAATTAATACAACAACACATAGGCTGGCCCTTGCCAATAGAGCAACTCAGATACTGGGTCAAAGGAATACCCGCGCCCGTCCAGTCACCTGACGACAAAGTAGAAGAGCTAAAGTTTGATAGTCAGGGGCAGCTCTCTCAGCTGGTTCAGAACGGGTGGCAAGTCAACTATTCAAAATACACCCCATCTCGCAGTGTCAGCCTGCCTGGAAAAGTGGTTCTGCGACAGCAACAGGTCAAAATAACCGTTATCATTAACGATTGGCAATTAAACTAAATACGACATGCAACAAAAAACGATCTCCCTGCCCGCGCCAGCCAAACTAAATCTATTTCTTCATATCAACGGTAGACGAAAAGACGGCTATCACGAACTTCAAACACTATTTCAGTTTATTGATCGCAGTGACATATTGCATTTCACCCCAACAGCTAAACACACCATCCAAATAACGCCCGAAATTGACGGTGTCAGTCTTGAAGACAACCTTATATACAAAGCGGCAAGCCTGCTTTTACCCTACAGACAAAACCCTTGTGGTATTTTGATTAACCTTGAAAAGAATCTACCAATGGGCGGAGGCCTTGGCGGGGGAAGCTCCGATGCGGCGACAACACTTGTTGCACTTAACCAGCTATGGCAGTGCGATCTTACAACAGAGCAGCTAACAAAACTGGGATTAACCCTGGGCGCAGATGTGCCAATATTCATTAGCGGCCATGCAGCCTGGGCAGAAGGCGTAGGCGAACTATTTACACCCGCCAACCCAATTGAGCATTGGTACATCGTCCTCACACCCGACTGCCATGTCGATACCGGTGAAATTTTTTCTCACCAACGCTTGACAAGAGACACGCCAAAGATGAAAATAGCGCCCGCTCTTGAGGGAGAAGTCAAGAACTTCCAAAATGATTGCGAGGCGATTGTTAGCGAACTTTACCCAGAGGTAAACGAAGCTATTCAGACACTCAATCAACACGGTAGATCAAGACTAACCGGAACAGGTGCTTGTGTATTTGCGGCATTTGAGTCTAGAGAACAAGCTGAATCAGCCTTCTCGAAGCTTCCTAAAAGCATTAAAGGTTTCATAAGTAAAGGACTCAACTCCTCCCCCTTATATGTTGAGACCAATTAAAACTGAAGAAACTTAAAGAGTATCATAAATGATATTACTGGGGTGTCGCCAAGCGGTAAGGCAACGGGTTTTGATCCCGTCATGCGTTGGTTCGAATCCAGCCACCCCAGCCATTATTCCACCTCCTCCTCATACTATATTCGATAATTATCCTGAAGGTATTCGTCGTGTCTAAGTTAATGGTATTTACTGGTAACGCTAACCCGAAACTGGCCGCTCAAGTCGTTGAGGCTCTCCACATCCCAATGGGTAATGCAGTCGTTGAAAAGTTTAGCGATGGCGAAATCTCAGTAGAAATCAATGAAAACGTTCGAGGAAGAGACGTATTCATCATTCAACCAACCTGCTACCCAACCAATGACAACATCATGGAGCTTATCGTAATGGCAGATGCCTTGCGTAGAGCCTCTGCCACCCGAATCACAGCAGTTGTCCCCTACTTTGGTTACGCCAGACAAGATCGCCGGGTTCGCTCCAAGCGAGTTGCGATTAGTGCAAAAGTGGTTGCAGACATGATGACCGGCGTTGGTATTGACCGACTTTTAACCGTAGACCTTCACGCCGACCAGATTCAGGGTTTCTTCGATATTCCCGTTGACAACATTTACGCCACTCCTGTTCTGGTTGATGATATCGAGCGCACCAACTACGAAAACTTTATGGTGGTATCTCCCGATGTTGGCGGTGTTGTGCGTGCAAGAGCAATGGCCAAGCGTCTGAACGATGTCGACCTTGCCATCATCGACAAGCGCCGACCTAAAGCCAATGTTTCACAGGTTATGCACATCATTGGTGACGTAGAAGGCAAAACCTGCTTACTGATTGATGATATCGTAGACACAGCAGGCACACTATGCAAAGCCGCCGAAGCACTTAAAGAACACGGCGCAGAGAGGGTTGTTGCCTATATTACTCACCCGGTACTCTCAGGCCCGGCAATAGAGAACATCAGCTCATCCAACCTTGATGAGTTAGTGGTAGCAGATACAATTCCACTTAGTGACAAAGCGCTGAAATGTGGTAAAATCCGCCCCCTTTCGATGGCTAGCTTATTAGCGGAGTCAATCCGAAGAATTTGTAACGAAGAATCTATCAGCGCGATGTTTGACTGATCACGCGCCTTACGACAGATGCGCACCAATAAGCTGTCGTAAAGAAAGAGAGTCGTATTATTGATAGCGAGCTTCCTACGGGAAGCTCGTTGTCGTATTAGCCGGCAGCTCTGGCTGCCATTTGAAACACCCATACTGTCGATCTGGTCGCAAGGTCGCAGTAGAGGTTTATTTTATAAATTGAGGAATAACAAATGACTGATGCATTTGTAGTTAACGCAGAAGTTCGTTCAGACAAGGGGAAAGGTGCGAGCCGCCGCCTTCGTCGTTTAGAGAACTTAGTTCCAGCCATCATTTACGGTGGAGATAAAGAGCCAGTATCTTTAACGCTAAAGCACAACGAGATTATTAAGTCGTTGGAAAATGAAGCGTTCTACTCTCACATTTTGACCATCAACGTTGGCGGCAAAGAAGAGAGCGCAATCCTTAAAGATCTTCAGCGTCACCCTGCTCGTGACGAGATTCTACATGCTGATTTCTTGCGTGTAAGTAAAAACCAGCCTATCAACGTACACGTTCCACTACACTTCACTAACGAAGAATCTTGTGTGGGCGTTAAAATGGAAGGTGGCGCAATATTCCACCAGGCAACAGATGTTGAAATCACCTGCTTGCCGGGCGATCTTCCAGAGTACATCGAAGTTGACATGGCTGACGTTCACGTAGAAAGCATTGTCCACCTTTCAGACCTTGTACTACCTAAAGGTGTTACTATTGCAGCGCTTCAGCAAGGCGAAGACCACGACCTTCCTGTTGCAGCAGTACACAAGCCTAAGGGCGAGAAAGCTGCATCTGAAGATGAAGAAGCATCAGAGGAAGCAGGCGAAGAATAAGCCTTCTTACTCCTTAGCAAGAGAGCCTCAGATCGTGCCAGATAACATTCGCCTAATCGTTGGCCTGGGTAACCCAGGCCGTGAATATGAGAATACCCGGCATAATGCTGGGGCTCTTTTCGTTGAAGACCTTGCTAAAAATTCGGGCAGCTCGCTCAGGCCAGAAAGAAAGTACCACGGCTTATACAGCAAAATTAACCTTCATGGTCACGACTTACATCTTTTAAACCCCACCACATTCATGAACCGAAGCGGTTTAGCGGTTAATGCCATTTGCCAGTTCTTCAAAATCAAACCTGAAGAAGTGCTTGTCGCTCACGATGAACTGGATATTCCGTGTGGAACACTAAAGCTAAAACAAGGTGGAGGTCATGGCGGACATAACGGGTTAAGGGACATCATTAGTCATTTTGGTGGCAACAAACAGTTTTATAGACTTCGCTTGGGCATAGACCACCCAGGTAGTAGCGAACGAGTCACCGGCCATGTTCTTGGCAAGATCGGAAAGCAAGAAACCGAGCAACTCAATGCGGTCTTTGATGAAGTCAACCGGGTGCTGCCTGAAATTATCGATGGAAATTGGCAAAAGGCAATGAACCGCCTTCATGCATTCAAAGCATAGCCCCTTAATACTACAGCCCCTCAAAACTACAGCTACTCAATCCTTCACCCACTCAATACTTCGCCAACTCAATACGACACCATCTCATAGCTATCCTGCCCAACACTATACCTCATCGAAACTATGCCTCATCGAAACTATACCTCATCGAAACTATGCCTCACCGAAACTATACCTCATCGAAACTATACCTCATCGAAACTATACCTCATCGAAACTATGCCTCATCGAAACTATACCTCATCAAAACCACACCTCCTGAACCCTCGCTCCCTTCAAAAAGTCACACTAAAAGTACATCCAGCAGCTTAAGCAGAGCGATGGCAGCTAATAGCTAGCGCACCTTCCTAGACAACAATGCCCCATTTATTTGCTACTTTACAGCAGGTATAATGTCGCCTCTTTTTTATACACGCTTGTCAGAGATTAAGTCTATGGGTTTCAAATGTGGCATTGTCGGCCTACCAAATGTAGGTAAATCGACACTATTTAACGCACTTACCAAAGCAGGTATTGGCGCAGAAAACTTCCCTTTCTGTACCATCGAACCTAACGCCGGCGTTGTTCCTATGCCTGACCCTCGACTAGAAAAGCTAAGCGCTATAGTCAACCCTGAGCGTGTAATCCCCACCACCATGGAGTTTGTTGATATTGCCGGCCTTGTTGCAGGCGCTTCCAAAGGCGAAGGGCTTGGCAACCAGTTTTTGGCCAACATTCGGGAAACGGATGCCATCGCACACGTGGTTCGTTGCTTTGACGATGAAAATGTTATTCACGTCGCGTCAAAAATTGATCCCGCAGCCGATATCGATGTCATTAACACTGAACTCGCACTCTCCGACCTTGATAGCGTAGAAAAAGCGATTAAGCGCATCGGCCGCATAGCCAAAGGCGGCGACAAAACAGCCAAAGCACAAATTGAAATTTTGGAAAAGCTACTGCCGCACCTTAATGAAGCCAAACCTGTTCGTACCGCTGGCCTAACAGATGATGAGTTAGCACTACTTCAAGAGCTGCACCTACTGACCATCAAACCGACCATGTACATTGCCAATGTTGATGAAGATGGCTTCGAGAACAACCCACACCTCGATACGGTCAAAGCCATTGCCGCAGAAGAGAACGCTGTTGTTGTGCCTATCTGCAATAAGCTCGAAGCAGAAATAGCAGAGCTTGATGACGAAGAGAAAGAAGAGTTCCTGGCCGACCTCGGTATGGAAGAAGCGGGGCTAGACCGGGTCATTCGAGCAGGGTACGCACTACTTGGGCTCCAGACCTACTTTACTGCAGGTGTAAAAGAAGTAAGAGCTTGGACTGTGCCGGTCGGCGCTACGGCCCCACAAGCGGCAGGCGTTATTCATACCGACTTCGAAAAAGGCTTTATTCGCGCGGAAGTCACCTCCTATGACAACTTCATTCAATACAATGGAGAACAAGGCGCAAAAGAAGCAGGCAAATGGGGGCTAGAAGGCAAAGACTATATCGTTAAAGACGGCGATGTCATGCACTTCCGCTTCAATGTCTAATTAATCGTGAATAATCACAACTTGTTGTAGATTCATGAGTTTGGGGGGTTGACATCCCCCTTTAATACTAGCCGGCGTTATTAATAAACACTTGTTTTACAGGTGTTTTTTCATTTCTATAGCCACCATAAATAGGCCAACTGACTACATACTGTCTACACCCTGTAACGGATTTAACCGCAATGCGGCTTCCAGGTGGTCTGGTGCCAGGTGCGCATAGCGCATGGTCATTGTGATACTGGAATGCCCTAATATTCGCTGCAACGTCAGAATATTTCCCCCGTTAATCATAAAGTAACTGGCAAATGTATGCCTGAGAACGTGCGCGGCTTGCCCCTTGGGTAGCTTGATCGACGTTTTAGACAACGCATAGAGAAACGCACTATGCGCCTCCTCAAACCCTTTATACTCTTTGAAATGTGCGGTTATCTCACTGTACAACGACTCATTAATCGGTATTGAGCGATTTTTAGAATTCTTGGTATCAACAAACGTGATTAAGCCAGGCTTAACATGTTGAGGCCGTAGCTGTTCACCCTCACCCCATCGCGCACCAGTCGCCAAGCTGATTTTTGTTATTAGCAGAACATGGGGGTTTCGGGTGGTCGTGCGGATGGTTTGCAGCAGCTCGGTTATTTGCTCCGGGTCCAGGTAAGACAGCTCGGTTTGAACGATGCGAAACGGACGAACCGGCTTTAGAGGGTTTTCATAGTCAATAACCTGTGTTCGATGCAGTTCGTTATACACGGCATTGATATAACCCAGCTCATTATTGCAGGTTTTAGCGGTCGTTCCTGCCCCTCTCCGGGCACTTCGATAATTCGTATAGGTTTGAGGCTTAAGGTCTTTCGCAACAGGCTCCCCCATTGCTTCACATGCCAGGTACAGCTTTTTCTTACGGCGCTCACCATCTTTGAGGTGCTGACCGTGGGCTGTGTACCAAAGTTTAACCAGGTCACGCAAAGTGCGCCTATCGGCGGGGGCCGGTGTCCAGTCTTTGTCGGTGTGAGCCTTGTTGAGAATATAGCGCTGAAAACGCTGCGCCTCGGTTTGGGTGGTGAACCATTTACGGATCCGTTTACCGTTTCGCCCCCAGGGCCATACGTCAACTTTCCATTTGTCACCATCCTTTTTGACCGTCATTACTTAATAATCTTCAAATCTGCCTTGCGGCGCTGTTTGGCGTCTCGGTAAAAGTTTTCATGCGGCCCAAGATACATTAGATAGACTTCAAGTGCTTTATCATTGAAGTGATACCCTAGTAGTATCTGGCTATCTTCAAGGCTGAATTTGTGCACCCTAAGGTGCTGTAAGTCGCCTTTCTTTTGTTGGCCTATTTTTGGGTTTTTTATTATCTCTTCAATTTCGTTATCTACGACCTCTTGGTTATCATCGCTCAGGCGATCATAAACCCTATCAAAGGTGCGTGTGGTATAGACTTCAATTTCTGTCTTTTCGTCTGACATACTTTTTAACCCGACCTGCTTTTATTTCTGCCTCGGCGACCAATACATCACTTACAAACTCATAGGATAAGTCCGGGTTCTCTTCCATTACTCGCCCTATTTTTGCCCAGTGCTCTATTTGTTTGGGTATGGTTCGATTGCTTGCTGAGGCGTAAACCTCAGCGTCTGCCATTAAATCATCTGACAGTCTGATACTTGTAGCCATTTTGGAACTCCATTTAACTTGCATTACAACTACTGTGCAGTTAATTGTAGCAAAATGCCGCAAATTATTACTATATATATTTTACGCAATGCAGCTTAAAGACCATTAACGAGCAAATTATTAAAAATATCCGAGAACAAAACCAAACAGGGCATAGTAAGCACACATCAGCAAAATTCTTCTGTTATTGATGTTATTTACCTTGTCCCATGCCTCACAATAACCTTTGTTATAACCAAACGAGTAATAGTCGTTTTGAAGGTGTTCTAGTAACTTCTCTGCATTTGATTCTATGGTTTGGTCGTTGCTCATATTAGGCTCCATAACTCTAAAAGGAGGCCACTATAGCACTCATCCAGGTGGCAAGTGTAAGCTAGCAATATATTTAACAACGCCAAAAGCAGCTGTTCCCATTACACTAAAAATTAAGACGTAGTCTTTTAACCTAGCCCCTCTAATCTCTTTAATATCCTGCTTAAATTCCCCGCAATTACTTTTTAAATTATCAATATCCTTCTCAATATTTGAAACTTTTTTATCCAGCTTCACGACTTTAGGAGATAAGTCTTCTAATTCTTTTGAATTTATATAAATGCCGATGCGCTTCATGTTCCATCCTTATATCTTGGTTCAAACCCTTCCAGAAGCTCTTTGGCAAGGTCGAACTTAAACGACATTACATAGGCGCAGCGGCCGCAAATGATTTCAAAATTCATCTTGTCATTTCGTTCTCCGTCAGCTTGAAACAATCCATCGTTATTACACATAGGGCATTCAAAATCATCGCCTTTTACGGTTCTTACATACTGTCCAAATTTCTCAATCATTACCGGCTCCCATGGGTCTATGTCAGCCGGTATCTTATCTTGTTCGTATATCTCTTCACTCATTTATTTCTCCAAATCTCCAAAATTTTTGCCGATATCGAATAACCTTCCCGGGTGGGCTTTAGCCGTTGCTTAACTTCCGTTGCTCCTCAATCTCAGGGCTGATCTGCCCTGCTTCCGGTGCGACCTCGTCGGTCATTAGCCAGAGCGTGTACTTTTTAAAGCGATCGCTTTTTGTAATTTTCTCAAGCTCAATACCATTCGGTGTTCGCCTTCCTGTTTCATATTTTTTAATTGCAGATATTGAAAGACCCGCCTCTTCGCTAAATTCTTTCTGAGTTAACTCCTCTGCCTTCCTGATAATTTTTATTTTTTCACACATATTCATTGACAAGGTTCCACTTGTACTCCTATCATTACCTTAATTGTTCCATTCGGAACATTTAAGACCTTTTAAGACGCAAAACCTTAGGATAGTAACAATGAATAGCCCAGTTTTGTATATCGATACGCCATATTTATCGATCGATGAATACGCCAGGCGGGCCGGTTTGTCCGCTGAACAGGTTCGTTCGAGAATCAAAAAGGCCATGATTCCGTCGATTGTGCTGGCCTCAGAACCCGGCAAACGTGGCGCCATCATGGTGAATAACGCTTTGCTGATTAAGGAAGCCATGGAACAAGAGGGTTGGAGAGATGAGTAAGGAAGACCAAAGAAAGCTTGTTGAAGCCGCTACGACCATTGGTGCCATAGCTGAGTGCAATTGCCACTACACCGAAGGTTTAGCCAGAAAGATTGCCGCTACCGGTAAAAGCGTGGGCGATCTGACCGTGGCCGAGTTGATGAACATCGATGTGGATTACGCACAAGAGTACAACGATATGCTGCCCACACTGGGGCGATAGCCATTTACAACAACCATTACTTTAGCAGTAGCAGGAACCACTGCATTAACACCAGGGAACGGGGAGAAAAGAAGAGCATAAGGTAAGTAGTCTATGTCCCGTGAAGAAGAAATCGTCAGCAGTGCAATTATTGCTAAACAGCTTTTAATGAAATTGCGTTACTGTGACGACCCTTTGACCCGTGAAGCCCTGTCTGAATATGCCATGCAAATGGTAGGGCACATAATTGAACACCTTGAAGCCACTACAAACCTAAACGATTAGGGGTAGCTAGTGAGTTCAGCAACCATCAGCGGTAACCGGTGCGGGCATGACAAGAATGACCTTAAGGTATTTCGTGAGCACCGTAACGGCTTTATCAATGAAACCCAGAAGACCATCAGACTATGGGCTTCTAACCCTTTCCGCTATTTAAGATCGGCCCGCACCCAACGACTTCAAAAAGCAAAACGCCAGGTTAGAAGCGAACGCCGTGAAGCGGTGGCCTCGGTGTTATGTTACATGATGAGTTATTCCAACTTTGCCACTCTTCATCTGGGCGTGGTGGATGAAGGTACCGGTAAGTTTGTGCGCTTTGGTTGCCAGCATATGGCCGACAAGACCGGCCTTTCGTTATCCCGCATCTGGCAAGCCTTGAGTGATATCAGGAAATGGGGCTATGCCAATACCATTCGCAAGTCAGAACGTGATACAGAGGGCGAGCTAGTGCACACCGTGGCGGTTCGTTCGATCTCTGTTAAGTTGTTCCATGAGCTGGGCCTGTTTACCAAATTCCAGAAGTTCCAGGAGAAGGCCCGTAAGAAACTAAAGAAAAAGCTCAACGCCATTCAAAACCGCATCAGCAGAGAGACATTTACATCCTACATGCGCGACATAGCCGCCGCTGAGGGGCTTGATAGCCCTGATGACCACCGAAACTACCTTAAACAACTCGCACAATCCCTCAAGCCTCAGTGTACTAACTGACTTACTGGCTCGGTCTACCGAGAGGCTGGACTGTACCTGAAAGTATTTAAGCGCTGCTTTGCACCCTATAACTTACGCTTTGCCCTACTTGTTAGGGCTTTTTTTTGCCTGGCATTTATGGTGCCGCCTCACTTTCCTGAGTTATACACAATTAAGTCTTTGTCGCTTTTATGCGGTATGCCCCGTTTATTTATTAACAGTTAAGTCTTAGCCCGATAATGGATAGGTCTATGACTAAACACTACGTGAAAATTACTACGTAATATAAAGGCCTACGGCCTAAGAATGCCTCGACAAGTCGAGAAGTTCTTTTCACTCAAGCGCCGTTTGGCTTATCCGTGCCTAAAGTTCAAATTCTGGGGCCTCTGGAGCCTGTAAGGGCTTTATTAACCACCGCAAGCGGTGGAATTCCATATCTGATTCAAAATCGCGCTGTTGCGCCGTGAGAGCGCATACCACTAGCCAGCCCTGTGCAGCGGCTTATGCCCTTCGGGCTTTTGATAGTGCAAAACTATAAGAATTTGCTTTTTGATAGCCTGTATGAATAATCAGCTGTGTATTTATCCATAGGAGTATGCAGTCATGGACAATCAGTTTTTAATCGAACGGACTCAAAAGTTAATTGAGCGTGCAGATGCGTTTAAGCACCCCATGCTTCCCAAAGAAGCGAAAGAGGTGATAACCGAGGCGGCTCGGTTGTTAGGTGAACTGGCAACCAGAGAGGTGACTCGTGGCGAAGCGTGATAACCCGGTGCTGGGCACCATTCAATGTGACGGTTGCGGCGGTACGGCATCCGTTCATCAGGCCAGACGCGGTTCTGGCCGGTTCCTTTATACCCGTTGCGGTGAGTGTGGTGCAGACCAGCGAACCGGAAAAGCGGTTCAAACCCGGTTGTACAACCAAACAGAATGGCGCGCCGGCGCGGATCCGGTTAAGCCACCCAATGTGGCTGAAAAGTCGGTTGTAGAACCGAGCGAACCTAGTAAACATGGGGGGTCTGGCGATATCGGCGGATCCGGTTGTACAACCGAAAACGAACCGGACACAACCGAGATTGAACCGGCCGAACAACCGGCAACAACCAAGAAAAAATGGGCACCACTGGCATTTTTGGGAATGGTAGCGGCGGGCTTACTGGCATTTGCCAGCTAATTAACCAGGTTAAGGAACCTATAGCATGAGTGACGTAGTAGAACTGGATGCAGTTGAAGAAAATGAAGAGTTCGGGCTGGATGATCTGATCGAGGCCGAAAGCGTTGAAGCCGCTAACCAGGCACAGGCCGAAAATGAACCCTCGGTTGATGAGTTGGAACGTGCCCGGGCGTTTGCTGAAAAGTTAAACGGGGGCTTTCTGTGGGGTGTTGATCGGTTCGTTTGTCCATCGGCCAATATTGATGAGTTGATTGACCGGGAAGCAGGAACCGAGGCGTTAACCCCTTTGGCGCTGGAAATGGGCGGCACCATGCCCCCTTGGTTAGCCGAAGCACTCAAGAAATATGACCCGTACATCAAAGCGGGAACCTATATGGGTGTGACGATCTGGACGGCTCAGCAGATCGAAAAGCAAATTCAGGCCGCAAATGAAGAGCAAAAACCGGAACGCCCCGGGGAGACAATCAATGGCGAGGAATGAAGATAGTTCTTTGCCGCTTCGCCATGTGTTTGTGACCGCGAAGACCGGTGGCGGTAAATCGCAAGCCATGCGAAACGTAGTGGTACCCAGGCGGGGCGTTCGCGCTCTGTTCTGGGATGTTGACAACGACCACTATTGCACGCGGTTTGATAACAAGGGCAAGTTTTTAAAAGCGGTTCAAGCTGCCGTTAAAAGTGGTAAGCCCTTTCGGCTGGGGTGGAATGGTGAAGATGATCAGGATACGTTTACATGGTTCTGCGAAGTAGTTTGGCGGGTACTGGATGGCGATTTTGATACTTACATCGTTCTCGAAGAGCTGGCCGATCTCGAAATGGGCCAGAAAACCTTGCCGGGGCTGGGCAAGTTACAGAAACGTGCTCGAAAGTACGGTGGTATTGTGGTGTCCAATACCCAGCGGGTTCAGGAAATACCGAAATCGCTGATTACACAGGCCCATAAGGTCTATATCGGGTTGCAGTCGGCCCATGATGCCAAGTACATCGAACGAGTGCTTGGGATTCCGGCTAACCAGGTGGAAGCCCTTAAGCCGCTGGAGTTCTTCACCAAAAATGGCGAGACCTGGGAAAAAGTTAAAATTCCCTACAAGGCCTACGGTGAAAAGAGCCGAAAACGTAACCAATTTGCTTGATTATTACGTTAAGGAACGTGATTTTTTACGTTCCTGATCTTTTTTTAATCTAATTTGAACCTATAGGTTCCCCCTCTTTACCGTTTCGGTTCTCCCTCGATACAACTAAAAACCTACGTTAAACAGCGTATTTTTTAATTGATTGAGAGGACTACATGAACACTGTAGACAAAGTAAAACGTAACATCGATTGGAAGATGGTGACCTCAATGGTTGTCGGTTCTATCGTTGTTGGTGTGCTGGTTGTTGGCGCACGAAAAGCGGGCTTAGGCTCTGTTGCCACTGTTGTAAAAGGGGGCTAAATGTCACGTTCATTTGAAAGACTATCGCAACCTAATAACGTTGTGGCCGGTGGTCGTGTGACTCAACACTGCCCGCTTGGATTGTCGTATGATTCGATAATTTTTAAATTAACGAATGTAACGCCGGTACAAATGAAGAACTTGAAAGTTCTAACAGGTGCCAAGGCTCAATGGGATGTTAAAGACGGCGGTGTTATTGCTGACATTAACAGCTATTACCAGCGTGATGAGTCAACCGGCTTTTTGACGTTGTGGTTCTATCGGCCTGAAATGTCGACGGAAGAGGAACGAGCCTTGACCAGTATGGGCACACTCGACATTCCGTCATTGACTGTTCAGTTTGATCTTGACGGGGCAGTTACTGACCCGGCTATTGAAACGTACGCTATTCGTCGAGCAGCGGCCCCAATGGGGCTAATCACTAAGTTGCGTGAATTCCCCACCACGTTTGCAACCAGTGGCAGGCAGGATATTGATAATATCCCACGCGGTGCGCGTATTACCGCGTTTCACTTGTTTAAAGATGATGTGAGCGAAGTAGAGCTTGAGATCAACAACGGTGCTGGCTCTGGTAAAGTGGTTGAGTTTCCTAAAGACTTACTTGAAGCCGTTCAAAAACAGCATGGCCGCACGCCGCTTACTGCTAAAGCGACCCATGTTGATATGAATTTGCTAGGTAAGTTGAAGCAGTACATGCCAACAGCCCACTTAAAAGACATGCGTCTGAAGCCAACGATTGATTCTTCCGGGGCGTTAACAACCCTGGTTGAATATATCGACGGATTCCAAGGCATATAGGAGGGTTCTCCATGTCTCAAACAAGTGGATTCTTTGAAAACTTCGGGGGCATTGGTGACGCGTTTGAAACGCTCGCCGGTGTTTACCTGGAGCATGAAAGAATTAAATCGGGCAACGTATCAGGAGCGGCCGCCCAAGATCAGGCAGAGTTGATCGGAACGCCATCAAGCATTGATCAAAACGTCAACGCTCACCCGGCATCACCTGAACAGATAGAAAATGGTTTGGCTAGTGGTGAATCGGTAAATGTCTTTGGTACGCCGGTAAATAAAACGGTGCTGATGGTTACGGGGGCCGTTCTAGGCGTGATATTTCTGGCTAAGGTGATGAAATGATTCCAACTATGTCGGGCGGCGCGGGAGGAATAGACCTCAGCGGTGGGCCTGCCACTTCTGGAAATGGTGACTATGGGGCTAATTTTGGGAGTACATTCAATTTTGCCCCACCTCCTGTAACCGTAGGGGGCACCAGTATACCAGCCTGGCTAATTGTCGCCGGTGTGGTGGGGGTCTTTTACCTGGTTAAACGCAAATGAGGCAAATTGCATGGTGCCCAGAAGCTGAAAACGGTTTAGCCAGGGCGGCGGGTTCGCCCGCTGTTCTTGAAGCCGTCAAACGTGAAGTACTCAACGGTGAAGGTCAGCTTTGGCAGTTTGACCAGCCTGATTCTTGCGGTTATGTCGTGACCAGGGTTGAAGAAACTAAGCCTAGCGGAATGTTGGAGTTAGTCATTGTGTTGGGTGAAGGCTGCGGGGCCAAGCGAGTAATTAAGTCTTTTATGAAGGTGGCGAAAGATTACGGTATTGAGTCAATGAGGACGCACATAAAGCGCCCCGGGCTAAAAAGAATTTATGAAAGATTGGGCTGGTCTCAGTCTGAGATAGTGATGAGGTTTAATTGCAATGGGAAGTAAATCAAAGAGTTCCCAGTCAACCGTTAATAAGCAGAATTATTTTAACAATATTGATTATGGTAACGGTGGTGGTGGCAGTGGATTTGCCAAAAATGTGAACATGTCTGAATCGTCAATGGGTGATATATCCATTGTCTCAACGGATCATGGAGCTATGCAGGCGGCAGCGGCTGTCAGTGCTCATGCTGTTAATGCCAATGGCGCTATTGCAGATAGCGCGATCAATCTGGCTGATAGTTTGGGAACTGAGGTCATCGATGCCGCTGGCAATTTGGCGGTTGAGTCATTTGATTTATCGAGAGACTTTGGCGGCTACCTTGAAAGGTCGGCAGGTCAGGTTATAGACCTTGTTCAAAATGAAGCGGACGAAAACAGAGAGTTCGCGATGCATTCAACCGCAGAAGTTGGAAAAGCCTATCAGGCGGCTAATAGCTCAATATTAGCGCTATCGAGAGATCATTCCAGCAATTTAGATGCAGCTTATAGCCAGGCAAATCAGGCTATTTCTGATATCTCAGAGCGATCAATATCAGAATATGCTTATCTGGCAGAATCCACTAATGATCAGATTAACCAGGCAAATATTCAGGCGCAATCTATGAGCGGCAAAGCGATGGATTATGTTTTCCAGAGCACTAAGGATGCAACTGAGCGAAATACTGACACGATGGTTAAGTGGGGAATGGGCGGCGCTGTTGCGGTGGTTGGCTTTATGGCCCTTGCGATGATGAGAGCGGCATAATGAATCTATTTGATATTGATTTGAAAGCAGGCATTGGGAATCACAACGCCATCCGGGGCCGGTATTTTCGGATTATTACCGGAACCGGGCGGATGACATTGAGAACATCTACTGGCCATAGCTCAGATATTATGGCGGGTATCGGTGTTGATGTTGCCGCTAATGGGGCACCGTTTGAGTGGTTCGAATTGGTAAGCCCTGTTGATCAAACTGTAACGATCCTTGTGTCTGATCTTCCGTCTACGGACTCAAGATTATCAGGTGATATTGATATCAATGGGCTTCTTTCCGTAGCAGCGGTAGGCGGTAACTCAATAACAGAGTCGTCTGGAACTATCGCTAATAATGCAAGCGTTGAAATATTGACCGCTGATATCAATCGGATAGAGACGGTTGTTTATATCGATCAACCGGCGTTTGTCTCGGGTGCGAATCCTGCGAGTGCGGCCAGCTTTCCACTGCCAGCTGGATACCATACGTTCAAAAACACGGCTGCGGTTTATATGTTCAATAATTCCGGAGCAGTACTGAACTATAAAACGTTTGGAGATAGCAAATGATAGTTGGGCAAAATCCTAGTCCGATAAAAAGCGTTCAGCGCGGTACCGTCTCCGGGGCCGGGGTTGTAAATATATCAAGCGTTGATGTTTCAAAGTCGATTCTAATATTGAACGGGCGCGGCTATGGTATTACGTATCAGCAAAATTACTACGGTATTGGTGGTGGCTGGACGGGAGTATTGTCAACAAGCACGATAACGATTGATTGTGATGCAACGATACAAGCTGGCGCGACATGGCAGGTGATTGAATATGTCTAATTTTTACGCACAAATTAATGACGAAAAAATTTGTATCGGGGTTTCTCAGTTGTCTAGTGCTGTTGAGCACCCTCAAATGATATCGCTTGATAGTTATGATGAAAGTATTCTTGGAAAAAAGCGATATTACAAACAATGGCGAGAGGTGGACAGTGAAGGTAACGTTCTACCTGACGATAGCTAGTGTGGTTTTCTGGATGATGAGCAAAAAACAACTACCACGGGGGATTCGCAACAATAACCCTGGGAATATTGAAAACAACGGTATTGCATGGAACGGATTGTCAGATACGCAAACTGATAGCCGGTTTTATCAGTTTAATGATGCGAGATATGGCATTCGGGCAATTGCACGTATTATCAAAACCTATAGCAGCAAATACGGTTTAAACACCGTACGCGGCATTATCAACCGTTGGGCACCACCTCATGAGAATGATACCGGGGCGTATGTTGATCATGTGGCGGCTGTTGTTGGTGTTGACCCTGACCAGTTGGTTGATGTGCATAACGAAACGGTCATGACCGCACTGGTTACGACGATCATACAGCATGAAAACGGGGTACAACCCTATGACCAGTCATTGATTCAAGAAGGGGTCATGATGGCATGAAAACCCAACACTTTTTAATTCTGGTTGGTGTTGGTGTAGCCGGTGCCTGGTACATGAAAAACAAAACCGTTGAAGCGGTGGGGGATGTGGCAGAGGCTATTAACCCGGTTAACCAGGAAAACATTTTTTACGGTGTTGCCAATGCCATCACACAAAAACTGACCGGTGACGAACACGACACGTTTGGAACCTGGTTGTATGATTTTTTTAATCCTAATCAGGAGTTTTAACCATGGAAAAGTTTTTATCCATTTTTAGCAGAGTCAAAGAACCTTCTACTATGGCAGGGTTGGGCTTGTTGCTCACGATTTTTGGTATACCAGGCGAAGTAGCCACTGCGGCAACCGAAGGGGTCATTCAAAGCATTGGCGGCGTTTTGGCTGTGTTGTCTGTAGTGATGCCCGAAGGTAAACCGGATGCCATTGAATCTTGATTTAGGCGTTATCATTCAAGGGGCCATACTGGGCGCGATTGTCTGGCATGGCCGAACCGTTAGCCAGCTACTAAAAACGGTTACCTTGCATGAGTGGAGATTGGGCAAATTGGAAGAAAAATAGTGTCTACAAACTGTCTACATGCGGGAGCATTCAAGAACATTAGAGACGTATGACGAATAGATAAATAATTGTTATATATGTAACTAACTGTTTTACAAGGATGAAAAAAAGGGTTGACATCCCCCTTCAAAAACAACAAAATACGCGCCTCAAATGTTGCGGCTACATAGCTCAGTTGGTTAGAGCACATCACTCATAATGATGGGGTCCCAGGTTCGAATCCCGGTGTAGCCACCACTTTTTCATATCAATAAGATATGAAGCACCCAGAGCATCAGCTCAATCTCTCATCAGAATTTAGCACACAGTTTAGTACACTCTAAATATTGATGGGTTTGTGGCTTTAAATAAGCTATCTTTTCGACTTTTCAGTACGTTTTTACAAAAAGTATTAAACATCAGGTCGATCT
Source organism: Alkalimarinus coralli (assembly GCF_023650515.1). Taxonomy (NCBI): domain Bacteria; kingdom Pseudomonadati; phylum Pseudomonadota; class Gammaproteobacteria; order Alteromonadales; family Alteromonadaceae; genus Alkalimarinus; species Alkalimarinus coralli. The sequence continues at coordinate 2,825,680 of NZ_CP096016.1, forward strand.
GAGGACGCCCCCTATCTTCAAGTTGCCATTAGAACCTTAAGTGCGCGGTATCACTCGCTCAGTAGTGAATAGTAACCTCCAAACCAGTCGTACATGATGCAATTTAATTGTTTAGTTACTAAACTGACATTTAGATTTTTGCGTTTCTTTAATGGGTATCTTGTTAAAAACGGTTACTTTTTTATGACGTGGTGCCTTGTTAAAAACGCGCATAAAAATCCGAAACTGTACATCCAAACTTAGTGCGTTTACCATAGGTAGATTAACCTACAGTCAATCAGATACACCTAGTCCATGAAAGTACTGTTTGCGTTACTGGTCATTTCCTGCCTCTTTCCGAATCACTCGATTGCTGAGCGCCTAACATTTGTGGCTGAAAACTACACTCACTTTGAGTTCGAAGAAAATGGGAAAATCCAAGGTTTCACAGTAGATATTCTAAAAGCGATACTCGCTAAAACCAAGCACACAGGTAGTTTCAATATACATCCTTGGGCACGCGCTGAGCGAGAATCTCTGCGAGCAGCCAACACAGTCATCCATACGTTAACGCGCTCAGAAGAGAGAGAAGACAACTATCATTGGTTAGGGCCTATTGCACCAAGAAAAGTGTTCTTTTATAAGGCAAGACGTAGAAATGACATCTCAATCAAAACGCTAAACGATGCTAAAGCGTTTAAAACTGCCGTCATTAGAGGCCAGGCTATTACCAAATTTCTATTGAAAAATGGCTTTAAAGCTGACAAGCATCTAATTATAGTAAACGGCGATAAACAGCGCTTTGATCTATTAAGATATGGTCGTATAGACCTGATTGTGTTTGTGGAGCCTGTCTTAAATTGGAGAATGGCCAAGCTGAACGACCCCAATCTTAAATTGGAGAAAGCTTTTTTGATTGATGACAGCAAATCCTATTATGTGGGATTTAACAAAGAGACATCACCAAAAATAGTGGCTGATTTTAGATCTGTATATGAAGAAATGAAGCACGATGGGAGCATCGCCCAACTGCAATGTAAGTATATGAAGCAGTGCGAAGTCACGCCTTCAACAAATAAAGGGATCGGTGACGAATGACACTTACTTAAGCAGTAATTTGTAGAGTTAAATAATGGCTCTATACGGTGGGAGCTCGTTAATTTTAACTCTCCAACAGCAGTCAGTGACTATAGAGCGGTTTGTGAGAGCCCTCTTACCTGCGACTCAACAAGTCTCCCTACCAACCCAAACCAGCCAACAATAGTCTACACTTAAAGAGCTATACAAAAGATTCGCCACTAATCGCCTTAGGCGTACCGATAAGTCAGTTCAATGAAAAAACTGTTTTTGATTTTCGCTGTTCTAATTGCTACCAGCAACACTTCACTGGCTAAGCCTCCTTGTGAACTTTCAATGACATACAAGGATGTAGGCAAACCGGACTATATGGCCCCATCGCCCAATAACAGCGGATTGTATAAGGCACTTTATTCAGAAGCCGCCAAGAGAGTCGGCTGCAAGTTAGTAATCAAACGCTTCCCCAAGAAGCGAACCTTAAGACAGCTTCAATCAGGCAAGATAGATATTTATCCAAGCACCGGGTTTGATGAGAAACGTTCGCTATTCCTGTTTTACACCCCAAATGGTTTGTTCAGGGATGAAACATACTACGGTTTAACACCTTTGAGTGTCTCTCATTTGGAAAGCATTGGAGAGATAAAAAACCATGGGCTCACATGGATCATTGAGGCGGGTAGAACAACGGTCGAGAAGGCAAAACGACAACAACTTCCTTATCAGGCGCTAGTTGGCTTAATCGGGATAGGGAGACACCTCACGATGCCTCTCCCCCCACACCACCAGGCATACGGATCACGTACCATGGCGGTTCGGTTGATTGAGTTATTTGCGATCAACAAGTTCCGGTATACCCACTGCCACAAAGTACTTCGTTGGCAGTGCGTATCTTAACGCCGGACTCCCACTCAAACGCCACGGGCCATGCGCTGACTTCGCCGTGTTCCAGGCTAGCCATCTATCTATACCCCGTTTTCTTAACTGCCGGTAGCCTGATCGTCCCCATTGCTTCCAAAGATAGCATCTTAACTTCCTCCGTACCCATTTAGCTAGGTCTAATAAAGGAGACTTTACTTCCGCTATACCAAAGTAAGCCTTCCAGCCCCGCATGTACGCCGAAAGTTCTTTGTAGATTGCTTCTATGGAACGCCCACGGGTTCGCTTGGTTATTTGACGGACTCGATACTTAAAACGTTGTATTGACTCGTCGCTCACCTTTCGCTTTCTTCGTCGGCTAAACGTTAATCCCAGGAATGAGCGATTCCAAGGTCGATCAACTGCACTCTTTTCACTGTTTACTTTGAGCTTTAGCCGGTTTGATAAGTAGCGTGTGACCGAGGCCAACACGCGCTCGCCTGAACGAGCACTCTTCACATAGATGTTACAATCGTCCGCGTAGCGCACGAACCTGTGCCCTCTCGCTTCGAGCTCTTTATCAAATTCATCCAGGAGCACATTCGCTAACAGTGGTGAAAGGGGGCCTCCTTGGGGCGTACCCTCTGAAGCTGGAACCCAAACGTCTCCGCTTAGTGCTCCTGCCTTTAGGAAGCTATTGATCAGCTTAAGAACACGCTTATCTTGGGTTCGGCGTTTAATCAGGCTCATCAGCTTGTCATGGTTCACTCTGTCGAAGAACTTCTCCAGATCCATGTCCACCGTCCACTTATACCCTTCATTGATGAAGTGTTGCGATTGACGGATAGCCTGATGGGCCGACTTGCCCGGTCTAAAACCATAGCTAAAATGGGAGAAGCTTCCGTCCCACTCTGCTTGTAAGACCTGGAGCAATGCCTGTTGGATTAAGCGATCTAGTACCGTTGGTATACCCAATTTCCGAACACCGCCTTTGGGCTTGGGTATTTCTACCTGTCTGACCGGTTGTGGCCGGTAGTTACCTTCCAGAAGTTGTTGATGAATCTTGGGCCAGTGTTGATTGACAAAGGCGGTCAGGTCGTCAACGGTCATCCCGTCTATCCCCGCGCTTCCTTTGTTGCGTTTGACTTGACGGAAAGCACGTTGGAGGTTTTCACGTTCCAGCACCCGTTCCATCAGTTGATCATTGATAACCGGAGCGTCTTCTTTGAATAACCCAACCTGGGTTTCATCCTGTTCGGATGCCATACCTAGATCCATTGTTTCAATAACTACTCTCTTCATTTAAACCCGATAAAGGGCACCGTTCGGGCCTTCCCTTAGACATTCACTTCTGGAAAAAAAAATCCAGCCGAGTAATCACCGGTACTATGCCCTCTGCTGACTTCTCCTGTGCGGTCGGGGTCAATTGCTCGACCCTCAGCGGTTTTCAGCTGCACGCAGCGTCCCAGCGCAACATCAGGAGACCTCCCAGGGTAAGACACTTAACTTTCCTCGCGTAGACGCCCAATTTATAAAACGTATCCCGATTGCAGATGGAGGGCTTAATGGTCACGTGCCCACTGGCCCCGAATACGTCACACCTCTTATTGGGTTCTTGTTCATCGCCCCGCGAATTTGCCTTGAGCTTCCTTCAGACCGCCCCTCACGAGTTGGCCCTTGCCCTTTGGCTAACCTTCGGCTCTGCGAATACCTGGTATCGGGACTTTCACCCAACTAGTTAAGTGCCATGCCTGGCACACACGCCCTCAAAGGCCATAAAAATGATCAGCTGGGGTCGCAATGTGTTTTACCAAATCGATACGCAGGACTATAACCGATATTTAGAGAAAGAAGGCGCGAGTGATTTAACTCACCTCAACATTCAAACGCATAAGCATTGCTGCCCGCGTAAGTCCCAAAAGCTCTATGCGGGCATATCACGCTTTTCCCCCATCTACAAAGAGCAGCCCAACCCCCACTATAACCCGGCCATGCCTCTTTCCCCAGAGAACTTTCCTGTACAGTTGGTACCGGACTCTATCGCCCACCAGCTGTCGTTAGCGCTTGAGGATATATACAGCAGCGGAATGCTTGACCAATTATTAAGCCAGTACAATATTCAATAGAGATTCTGTCTGACCTATTTTCAATATAGAGAACTCAACGTATCTATTTAGAGCGCCACGCTGATTGAACTTTGGCTTGCCCTGCCTGTCCTTTAGTTAATCTACCTTCGAAGTTTGAGAGTATCAAATGTTAGACGCGAAACCTGTTGAAGTAACGCTCTACCGTTGGGCTGGAGCATGGGGGCCTTTTAAGGTCAAAATTCCCTGTGGTGAATGCTCGCTCACTGCCGATGTCATTCAAGACACCCTAGACACAGAGTTAGGCGGGATTCTAGTCAAGCTTGAACTTCGTGACTGGCTGTCAGAGTGGTGGAAGCCACTTGTTAAAGGGGGTTGGCACGCCCCCATTGTGATGGTTGAAGGAAGAGTGATAAGTCAGGGGGCCGCATTAAACCGAGGCGTACTGACTCAAGCGGTCATTGAAGCATTTGCCCATAAGAACGCCCCTACTGGCAACCATCTGTTTGGTAAAGGCACCTGCCCCCACTGTGCGAGAGCTAAACACTATTTGGACAATGCCAACATTGAGTACAACTATCATGACGTTATAAAAAACCCTAAAGATCTTTATGAAATGCTCGCGAGGGTAAAACCCATTGTCGGCCCTAAAACCCCGATAACCGTCCCCCAAATATGGCTTGATGGTCGCTACGTTGGCGGCGCAGATGAGTTAGGCAAGCGAGTACACCAAACAGTAGAGCCGAATACAGACCGAGGGCGGTGTTCTATATCGCCAGAAAAGCAGTCATAATCTCAGCGCTATAACGGGGTTTCTTCTAATGAGATGTATCCCCCAAGCACAGAGATTACAAATATTTTAGATAATATAAGCCGTTTGAATATATTCCTCTTCCCGTTATTTTGTAATAATCCTGGCACTCTTGTTCACACCTTTAGCCTCGGAACCCTGCATGAACCTCGGATCAAATAAGCTGTCCAGACGTGCCTTTATTACCACCGGCTCGGGCATTGCGCTAGCTACATTAGGCCTTTCTACATTAAGCGTCTCTGCATTTGGCCAAACCGCTTCAGAGCCATCAAACGAAGCAAATTCATTGCGCTTTCTTATTGATCGCAACACCTCTTTCGAGCTATCGAACAACAATAGAGTAAAGCTGGAACGCGCTGTCTATGACTTTATGAAAACCCATTACAACGGCATCACGCTACAGTTTTGGAATCAACCCTTTGAACAAATAGACTTTGAGAAGCGTCTAACCAATATTATCTATTGGATTAACAAAGCCATCGCACACCACCAAGCGCTCTATCCGGTCGACCCCATTTGGGTGCTTTCACAGATTAAGGCTGAGTCACTGTTCTGTGAGTTCGCGTTATCCCGCTCTCTAGCCGCCGGTATTTGCCAGTTTATGCCTTACACAGCCCGCGCGGGGCACCAAATGATCGTCGCTGGCGACCTCCCCGAACATCACCTGGCCCCCTATAAAAAGCCGGAACTCGCAAACTCGCTTCGACAGTACGATACGCTCATAAAAGAGCGGAATAACTATATAAAGAGCAATAAAAGCGCAAAGTTCTTTAATTTAAGAAAAGCGCTGGATTTCATGGTGCAGGGTAAGTCCGGCGCTATAGAAGCAGAAAAGCAACTGAAGTATCTGGAAGGGCTTAAGGAGATCAACCAAAACATTACCGAAGCAAAAGAGAACTATACTCACTATTTGGAAACCAACATTAATGAGCTAGGCAAGCGGGATCTGTTTGGTGAAATAGAGTTCTTCAACCAGTTTGATGAACGCTTCACCTATAAAAAGCCCATTTTTGCCATGGTAAAAATGCTGGCGAATGCATTAAGAGTTAGAAACGGAAATATTCTTGCAGCTTCTGCTGCCTATAATGCAGGGCTTTCGAGAACATGGACAAGCGAGCCTATCTATACCCAGTATGGCTTGATGCCAGCATATGAAGAGACCAGCCTCTATGTCAGCAAGATTATCGCAAACTATGAAGAAATATCTCAGCGCTACTACTCTTGAACTCTACATAACAGATGAACGCTACATAATGTCTGAACGCTACATCACACCTGAGGTTAGGGGTCTGCTTAGTCGTCACTATAATTAATCGGCGCGAAACACGGTTATTCGCCTACACTAGAGTGTAATCAACGTAACAGAATAAAAAGAACGAAAGACCAAACTGGACGCCAAAAAACACGGATTTATCTATGTCAGCCTTAAGCCAAATATGCATTGCGATTACAATGACTCTGATCTCTGCTGCCTGCTTCGCATCTCAGCCAGTGCCTGAGGCACGAGACCCGGAGGCAGCAACAGGAATCCAGCAAAAGTCTGCAGTGACCGCTGAGCAATTCATGGTATCAGCGGCAAACCCTTACGCCGTGAATGCAGGCTACCGAGTTCTCGCAGAAGGTGGTAGCGCTGTTGATGCCGTTATCGCAGTGCAAATGGTTTTGACACTAGTGGAGCCCCAGTCTTCGGGCATTGGGGGAGGCGCATTTCTCCTCCACTGGGATAAGCCCAGCAGGAAACTGACCAGTTGGGATGGTCGGGAAAAAGCCCCATCAGCGGCGACCAGCGATTTATTTCTTGATGATAAAGGCCAGCCCATGGACTGGTGGGAGGCACTGGCAGGCGGCCGTTCAGTTGGTGCCCCTGGTGTTATCGCAATGCTGGCCGAGGCCCATAAAAAGCATGGAAAACTCCCCTGGAGTTCTCTATTTAAAGAAGCAATCGAATTATCTGAAAATGGCTTTAAGGTCTCGGAGCGATTACACCTGCTTATTGCCAACAATACCAACCCGGCATTAGGTCGATATGAAACAGCGAAGTCATATTTCTTTCCTAACGGACAACCACTGCAAACAGGCGCACTACTCCGCAACCCTAAGCTCGCAAACACGTTCAAAAAAATAGCGACACTAGGCCCCAAGGGGTTTTATACCGGCGACATCGCCAAGCAGATCGTAGCAGCCGTTCAAGGAGCCCATGACAACCCCGGCTTACTAACCGAGAAAGATCTCATCGCTTATCAGGCTAAAGAGCGCCCCCCCGTCTGCGCGCCTTATCGCCAATACAAACTGTGCGGCATGGGGCCTCCAACCTCAGGGGGGATTACCGTGTTGCAGATTATGTCACTACTTGAGCCCTATAAGCTCAAGCAATACTCACCGATGGACTTGAACGCAATACACCTGTTTAGCCAGGCATCCAGACTTGCGTATGCAGATAGAGACTACTATATCGCTGATAGTGACTTTGTTAAGGTGCCGGTATCAGGTTTGCTCAATCTGGATTATCTAAAAGAGCGCTCTGCGGTGATCGACAAACAGCAAGACATGGGTTCAGCCTCAGCCGGAAAAATCCCCGGCCCCCCCCCATTTTCGAAGGGGAAAACCCTCGCGCAACCATCCACCTCTCATATATCTATCGTCGATGCATCAGGCAACGCGGTATCCATGACAACCAGCATTGAAATGGCATTCGGTTCAACACTGATGGTGGAAGGGTTTCTTCTCAATAATCAATTGACCGATTTTTCATTCCGTAGCGAAAAAAATGGCCAAGCCGTTGCCAACAAAGTGGAAGGCAATAAGAGGCCCCGTAGCTCAATGTCTCCTATGATGGTATTCGATGAGCATGATCAGCTAATAATGGTTATAGGCTCCCCTGGCGGCAGCCGAATCATCAACTACGTCGCCAAGGCAATTATAGGCGTTCTGGATTGGGGGCTCGATATTCAACAAGCCATCGACCTGCCAAACATAACCAACCGAAACGGCACGACAGACCTTGAAGCGGGTACAGCACTTTCCAAGTTCAAATCCCCTCTTGAAAGCAAAGGGCACAACGTTAATATTCGCGATCTCAATAGTGGTCTGCACGGTATAGTAGTCACGTCAACAGGGCTAATGGGTGGTGCCGATTCTCGCAGGGAAGGCACCGTAAAAGGGAAATAGTTAACAGCAGATCGCCGAAAGTCATTGTGTTCAATTGTTACATTGGGCAACGTAACCAACCTCGATTGAAATTTATAGCGTATCTATTTCGAAAAATAGCACGAAATGAAAATAGCGCTGTCCCTGCGCTACTCCAAGTATAGCCTGAAACAGTTATATCAGACAAAAAGTAGCTATATATCAATAAGCTAAACGAAAAAGCCTACAATCAAATGCCCGCTTATTCTTGCTTTTCCCTGCCAAAATCATGCGTTTACATAGTCGCGACTCGCCATTAAGTCAACACAAAATATCACCAGATACAAATTCTAGGTTGAACATACTAGCATTCTTAACTATATTGCTCACTTTATAAACTTAACCAACCCCAGAGTCACTATATCCATGCCTGAAAACATCACAATCGATCTGATTGAAAAGCTCGAAGAGATCACAAAAGACGATGAGATTAAGAAGTTAAAAAAGCTGTTATTGGCCGCTGATCAAAAAGCGAACGCAGCAGAAAAAAAAGCTGACAAAGCAAGCCGAGCGACAGCAGAATCAAACAAGCTTCTTGAACGTTCGAAGAGCCAGCTTGCAGAACAACGTAAAAAGAACAAAACACTTCAATCTGCTTATAACCAATTGAAGCAGACAAGCGATCAAAACAAGCAAAAGCTTGATAACGCACTTAAGAATATTGAAGAGCTTGAAGCTGCGGCAAGCAGTGACAGTAACGACGAGTAAGTTGCTACTGGCCATCACGTTTAATTGTTTAGTATTAAGTCGCTATTCCTCTCTTACCCTCTATCACCATGAGGGCCGCAGGTTTATGGATATCAAATAGTTACTTCACTGAAAGATTTATTCTGTTCAAATATTAACTTAACAAAAGACAGACCTCCCCATGCGATGGCCTCACTTCATGATTATTCAATGTCTGCTGATCTTTGTGATTGGTGCCGTTGCTTATGCCCACAAAGATAAACTGATTGTTCTTAAAAAGCCTCCCGAGTCTTTAGCTCAATGGTATAAACCGGAAAACAAGCGACAAGTATGGCTACATACCATGTTTAGTTTACGCCGGGAGATGCAGGCAGTACGGTATTATATTGAAAAAAACCAAAGCGATATTGCTAGCACCAAGGGCAATACGGATAGCCTGGAGAAGTGGTCCAATAAACTCAGTGAGCATTACCTGAAAATAGCCAAAATGGTTCCAGAGTGGTCCAGAAAACTTGAGATTGGCGCGATCAACCAGCTACAGGCAGACATAAAAAACCAGCAGTATGGCCAAGCATTAAATCACCTGGAAACAATTCGCCAAAGCTGCGACTCGTGTCATTCGGACTATCGAACAGTCACTGCATTGAAGTTCCGGGCACCCGACTTTTCATCTATCAATATATCCCCGTCCGTTTCATTCAACACCCATATGGCAGAGCTAACCGAACAGGTTAATCAGGTTAAGATTTTTTCTGAAGATGGCATGAAAGAACCTGCGCTAGCGTCATTCTCAGCACTTAAAAATGGCTTAACTGTGATGGGTGAAGTGTGCTCAGACTGTCACAAAAAAGACACCAAGGTGTATCCGGGAGATGCGATCACCCAGACCATGAATAGTCTTGAAGAGAGTTTGAAAAGCGGCACAACAAAAGACCAGGGCAGATACTTGGGCACACTGGCAGTACAGGCATGTGCTCGCTGTCATGGCACCCATAGACTAACCTACGATATGAAGAGCGGCATTTCAAATCAGCCAACATGGCTTGAGCTGATAAAACACTAACCCCCAGGGGAGTGTTTTATCAGAGCCCCTGTTAACAGCTGCCATACTCTCTGCATTGCACGCCAGTTCCTGTTATCCTATTGACGTAATTAAAACTGACACGCATTGGCGCACCGTTACATTGTCAGCACCAGCCAATAGCAAGAGTGAGAAAACAAGAGAAACCAATGTCTAAAGTGACCGTAAAGTTTGAGTACGAAAAAGAGACCAAGAACAGCGTACGCTACAAAGAAACACCTCAGGAAGGCTCTGCACCTATTGTGGGCTCGCTATACGTGCAAAAGTGGTTTGCCGGAGCGACTAAACATATTGAAATCACCATTGATAAGAAAGATTGATAACGGATAACGCCACATGCCCGAGATAAAATTTTCAAAGGAAGAAAAGCACCATTTAATCAACAAAGTTCAGCGCTACTTTCAAGACGAGTTAGACCACGAAATTGGGCAATTTGAAGCAGACTTTTTGCTGGATTTTTTCGCAAAGGAGTTAGGTGCGTTCTATTACAATCAAGGGTTACGCGACGCTCAGACAGTTTTGGTGAGTAAGCTCGATACCATTAGTGACGCAATCTATGAGATTGAACAACCCACTTCATTTTAAAGGTTGGCCGTATGAAAGCTTTTGTACTTGTCATTGCAACACTTTTTTTAAGCAGCTGTGCCTCAATGGGCAGCTATACAGTCTCGGAGTCTCAGCTTGAGTCTTACTTTCAAAACGCGGTTAAACAGTTTGATCATGAACAGTTGAAGGCGGGCTCACCACTCAGCCTAGAACTCAACGATATTGATATAGCCGTTGGTCCTGATAACAGGGACGTTGTTCAATTGGCATTAGAAGGCAAGATAGCCATCAATGCTGTATTAATGGAATTGCCAGTTGATGTGTCAGTAAGTATTGAAGGTGCCCCCGTATATATCAGCAAAGATAACGCAATATACATTCGACGGCTAAAGCTGCTCGATAGCAGCGTAGACTCAATGTTTTTCAAGGGTAATAGTAAGCTGGTCACTGATAATGTTATGGGCGTACTGGCAAAACTGCTGGAAACCGTCCCGGTTTACCGTCTGGACCAATCCGACTTTACACAGAGAGTTATTTCGACCATACCGGCCGATATCAAAGTAGGAAAAGGAAAGCTGATATTTGTACCCAGCGAATAACCGCCGCAGGCGAGTCTATTGATCCAGCTTGTTTTTATCGTTCAAAGACTTTATTTGTCGGTACGACTTAACCAATGAACTCACAGACAAGGGTTTATAAAACAAGTAACCTTGTACAAAGTGAACCTGACGGCAGCGAAGAAAATCAAACTGCTCGGCAGTCTCAACCCCTTCCGCGATCACATCAATATTCAGCTCATGAGCCAGGTTAATAACCGACGAGGTGATAGCCTGGCTTTCTCGATCCACTTGAAGCCCTTGTATAAACGAACGGTCAATTTTTAAATAATCTACTGGCAACTGACGCAAATAATTAAGTGACGAAAACCCAGTTCCAAAGTCATCAAGCGCAATCGTAACGCCGAGTTTTCTAATATTCTCTATTAGCGAAATAACCGTATTCAAGTCTTCAAGAAAACAACTTTCAGTTATCTCCAACTCCAACAATGGAGCAGGAAAATTAGTTTCAGTCAGCGTCTTCGTGAGTATTTTATAAAAGTCAGGGTGCTTTAATTGTTTAGCTGAGATATTTACCGCGATGCAGGCCCTCTTATTCTCGCCCAATAGATCGACACCTATTCTGCATGCCTGTTGCAACACCCAGGAGCCAATAGGGATAATAAGCCCGGAGTCCTCAGCAATCGCAATAAAGTCTGCCGGATGCAGCAAACCATGAACCGGGTGCTGCCAGCGAATCAACGCTTCTACCCGAACCTCCTCTTCTCCCGATATGCTGATTTGAGGCTGAAGATGAAGCACAAACTCTTGCCTGTCTACCGCATCAATCAGCTCCCTTTCCCGCTGTAACTTATGGGGAATATTGCACTCCATAGACGGGTCATAAAAACGCGACTGACCTTTACCCAACTCTTTGGCGGCGTACATTGCCAAGTCGGCCTGCCTGACCAACAGGGTGGGGTCAAACTGCTTTTCGAATTGAGTGGTAATACCAATACTGGCAGACATCAAAATCGACTGCCCATTTACAAATAGCGGCTCATGGATTGATGCTAACAATCGATCAGCAACAATACTTAGCTGGTTGACATCTTCGATATAGCGCACCAGCACAACAAATTCGTCCCCCCCCAAATGCGCAACAAAGTCATGATGCTTAACACAGCGAGAGATTCTCGACGCGATTGCGCTCAGTAAAAAGTCACCTGCCTGATGCCCTAAACTATCATTTACACGTTTAAAGTAATCCAGATCGATATACATCAGCCCTATGCCGTATTCACCGGCCAGGCCAGCCTCCGCTACATTATTAATGTGCCGCCAAAAGTGCCTTCGGTTGGGAAGATGAGTAGTAAAATCGTAGCCGCCATCCCCTCCTCCTGCGGCGTCCATATTTCGAAACTCACTGATATCATTGGCTACACAAACATAATGGGAAACACTGCCATCATCATCTTTAATAGGGCCTATTGTAAGGCGAACCCAACGATCAAGCCCGCCTGAACTCTTGCTTTCAAATTCACCCTCCCAATACGAGCCATTCTCGATGACCCGTTTCAGCTCAGGGTACTGTTTCTCAGCCTCACTGATCCACTGATCCAACAGCGATACGCGTTTCAGATCCGCCTCATCGCTTATTTGATAAATGTCTATCAGCGCTTTGTTAATGACTTCAATCTGACCACCGGGCTGACATATCATCACTGCAGAGGTATGACCCTTGACACTTTCAGCCACACTTTGGATCGAGGTATCCTGCAATATATGTCGCTCTATTTCGCTCTGTAGCTCGCGCTGACGTTGGTTGAGTTCTGATGCCAGCTTTTCATTTAACAAAGCGATATCACGCGCTTTTTGATACACACCATGACGTTCAGAAAATGAGGCCGTGTGGTTTTCGATGAGCAAAACAGCCTGACCATCAAGCTGACATGCCCTGGCTTCTAATTGATGTTCATAGCCAAACGGGTCTGTTTCAGTCCATATTCCTGAGCGAACGGACTCTGCATCTGTAGTCTCCCATACCGTGTCTGCATCAATTAAAAAGTTCTCTATGAACGGGAATGCAGCACACAAAGACGCACTGTCAATCTCTGCGCTGTTCTTCGGTAAATCGCAGGCAAGTAACTCTAAAAGGCTTCTGAACCATATGCATTGGTTGTTGATTAGCTGAAAAAAACCTTCTTCCTTTCTAACCAGCACCACAACGCCAAGTTCTTCAACGACTCCATCCAAAATACTCATGTCGATTCGGGCACTCCTGACCCAAGCCCCATTTTTTCAACGATCGTATCAAATGCCAATTCAACATTGTGGCCGGTTTTGGCACTTGTCTTAATGAGAGTAATCCCAAGCTTTTCTATTCCCTTCATATCCGAGTCACCTAACTTCCACTCATAGGTCAGGTCACTCTTGTTTAATAGCCCTACAACAGGTACACCGGGTAACTGCTCAGCAAGCAACTTCGATAGCTCTTCCGCCATATCAACGCTTGCTGGCCGCGTCCCATCCAGTACCAACAAAACCCCTGAAGCCCCCCTAAGATAGCTGGGTTTAAGCTCGGTAAACACATCAACCCCTTCGATATCCCAAATCATCAGCTGTACTTGGCCATCGTATGCATCCACTGTTTTTTTAGAGATTTTCACGCCGATCGTGGTAAGGTATGTATCGCTAAAAATACTTTCAACATAGCGACGTACCAAGCTCGTTTTGCCAACGGCAAACGGGCCTACCATGCAAACTTTTTTAGCGATCATTTTACCCACCACGAATCTCCTGGGTTAACGTCCTTTTCATCACCTTTTCCGGTAGGCGTGTCAGCACTCTGAGCCTGATTCGGTTGCCTTGTTTTATCTGAATACAGAACCTGAAGCGTTACTCTTCGCTGAGCCTGATCCGACACCACATCCAAATCAATATTGCCTACCCCCCAGGCAACAATAATATCAGACGACACAGCATTATCAGTCAGTATAGTCCTTATACTGTCTGCTCGCTGTTGGCTCACGGTATTATTTCCAAACGAAGATCCCGAGCGATCCGCAAAGCCCATAACGATAATCTGCAAATCGCGGATCCTCTCTGCGGCAGCAATGGTTTCCATCTCGTTGATGGCTGCAACAACCCCGGGTACTTTCAACACTTCATCTTCAGATAACCTGGACTCATTCGGTTCAAAATAGAACACTGTGCTCTGCACCTTCTCGACCAGTTGCTTGAATTTTTCCAGTTCTGTTTCCGTTTCAAGAACAGTAAGACCACTGAAGTCAGCCTCTTCATAATAGCTATTTAACACCTCGCTATTCATCAGCCGCTGACGTGTTGCTTCACTGACGTCCCCCTTAATACTCAGAGACTCACCCTGCGCAATAATGCTGACCTCCTCTCCTTCGGCAAGCAGGGAGTTTGTCATTGCCTCAACATCGATCACTGGTTTTTCCGACACCTTCTCAACCTGCTTTACCTCGGGTTTAGGCAATGGCCCCATGTGGACAACGGTCGCATCAATCAACACGGCTACACCTTTACCTTCACCTACACCTTCACCTTCACCTTCACCTTCACCTTTTAGTAGATTGTCGCGAAGAGTCGATGCAGGTCGTGACTCTGGGCTACGTAGCGCCTTGACATAGAGTTGATCGTTTTCACGCTTGCTCGATAGCACAGTATATCCCGGCTCGCGGCTAATCAGTTCCTCTGCTTTTTGGTATCGACTTTGGATACGCCAGCTTTCAATACTGTTTGCAACAAGGTAAGCGGCGACGCACAGCAATAATATCAGTGCCAACCAAGGCTTTTTCTTTTCTTTCTGTTCAACCTTCTGGGTTAGCAGGCATTCTGACAGGATCGGAGTGGTCTCATCAAATTCCGCGCGATCCCCCTCAAAGTGAACCAATTGATGGTCAAATTGCGCATGAACCGTCTCAATTGTGGTATTGGCTTTCAGGGCTAACTCATCAGAGGCCGAACCTCTGACGGCAACGGCCAGAACAGCATGAGGCCCTACCAAAAGGTGGAGTTCCAGGTCTCCGAATCGAATGCGTTCAAGTGTTTCTTTTCCCGCAGAGAACGAGTCAGAAACAAAGTCACTGATTGCGGTCAGCATGCTTGATACCAGCTCAGGGTCTTGTGTTTCCACCTCAGATGCGGTGACAGAGTTTAACAATAGACCGGTTTCCCGATGTACCAGCAAAACTTGCTCAACACGGTATTCAACCGTCTGCAGCAAAACATATTGCGCATATGGCATGCCTGCGCGCCAGGCACGCACTCGCCAATTAAGCGAACCAAGGGTTAAGCTCTGTTCGAGCAGGGTATTCAGTGACTGGACCATTTCAGCCAGCGCTGAGGCAACCGCTTTACGAATTGCAGGCCCTATAATAGGAAATAAAATATTGGTAATACGGGTAGGGTTTTGTTCGATCGATTGCTCAATTGCTTTGTCGACAACAGGCGACAAAGCCTCACCCAAATCTGTTTGGGTGCTGAGCCTAACCGCTTTCGGTAGCACCTCTGAAACGCGTTCAGCATCTTCTTCTTTGGTGATATAGCGATTCAATGCAGAAGAGTACTCCTCCCCCAATAACAACCGCCGCAATTTCAGGTAGTTGTTATCTGGCTCCGTTTCTTCCTCCGAGCTCTCAGCGTAACCTTTGTCTATTTCGCCAATAGACGTTTTGCCTTGAGATTCTGACATATCAGCTGGGTTCACCTTCCAGGCTATTCGCCATGTTTACCAGCAGCTCTGCAAGCGTCTTTCTATCAGTTTTTCTGTCAGACAAGTCTCCCTTAGCACTGCCCAGCTTTTCAAGCACGTCTTTGTATTTTCCTTCCATATCTGCAGCAAGCTTTTCTGCTTCAGAGAAAAGTTGCGCCTCGAGCGAATCCTGCGCGGCAACAGTCTGCTTTTGGAATGCGTCCAGGTCTTGCTGCAACGTCGAAATTTCGCCCTCTAATAAGGCATCTCGATTTTGCGCTTCTTCATTTAACTTGGTGACATGCGCCGACAAATCATCCAACCTGTCAGTTAAATGAGTTTTCAATTCTTTAATTGAGCGAGTAATTTGCCGATCCATTTCTGCAAACTGCTTTTCATTATGGTCACTCAAGTTTTCAATGGTTTGTCGAACTTCTGCGACCTGCTGACCAAACAGTAGCTGTTGAATTTCCCTGAGTTGGGCTTGCGGATCCATGATATCTGGAGACACGTCAGCACTTTTTTTATTGCTTTTTTTTGTAGTAGAAGCACTCATTTGCTTACTTTACTCCTTCAAATTAAACAAGATTCTGACGCGGCCGGTAGACATGCCACTCCCTCGACATACACGATATTTGGCACAAGCAGCACAACAAACCGTGTTCGACCAATACTTCGATCACTACATCTATCAATACAATGAGGGGGAAGGAGGCAACATTGAAGCCGCATTTCCTGATGCTAAGCTTAAGTATAGCCAATACTCAGAAATGTGAAGGGAGGGAGAGCAACATTTATACAGCCCCGCAAAGATTTAGCGAATAACGAGTAGCCTCATACGACAAGAACTGTTTTAACTAGTCAGCGTTGAGAATTCGCGCGATAGACCTGATATTGCTGTGTGACTCTTTTTCAAGCCAGCTCAGAAAGGCCTCTTCAGGCATTGGCCGCCCGATATGATAACCTTGAGCCACATCACATCCCAGCTTTTGGAGCTGCAGCATGGTTTCCTGATCTTCTATGCCTTCCGCCACAACCGTTAGCCCCAGGGTATGAGCCAGATTAACCGTCATTTCAACAATCTTCTGGTTCTGTGGGTTTTGCAACATATCAGAGACAAAAGAGCGGTCTATTTTTAACTCATCAACGGGTAGTTGGTTTAGGTATGAGAGCGATGAGTAACCGGTACCAAAGTCATCAATGCTGAGTTTAATACCCAACGCACTGAGGCTATTAAGAACGCTCAGCGCTTTATCCGGGTTATCCATCATCGTTGTTTCTGTCATCTCAAACACGATTCTTTCAGGCGCGACACCATATTCAAGCAGCTGATCCAATGTATTTTTGACAAAGTTAATTTCAACTATATTTTTGGCTGAAATATTCACCGAGAGCTGAATGTTATGCCCCAGCCCCTGAAACTTTTTGTCATATTGCAGCACTTTTTCAACCACCCATGCAGTCAACGGCCTGATCAAGCCAGACTGCTCAGCGAGAGGAATAAACTCATCAGGCCTGACAAACCCGTGCACATCATGACTCCAGCGAATAAGTGCCTCAGCCCCCACCACTTTTGATGTCGATAAGTCGATCTGTGGCTGAAGGAACAGTGCCAGTTTGTCGTTCTCTATGGCCTTTGACAGGTCGCCCATCAGAGATAGTCGACGGGTGCTGTAATAGTTCTGATCCGGTGAGTAAGTGGTTATCTTTTGTGATGCCTTTTTTGAATTTTCAAGCGCGATAGTCGCGTGTTGCGCTAAAGCATCCAGATCCTGCCCATGAATAGGGAACAACGCAATACCTGCAATCGCATCAATATCAATAAACATGCCCTCATGCTCGATAGGCTTTTTCATAACGCTCAAAAGTTTTTCAGCGACATAGTTCGGGGCCTGCGTGTCTGAACTCATTTCAACCAGTACGCCAAAGCTAACCCCATCAAGAACCGATAGAAAATGGAAATAGTCATCCGTTCTATCGACAGGTAAAACATGATCTACCCGCCCCGCCTCATGCGCCAAACGGTCAGAGGCTCTGATTAGTAGAAGATCAGCATTACTTTTACCCAGCGTTTTGTTTATTTCGTGGAAGCGGTTAAAGTGAATGACAACCAACCCAAACGATTTAACGCCACCACCGGGTTCGGTCTTTAAATCTTCGATGCGCTTATACAGTGACGTACTATTGGGCAGAGAGGTGAGTGAGTCATAACTTGCACGTTCCAGCAGTCGCTTCTCCGCCTGTTGCCACTTTAATATTGTCTGATGCTTTGACTCCAACGCTTCATATTTCAACATTCTGTCTACTTTAATTCGCTGTGCCAGCCCTAAAGAGAGCAGAATAACCTCTGCTGCTGAGCCAAACTGCATCGCGCTTTCGGTAAAAAAGTTAGTTGGAACCATTCCGAATACGCTCGACAAGTAGATTAAAATGCCACTCAGAAAAAAGGACCATGCGATTAAAAAGTAAGGGGCTGTCGGGCTACCTCGCTTCAGCGTTTTTAAGCCAGTAGCAATCAACACAAGCGAAAAGAGTGCGGCAATAGAGCCAGACATCTTTGGAAAACTGACATCGACAAAAACAACCCCAATAAACACTGCGGCCGCCGATATAAATGTTAGGCCAACAATGAACTTATCAAACGTTGGGGTGAGTTTTCTGGTTCCTAAAAAGGAGCGGGAAAACTGCAGCGCGCCAAAAACGGCGAATACGCTAAAAATTAGCAGCGCGTGCTGGTTTAAACTCTCGTTACCGGGCCAGAATAGTTGAAACCCCAGCCCATTTAGGAACAATACCGTTCCCAGTAACCCAACCAGATACATCACATAAAAAATGTATGTAGGGTCTTTCACTGAAACATAGAGAAACAGGTTATACAGTGTTAGCGCCAACAAGATCCCGCAAAATATGCCCCAGCCATAAGAGCTTAATGTTTCCTCTTCGAAATAAACCTGTGCAGGCCATAAACTCAAAGGAATTTGTATGGAGCTATCTGACGCAACCTTTAACCATATCTCATATTCGGTATTACCGATGTTCTTTAGCGGGTAAGCAAAGTTCCGGTAGTGAAGAGGCCGGGAACTAAAAGGCTGGCTCGTGCCAGTTTTTATATGCTTAACCCCTTCTGCTGTTCGAATATAAAAATCAATATGCTCGAGTGGAGCGTAGTCTAGCGAGACAACCCAGTTCTCAACGTCTGCAATGGCGTCGGAAAACACGAACGACGCTCTAACCCAGTACACCGAATCACTAAAACCAAAGTTCAGCGTCCCCTCTGCGTTTTCTTTCATCTGTCCTTGGCGGTGCAGTTCAGTCAACTCATCAAATGTTAACGTGCCTGTCGCGTCTTCGTAATAGGAAAGATGAACATTGAGGGGTACTCGCTGGTCGGCAGTTGAAACAACAAAGGCGTACGCAGGAAATGAAACAAAACAGATAACCCATCCTAAGCACAGGTTACGCAACAATACATTCATGTTTGGGGTATAGGTTACATTTTAGTGTGTTATTAGTTCACGCCTGTAGAAAAAAAAACAATTCAGGCGAATATTCAATCTGTTACACTGAATTATAGAGCTATTTTCTAGAAAAGATGCCCTAATTAATGAAAAAATAGAAACAGTGTCACGGATGGCCTCTTTTTTGAGACGGAACGCAGTAACAATTATTCCAAAGTAGAAGATGTATCCCATGAATAGTCTAAGGAAAGAAGAAAGAAAAGAAGAGCGGCATAACATTTATTTGCCATTGGTGCTGGAGTCTAACGGGTCTCGTATCGTGGCACGCTCCCGAAACCTGTCTACCGGCGGCGCAAGCATCTCTTTGGTTGACCCGGTTAATACTGAAGATATTGATGTACAGGGCTCGGTAACCATCAGAACGCGAACTGGCAATATAAAGACCTCGTATGAGATCACCTATCGGAAAGAAAATACTATAGGTATTCGTTTTTCTGATATTTCAACGCCAAACATTGAAGCAATCAACCACTCTTTAAATGACAAGCCAATAGGTGATCCTGTTGTGCTGGCCTCCAATGAAGATGAAAAACCTGAAGCGCTTAGAACACCTTGGGGCAATTTGAAGCGCCGCAGCTGGATTTTACTGAGAATAACTTCGATTCTCACCGCCAATTTATTCTGGCCAATTCTTAAAAAGGTCGTAAACCCAGAAGTTGTTTTCGCCGTATATGGAACCCGAGGTGATCAACGGGCCTATGTTCCTGACTGGTTTCGCCGCTTTTTCCCTCCCATCGCGGTTGCCGCTTACATAAAAGACAGATCCTCGCGGGGCGTGATGGTCTCTTCAGTCTATTCAGAAGAAGAGCTCGCATCTGACTCTGATAAAGTTCGAAAATATATTTCAGATTTGCAACGAGAGTTTCCAAACGTTAAACGTTTTGCACTCGTCGGAAGGCTCCCGGGCTTCAGCATGAAGGCAGGAATAGACATTGTTCCGCCACTTGTTGATGGCTCCTATGGTACCCGTTTTGCTATGAACGAGTCTGCCAATCAAATTGCACACAAACTCGGCGTGAATAGCAAAACTCAATCAATTGCGATACTCGGAGGGGCAGGAAGAATTGGAGCCAGCCTGATTGAGGATTTATGCCACAATTTTCAGTCAGTAATCGCAATAGACCCCCGTTATACGGAAGAAAAAACCACCATTATTAACGGGTCAAAAGTACTCTACACCAAACGAGGCGAGCGGCTGCGTGAAACCAAATTAATACTGGTGCTGACCGCAAGGGGTAACGATATACTGCCGATGATCAACCATATGACACCAGGCACCATTGTGGCAGACGATACCCACCCATGCATTAAGCGCCCTGCCCGGGCACAGCTTAAAAAACAGGGTGTTGAACTATGGAAAACCGTCGTCACCAGTGATGATTACAATATGTATCCAAGAATGCCTAATTTCCATAACAACAACATACCGGGCTGCTTGCTTGAAGCGCTGGTATTAAACGCAACAGGAGACCAGGCACTCAGCTCTCCCCAGACATTCTTTGACGAAGCGAAGAAGTGCGGCTATAAGACACTATTAATTCGCCACCCGGATGACTCTTAAGGAGCCTCTATGCGCACCCTTTTGCTTTGTTTGATCTCAGCTCTCGTCTTCTCTTCATCTGTTCTGGCGGCTCCGCAAGCACCAGACAGTGACCGGGGACTCATAAATATCAAAAGCCATCATGACGTAAATGCCACGGCAGATAGGCTTGTTGACGTTTTAGAAAAGAAAGGCATGACTATTTTTGGTCGAATAAATCATTCAGAGGGTGCGCAGAAAGTTGGCTTGGTTTTGCCACCAACAGAGCTCGTGTTATTTGGCAATCCCAAAGTTGGAACGCCGCTTATGCAGTGTGGCCAGAGTTCAGCAATCGACCTGCCGCAAAAAGCACTAATCTGGGAAGACGACAAAAAGCAGGTCTGGTTTACCTACAATGATCCCGCTTATATCGCGAAACGCCATAGCATTGATAGGCATCGCATTGATGGGCATAGCATTGATGGGTGCAGTGAGATTATCAATAAAATAACCAAAGCCCTTGCAAACTTTGCTCAGGCAGCCACTAAACCTTGATAAAAGGCTCGGCCACTCTTATTTGTTCACAAAGAACCAGCCTCTTTTTTTTCAATAAGCGGGGCGCTCAATTACAGCGTTGGCGTCAGCAACCGCTCGCCTTCCGAGAGCCCAGCTAATACCTGTACACGCCCGCCCTCCAAGGGTTTACCCAACCTTATAAAGCGACGGACGCGTTGGCCATCTCTCTCCACCCATACCAGATTCAGTTGACCCACCTGAACCACCCAACTCTCAGGAATAACAACCATTTTCTCAACGCTCGACGGAATTAACATGCGAGCGTACATACCCGGTAACAATGATTTTTCGTATTCGATTCTAACCTTAACCATAAAGCTACGTGACCCGGTATCTGCCGCTGGCACAATCTCTTCAATCACCGCTGCAAGTTTTTTCTTAAGCGACGGAATGCTTACTTGAAGCGACTGGCCCACATTGAGCGATAGCGCCAGTTGCTCTCTAACATGAGCCTCAACCCTCAAAGATAATGGGTTGTATAGCGACAACAATGGAGTGCCTGGTGTAGCCGTATCGCCCGGCTCGGCAAAACGCTCCACCAGTCGACCATCTATCGGTGCGCGAATATCAGTGTAGCCAAGTGCAATAGCGGCTTCCTGCTCCAGCTGACTGGCTCTCGCCAATTCCGCGACTAAAGCCTTATGGTTTGCCCGAGCCCGGTCTAAATCAGCCATGGCGACCAAGCGTTGATTACTCAACTTCTCTACTCGAACCAGGCTTTGCTCCGCTTCAGTCAAACGCGCTTTAATCGCCCTACTATGCTCTTTTGCTTGCTCTGCCTTGGCTTCCAGATCTGTTTTCTCTAGTGACACCAAGACTTGACCCTTTTTGACGCTATCGCCCGCCCGCGCATGAACATGGGTAATTCTTGCCAATAGCCGGGATGATACCAACGTCGCAAACTTGGCCTCGACCGAACCAGGAACAGGCTCAAAAACCGTAAGACTCTGCTCTCGAACCAACATCACATTTTGGTGTTGACTGCGAGCATCTTCCAGGTCGTTCAACCCTGGACTAATTTTTTCGCCAAACAACCCCGCCATCCAGGTCACTATCAGCAATAAGACACTGACCGCCCCCAAAGGAGCCAACCATGCTTTAATACGGCCAGTTTTGATTAAAGCCTTTTGTTCAGGTGCTTTTTTATCATTTTCGGGCATAAAGTAACTCCCCTTCTTTTTTAACGGGTTTATCAAATACCAGTAGATAAACCACAGGTACAACAAGCAGGGTAAACACTGTAGACGCGACAATGCCAAATATTATGGCGAGCGCCAAACCGCTGAAAACCGGGTCAAGAATAATCACCAGATTGCCTAACATTGTAGTTCCAGCTGTCAAAAGAATAGGCCGGATGCGAATAGATACGGCCAGTATTAACGCCTCTTTCATGGGTAACCCATTAGCTCGCGCCTGGCTGATATATTCAATTAATATCAACGAGTTTCTGACAACGATACCTGCCAATGCAATCATGCCGATCATCGCTGTTGCCGTGAAAAGTACCGGTTCAGGTGCGCCGGCTATTTCTCGCTCACCGAACTGATTTAGCAACCAGAAACCGGGCATAATACCGATAACCGTCAACGGTATGGCAGACATAATAATAAGTGAAAGGGCTGATGAGGCTGTCTGAGCGCGCAGCACAAAAAAGATGGCCACCAATGCAAAAGCAAACGCCAGCCCCATATCTCGAAATACATCGACCGTAATCTTCCATTCGCCTTCTCCGCGCCAGCTAATATCTGTTCCTTCAGGTATAGTCCATAGGTCTCCCGCCCCACTGGTTAGATAGCTGCGCTGTTGCCAGTCAGAAGTGGGGAGTGATTGATCAGCAAAATCTGTTGCTTGTTTAGCAAAAGATTGATCTGCATTAACATCAGCAATAACTTCGGCAGGCGTTCGCCCCGATAGCTCTGCCGTCACATACACGACCGGTTTAAGGTCTTTTCTAAATATAACCTCATCCGCATTACCAGGTTCAAACTGCCCCAGCTCACCGATGGGAACAAGCGGTTGTGGGGCAATTTTAAGGCCTTGTGCGGTACTGGATTGCACGACGCCCGAACGCCCACGCACCTGTAAACGCTCAAAGTCAGTTAGCGAGCTTCGTTCCTGAGGGTCCAGCCTCAAGACGATCGGCAGCGGCGAAGCGTCCATAGGTTGTCCTAGAAAACCGGCTAACAGGCCATTGTTAGCCATCGCCAAAGTGTTGCTGATATCGTCAGTAGAAACGCCTGAAAGCGCCGCTTTTTGCTTGTCAGCTATAAACCGTAAACGTTGACGAGGCACCTCAACGGTCGAATCAACATCAACAACAAAGGGTTCTCGCTGCAAGCGCTGCATAAGCGCGATGGCGGCTGTTTTTTGCGTATCATAAGCGGTTAACGTATCACCATATATTTCAGCAACGATAGTGCTAAGCACAGGTGGCCCGGGAGGCACTTCAACCACTTTAATCTGCACGTCATTCTCTATCAAAGGGGCTAGCAGCGCTCGCAACCTGAGAACAACATCATGGGATTGATGCTCACGCTCAGTTTTATCTACCAGCGTTAGTCGCAAGTCAGCCAGATTAGGGGCAGACCGTTGATAGTAACGCCTGACCATTCCGTTAAAGTCCATTGGTGATGAGTGGCCTACATACGCGGCAATGGCACTAACCTCAGAGACCCGACTCACCTGTGCAGAGACTCGCCGAGCCATATCTGCGGTACTCTCAAGGCTGCTGCTCTCCGGCATATCAATAAGAATCTGTATCTCATTTTTATTATCAAACGGAAGAAGTTTAAGAGGAACCATTCTCAGAACCGGTAGCAAAGCGGCCAAAATGAATAACACCAATACCAGCCAAAGCGCCCATTTTGCTTTTCGTCGGCTATTCAATAGCGGCATGACACACCACCGATACCCCTTCAAAAGCACTGAATCAGGCTTGTCAGCAGCGACCGGGGGAGCTGTATCAGCACTGCTCGTTGACAGGAACTTGCTGGCCAGCCAAGGTGTAACAAAAAACGCCACCAATGTGCTGGCCAGCACACTAACGGGAACATTAAACGCCATGGGTGCCATATAAGGCCCCATCATCCCGGTAATAAACGCCAATGGTACAAATGCTAAAATAATCGTTAACGTAGACATCAACAGGGGAGAACGTATTTCAGAGACAGCGGCTACAATACGAGACTTAATATCTCCCTCCCCTGTTTTCATAAAACGAGAGATATTATCAACGCCGGTAATAGGGTCATCGACCAGTAAGCCCAACGAAAGGATCAGTGCAAACAGTGTCACGCGGTTAATGGTGTAACCAAATGCCATATCAAGCGCAAGGGTGATGCCATAGCAGATAGGGACAGCCAACCCGACGACCAGTGCAGAGCGCCAGCCAAGGAAAATGCCAATAAAGATCACAACGGTAGCAACAGCAAAACCGAGACTCGATACGAGATTGTTGACTTTATCGTTCGCTGTGTCGCCATAATCTCTCATCACTTCGATATCGATCTCTGCGGGTAACAGCGTGCTTTTGAGATCGGCTATTGCCTGATGCACATCCGACGCGACCTGAACAGCATTACTGCCTTGCTGCTTGGCGACACTGATGCTCACCATTGGAAATCCGCTATGCGCTGCTTCGAAATGAACATGTGCGGGGGCGAAGTCAATCCACGTATAGCCATCTGCTTCTGCTGGCCCATCAACAATGTCTGCAACGTCTTTTAACAAAATTGGCGTGCTATCAATCACATTGACCACCAGGTTTTCCAGCTCTTCTGCCGTCGCAACAACGTCGCCACTTTCAAGCACAATTGATCGATTGTTATAAACCCACAGGCCTGCACTTTGAAGCACGTTGGACGCCTCAATCGCACTGACTATGTCGATAGGGGTTGTTTTTCTTGCGGCAAGACTTTCAGGTTTAATTAACACCCTGATGTTTCGTGGTCGGCCACCAACCACTTTTACTTCACTTGTAGAAGGGATTCCTTGTAGAAACGTAGATACATCTTCCGCAACTCGCCTCAATTCGTAGTCAGAGTACAGTGACGAGTCTCGGCTCCATAAAGCAAGAACCATAATCGGCACATCATCTACTTCTATAGGCTTCACCTGCCAATTTTTAACAACACCAGGGATATCTCCCTGATTTGAATAGAGCTTGTTATAGGTATTTAATATTGATTTTTCACGATCTTGCCCAACAAAAAAGCGAAGTGTTACCGCAGACTTGCCCGTCATAGAGCTAGAGTAGACATTTTCAACACCTGGAATCTGAGCCAGCAGCTTTTCCAAAGGCGTGGTCACTTGCCGTTCAACTTGTTTTGCACTCAGTCCGGGCACATCGACAAGAACATCAACCATCGGAACCACTATCTGGGGTTCCTCTTCTCTTGGCATGAAGGTAAGCGCCAAACTCCCCATAACCAGAGATATCACAAAAATAAAGAGCGGAGCCGCGCCCGTTAATGTAGACCTGACCAACTCGTCAACTGGATGCTTCATAAGACCAATACACTAATAAAAACCATATATAATCACAAACAACCATATATAACCATATAGATATACTAATATTCAAGCACTTCCTTAATCAACGGACTTAAATATCCGCCTCTCCCCTATTAGAGTCGCCCGATAGACACTGCCATACCAATACATATTGCACTTAGCCTGCTAAATAGACTTTTGTCATATTTATTAATAGCAGTAAATTTGGCTAAAATAGGCGAATCACTTCATTGATCTTGAGAAAACCAATGCGAAGAGTTGTCGTTACAGGCATGGGAATTGTTTCATGCCTTGGAAACACTAAAGAAGACGTCCTAAAGAGCCTGAAAGAAGGCAGATCAGGCATTCGTTTTAATGAGTCGTATCATGAGAAAGGGTTCAAGAGCCAGATTTCAGGCTCTGTTGACATTGATAAGGCATCATTAATTGACCGGAAGTTGCTGCGGTTTATGGGCGACTCTTCTGCGTTTGCGTATATCGCCATGCAGCAGGCAATTCAGGATTCCGGCTTGTCAGCAGATCAGATATCCAACCCGAGAGTCGGATTAATAGCCGGGTCTGGCGGGGCATCCTGTGAGAACCAGGTAAATGCGGCTCAAATAATGGAAGCAAAAGGGGTTAAGCGAATCGGCCCTTATATGGTTCCCAGAGTTATGGCCAGTACAGTCTCGGCCTGTTTGGCTACCGCATTCAAAATAAAAGGGGTTAACTACTCAATATCGTCGGCGTGTGCAACAAGCTCCCACTGTATTGGGCATGGTATGGAGCAGATACAGTCTGGCAAGCACGATATTATTTTTGCTGGCGGCGGCGAAGAAGAACACTGGACTCAATCCATGCTGTTCGACGCAATGGGCGCACTCTCAACTAAATACAACGATGCACCTGAAACGGCTTCGCGCCCATTCGATGAAAGCCGTGACGGCTTTGTTATTGCTGGCGGGGGTGGAATGCTGGTGCTCGAAGAACTGGAACATGCTAAAAAACGAGGCGCGCCTATTTATGCAGAGTTAGTAGGCTATGGTGCCTCGTCAGATGGATACGACATGGTGGCACCTTCTGGAGAAGGCGCAATACGCTGCATGCAAGAAGCATTGGCGACCGTCGATAGCCCCGTTGATTATATTAACGCGCATGGCACCAGTACCCCGGTTGGAGACGTATCAGAACTGCGGGCGGTAAAGGCCGTTTTTGACAGCAATGTTCCCCCGGTATCTTCTACCAAGTCACTCTCCGGCCACTCGCTGGGTGCGGCTGGCGTTCATGAGGCGATTTATTCCCTGTTAATGCTTGAGCATGGGTTTATTGCAGCCACCGCCAATGTGACAAAATTGACAGAGGAATCAGAGGGAATACCGGTGATTACCGGCAACGCGATAGAGCAAAAACTAAATACTGTCATGTCAAACAGCTTTGGCTTTGGCGGCACCAATGCAACGTTGGTATTTAGAAAAGTAAGCCACTAGGCTTTATTCATCCATAGGGGGCAAGACATCCCCTATGGATGCTATTCCCTCCCCTGACTACGCGCCCATTCCTGCCCCCCATTGATTTACCAACCACTTACCACACATTCTTTTTCCGAAAGAGACCTTTGCACGACGTTATGAGCGAAGTAGTCATGCAAAGGTTTCCAAAAATAGCACATCAATAGGTCTATTGATGCAAATCAACACCCCTATTACGTCGTTGAGTAGACTACAGTTTCCAGATTAGATGTTAGTGAGTATGCCACCCTCGGGCGTTGAACAAATTTAGGAATAATAATGGGATCTCCATTTGAGAAGATTACCCCAATAATAGCTGACCACCGAACACTACAGGATGTTTTTGGGGATAATGCATACCCAACAAGCCGCACTATGAGACAAATTTTTTCACACAAAGACTGGCTATTTTGCACAAATAGTTTCCGATATGACTCTCCGGACAAGCCAGGTCTATTCGTTGAAGACAGAGGGTTTAGTCTTCAGAGCTATACTGACATCATTACCAACAGCAACAGAACAAACTCTGAACTTGCATTAAGCTTGTCTATGCCGCTGCAAAATACGTTGTGCAGTTTTCCTAAGCAAAATAACAGCACCACAAGCAAAATCACCCCGGTTAGAAATTATATCGACCACCTGCTCCATGAAGTTCGTTTACTGAGTGACCTAATCCCCAGAACTCGCCGCATTAATTATATTCACTGGCAGGGGGAGATTGCTCAACTGCTAAGCCCGGCAGAAATGACAGAGATTATGTATTCGCTCAATAAAGCCTTTACGCTACAAAATGAACAAGAAGGCACCTATGTCATTGAACTGGAGAAAGTGCCTGCGGATGATGCAATTATTGCGCTGATAAAAGGCTTGGGCTTTAACCATATTTGCCTCGGCACCCAGAACAGGGATCAAGGCCCTATTGATTTTGATTTTTTAGCCGACCAGGTAAAAATATTCAAGCAGTATGGCTTCAAAACGGTCAACGTACGATTTCTTACCAGACAACATGAGTCATGCGAACAGCTCAGTGAAAAACTGGAAGGGTTAATTGGTATCGACCCGGATACCATTTACTTAATAGACGAAGAAGAGCGTCAATCAGTCCTTTCAGGCGTCGAAGCCGAAGAGACAACCACCTGTGACTGTCATAAAGAGTTTGAAAACAGGCTTATTGAAGCAGGGTTCCAGAAACTGAATCATGTTAAATTCTCAAGGGACAATTCAGTGTCCAAGGGTATATCCGGTGATTTAGTTGGCATAGGTTTAGGCGCGACCAGCCTAATTGAAAACTCGTTTTCTCATAACGTCGACCAGCTTGATCAGTACTACCAGAAACTACAAAGTGGTCAGCTGCCTTTTGGTTATGGAGGTTATATCCGCCCCAAGTACTAACCCTTATTAGACTAAAGTATTAGTTCCTGCAATTTGCCTCCTTATCCTTCTATATCTAGTAAGTTTATATGCTAGAATTGCCTCATCTATGTTCCAAAAAGCATAAAAATTGATTATCCTGATGGAATAAAAGCTATTAACCGAGTAAAGCGAAGATGAGTGAGAAAATAGCAGCTATTGATCCGCAACCAGCAACAGGTATCCATCAGTCCTGCTTACAGTGCAGTCTGAGCAACCTGTGCATTCCAATTGCAGTTAACAAAGATGACATTGATCGCCTTGAAGACCTCATAAAACAAGGGAAGACGATCAACCGGGGAGATCATATTTTCAAGGAGCACTCCCCCTTTAAATCTTTATTTGCAGTTCGTAGCGGCGCAATTAAAACCTACTCAGTTACCGAAGATGGTGAAGAACAGGTAACCGGTTTTTACCTCCCTGGAGAGATAATTGGTCTCGATAGCACCAATACAGATTCGTACAGCTGTTCAGCAAAAGCACTTGAACGCGCCAGCGTCTGCGAAATTCCTTTCGGCCAACTCGAAACACTGGCTGCTAAAATCCCAACACTCCAGCACCACTTTTTTTCGCTGATGAGCAAAGAGATTCAGGGCAGTCGGCAACTCACCATGCTGCTTAGTAAAAACACCGCTGAAGAGAGAATAGCCTCCCTGTTACTAAGCCTTTCCAGCCGATTCAAGCTACGCAAGCTGTCCGGCACACAGTTCCGACTCCCTATGCCCCGAAATGATATTGGCAACTATTTGGGACTTGCTGTAGAAACAGTAAGCCGGGTATTTACCCGTTTCCAAAAAAGTGGGCTTATTTCAGTTCAGGGGCGAGAGGTCATTCTTGAAGATATGGATGCACTTGTAGATATCGTTAAAAATCACGGCAAGTGTATGAAAGGCGAATAAATTCACACCTCCCCTCCCCGAAAAAGAGGCTTAATGCCTCTTTTTTTATATCTACTTATTAGTTACTCAAAACAACACAACAAAAAAATACCTCCTTATAGGTATCTTTAGTTAACTTGATTTATCTCATTTTATTTTCATTTCTCACACTTGCCACCAATAGCCGATATTATTTTATTGCGATATGTCAATTTAACAAAATTCACCATAGCTACACTGCGCCCATCACAACTTAATCACTTCGAAACTCAATCAGGGTAGCTATATGTTAAAAAATGCATTAACTTCATCTCTTGTTGCTGGTTCACTATTAATTAGCCAATCTGCTTTTGCTTATGAAGCAGGAGATATTTTCATTAAAGGCGGTATCGCAACTGTCGATCCCCAAGAATCCAGCTCAGACATTGTTATAAATACCCCGGCTCTGGGCCCTGCCACTGGTGCAAAAGTAGGCCTGAATTCTGATACCCAATTAGGATTAGTATTCAGCTATATGGCGACCGACAGAATCGGTATTGAGCTACTTGCTGCAACACCATTCAAGCACGACATTTCTGGCGCTGGCGCAATCTCAGGCGTTGGAAAACTGGGTGACACCAAGCACCTTCCACCAACGCTCAGTGTGCAGTATTACCTGGCAGAGCCAGACGCAAAGTTCCAACCTTATGTTGGAGCCGGTATCAACTACACTATTTTCTTTGACGAAGGAACTACAGATACACTAACAAACTCAATTGGTGCATTGGCAGGCCTGACTGGTACGCCAGGTGTGGTAGCCACAAGCACCAAGCTTGATATTGATGACTCAATTGGCGCTTCGCTACAAGCGGGTTTTAACTATGAAATCACAGAAAATGCCGGGCTAACCGCAGCTGTTTGGTGGATCAACATCGATGCCGATGCTGAAATTACCGCGCAAACCAATGTGGGAACAGTAAAAGCAAATGTTGATGTTGAAGTAGACCCTTACGTTTACATGCTAGGCGCATACTATAAGTTTTAAGCCTACAGTAAGTTTTAAGCCAAACACCAATAAGAGAACCTGGCCTTTAACAAGGTCAGGTTTTTTATTTAGAGATATTGGTTAAGGTCTACCCTTAAAGTCTTCAATCTTCAGACTCTATAACACGAAGAGCAAACAACCCACCCAGAAACGCAAAGAAAGCCCCCAGTACAACCATAACAACCGCCATCAATGTAATGCTACTATTTTCTGCCGAGGAAGTTACCGAAGCAACGCCCGCTAAGAAGCCAACAGCTGCGGCGTGCCACGCTTGCTTTTGATTTGCAATCGTACCTGTTAAAAGCCCTCCAAATGCCATCGTCAGGCAATAAACCAGCATTGCAAAGATAAACCAAATTTCTTGTTTATAGGTTGAGAAAAATACATAGTCACTCGCTGCCATGCCTATGTATGACGCTAGCAGCACATAAATAGCCTGGCCGAACAGCCCCACCAAGATCGTCACTACCAACCCGATAATAAGCGCTTTCCAACTGATCATTGAATTTATCCTGAAAATGGGAATTATTGTAAAGCTGAAGTGTATATTAGCGAGTGCTGGAAGGAATTGACTTACTACAGATCACTCAAGTTAAGATGTCACTCTTCGGAATATAACCTTGGCACTCTTGATGTAACACCCGTTAGCAGCTCATAGCCAATCGTTCCGGCAGACATAGCAACCTCGTCGACTGAAACGTTCTTGCCCCAAAGCTCGACGGCATCCCCCACTTTGGCATCGGGGTGATAAGTAAGGTCAACCGTCAGCATATCCATTGAAACACGACCTATTAGCGGTACAACGCGGTCCCCCACCCATACAGGCGTACCTGTTTCGGCATGACGCGGGTAGCCATCACCATACCCCACCGCAATGGTACCCACTTTGGTTTCGCGACTCGCACGCCACGTCCCACCGTAGCCCACGCAATCCCCTGCATTCACTTCATGTATCGCCATAATACGTGACTCAAGCGACATGACTGCGGCTAACCCAAGGGCTTCTGAGGATAAGTGCGGCATAGGTGAAGAACCATACAGTATGATTCCGGGCCTGACGCAATCAAAATGTGCAGACTTATGGGCGAGCAACGCTGCGGAATTGGCAGCAGTCAACAATAACCCCTCAGACATTGAGCCCAGATTATTAACCACCGAACTAAACAGCGCCAGTTGTCGCTCTGTTTCTGTAGTCTCTAACTCATCGGCGCTAGAGAAATGGGTCATAAGCCCTACAAGCTTAACCAACGGGGTCTGCTTAAGCCTGTAGACCAACTCGCGCGCCAAGGCGGGCTTGAACCCCAACCTGTTCATGCCGGTATTCAACTTGAGCCAGACAGCGACAGGTTGATTAACCTCTGTAAGCGCGTTTAGTTGCTCAAGCTGATATTCAGAGTGAATAATCAACTGCAGTTTGTGCTCCGCAGCTAATAACACCTCTTCAATCGAAAAGGCCCCCTCCAGCACTACCACAGGGTTATCAATTCCGTTTTTCCTCATTGCTATTGCCTCATCGACACAGGCGACAGCTAGAGGCGCATCAGGGATTGCTCGTGCGATTTGACAGATACCATGACCATAACCGTTGGCTTTAATAACCGCAACACATAACGCGTCTCCGGCCAGCGTTGAAGCCAGCTGGTAATTTGCTTTAAAAGCGTTAAGGTCTATCTTGGCAAAGGTGGGTCGGGTCATTAGAACTCGCCATCGTAATCAGTGTGGGCAAGATCCTCAAACTTGGTAAACTGCCCCTGAAAGGCGAGTTTGATGGTTCCTGTAGGCCCGTTTCGTTGCTTACCGATAATAATCTCGGCAATCCCCTTATCAGGGCTATCTTCGTTATAGTAGTCATCACGATAGATAAACATAATAATATCGGCATCCTGCTCAATTGCGCCTGACTCTCGCAAATCCGAGTTGATAGGACGCTTATTGGGTCGCTGCTCCAAACTTCGGTTAAGCTGAGACAGTGCCACAACCGGGCATTTCAACTCTTTAGCCAGCGCTTTAAGCGAGCGAGAGATCTCAGATATTTCAGAGGTTCGCCCCTCGGTATTCCCAGGAACCTGCATAAGTTGCAGGTAATCGATCATGATCAGGCCAAACTCTCTTTTTGTTTCACGGGCAATCCTCCGCGCCCTTGAACGTACCTCAGTCGGGCTCAAGCCAGCAGTGTCATCAATATAGAGCGGTTTGTCTTTTAGCAAGCTAACCGCTGACGTCAAACGAGGCCAATCATCCTCCTCCAACTTACCACTTCTTACACGCCCTTGATGGATACGCCCCATAGACGACAACATACGCATAACAATCGCATCTGATGGCATCTCCATACTGAATACCAGTACAGGTTTACCCGCTCCAAACAAGGCATTTTCAACCAGGTTCATCGCAAAGGCCGTCTTACCCATAGACGGCCTTGCAGCCACGATAACCAGATCTGATGGCTGTAGCCCGCCAGTATTGGCGTCTAGATCTCTAAACCCGGTCGTCGTTCCCGTCAGCGGATCATCGGTATTGAACAACTCATCGATGCGCTCAAGTGTTTGTGTCAGAATTGGGTTAACATTTTGAGGCCCCCCCTCAGATGCTCTAGACTCTGATATCTGAAAGACTTTACGCTCTGCTTCATCTAACAATTCGGAACTCGTTCGTCCCTGAGTGTTAAATGCAGAGTCGGTTATTTCTCCAGAGGCTGAGATCAGTTTTCTGAGAATAGCCCGCTCACTAACAATTTCAGCGTAGGCTCTTATATTTGATGCACTGGGCGTATTCTTAGCCAAATCACCCAAATAAGAGAGTCCGCCAGCATTGGTTAGTTCTCCGAGCTTTTCCAGCGCCTCAGACAGCGTAACAACATCAAGTGGCTGTCCTTCGCCAGCCAGCCTTGCAACAACCCTGAAAATAAGACGGTGTTCATGTCGATAAAAGTCGTCCTCAACCACCTTATCAGCCACTACATCCCATTTACTGTTATCAAGCATAAGACCGCCTAAAACAGACTGCTCAGCTTCGATTGAGTGAGGGGGGACTTTAAGCTGACTCAGCTCTGTATCAGAATTCATATTATTCATGATTTACCGCAACAACTTCCTGGAGCATAGATAGGGAGAACATTTAAGCGTGACAAAACACATCAGGCTATTTTAATGCGTCAGTAAGAGAATTAAAAACAAAAACATACCGCTGAAACAAATACGGCCCAAGGGTTCGCTAAAGCTTATCACTTTAACAACCCTTGGGCCGTATTCGCAATTCATCAACCTGTTCCCGGATAACCTTAAAGATATAAGTTATCTCTATGGCAAGCCCGGGAACGTTGTAGCTAGTAAGTATTACTCAGCAACAACTGTCAAGCTAACGACTGCATCCACATCGCTGTGAAGGTGAACAGTAATTTCATACTCACCCACTGCACGAAGTGGTCCTTCTGGAAGGCGAACTTCGCTCTTGTTCACTTCAACTCCAGCCGCTGTGATTGCATCTGCAATATCACGAACGCCAATTGAACCGAACAACTTACCTTCATCACCCGCTTTAGAAACGATAGTGACTTCTTTTGAATTTACTTGTTCTGCACGTGCTTGTGCAGCAGCTAGCTTCTCTGCTGCTGCTTTTTCAAGTTCAGCACGACGAACATCAAACTCTGCAACATTTGCTGCAGTCGCAGGAACTGCCTTACCGTAAGGGATAAGGTAGTTACGACCGTAACCTGATTTTACGCCAACCTTGTCACCAAGGCCGCCGAGTTTACCGACTTTCTCGAGCAGGATAACTTCCATCTCGCAAACCTCTTTAAACCGTCTGTGATAGCCAACTAGTTCTACTGGTCGATTTCGCTGTTGTTAATTCGACCTCTAAAGTCAAACCAACTGTCCAGTATCGCCATAAAAATAATCAGCAAAAACAAGCTAGGCCCTAATAATAATGCGCTCATATAAAACACAAATAACCAGTGCCCGCCCAAATTCCGTTTAGCCACACTACCATGAACCAATGCAATGCCAGCCAGTGTCAGCGGTACCAAAATAATCAGCACCAACAGAACAATATTTAAACTTATCGCCGGACCAAAAAGCGTTAAACCAACAGCACTCAGTGAAAACACTGGTGATAGCTTAAAGCCATGAAACTCCTGACGAAAACCTCCCGGGTTGTAGAGCGAAGACTGCCAGCTTCTCGCCAACATCACTGCCCCTAATGCTATTGCCAGATATGTCGTCGCCAAACTACCGACCATTAGAGAAGTGAACGCGGGTTCTAACTCCCCACTGAGCTGTTTAACCATCTCAGGGTCGATCTGCCTATAAACGTCTTTGGCCATATCGATTAATTGCTGTACGACTTCCGGCAGCATAACAGGCAATAAAAGCCCCGTTGTAAATGCAACCAGCACACCTGCAATTAACATCTTTTCCCAGGAAACAGTCTGCCTTAGAGCGACAGCCATAACCCAAGAAAGAATTAACACTAACACTATTCCCGGATCGCCGAGCTTAATCCACCATGCTATTGCAGGTAATGAAGCCCAAACCAAAATATTTGTTCCTTGTCCCACTCCTTTACGCAAAGTAACCAGAGTTAGAACAGCCGCACTTAACCAAAACATCAATGGCAGCGCTGCGGCAATCACCGCCACGATTACGGCCTGTTTCGGGCCGCGCATCAAATATTCCGCTAATGCACGCATACAGGGTAATCGCTACTTTTTAACTTACTCGTGGTGGTTATCTGTAAAAGGTAACAGAGCCACGTAACGTGCACGCTTGATAGCTGTTGCCAACTGACGCTGATAACGAGCTTTAGTACCAGTAATACGGCTAGGAACGATTTTACCGGTTTCAGATACGTAACCTTTTAAAGTTTCGATATCTTTGTAATCTATTTCTTTAACCCCTTCAGCAGTGAAGCGGCAAAACTTACGACGACGAAAAAAACGAGCCATTGTAATTTCTCCAAATTAAGAATTTTAACTAATATTTAACCAATCAATGCAAAAGGAAGATTACTCTTCGCCTTCTGCCTGGCCTTCAGTATCAGTAGCATCGGCAGCTTCAGGAGCAGTCTGTTCAGCAGCTTCAGGAGCAGGACGACGATCTTCACGATCATATCGACGCTCTTCGCGACCTTCAGATGCTTTAATTAGAGAAACTTCAGTGATCGCTTCTTTACGACGGATGATCATGTCACGAATGATCGCATCGTTGAAACGGAAGTTGTGGGATAACTCATCCAACGCTTCACTTGTGCATTCGATGTTCATAAGAACATAGTGCGCCTTGTGAATTTTGTTAATAGGATAAGCCATGTGGCGACGGCCCCAATCTTCCAAGCGATGAACTTCACCACCAGCATCAGCGATGATGCCTGTGTAACGCTCAACCATTGCTGGAACTTGCTCGCTTTGATCCGGGTGCACCAGAATTACGATTTCGTAATGACGCATTGTATCTCCCTACGGGTTATAAGCCTCCCATAAGCGGTAAATCACTTTGAGAAGCAAGGAGTTGAATTGATGTGTTTTAAGAACCGCGCATTTTAGTGTTTAAGCAGGGGGGTTGCAAGCAGAATTTGAACAAAAAACAGACGATACAGGTAAGGTCTCACTCACCTGTAGCATGTTGGTACTATTTTAAGCTATTCCTTTGTCTCACCGCCTCAAACAGGCATACCCCGGTTGCCACTGAAACATTTAAACTACTCACCGATCCGGCCATGGGAATTTTCACCAAATCATCACAATGCTCTTTGGTCAAACGGCGAAGCCCTTTCCCTTCTGCCCCCATAATCAGGGCAACCGCACCGTTAAAGTCGTTTTCATAAATCGTTTTATCGGTCTCTCCGGCAGCCCCCACTAACCAAACACCATACTGTTTTAACCACCGCAACGTGCGTGCAAGGTTAGTGACTTTTATATACGGCACATTCTCAGCGGCACCGCAGGCGACTTTCCGGGCAACACCGTTTAGCGGTGCAGACTTATCTTTAGGTGCAATAACAGCCTGCACACCCGCCGCATCCGCAGAACGCAAGCAAGCCCCCAGATTATGAGGGTCAGTCACACCATCCAACACTAACAAAAACGGTTTTTCATTGAGGGATTGCAGCAACGCTTCCAAATCCCCCTCTTCCAGCTCAGCTGCTGTGTCGCACTCAGCAACAACGCCTTGATGGCTACCATTTACTATTTTGTCGAGCTGGTGGCGATCAACACTTGCTATGCTCACACCACGTTTTCTAGCACTGACAAGCAGGCTTTCAAGCCTTTTATCTTTTCGCCCTTTTAAAATCAGCAAGCGTTTGATTTTCTCGGGCTCTTTTTCAAGCAGCGCATTCACTGCATGCAGACCAAAAACATTTTGAAGCTCAGACATTATTAAGGAACCTCTTATTAATGTCATTCCCGCGAAGGCGGGAATCTATAACATACCGAAGACATTGGATCCCCGCCTTCGCGAGGATGACGGAAAGTGAGTAGGTCAGGGTTTCCTTTATCATTGCCATTTTACAATTATATTAATGTTCACTACTTCTGAACCTTTCTCTTACGGGGCTGTGCGCTCCCTGCCTTTGCGGTTCGTGGCGTCGATTTTTTAGCTGAAGCGCTCTTTTTGCCTTTCTTCTTTGTTATTTTTTTCTTTTTACCCTTCCCCTTCTCTGGCATTTTATCCAGCAAGGCCTTCCGTTTACTCTTTGGGCCAGACTTGGCTTTTCCTTTTTCAGCGGTTGGCCCGCGTCTACCCGCAGGTGCGCCCGCCCTACTTTTTCCATTTCTGCGACGGGGCTGACCCAGAATCTCAAAGTCAATCTTTCGATCATCAAGGTCTATCCTGACGACCTGAACACTAACGGTATCGCCCAGGCGATAACTGGCACCAGTGCGCTCTCCTACCAGTCGATGCTTCGCCTGATCGAAGTGATAGTAATCACTCTTTAACGAAGAAACATGCACCAACCCGTCGATATACAGGTCTTTGAGTTCAACAAAAAAGCCAAACGATGTCACGCCTGAGATAATACCTTCAAACGTTTCACCCAAGTGCTGCTGCAAGAACTCACATTTGAGCCAGCTCACCACATCACGAGTCGCTTCGTCTGCTCGTCGCTCTGTCATTGAGCAATGCTCGCCCAACTGCAACATCTGCGGCAAGTCATAGTGATATGGGTTTTCACTTGGCTTAATCACGTCAGTTCGTAGCACCTGAGGGCAAGGCACTTCGCTATGAATCAGCGATTTAATGGCACGGTGTACCGTAAGGTCAGGATAACGCCTGATAGGCGACGTGAAATGAGCATAGTGAGGGTAACCCAGTCCAAAGTGGCCTTCCTCTTCGGGGCTGTAAACAGCCTGGCTCAAAGAGCGCAGCATTACCGTTTGGATCACACTAAAATCCGGGCGCTCTTTTATCTGCCCAAGTAGTGTCTGATAATCTGAAGGTTTTGGCTTATCTCGATCACCTTGTAACTGCAAGCCAAGCTCGCCTAAAAACTCTCTCAAATTTTCAAGTTTTTCAGCGCCGGGGCCTTCATGCACACGGTATAGCGTGTGCATTTTGTTCTTCTTAAGAAAACGAGCCGTCGCAACGTTAGCTGACAACATACACTCTTCAATAATCTTGTGTGCTTCATTACGCTGTGTTGGCACAATTTGCTCAATCTTACGTCCTTCACCAAATAGTATTCGGGTTTCGACTGTTTCAAAATCAATCGCACCACGCGCATCCCGCGCCCACCTCAAGGCATGGTAAAGGTCAAAAAGGTGATGCAAATGAGGCAGGATATTCGAATAACGTTCGCATAACTGCTGACCTTCTTCGCTCTCAGGGTGCTCCAGCATCGAACTCACCTTGGTGTAGGTCAGTCGCGCATGAGAGTGCATAACGCCTTCGTAAAATTTGTAGCCGCTTAACGCACCATTGGCACTAATGGTCATTTCACAAACCATACAGAGCCGATCTACTTCCGGGTTTAATGAGCACAGGCCGTTTGACAAGACTTCAGGGAGCATTGGAACAACATGGTCAGGGAAATATACCGAGTTCCCTCTGTTATACGCTTCCTGGTCAAGAGGTTGCCCCCTCTTAACGTAGTGAGCCACATCGGCTATCGCCACGTACAGTCGCCAGCCACCCGATTTTTTAGGTTCACAATAGACCGCATCATCGAAGTCTCGAGCATCTTCGCCATCAATCGTCACCAGAGGAAGATGACGAATATCGATTCGGTGTTGCTTATCGGCTTCTGCCACTTCGCCTGAAAAAGCCTTTACCGCCTGAGTAACTTCAGCAGGCCAAACAAAGGGAATACTATGGGAACGAATGGCAACATCAATCTCCATTCCCGGTGCCATGTGATCGCCCATGACCTCAACCACTTTACCGACGGCACTGGTGCGCACAGTCGGATGCTGAGTAATTTCTACCACAACATACTGGCCATGCTTGGCGTCCATACAGGCATCAAGCGGAATCATGACATCGTTCGCTATTTTGGTATTCTCCGGGGTCACAAACGCAATGCCACTTTCAAGGCAAAGACGTCCGACCACCTGCGCTGTATTTCGCTCCAGCACCTCAACAATAATAGCCATTCGCCGTCCGCGCTGATCAACATCATCAACACGTACCAGCACTTGGTCACCATGAACCACTGAGCGCATTTGTCTGGCCGTTAGGAACAGATCATCTGTGCCGTCTTCGGGTATGACAAAGCCAAAGCCATCTTTATGCCCCTGCACCCGGCCTTTAATTAAACTAATGCTGCTAGTCGGCACATACTGCCCACGCCGGTTACATATAAGTTGCCCATCACGGCTCATGGCGATCAGGCGTCGCCTAATCGCCTCGATAGAATCTTCATCTTTCAAATTTAGCGCCTTGCACAACTCTGGGTGAGTCGCCGGTGCTTTTGTTTTTTCCAAATGCGCTAGAATAAACTCTCGGCTAGGCACTGGATTATCGTACTTCTCCGCCTCTCTCTGGGCATAAGGATCACGTACTTTTTTCTTTGACATTCAATTTCCTGCAGCTCTGCTGCGTTGTTATAAACTCTGGTTTCAAAAATATCTGGGGGTTCATTTAGCAATTGCACTCATTATAGCGGCAAAGCCCCACACAAGCTCAACTATTGATAACGATCCCCCAAAAATTCGTTGACAAAAAAATAGGGGCTGGTTAAAGTTCGCCTCACATTTGGGGCTACCAACCCCCACAGATCAATACACATCTATTGTTACGATCATATGTATACCCTCTGCCGAGGTGGTGAAATTGGTAGACACGCTAGCTTCAGGTGCTAGTGCTCTTCGGGGCGTGCCGGTTCAAGTCCGGCTCTCGGCACCATTTGATTCTTTTATTCTGTCAAACCTCTCTATCTTATCTCTCACAACACCAAACCCAGCACAATATCATTTACAATCATTCGCTATGATAAAGCTTACGACTTGATAAACCAGTCTCAAAGGCCCTCAATTGAAAGCAAAAACAGTATTGATACTCGGTGGCTACGGAAACTTTGGCAAGCGTATCGCCGAAAATCTGAAGGATGTCGCAGATGCCAAGCTACTTATAGCAGGCAGAAGCTTAGACAAGGCGACTCAGCTTGCAGAGCAGTTGCAGCAAGAGTCAAGAGCAACCATAAAACCCATTGCGTTAGACATCAACAAAGAAGACTTTGAAGAGCGACTAAAAGCGATAGCCCCTCACATAGTTATCCATACTGGCGGCCCGTTCCAGGGGCAAGACTACCGAGTTCCTCAATCGTGCATCAATATCGGCGCACACTATATTGATCTGGCTGATGACCGCCGATTTGTATGTGATATCAAGACACTTGACGCCAGTGCTAAACGCAAAGGTGTGTTATTGGTAAGTGGTGCCAGCTCAGTGCCAGGGTTATCCTCCACCGTTGTTGAGCACTATCAACACCTCTTCTCTAGTATCAATTCAATTGATATTGCCATTGCGCCAGGAAACAAAGCTGAACGAGGCGAGGCAACCGTTAAAGCTATTCTTTCTTATACTGGCCGTCCTTTTAAAGTTTTTTCTAAAGGCCGTTGGGGAAATGTCTATGGTTGGATGAACCCAAGAAAAGTTGATTTTGGCGACAATGTGGGCCAGCGCTGGCTTGCCAATGTCGATGTACCTGAATTGGAACTTTTTCCAGAGCGTTATTCGGTTAAGGATTTTGTTCGCTTTCAAGCCGGGCTTGAGCTGTGGAGTTTGCATCTGCCGATGGTCGCAATGGCGTATTTAGCCAAAATAAAGCTCGTTAAAAGCTGGGCTCCTCTTTCAAAGCTTATCGTTAGAATGAGCGAACTGTTTCTTCCTTTCGGAACAGATAAAGGGGCAATGCATATTCATATCAAAGGGGTTGATAGTGCAGGAAAAGCAAAGCACGTAATATGGTCTCTTTACGCCCATGACGGCGTTGGTCCATATATCCCCACGATGTCAGCGACTATTATCGCTAGGAAGCTGCTTAAAGAACAACCGAGCCTGATGGGGGCAACACCCTGCTTAGGCCTATACGAACTAGACGAGTTCGCCAGCGTAGCAAAAGAAAAAGAGATATATTTCAAGGAGCAAATAATTGGATAGTTACCTGCTATTAAAACTACTGCATATCTTGGGAGCCGTGATCGTTACCGGAACAGGAGCAGGTATCGCCTTCTTTATGTTTATGGCCAACAGGTCAAACAATGCTCAAGCAATACATATTACCGCCAAGCATGTGATCTTAGGCGACTGGTTGTTTACTGCGCCAGCTGTAATCACTCAGCTTATTACGGGGGCTTTGCTTATGAGAGAACTAAATTACTCTATTCACTCAGAGTGGTTCTACTCCGTAGCGGCTCTATTTGTTTTTATTGGGTTATGTTGGTTGCCCGTCTTACGGATTCAATATCGATTACATGCGCTGGCAACAGACTCTATAGATGAAAACGAAGTAACACCCGAGTTCAAACGTCTAATGCGCATTTGGACGCTGCTTGGAATTCCGGCATTTACAGCGATTATCGTCATATTCTGGCTTATGGTATTTAAGCCCTTTCCAGTTATTTAAGCTATGCAGAAAGCACAAACGCCATTACACAAAATAGCCATTTACTCTCTGTCTTTCTTATGGATTTTCACAGGCCTTACTTCCATCTTTTTTGATAAAGCGTTCGGTTACCAAACTCTCGCTAACTCAGGAATCACCGGAGAGCTGGCTGACTTGCTTATATACGCTGGAGGTAGCTTAGATATTCTTATAGGGGCATGGCTTCTTACTTCAAAATGGACTCGTGCCTGCTGTATCGCACAAATATGTGTTATTTCAATTTATACGATACTACTATCAATATTAGACCCTTCTTTTTGGCTACATCCATTTGGGCCATTGACCAAAAACTTACCAATAGTAGTATTAATACTGATGATCTACAGCAGTTCGGCCACTAAAAACTAATCCACCAACCCCATCACTTCCTACTACCACCTACTTCCTCCCTAATGTAACCCCCTCTATCGCTTCTAGGTTGTACCAGTCAATTTTTCGAGTGACGGTCATCAATACTGTCAGCACAAGGAACACCAATATAGACCCCATCAGCAAGGCGAAGTCTTCGGCCTGAACAATCACGTAGAGAAGACCATAGAGCACAACAATCATCAGCGAGAACAACAGCGCAGATTTAAAACTCTTGAGCATCACTTTTGCGTAGAAGAGTATTAGCCCTGAACAGCAGGTAACAGCGATGCCATAAGCCCAGTGAAAGGCGATGTGCTCAGCCAGAGAAATTAGCAGCAGGTAAAACACTGCGATGGCTAACCCGACAAAAGCATATTGAATAGGATGAATACGAATCTTTTTGATGTGCTCAAAAATAAAGAATGTAATAAAGCTCAAACCGATAAACAGCATGGCATATTTCACCGAACGTTCTGATTGCAGGTACACATCAACCGGCTCAATAAAGTTGACTCCCGAACCGGAAGCCTGCAATTCGTGGCAGTTCAATGACTCGATACAACGCGTTAGCAAATCAGCAGCGTTGCTGGAATATTGGGACGTCAGCCAACGAGCGGTAAAGCCTGATGAAGAAATGTTTCTATCGACCGGTAGTGCAGTTCCGGTAAATTCCGGGTGTGGCCAGTCTGATTTCATCTCGGTTCGGGAGTCATCTGCTAACTGGATAAACGATAGCCCGCCCATTCCTCTAAGCGATAGCTCAAGTGAGAGGTTAATATCCTGCACATTGTCAATGAGTGACTCCAGCTCACCATGGAGCCCTCCGACCAAAGCGCTGAGTTTAGTGCCAGGCGTCAGTAATGTTTGTTCATCGTCAATCGTGAGCGAAGGTGCGCCGCTGATCCCGCGCACATCAGAAACATGGATGGATAGATAAGGAACGCCGAAGCCTTCAAATCGAGGGGTATTTTTGATTCGGTTTAGAAATTTATTGATTTTTTCAGCAGAAAACAGTCCTTTAAGACGAATATCACTGTTATATACAGGTACTTCATAGATCCCTTTGAACACGCTTTTATTGGCGACATCTACCTTGTTTTCCATACGGTCAGGCAACAGTAGCGCCTGTTTCTCGGACGCCTTTATTGATTCTTCGGTATAAAAGCCAGACTTGGAACCGGAAGCCAACTGATAAGGCACAACCAATATAGGGGTGACCAATGACTGGGCACCGGTCCAACTGCGCGCAACAGCGGCCCGAGCTTCTTCCAGATATCCCTGCCGTTCGTAGATTTTTATCTGCACCATGGTTGTCGGAATTAACACCAACAGACCGATGACAAAAATGATGGCTATTTTTATCGCCAACTGTTTTTGCATATTTCGCCTCTATTTAATTAAGTGATGACCACAAAATTAGCAGCGAATATTGGCAATATATGAGGTGAATTGTGATGAATTATGACAACAGGAAGACTCAGACTTTAAACAAGAAGTTAATATCTAATTTCAACCTCTACCGTCACTGGTGCATGATCTGAGCACTCAGCATCTGTTTCATGATGAGGGTTGATAAGGTGAGCATCGTTGACACGGTAATCGGAAACACAAGCAAGGCTGCGGTCATAATCAGCCTTAAAGTCTTTTGACAGTAATATATAATCGAGCACACTGCCACGATTTGCAAAATAGTGCGTTGCTTTCCGCTGAGCCGGTTTTATTCTGTCCTGCAACTCGAACGCATCAAATAACGAAAAACGCTGAATGGCTCGCTGGTCTCCAATAGCCATACCCGAGACATACTTGCCATCCAACCGGTCTATATTCTGCCCGCCCACCAGTGACTGCAAAACGGGTGACTCCATGGTGTCGTTCAGGTCGCCCAACACCATAACCGGTCTTTCCCGAAGCCTCATTTGTGCAATAATATCCTGATAGATGAGCGTTGCTTCTGTGCCTCTTTGAATGGTGGACGCCCAGCTCCCGTGAACCTGCGCCGAAACACTTTCGCTGATGCTGCTGAAGGCATCTTCATCCCCGGTTAACTGAGGCTCCAACCGGGAACGTTTGGACTTTAAGTGCGCAACATACACCAACACACTGCCAAAACCCTCAATCTGAATTTCAGCCCTGATAGGCGGGCGGCTGAATTTAAAGTCCGGTTGCAGTTTCAATGCATCAATAATCGAAGAATCAACATCAACAGCATTAGCTGAAATAACCGGAAAACGCGAGGCTAACGCGACAACAGGCTTATCGTATACGTGATGGCTCTCTATTCCAGGCTCAGACACGGTAACAAAATGCGGCAAATCATGTTGACGGGTGAGCTTCTCTAAAGCTTGAGGGCTAAAAACCTCTTGAAAGCCAATAATATCAGGCGCCAGGCTCGATAACTGCTCACCAATCCATCGC
Source organism: Alkalimarinus coralli (assembly GCF_023650515.1). Classification (NCBI taxonomy): domain Bacteria; kingdom Pseudomonadati; phylum Pseudomonadota; class Gammaproteobacteria; order Alteromonadales; family Alteromonadaceae; genus Alkalimarinus; species Alkalimarinus coralli. Next base: position 2,870,035 of record NZ_CP096016.1, read on the forward strand.
TCCTTTTTCTCCCATTTGGGTTGAGTGTATATGTTTTCAGACTCGTAAAAAGCATTAGGAGGGAGGAGGTAATTAAACAGGTTAAACGTGCAAACCTTAAAATGGGTGGTGTAAGCGTTCAAAAATAGCCCAATATCTGATAGTTATTTCGATTTATCGATTTGAACAAAATCATTCAATAAAGTCCATTTTGTCAGAACTTCATGCCACTATAATAGACGTGAAGATAATGCTTTTAACGTTGGTTGATCAATACCTAAGTGGGAGTTTTATGCACCATCAAACCGGAGTCTATGTTCTATTAGCCGCAGGGTTTTCGCGCCGCTTTGGCAGCCCTAAACTATTGCATGAGCTGCCAAGTGGTAACACAATCATAGCAACATCCATAAGCGCCTTAGCTAAATCCGGTTGCGGTTTTATTGTCGTTATTCGAGACGATGATGCGGAACTATACAAACACCTCAGTACGCTGAATATTGAGCTTATGAAGGTCAGCCATGCTATACAGGGGCTAGCCAGTGTTATTGCAGAAGTTGCCTCAAACCTGAAACCACGAGAGTATCACTGGATCGGCATTTGTTTGGGTGACATGCCCTATATTAAACCAGAAACCTATGTGCAGCTGTCGCGACACGCGTCGCGCTCAGGCATTGTTCGCCCGTTCTTTAACGGCAAACCGGGCCACCCGGTGCTGTTTGGCCAGAGATACTTTACAGCACTAACAGCATTAACAGGTGACGATGGAGCAAAGTCTGTCATTAAAGCCTCTGCTGACGCATTGCAGAAAATAAACGTGACAGATGAAATGGTGCTATATGATATCGATAGGCCAGAACAAGTACGCTAACTACTCAACATCTGCCGCCAGTTTATTGCGGTCACCGTTCAAAAACCTGTGCCGCTCGGCAATGACTTGCGCCATAATCGAAATGGCAATTTCTGCTGGTGTTTTGCTGCCAATGTTCACTCCGACAGGTGCATGAAGCTTTTCTATTTCAGAGGACGAGCAGTCTAGCTCGGCCAGTCGGTTAAGACGGTCTTTGGTCGTTTTCAGTGAGCCCATCGCACCAATATAAAATGCATTTGTTTTCAACGCTTCCATCAGCGCCATATCATCCACTCTTGGGTCATGGGCCAAAGCCAATATGGCACAGTATGGGTCAGAAAACCGCGCTTTCACCAAGTCATCCGGCAGGCACTGGATAACCTCAACCCCCTCGCATTGCCAACCTTGTAAAAACGTTGGTCGAGGGTCACAAAGAGTCACCGAAAAGTCGACTGTGCCAGCGATCTTTGCCACATGATATGAAACCTCACCGGCACCCAATAAAAGCATTTTAAACGTTGGCCCAAATCGCGTGGCCACATAGTCAGGCGAGGTCATTACTGCGGGCCCTGCAACCGCGCCCGGCTCCGTTATTATATTTGCCCCCTCGCCTTTGAGTGAGACCTGCCGACGAACGCTCTGCCTGTTGTTCAGTACATTACAGATGATTCTAACGTGCTGAATAGTCTCAGCGGTTGGTACCAGATGCTCAACCAGAACCGTTAACTGGCCACCACAAGGTAGCGAATACTGAGTTCGGTCATCGTCGGTTATCGCATACTGGTATAGGTAAGGCGCAACATCAGTCTCATTTTCTTGTGAAGCGGATGACAATTTGCGAATCAGTGCTTCTTCTATGCAGCCGCCTGACAGTGACCCGACAATGCCATAGTCTGGATGAAAAGCTAAAATAGACCCCGCAGGCCGGGGCGACGAGCCCCAGGTACTCACAATGGTGCACAACCAGGCCGACTCGCCATCACCCAACCATTGGCATAGCGAATCAATAACCCGCTGCTCGGTGCTACTGCCCGCCTGCCGCTCAGCACTACTGCCCGCCAGCTGTTCGGTACGGTGACCAGTAGATTGCACGGGGTTGTTCACTATGCCGGTCGTAATGGGAGTGACCTCAATCGTTGGCCTGTAGCGGCAAATATTGCATTAGCAACCGCAGGCGCTAATGGCGGTACCCCTGGCTCCCCGACCCCACTTGGGCTTTCATTGCTATCAACAATATGCACATCTATCTCTGGCGTTTCATTCATTCGCAGCAACGGGTAATCATCAAAGTTTGATTGCGCAACCCGCCCGTTCTTAACACTTATTTCACCGTAAAGAGCCGCAGTCAATGCGAAGATAATGCCTCCTTCCATTTGCGCTTTCACAATATCAGGGTTGACCACAATACCGCAGTCAATCGCACAAATAATCCGGTGAACCTTAATCTCTCCATTGTTAACGGAAAGCTCTACCACTTGGGCTGCATAACTCTTAAAGCTTTCGTGTACCGCAATACCTCGATAATGCCCTTCTGGAAGAGGTTCGCCCCACCCTGACTGCTCAGCAGCCAACTCCAACACCTTCAGTTGACGCGGATGCCCCTGTAACAGGCTGCGCCTGAACGCGTATGGGTCAGTTGCCGTTTCATGAGCTAGCTCGTCAATAAAACTTTCAACATAAAATGCATTTTGGGAGTGTCCGACTGAGCGCCAGAACGAAACAGGGACACCAATATCGGCATGAGTATGACGTACCTGGATATTGGCGATGTTGTAAGGCATTTCTACAGCGCCTTCTATGGCGGTTTTATCCTCCGGCACCGCAATGCCCTGCATCGCCAACCCAATAGAGCCGAGGGTGCCGTACATAAACTTGGGTGCCCATGGATATTGCGCCGGAGCCGCATCACGGATATACCAATCAAGAAGGTTTGGCGCGACAATCTGGTGATCCCACCCTGTCACATCACCGGATGAATTAAATGTGGCCTTTAGCTTGTGGTAAGTCGCTGGTCGATACCAATCATGTTGAGTATCTTCTTCCCTTGACCACATTAGTTTAATCGGGCGTTTCGCCTGATAGGCGACCGCCGCTGCCTCTTCAATAAAGTCCTGAGTCAGACGTCGACCAAAGCCACCACCAATGGCTGTAACGTTCACATCAACATCACTCGGAGAAAGATCAGTGACACGCGCCACGGCAATACGGGCCAGATCTGGTGCCTGAGTGGGCGCCCAAACAACCGCGTTATCATCACGAATGTCAACCACACAATTCATGGGTTCCAGCGTTGCATGTGCTAAAAAGGGCGTCTGGTACTCGGCTTCAAAAACCTTTTCAGCATCATTTTCTGCCTCTTCAAAATCACCATCATCGCGAACCCGCTCGCCTTCTTCTTCGATCGCCGCCTGCTTAAACGTGCGGAACATCTCGTCTGAAGACAGCGTAGAAAGCGGGCCTTCATCCCACTCGATATCAAGTATGCTTTGCGCTTTTCTGGCCTGCCAGTATTGCTCTGCGACCACGGCGACCCCGTTATAGATTTCAAACACGCCAACAACGCCGTTGGACGCCAGCGCTTTTGTGGCATCAAACTGTTTGACCTTGCCACCCAACACGGGGCAACGGCTAACCACAGCGTAGGCCATGCCTTCCACTTCAGTATCAATGCCGTATGCCGTTTGACCATTAACCTTGCCAGTTATATCAAGTCGTTTATTCTGCTTACCGATAAAACGAAACTCGGAGGCCGGTTTCAGGGTTGGGTTTGAAGGTATCGATTGGGAGGCGGCCAGTGGCGCTAGTTCTCCGTAGCTTAAAGCATTGCCACGTCCAAGCAGTACGACCTGGCCATCTTTTGCTTGGCACTGATCGACCGGCACCTTATAAACCTCGGCTGCCGCCGCGACGAGCATCTCCCTAGCTGTTGCGCCTGCTTCTCTTATTTGCCCCCAACTTGAAGAGAGGCTGTTACTGCCCCCCGTCATCTGCAAACCATAGTCCGGGTTTCTGTACACGTTGGCAACCGGCGCATATTTAACGGAAACAGTCGCGGGTTCTACATCCAGCTCTTCTGCTAATAGCGTTGTTAGCCCCGTGGTTGTCCCCTGCCCCATTTCTACCCTATCCAGGGTAAAGATAACCTCTGAATCAGGTGTAATCTCCAGCCAGGCATTGGCTTTCCAACGGTTATCATCAGTAAGCCCTTTGGCACCAAACGTTGCACAACCTGGCAAAAAGGTACTTAATGAAAAACCGCCTGTTGCTGTTGCCGTTGCCTTGATGAATTGACGTCGAGAGACATTAACGCCATGAGTTTGATCAGTCATTATAAGTCTCCCTGATTAGCTGTTTTTGAGGTTATCAGCAGCATGATGTATTGCCGCTTTAATTCTTGGGTAAGTCCCGCATCGACAGGCATTTCCAGACATCGCCTCATCAATATCAGCATCACTGGGGCTGGGTTTATTAGCTAAGAGCGCGCTGGCAGACATCAGCTGGCCAGATTGGCAGTAGCCACACTGTGGCACATTAAACTCAAGCCAGCTCTTTTGTAGCTGATGAGGGGAGTCATCAGAGCCGATGCCCTCAATAGTGGTGATATTTTGCCCTTCAACCGCACTGACAGGCGTGATACAAGAGCGGATAGCGACGCCATTCATGTGCACCGTACAGGCACCGCAAAGCCCTTTGCCGCAGCCAAATTTTGTACCTTTGAGTTTTAGCTCATCTCTGATAACCCACAACAGGGGGGTATCTGGTTCAAACTCAACCGCCTGATCTACACCATTGACCGAAATTTTCATTGTCTGCCTCTGACAAATTAGTTCTGTTGTTTGTATTCACGACATTTACATTGCTGCTAGCTGTATACTAAAAGCATCATAAGTGACCACCGGCCATTTGTACAAGTGCTTTATCAATTCCGTTTTAAAATCCCGCGCTGTAATTCCAGATTACCTGCCACATCACCGACTGCCACACCAAGTAATAAATCATACCAAGGCTATATCTTATTTCTGCATGAGCAAGGCCTTCATTAAAGCCAAGTGTTCTGGAATCTTTAGTCATATCATCACTCCAACCATAGTACACCCCGATAAGGAGGTTGATATGTTTAAGCGATGCCTTCTATTCTGCGCTCTCTGTGGTTTATTCATTACATCACAAGGGGTTGCCGATTTGAGATTGCTCTCTGATGCTGAACTCTCTCAAACAACCGCTCAAAATGGCCTGATATCAAATAGCCTTGGCTCCGTCCCCTTCTCGCAAAGCATCTATATCGAAAGGGCGAGGCTTGAAAACCTTTACTTGGTCAATAAAAACCTGACTGAGAGAAACCTATATTTTATTGATACAAGTAATTCAACATTCGTAGATAATCAGCGGCTGGCGGAACAGATAGAGATGTCATTAGTCATGTTTTCTACCCAGTTAGCATCTACCGTTACGCTGTCCAGCCTGTTTCCACTACTTGGCTTCCCTATTGGTGTAGGCGCTGCCATTGCACCGGACGCATTTGATATTGAAGTAAGAGATGTCACTATCGACATCAACATGAATATTGAGCTTCGAGAGTAAGCAATAGATAGGTCAGCAAGTAGCAGGTAAGTCAGTATCAATCATTAAGCAGAGCGTGCCCTTCGGGTAACTGCTTATGCAGCCAGATCGCAAGCTTATGTTTAATATTGGGCTCGTTTTCCTGTTCTTTCGGAAGCGCTTGTATTTGCTTGTCATGTACTAAAAGGCGGTAGATGTACTCTGATTTCTTTTTCGATGAGTCGGTTGGCTCAAATTGACAAACACCTCTTTTTTCAACATAGATTGACCCGATGCGGATCGCTTCCTTAACCAGTTGCGCTTCATTCTTCAGCTTTTTCATGATCATATCCTGTATTTTATTTGGCCAAACATTACACATTGGCTCGATAATGCTCACTCTCATTTAGCTGTATCAGAGACCACACCACCAGCCCAACTCTGATGACTGGTCGCATCTGTTAACCAAGCCAACAGCTCGCTAAAAGGCAGTGGCCGGGCAAGGTAATACCCCTGCAAGTAGTCACACCCCATGGCTTTTAAATTATCGCAACTGGTTAGCGTCTCAACGCCCTCTGCAACCACCTCATAGCCAAGGTCGTGACACATATTAACCGTGGTTTTTACAATAATAGAGCCGTCTTTATCTTGATCCATTTCCATCACAAACGAGCGATCAATCTTGATTTCATGCACTGGCAGTTTCTTGATATAGGCTAGCGAAGAGTGCCCTGTACCAAAGTCATCAATAGACAGCTTGACTCCAATGTGGTTCAGCGTCGTCAATACCAGTAGCGCGTTTTCGGGGTCTTGCATCATCGCCGTTTCGGTCACCTCTAATACCAGCAGGTGGGCATCAACAGCGTATTTTTTAAGCAGTGATTTAACCAATCGCGGAAATTTCTTCTCCCTCAGATTAACCGCTGAGATGTTGACGGCCACTGCAATCTGGAGCCCCTGCTGATTTAACTCAGAAACCCTTTCCAGCGCCTTGTCTAACACCCATTCAGTCACCAGATTAATGGTGCCTGTTTTCTCCGCAATAGGGATAAATTCATCGGGGGGGATAAAGCCATGCAACGGGTGATTCCAGCGCAGCAGTGCTTCAATACCGGTCACACTGTTCTCTCTGCAACAAACCTGTGGCTGGAAGTAAAGATCAAGAAGATCATTATTAACGGCGTTTCTTAAATCGCCCATCAACGTTAGACGGCGAGCGTTGTAGGGGTTAATCTCTTCAGAGTACTGGGTGATACGGTCACTGGCATTAACACCCACATCTATCGCAATCATGCCATTACTTAGCAGCGTATCAGCATCGCGGCCATGCTGAGGGTAATAGGCAATACCCACTGACGCCCCGACATCAATGGCCAACCCATCGTACTCAATGGGCGTCGAAAGCATTTCAACCAAACCATTGGCTGTTCGAATAATATTCTCGTTTTTTCGTCGATCAATAAGCATCGCAACAGAAACCCCTTCAACAACCGCAACCCCTAGAAGCGTTTGCTCACTTAGCTCTACTTCAATCAGGCCAGGGATCTGCTGCACTCTGTTATTAATTTTCAGGCACACTTTTTTAAGTAACTGATCCGCTCTTAAGTGCCCCAGGGTTTTGTTTATTTCGTTAAACCGGTCAAAGTGAACCAATACAAGCGCAATCCCCTTTTCTTCAAACACGCCATTTTTCAGCAGCTCAGTAAAGCGGTTTTCCAAAAATGTTCTGTTTGGCAGCCCTGTTAATGAATGATGGGTTGCATCGTATACCATCGTCTCTTCAATATGACGCCGTTGCCTAACTTCCAACAACATCTTCTGCTGTGCTTTCCAGCGGTCTTGTCGTTCACGGTTAAGGCGATCCGCCAAGGCAAACGATAACAATACCGCTTCCAAGGCCGAACCAAATTGAAGCCCGTTTTCGGTAAAGAAGTTGTAGGGGATAACACCAAATTTATTAAGCGCCAGTACCGTTGTTGAAACAACCATGCACATCCAGGCAATGGTAAAAAAGCGCGCAATTTTATGCCCCTTAAACCAAAGATAGGGACCAATAAAAATACACCCCAAGCTAACAACCGCAACCATAAATACAGCTGATGTTGTCGCCATTCTATACGGCAGCACAAACGCAGCGAGCATATTTAACGCGCCCAGCGCCGTGGTCACTTTGAAAAAAACGTCCATCTTCGGGGCGTAATAGGCCAGCGACAAAAAACTGCGACTAAATAGCGAAGCAAACATCACACAACCAGGCACCCCCAAGAGTACCGCCATCTCGTGAGCCGTGGGGGACGATGGCCAAAAGTACTGAAACGTAACGCCATGCATGCTTGCCTGAGTGAGCAAAAACGAAAAAACAAACATGACGTAATATAGATAAGGGGCTTCTTTCAGTGAGAAAAACAAAAATAGGTTAAACAGAATCATGACCGACAATACGCCATAAAAAACACTTTTGCGTACAAGCTCTGACTGATCAATCAAAAAGAACTGTTGCGGCTCCCAAACGGAAAGCGGCAGCTGAACCGCCCCCTCGCTCTTTACCCGCAAGTAAATTTCATTTCGCTCACCCGCACCAACATTAATTGGGAAAACAAAGTTCCTGTGTAGTAGCGGTCGTTGGTAAAACGAGAACTTATCCCCTGTTAACTGACGGTCAATCACCTGACCATCTTCAACACGAAAGAACTCAAGCTGATCGATCAGTGGGTAATCGACAACCAACAATCGCGATAACGGTTCACCGGTAGAACTATTGTGAGTTGAGAGGCGGAACCAGTAGGTGCTGCGAGAGTAGCCAAAATTGGGTGTTTCAGCCCTGTTTTCTGTCCAGGATGAGGGGGGCGTTTTCAGGACTGAGCCAATGTTTAATTCACTGGTTGGGTCTTCCAAATATTCAAGGTATAGACCAAGCCCCTGTTCTAAGTTGCTTTGACCAAGCTCAAAGGTTTTGCTCAGGCGTACCTGCTCCTCTGCGCTAACAGTCGAGGTTAATACGCCACAAAACACTAATAGAAAAGTCAGTGCTTTAAAACGAATAAAATCCACAAAACCCTCTGTCATTGGTTTCTATACCAAAGGACACGTTTAATTGTCCACCTGCACGTACGCGCGCTTTAGAACCCAATTTATAATTGAAGTATTCTATAATTAAAGCTGCTAGTCAGGCGGATTACCATTTTTTTCTGTAACGGCAGGTATCAGCAGCAGGTGGGGAGATTAATCAGGCGCTTCAAGGTCTCGCCAGGAGGCAAACCTGCTAGCAGGGATCATTCGACTGTGCTTCAACCGACTTCAATCACTTCGAAGTGGCGCTTGGGGGTAAGAAGAAACCGCACCATCACTCTGTAAGCATCGGCATCAAACAGTCGACTGGCGCTTTGCCGCAGTTGCACATGATCACTCACGTTAAATTCATCCAGCTCTTGATCATTGTTTACCGTGCCCAGATGAACCCAGGCATAGATTAGATGAATCGCTTCCTTACCACTAAAATCATTACGTTCCTTAACCGCAATAGCTCCGGCATAAGGCCACTTTTTAAGCTGCAAAGAGTGCATCGCGATCTGCATACGCAAGTTGTAGCGGGTTACGTCTTCTTCAGCCAGACAAGCGCCTTTGCATCGCCCTAACTTGTATTGAAAGCATGGCCCTTTCCCTCTATCGAGCCCTAATAACTTGGCACAGAGTTCATTGGCACCATTGATACCCTGAATCGCCTTTTCAGCAATTTTATGAGATTTGAAAAGACCGTAATACTGATCCAAACAGCTGGGGTCGACGTCTTGAACCAGCTTAAGCGAAAAGTAGCCATATTTATCAGCCTCCAAAGTGTAGGAGAAAGGGCTGCTTACTGACCGAGACCGTTTGTTGTGCAGCGGCTTTAAGGTCTTAATCTGTTGTAGTTCGAGTAACAGGGCACCTAGCTCACCGGCTGTTTCTGTCCATTCAATCCGTCTCACGCTCTGAGACATAACGACACCTTTCGCAGTGCTATGGTCAGACATGAAGTGAGACATCACACGCTGGTAGATATTATTGGCCTTTCCCACATAAAGCAGCACGTCATTCTCGCCATAGAATCGATAAACACCATAAGTTTGAGGCAGTTCATCAAGTACATCGGCAGGCAAGTATGAGGGTAAGCTGGGACGTTTTAGTATTTTCCCGATGACATCTTCGACCAGATCACTGCCCAGCTCTTCTATCGAATGACGAAAGAATGCCAGCATTGAATCAACATCCCCCATTGCACGATGCCGGGGCCCGGCTGGCAGATTATGCCTGGCGATGAGTGCGTCCATGTTGTGTTTGGTATATTGCGGATAGAGCTGCCTGGAGAGCTTTACGGTGCAAAGGACTTTAGCCGAAAAAGGGACACTAAGTCGGCGAAACTCGCTCTTTACAAAGCTGTAGTCAAACCGCGCATTATGAGCAACAAACACCGCTCCTTCCAGTTTACTTTTAAAGACCTCTGAAATATCGGCAAATAGAGGTGCGTCCTGCACCATGCTATTCGATATGCCGGTATAGTCTTCAATGAAAGGAGGTATGGTTTTTTCAGGGTTAACCAGCGACTCCCACTCGTCAACAACGTCTCCGTCGACCACCGTTTTTAGGCCAATTTCAATAATCCGATCCACTGGGGCGCTGCCACCAGTGGTCTCAAGATCAATAAAAACAAACGGTTGGCTTAACAATCCCGCCATCATTTAAGCCCTGCCAAGTCGACGTGTGTCAGTTCTTTTTAGGTTTATTCTCTTTGTAGAACTCATTCCAGCATGCCTTGTCATCGCCACATTTTTTACGGGCATGCTTCATCTTGCTGCTATATTTCTCACGCAATTCGTCCCGGCATGCCTCATCATCCCCGCAATGTTCGGCAATTCGTTGCTCGCGCTTTGCTCTGCGCTGCATATACTTTGCTCGCATATTCTGCCTGCACGCCTCATCCGCGCCACACTTTTCCTGAACATGCTGCTTGTATTTCGCCATGCGCTCGATGTATTCAGCGCGCTTCTTCTCAGCACAGGCCGTATCTCCTGCACAGGTTTTCTTCACCCATTGCTCAATACGGCTATCCAGTTGCTCGGTGCTCTGTCCTTTTCCTTGATGACCTTTACCATATTGCTTGTGTGCGTCTGATGCGGCTGTTCCAGAGAAAAAACAGAGCACCCAAAAGGCCAGCAGAATATTTACTATTTTCATATATCGATCTCTTTGATTTTTATTACGCATTTAAAATAACCACACTATAGGATATTACTTAGCGTCAGTTTTATCTATCAATACCCAGCGCCTTTTTTCGCTCAACATGACCGTAATAATTGCACTCATTCGGCCCTTGATTCAGCCCATGTCAAAGCACCAAAAACGATCAAATTAAATACAAATAGTTCAAATAAAATACAAACCGATTAAATACCGCACAATAAAAAGTGTGACCCACGTACCAATTTTAGCTAATTTGCTCTGATATTGTTGTTTTGCACCTAACTATAAAAACAAAAAAGAGGAACACAGAGTGAAAAAAATAATAAAGCATTTCTGTAAGCATGTAACAAACTACCGATTCACACCTCCCGCAAAACTGGCCATAACATTGCTCATCGCAGCCAGCCTAACAGGCTGCGGCGGAGCAGGTAGTCTTGCCAGCAACCCGCGGGTATCTGATGCAGATAACGACCAAGTCGTCTTTCTAGGCGACTCAATATTTGCATTATCAGGTGATCTACAAGATTATCTGGAGTCTTATGCAGGTGAGACTTTTCGGAGATATACCTTGTCAGGCGCTGAGTTAACGGGCGGTGTCATTGCGACTCCCATAGACCAGCAGTATCAGATAGCCAAAAATGATAACGGCAACATTGATACCATCGTCATGGACGGAGGCGGTAACGACATACTGATTCCAGCCATTCTTTTTGATCCATACAATTGCAAAACCGACTGGTGGCAATGGGGGCGACTCAGTTCAAGCTGCAAGAACTTTATTGACGACCTTTATGTTGATGGCGTGAACCTGTTGAATGCCATGAATGCAGACGGCGTCGATAACATTATTTACCTCGGATATTACTACACCAAAAACGGGCTATTGTTTTTAGACAGCATGGAAGAAGCCGTAGATTATGGTGATATGAGGCTGTCTCAAGCATGTCGATATTCAACGGCAAACTGCACGTTTGTTGACCCTCGTTCGACCATTCGGGACAGCGACATCATCATTGATGGCATTCACCCGAATAGCTCAGGCTCTTACAAACTGGCGAATAAAATATGGCCGGTGCTGCAACCTCTGCTATAGCAGCGCAACCGGTACGTATTCATGAGTGCGGCTTAACGCGCAAGACTTAAAACGTACGATTTAAGCGGCACAAGAACTGAATAGTTAGGATGCCCACCCTGCCCGACCCCGGGCAGGAATTGGATTGGCCCATTAGAAGAATAGAAAGACACCATGACTCGACCAACCAAACTTATCATTGTTGCTACGACAACCGTTATGCTGGGCGTTATTCCATGGTACTTATACAGCGGCGTGGAGCCACGTGCGAGTATCGATAACCCCTTGCCACTGAAAACAGCAGCCAAGCAGGCCTTAACCGCTGAGCCAGTCACTGAAACTGGCACGAGAAGTGAAGAACCTTCAAACCAAGCCATTGACTCCTTTAACGCGCAATTGGCACAAGAACTGGTCACAAAATATGGCGATAAAATAGACCACTTAGCCGTTCAGGCAAATCTGTTCAAAGTGCGCGATTTCGTGATCAACCGATACCCGGAAGATGGGCAATCACGATTTAACGAAATCATCTATCTCGCCTTCCCCAATTACGCAGAGTCCATTATTCAAATCATCACACTTATGGATCAGTACACCCAGTGGTTAGCCCAAAACTACACCCAGTTAAATGATATGAGCCCACTCGAACGGGACGGTCATTTATGGAAAAAAAGAAGAGCGTTATTTGGAAACGATGCAGATATTATATGGTCAGATGAACGCCAGCTAATGGCTCAGAAACAACGAGCGGTTCAGGAAGAAATACATCGACTCGGCGCAGAAACCAGCCTGAGCAGCGACGAAAAGCTCTACCAGTTACAAACAACGCTATCTGAAAACTACGGCGATGCCGCTCAGGGACTTGTGATTGATCCGGGGATGGTCGCCGCAGTATTTTTTAATTTTGACTCTGTTCAGCAAACGCTCCAAAACCTCTCGCCTCAAGCGCGGCAGGCAGAAATAAACAGAGCCCGAAAACAGTTGGGTTACAGTGAAGAGCAGATAGAACAAGCGCAAAAGAAAGATGAAGTCCGCAATCAACGCTGGGAAAACGGGTTAGCCTACATGGCAGAACGGCAGCAGCTGGTTGATACACTCGAAGGCACTGCTCTTGAAACAGCCCTTTCATCGCTCAGGGAAGCATACTTCAAACGAGAAGCCTATACGATCGAGCAAGAAGAGATATCGGGTTTCTATCGCTACGCGAGACCTAGAATTTATGGTCGAAATTAGACTATTTACGCGATGTTTGGCTAAGGACTAATATTCTTAACATCAACTGCTATCCTTAGAGGTAAAGGAGCCATGAGATAACGCTCATAGGCATAGATAGAATGGAGCTACCTCATTAACACAATAAACGCAGATAAACGCTCACTGCTTGCTCAGCTGCTGCTAACACTACTGCTGTGCCCAGGCATGAGCATTGCGCAAACGGTTAACATCTCCGCTGGCGAGTATCGCCCATGGTTATCTAAAGACTTACCTGGGGGCGGCTTTATCGCGCAAGTGATATCTGAAAGTTTTGAGCATTCCGGCTACCAGACAAAAATCAAATTTCTTCCCTGGAAACGAGGCTACGATCAAGCTAAGGCTGGCAACTATGCCGCCAGCGCCTACTGGTATCCGTCAAAAAAAAGAGAAGAACATTTTATATATAGTGATGCCATTAACAAAGAAACCACCCACTTTTTCTATAACAAAGATAAGCCTTTAAAGCAGTGGAATAAGCTGGCTGATCTAGGCGACTTTAAAATCGGTGCAACCGATGGCTATACCTACACCGATGAGTTTTGGAAGGCCGCTCAACTGGGCATCATTAATGTTGAGTTGGCGAATCGCGACGAACTCAATATGGCCAAACTTATCAGAGGGCGAATTGACCTGTTCCCGGTGGAAAAGCACTTGGGGTTTGCCCTCGCCACCACCCACTTTCAGCCTCACATGGCTTATCTGATTGATTTCCACCCAAAACCGCTACTAAAAACGACCGGGCACCTACTTTTTTCTAGAGCACACCCCGAAACAACCATACTGGTTAAAGCATTTAATCGTGGCCTTAAGGAATTAAAAGAAAGTGGCCGCTACGAGGAGCTGCTCAGAACGATGGTCATGGAACGCTCGCAACGATTTAAATGACCTCCCGGTAATGAGCATACAGAAGTAAATGAGTTCAATATGCTAAAACATGCACACTTATACTGCGCACTCATCTTAATAACACTGCTATCAACGTGTGCTCAAGCCAACGATGAAGCCGTCAAACTGCTTAAAAAAATAGATGAGCTTTACCGTTCAGAGAGTTCAATATCGACCATAAAAATGCAGATCGTCACTCCAAACTGGGAGCGAACGCTTGAGATGAAAGGTTGGACAGTCGGCATGGACGATACCTTTATACGCATTTTATCTCCCAAAAAAGACCAGGGTGTATCAACACTTAAGAAAGGTCGTGAGATGTGGAACTACTTCCCTAAAATTAATAAGGTAATCAAAGTTCCACCATCTATGATGATGGGGTCTTGGATGGGGTCTGATTTTACCAACGACGATTTGGTGCGCGAAGTCTCGCTCGTTAAAGAGTATCACGTTGATAAAGAAGACCAGGAAGACAAATATCTGCTCAGGTTAGTTCCGAAGGAGAGCACCGTAACGGTTTGGGCCCGTATTGAAATACTGGTAGCAAAAGAAACCCTGCTACCTGTCGAGCAGCGCTATTTTAATGAAAAAGGAGATAACGTTCGCAGTATGTATTTCAGTGACATTAAGGAATTTTCCGGTAAACGGCTGCCATCAAAAATGAGTATGGTTCCGCATCACAAAAAAAACCATAAAACAGTCATTGAGTATGTTGAACTGGAGTTTGATACAGGTATCGATGATGATATTTTCACCCTCCGAAACCTGAAAAAGCGTTACCGATAATGCTAACGGCCAAGCTTGCATTGCGTAACATTCTGCGGAATCGCCGCAGGAGTATTCTGACCATACTCAGCATGGGCGGTGGGTATCTTTTACTCTCGTTTATGTTGGCCATGACCGAAGGCAGCTACAACCATATTATTGACGTGTTCACCCGTGATCACACAGGCCATATTCAGATTCATCAAGGCAACTATCTTGAGCGCCCGTCGCTCTACAAAACAATCGACCATGCTGCCCCACTCATCACTCAACTCAAAAAAGACAATCAAGTGACTGGCATTACCCCCCGAATTTATGGCCCATCCCTCGCTTATGGAAAAGATAAAACATTTCCGGCCAATGTTATTGGCATAGACCCAATAGCAGAGGCCAGCACCACCTACTTAAAGAACAAGGTACAGCAAGGGCATTACCTGTCAAACGGCATGACCAGCCATGGTTATTACCCCGCCATGGTAGGTCAGGCACTGGCTAAAAACCTGCATTTAACCATCGGGGATGAACTCGTCCTTATCTCTCAGGGGATCGACGGTTCCATCGCTAATGATATTTATGAAATCACCGGCATCGTTGGAACCCAAGACTCTTACGAGCGAATGAACGTCTATTTAAGCCTCAGTGCCATGCAGCAATTTTTAAGTATGGGCGATCAAGTGCATGAGCTGGCGATCAGTTTAACTCATCAAACCTATGCCGCACCGTTTGCCAACCAGCTCCAGCAGTGGTTTAAGCTACAAGAACATGAACCTTACCGCGCCCTTACAGCCGCCCCTTGGCAAGTCGTTGAGTCTACATTTTTCAATAGCATGCAGGCCGACAAAAAAGGCAACTACATTTCAATGGGCATTCTGATTTTTATCGTCTCTATTGGTGTGTTAAACACCGTTCTCATGGGCATTCTGGAGCGAACCCGTGAATTTGGCGTGTTAAAAGCCATAGGCACCAGACCGGCAGCGGTATTCAGGCTTATCATGCTTGAGTCACTCATACTGGCGGCTGCCAGCTGCATATTCGGATTAATCTTCGCCTTACCGGCAAACTACTGGCTAACCGTTGTCGGTATCACCCTGCCTGAACCTATCGATATGGGCGGAATTCTGTTTGAAACCATGTTGGGCGAGATCACCATGTTCAGTATGGGCGTGCCCGCTTTGGTCGTGATAGGGAGCACTCTACTCGTAAGCTTAGTTCCGGGAATCAGAGCATCACGCATATCGCCACTCAAAGCGCTACAGGCGGCTTAATATGAACTTGGTTGCCCGCTTAGCCAAACGAAATATATTTAGAAACACTCGCCGTACCCTACTGACCGTGCTCCTTATTGCCTGCGGGTTGGCTGCACTGTTATTTACTGATGCCTTTATCAGGGGGATGGCCGCATCAATGATTAAAATCAGTACTGAGACATTTTTGGGCGATGCGCAAATCCACCAACGCGAGTTCCGCGAAGCCAATGATATCGATGTCTATATTCAGAATATCCCCTCCCTTTATCTGCAGCTGGACAATATGCCTCCCATCAAGGCCTACGCCCCTCGTACCATAACAGGCGGCATGATTTCATCATCTGAAAACGTTTCAGCAGCGGTTATTTACGGCATTGATGCAGCAAAAGAAGCTCAGGTCAGCAAACTCAAACAGGCAATAATCAAGGGTCAGTACCTAAGCGGCACCAGCGATGACCACAAAAACAGTAGTACCAGTCACGAAATATTAATTGGCGACGATCTAGCAGACCTGTTGGAAGTCGATCTTGGTGACCGAATCGTCGTGACGCTTTCGCAAGCCCATGGCGGTGAGCTATCTCAGGAGCTATTCAGATTATCCGGCATATTCCACTTCAATGACCGCCATATGGACAAGGGCATGGCGTTTATAAATCTGGCGCAGGGGCAGTCAATGTTAGCGATTAACGGCATTCATGAAGTAGCGATTCGCCTACAGGATGTGTCACTGGCCGATGATGAAAGCCTGGCACTATGGGAGACTCTTAATAACAAAGACTTAGAAACGCTCAGTTGGCGGGAGCTAGTGCCTCAGTTGAGCAGCATGTTAGACATGAGCAGCTACAGTACACTCATTGTGTCTATCATCATGTTCATCCTGGTTGCCCTCGGGCTGATCAACTCAATGTTTATGTCTATTTACGAGCGCCATAACGAGTTCGGCATCTTATTAGCGATAGGCACCCGACCACAACAGCTTTTCTGGCAGATACTATTGGAAGGCCTGCTGATCGGCTTACTCAGCCTGATAGTCGGTTTGATTTCAGGGGCATTACTAAGCTACTGGAAATCGGTCAGCGGCATCGACTATTCAGGAACCGAAATGTCAGGCATATCGCTGAATGAGCCCATCTACCTCATCATCAATTATCTGGCATTTGCTAAAATTTCACTGTCTATTTTGGCCATCACTGTATTGTCATGTATTTACCCGGCACTCCACGCGGCGCGGTTACAACCATCATTTGCTATGCGAAAAGCACTTTAAGGAACCTAAATGAGCGCTTCTGCTACCAACACTCAAACGGTTATTGAAACCAGAAATTTGTGTCGCCACTTTGGAAAAGGTGAAACACTGGTCAAAGCGCTCGACGACGTAAACATAACCATTGAACCCGGCGAATTCACGGCGATAATAGGCCCATCCGGCTCTGGAAAATCCACTCTCCTGCAGTTGATTGGGGGGCTGGATAAACCCTCTTCCGGTGAAGTGATCCTTGACAATAAAGATATTAGCCACATGTCGGGCACTGAGTTATCCGACTTCAGACGAGACCATATCGGCTTTATTTTTCAGGCCTACAACCTCATCCCGGTGTTGTCTGCGGAAGAAAATATTGAATATATTATGCTCCTTCAAGGATTACCCGCCGCAACGCGTAAACGTCGCGTCAGCGCCATATTAAAAGCCGTCGGCCTGGAAGGAAAAGGCAATCGCAGGCCTGCACAGCTCTCGGGAGGTCAACAGCAACGCGTCGCAGTTGCCCGGGCAATGGTCTCCCAACCCAGCCTTATTCTGGCAGACGAACCTACCGCTAATCTTGACTCTCATACCGGCGCTTCGCTTCTGGATATGATGAAAACGCTGAATGAAACAGAGAAGATGACGTTTCTGTTCTCTACTCACGACCCCAAAATAATGGAGCGAGCCCGCCGTATTATCAGACTTGAAGATGGTTGTATTGTTGATGATGAACGACGCGATTAATGGCGGTGAAGATGAGCTTACAACACGCATCTCATTTATCAGACCACAGACAACACAAAGGCCTGGCACTTGCGGCAATCTTCTTATTGGTGAATTCAACTGCACTCAATGCCACCGATTTTTTCTACAGCGGATATCTGAAATCCTACGCGTTATGGCAAGATACCATAGACATAGAACAGGCACCCAGCAACCTAAGCAGTCAATTCCAGTCACAAAATGCGATGCGATTGATGGGCAGTGCGTACACAGAAACCAGTGGCAATGTAGAAGTACACTATGAACTACAACCCGTCTATTACTCTGAACCTCAGATAACGAACTCCAGTGGCATCAGCTCCACGTTATCTCTGGGCTCAAACCGGTATCGATATAAAGATCTAGATGTAAAACTTAAAGACGACAGTGACTATATTATCGTCTGGCAAAACCTAGATAGGTTTAACTACCAATACGGTAATGAATATGGCGATACAACCATTGGGCGTCAGGTCATTTCGTTCGGCTCTGCCCGCTTTATCAACCCGACGGATATATTTATCCCGTTCACTATTTCAACACTTAACCAGGAGTACCGTGTCGGTATCGATGCCATTCGTTATCAAGCAGACTTGGGGGATTTTGCCTTGCTAGACACCGGCCTGATCATTGGGGAGAATGCGGAAAGTGAAAATAGCGCGCTATTCTTACGTGGAAAGAATTCAGTCGAGGGTAACGACATCGAAGGCATGTTTATTAAGCTCGACAATGCCTGGCTGATTGGCGGAGGGGTAGAACGCGCACTGGGTGACTATGGCTTTTGGTTTGAAACGGCCTATATGCATCTGGGTAACAACTCAGCGGATAGCTATTGGCGATCATCAATCGGTACAGACTATGCGGTTGATGATAATGTCATCGTCATGCTTGAGTACCACTACAACGGTGCCGGCAGCAATGACCCGTCCAATTACGTTGAATTGCTCTCAGCAGAGCCTTATCAAAAAGCAGGTATATTCCTTCTCGGCCAGCACTATCTGATACCTGCTATTTCATGGATCGCCACACCACTCGTGTCTGTTAACGCCAACGGCTTTTTCAACTTAAGTGATCAATCCGTTTTTATTAACCTGAGCAGCGAAGTGAGCTGGAGCGACAATCTATACTCTGACTTCGGCACATATATTAGCTATGGGGACAATCTGGAATACGATGCATTAACCCAACGCCCCCAATTTGGCTCTGAGTTTGGGGCCTACCCACTTAGCCTCTATGCCAGCCTTCGGTATTATTTTTGAGGGCCTACGGTAAACACTAAACCATGTCGCGTAACATAACCGGAACAGAGTTGCCTTTCTAAAACCTCCGACCAAAATAAAAACCCATAACTCGTTGATAATACAAGCTATTAGTACTATGGCGTGCAACTTGCTCAGTTCTAGTACTACTTATATTTAGACTAAACAGTGACCTCATGTCTATGCAAATAAACAACCCAACCCTACTTACGCCCACGACAAATAACGACAGCACTAAAGTTCAATCCACCGCTAATGTTGAGAATAAGGGCTCAACGGATGAAAAGGCGGCAAATAAAGAGAGCGATATAAAGCTTTCAAGCCGAGCTCATAAGATTCAGATGCTTAACGAAGAGTTTTTCCCAGGCGGCCCGGCAAGTGTGGCGATAACACCAGGCTTTATCCAACGCCTTCATGAGTATGGTTTTATCTCTGACACAGAGTTAGAAAAGTTAGATGTCGCAAAGTCAGAAGAGCAGAAACCTTCCGGCACGTTAGGCGAACTATCGAAAAAAATTGACAGCCTGAGTGATCGTTTAACAAGCGAATCCCCCGATGACAGTCTGATAGGTATCCTGACCCGAGCAGACGCAATCATTAATAACCTGGATGGTTCAAAACCGTCGCCTTTAACAGGCGACATAAAAACGGTGAGTGCTGAATTGAATGCCTATATGGGGAGTAGCGATGCAGACAAGTTAGCAGACGCAGAGAAAAAAATGATGGATGAGTTAAGCCTGACACTAAAAATCGCAGACAAGCTAAACCCGAATAATGCATCCTCTCAAAAGCTAAACAGCTACTTGTCGTTTATGTAGTTTTATCTTTCATCACCAGAGGAAGCTAATTTCCTCTGGTGTTTATTCGTTTGTCGTTATCACTTAAAACACTGCGACTATGGCTCGGACGGATGCTCATTCCACGTTACTGCCATAATTGCAATCTTTAGCAAGCCCCCATCCTATAGAACATCATTTATTCCAATAAACTACTTCTCAAGTAAGCACTCTCCCGCTACGAGCTTAATATTACTCATCTGCTTATTAACGTTCATTTTATCGGGCGCGGGGCACCCTCATACTTCTTTGTAGCCACACATTTCCAAGGTCTTTGTAGGTGCCCCGCGCCCGATTCTATCTTCCGCGACAATCTTCGCGCCGATAAACAAGACACCCATATTAACAGTTGTTGATTTTTATAGCTTGAGTGTCTGTTAGTGGTTCTTTGTTTTAGTCTAACCGTTTATTAAAACGATTCCGTATTTCACGGTATTAGGCGGAACCAGAAAAGTTTTACCTCGCCTAACAGCTGTTCATTTTTAGTTGTTTAATACGCAACATTTTTCGCAGAGTCAATGCGACATAAAATAACTAAAAACCAATCACTATAATTTTAAACGCTTAACTATCAACACGTTAAAACGAATTAACTGTTCATTTGAAACGGTTGGCACGCCCTCTGCAATACCTTAAGTACGAACCAACAAAGTAATACAAAAGGTTCTACTACTTAAACTCAAAACACTTAAAAGCACGACTCAGAGGATACGACTATGACAACGTTAGCCCTTAACACTTCGAATATCACAAACCTGAACATTGCAGACCTTGCCACGAGCAACGAATTAGACAGCAAAGCCCTTAAAGCTATCGCAGGGGGTTATAGCTACTGGACAGGCTGGTCAACCCAGTACAAATTCCGCGGCACCACCTTTTTAGGGTATGTATACAAAAACGGTAAGCTTCGCTCCAAGATTCGTAAGCACCACAGCCGCAAGTGGAGCAAGACTAACTACTTCTCTACTGACCATATTGTATAAGTTAAGGGTTATTCTTCATCAAACAACAAAGGCGTGACTATTGAGTCGCGCCTTTTTGTTGCCAAGCCAATATCACTGCCTAACTTATACCAATACTTCTTAATTTTTGTGCAGAATGATGCGTAAGCGATCAATAAACCCCATCTAACATCAGCTCAGATGTTCAATTACGCTCAAACCTCACCAATGATGGGGTAAACCATGAGCAAACCAGCATTAACAGAGAAACAAACTTACTGGCTCAATCACATCCAACAATGTGAGCAGCAGAAACTAACAGCTCCGGTCTACTGTGATCAACATGACTTAAAAGTATCACAGTTTCATAGCTATAAACACGAGCTTCGACGCAAGGGCGTTATTCGAACAGAGCCGTCATCAGCTGCTTTTGCAAAAGCCACCGTCACGCTTCCGCAAAAGTCTGTCCCTCGCAAGCAACCACCCCCCGTTTTTTCTTGCTCTGTTGTCTGGGGCAAGTTCAGATTACAAATGACGATGGGTAGCCCGCTGTTATGATGAGACCTGATAACTCGTCGGTTACCGTCTATCTGCATAGAGAGCCAGTGGACTTCCGTAAATCAATCAATGGGTTGGCAGTTTTGGTGGAGGCTGAGATGAACCTGAACCCATTCGAGGAAGCCCTATTTGTGTTCTGCAATCGTCAGCGAGATAAAATTAAGATACTGTACTGGGAGCGTAATGGATTCTGTCTCTGGTACAAGCGCTTGGATAAAGAGCGATTTAAGT
Source organism: Alkalimarinus coralli (assembly GCF_023650515.1). Classification (NCBI taxonomy): domain Bacteria; kingdom Pseudomonadati; phylum Pseudomonadota; class Gammaproteobacteria; order Alteromonadales; family Alteromonadaceae; genus Alkalimarinus; species Alkalimarinus coralli. The sequence continues at coordinate 2,891,670 of NZ_CP096016.1, forward strand.
GGCCTAAAAAACTGGGGGAAGATGTTATTAACCTGACAGGCCAGGAGCTAAATTGGCTGCTGGACGGCTTTGATCTTTGGAACAATAGACCTCACCAAACCCTGAATTATCAGTCGGTTATCTAAGCGATTTTGGGTATAATACCAGGCATGAAAATCACCCCGGACAACCTACCTGACGACGTTGAAAGCCTTAAGGCTTTAGTACAAGAGCAACAAGTGCTGTTGGATAAAAAGCAGGCTCGTGTGGAGCATCTAGAGGAGCAGTGGCGTCTGTTCCTACATCGTAAATTTGCCTCGCAAAGCGAGAAAGCGCCGGGTCAGGGTGAACTCTTTGATGAGGCTGAAGCAGCCGCAGAAGATCCTATTATTGAACTCGATGCGGAAGCTACCCCAAGTTCTGAAACTAAAACTAAAGCCAAGACTCGTGGCCGTAAACCATTACCGTCTGAACTGCCTCGCGTTAAAGTAATCTATGATCTTCCTGAATCTGAGCTTCAATGTCCTTGTGGCTGTCAACTCACGGAAATGGGTGAAGAAACATCGGAACAGCTTGATATCATTCCTGCCAAAATCCGCGTACTGCAGCATATTCAGAAAAAGTATGCCTGCAAGGCCTGCGAGGGGAATATCAAAATAGCCACCAAGCCAGCTCAACCAATCCCAAAGAGCAACGCCAGTGCGGGATTGTTGGCTCATGTTGCGGTCTCAAAGTATCAGGATGCGTTACCGCTTTACAGACAAGAAGGCATGTTCAATCGTGTAGGCATTCACCTTCCTCGGCAGACACTAGCGAACTGGATGACCCGTGTCAGTGAGTTACTGCAACCACTGATCAATCTAATGCGTGACCGATTGCTTGAGAGCCCCGTCATTCATTGCGATGAAACGGTGGTTAAGGTTCTTAAAGAACCGGACAAACCTGCCAGTAGTCAATCCTATATGTGGGTCCAGGTTGCGGGGCCACCACAACAACGTATTGTCCTGTTTGATTATGATCAGAGTCGTTCCGGTCAGGTACCTCTGCGCCTGTTGTCCGGCTATCAAGGCTACCTGCATACCGATGGTTATGAGGGCTATAATGCCGTCGCGTCACAACCAGGTATTACCCAGCTCTGCTGTATGGCGCATGCTAGGCGCAAGTTTATGGAAGCAAAAAAAGCGCAACCTAAAAATAAAGTCAAGACCAGAGGAAAAGCTGATGTTGCCATCGACATGATCGGTAAACTGTATGGACTTGAACGGGCTTATAAAAGTGCGAAACCGGAAACCCGCTATCAAATGCGACAGGAAAAAGCGAAACCGGTAATAGACAAGCTTCGAAAATGGTTAGACAAAACTGTCTCGACGGTGCCACCGACCACTTTACTGGGAAAGGCCCTGCATTATATGGATAAATACTGGTCGCGCTTGACCATATATTTAGACGATGGCCAACTACAGATCGATAACAATGTTGCGGAAAATGCTATTCGCCCGTTCGTAGTGGGGCGTAAAAACTGGTTGTTTAGTGATACCCCGAAAGGAGCCCATACCAGCGCCCGAATTTATAGTGTTATCGAAACAGCCAAAGCGAATGGACTGGAGCCTTATGCTTATCTCAAGCAGCTGTTTACCCAGTTACCGTTAGTCGCAAACGTCAATGACGTGGAGGCACTGCTGCCATGGAATCAGGACCTAACGACTTTGCTCATGAACGAAACGTTACCGCAAGGTGTGAATTAATTACCGCTTACAATGATGCAGACCTGAGATGAGAAAATAATCAGGAGTTTCGGTACTTTTGAAACTCGGCGTCAATTTCTTCTTCAGTCATCGTATCGTAGTTTCCAATCCATGTGTCATGAACCTCTTTGAGCCTTTTGTCGTGCTCTTTTCTAAGCTCTTTGCGTAGCTTTGCTGCTATATAACGACCCTTTTGGCGATCCCCTTGGAAATCTAACGGCGGTACTGTGCAGGGTTTTCCCGTCTCATCAACAGCGACCATCGTGAAATAGCAGCTATTTGTGTGTCTTTTCTCGTGTGTATGAATATCTTCCGCGACAACCTTCACGCCGACCTCCATAGACGTGTTGCCGACATAGTTAACCGAACTATAAAACGTCACGACCTCGCCTATTTTAATCGCCTGTTTAAAGACAACCTGATCGACTGACAGGGTGACTGCATATTTACCGCTGTAGCGTGCTGCACAGGTATAAGCCACTTGATCCAATAATTTTAAAAGGTTACCGCCGTGTACATTACCTGAGAAGTTAGCCATATCTGGCGTCATTAGCATGGTAAAAATGACGGGCTCGTTTGAACCAAATTGTGTATCGGCCATAGTTTCACTCTTGTTAAACTTCAAGGGGGGGGTTAAAAGGCCGATAGTTTAACTGAAGACTGCCGATAAACAAGACACCCATATTAACAGTTGTTCTTCTGAACCGACTACGTAGATGAAAAAATCGGCAGTGGTGAACCAAACGAAAAATAGGGAAAATTTAAATTTTCGAGTCCCTATCCTTGCGGGCCTTCAGGCATTTGTGCCCTTGACAAGCACCGGTCATATAGATGTTAAATATTTTTTGCACGCTCTACTTGTTCCAAGTAAGTTTCTAGCATAAACGTACCATACGTAACCATGCTGTTTACCAACATCCTTACATGCCTTGCCGACAAGGCGTACCTTTTTACCCCGTGACCATGAGCTGAACTATAGCCCGTTCTGAGCGCCCCGATACCAACTATTACATTGTGAATCCCTCCGAGCACCCTTTTAATTTCGGCGTTATCATAGTCTTCTGGAGACAGGTTAAGCACCTTAGAAGTAGTGCTCAGTAGATTAGAAATATTCTGCTTTTTTGGGATCTGCTCACCTTCTAGTTCAAGTATGCATTTGCAAATGCTTTCAAGTGTTGAGGAAGAACTTGCAATTGCCTGATCTGGGTCCGAATCAATAGATTTTATTGCTCTATCAAAATCAGAGATGACTGAATATAGATCATTGCCTTTGATCATTTCGATAAGTGTTTTAGAACATACAGTCCCTTGTTTATCGAGCTTTAGGTCGCAAATTATTTGCGATATAACATTCGAGTTAACCTGCTTCAGGAGGTCTTGAACATAGACTCTCTTACTCGGAACAATTGATACATCGTCAGTTTGAATTCCAAATGCAGACAAATAGGCATTTATCTCAGATGTGACCATCATATCTTGAAGGTGATAAGCTATATCATTTATTGCTGAAACTCTCTCGCTGGGGGTTAGGCTTGCTTTAAGCGAAGTACCTAGTTCGTACTCAAGTACGTTCACTAAGTAAGATGCCTGACCAGTTATATTATCTATGTTTTTTAAGGAAGCATCTATCTCAAAGCCAATCGAGTCAAGTCCGTCTTTACGAAGTAGAAACTTCAACCTCTCTAAGATTGAAGAAAATTGAGAGTCGATTAGATGCTGATATTTTGAATCTTCAAAATACCAATTGAGATCAATATCCAGATTTTTCAAATCTTTAAGAATCTTTTCCATAAGTCTGGCTCATACTCTCAAGCTCGTTGGCCATTTAACGTCCGGCTCAACGGTGGAGTATTTTGGCCCACCTTATTGCGGGTCTTTTGCAATAAAAGAGCAAAAATACGGAATCCGTTGCAGCTGCTGGTTAGAAGTCACTGTTATTTTTTGAGTTCGTGAAGGCAGTTCCAGCACTTATCTTTTGGCCAGTACCACTCATGTATAAACAAGCCTCTTATTATTTGTTTTTTGCCGCAATACTTACACTTAAGTGTTACTACATAGTATAAGAGGTAAATCATGTAAGCCATGAACAACCAGTAGTGCCAACCTGCATCGTCAAAAGCAGCTTCAATTGATGTTGACGGTACACTCAATAATTTATGAGTTGCACCAAGTATGACAAGTACTGCGATAAGAAATAATAACTTTTTCTTTTGATAACTCACTGTAATTCCTTGTGATGATGAAAACTTCTAACGAGCTTGTAGAAAAACCTGCCCGGCTTTCAATGAAGCGCGCGTACGTTAATTTAAAATGAAAAGTAGAGGTAAAACCTATCTACTTTTCACGTAACCGCGCCATTTTTTGTCTATTTTATGTTCAATATCACTTGAACAAAATCCAATTTAGTTATTCTACAGCCTCAACGCCCTGCTAAACGGCGGAGTACAAGTGGCGACTTTTTTGGAACAAAAAAGGTGCGACTTGTACGGAGTCCGTTTGAGCTGTTGGTTAAGGTCTTTTGTTCCAGGTTAAATTGAGAGTTCGATGTTGAGCAACACAATCTCTTAGATATAGATTGATAAGGCTCTGATATGGAACGCCATTTTCTTCTGACATATCTTTAAAATATGCCACGACATCTTCGCTTAACCTAATAGTCACAGGCTTTTTAAGCTTTGAAGCGTAAGGGTTTTTACGCGACTTCATTTTTGAAAGGTCGTATTCTGCTTTCATGTTAGCCACCTTCATAATATTTACGTTCTGATTTAGTAGCTTTCCTTGCGGATATTATTCGAATGGTTTCACCGTCTTCGCGTTCACAATGACAAACCAGAAGAACATTTGCCTCATTGCTTGTACCAAGCATTAAAAAGCGGTCTTCTTCAAGCTGTGAGCTTTCGTCATCGTAAAACTGGATGGCGTACTCATCAAAGAAAACAGATTTAGCTTCTTCGAAGTTTATGCCATGTTTTTTAATATTGAATTTAGCCTTGGCTTCATCCCATTCGAACTTAATCATATGTACATTGTATGTACATATGGCGAGATGTCAATTTTTAGTCTTAACAGTGTCTTATCCAGCTACTGTAATTTACCGTATTAGACAGCTGCTGTATTACATATTCAACTACTACCATAATTCGCACTAACTCAAAGAGGGTTTGTATAACCCAGGTTCTGCAACTCGGAGCAAATAAACCTTTATTAAACAGCAATATAGCCATATTTACTTAACGCCATATTAAGCGTTCTTTTTACCAACAATGAAGATGGCTACTACGACATTCTGTGGGATGAGCTGCGTAACACAGCTCTTCTTCGTGTAGCAGGATATGTTTAGCTTAACTAAACTGCCAAAACAGCGTATTACAAACTACCAGATAATTTCAGGCCCTGCTGGCACAATCCCCGTTGGGTTGATCTGTTTATGGGAGAAGTAATAGTGAAGTTTCATGTAGCCCAGATCGATTGTCTCCCTGATGCGAGGCAAGCGAACTAGCCTTAACATATACTCATACAAATGAACTAACGAACAAAGGGCTCTCTTGTTGGCCTTAAAATGAAGCGCATACACGGCTTCAAAACGCACCAATGTTGGTAATAAAAAGAGGTCGGATAGCGTGATTTCATCTCCGTGCAAATAAGATGATTGACCCAACCGGTCATTAAGCTGTTCTAATGCCGTAAACAGCTCATCGCTCGCGATATTGTACGCATCCTGTTCGGAAGCAAAACCAACATGATATACCTTTCGATTAACCTGCTGGTGCAGCCAATCATTTAGCGTTGATATTTCAGCGGCCAAATGCGCAGGTACTAGCTCAACCGGATTCTTTGCCAACGGTAGCCATTTTGTAGCAAGCGCCATTGCCATAAATGATGAGTCATCCCCTACAATAACGTTCTTATGTTTATCCCAGAGAACAGGCACGGTAACCCTTCCCGAGTAGTGCGGATTTGATTTTAGATATAGGTCTACCAAACCCTGAGTTCCGTTTACGGTATCAGGGTGTTCATCGTCAAATACCCAGCCATCTGAGCCGCGTTTTGAGGCAACAGTAGAAACTGAGACCGTATGCTCCAACCCTAAATAATTAATGACCAAATAGGGTCGATGGGCGAACGGGCAAGCCAGAGACATATACAAGTGATATCGACCCGCTTCAGGTGTGTTCGGAAATTCAAAGCGGTCTGGTTTCGATATCTGGTTTATATCACCGTCGGGATACCATATCCCATTGTCTAATATCGCCATACTATGCTCCCGCAAATACCTGCTAAATAGTTAAAGCATTGATCAAAGCACCCAAGCCGTTTTTCATGAACTCTCATACGGTCAGAAACCAAGCTGCTCCTGTTTGACTGAATAGCAATATAGCCACACCATCAAAGTGAATAAACATCATTCTGGTGATATGATAATTTACCAACAGTAAACACGTGGGCATTTCAAAAATGGACAAACTAAGGGCAATTACAGTATTTAGGCGCGTTATAGAGTTAGGGAGTTTTAAAGCAGCCGCCGAAGATTTAGATTTGTCCAAAGCGGCTATAAGCAAAAATATCAATGAACTGGAGGACTACCTTAAAAGCCCATTAATCAACCGCACAACCAGAAAAATGCACATTACGGAACATGGGCAGACCTACTACAACCACGTATGCGCTATTTTGGATGACTTATCACATGCGGACTTATCCATCATTGAGTCTTCTAATCACCTGAGGGGCACAATTAAGGTTAGCGTCCCGATGTCTGTCGGGCTGCTTGAGATAAACCCTGCTGTCTGCGCGTTTATGCGCCTTAATCCTGAAATATCTATCGAAGTGATCATGAGTGATCAATATGTAGATCTCGTTGAAAAAGGCATAGATATCGCCATTCGAGGAGGTGGAGAGCTAAAAAGCTCCAGCTTTAAGTCCCGCAAGCTACTGGAGTTAAATCGTATCCTTTGTGCTTCGCCTGAGTATATTGAGCGTGCCAAACCACTCACGGCCCCAAGCGATCTGATTTACCACAACTGCCTGACCTATACCTTGTCTTCATCTCCCCGGCACTGGGTGTTTCACAATAATGGTCAGACACATGCCGTTGACCTGCCGCCTGGCTCTTACGCCGTAAACAATGGCTTGGCGGTAAAGCAAGCGGCTCTCGCAGGGTTAGGAGTCATGCTTATGCCAGAACTGTTTATAGATAAGGAGCTAAAGTCGGGGCAGCTCACAAAACTATTACCCTGCTGGGAGGCCGATAAACACGCGCTTTATGCCATTTACCCCTATCACAAAGAACAGTCTCAGAAGGTACGCTCCTTTATCGATTTTTTGATTGATTATTTCAGAAAGTGATTGCTAGCAAGCACCAGATAAGCGACTTAATATTTACTATCACTTAGCCTGACTGCTGATAAAACCATCTCTCGTTACTGGACGAATTCCCCCCCCTTTGCACCGCAAACAGTTAACCTAAAGTAAAATCATCACAACAAAAACCCGGCTAAGTTTACCCATAGTAAATAGCTAATTCACTGAAATGCTGTTTTTCCACTATGTCGCCTGTCTTAGACTTGGCCTTGTAAGCAGTTGCACCACGTTGATTGCCAAATGAGGAGAACACGTTATGACTAAGTGGTTAAACTTGGCACTGTATGCAGTGCTATTAGCATTATCAGCAACACACAGCCATGCCAGCCCCGAAGAGGACGCGGGTAAGCTAACCCTTTCGTATAGCGACGGAAGGGCCGTAACAACAGGCGTCACCGAAGTGAATAAAGTACTACGTTCGGTAGGGGTTCGAGTCAGTACTGTACCACTGCCTGAAGTTGCCACACCGATACTTGAAGCGTCTAAAGTTAGGGCCATTACCCCCGATGAAAGCGCTCAACTCATCTCGATGTTTTCTTTACATCGAGGGCAGTTGCTAGAGCAAATAAGTCTGGCTGGTCGCAAACCTGAAGCTCACCGAGGCGGCTTTTTATCGACCTCTGAAGTAGGTGTAGCCCCCTACCCCAAGGTTTATGACATGCAGGCGATGACACCTGAAGTGAAAGCCTTTCTTCAAGACAAATTTGGCAAGTTACATGTCAATAGCGCCGATAATGGTGTAGGTATTGATGAAGTCATGACGATTGTTTCTGGTGGATCATGGACGTGGTTTTTCTTATTGGAGGATAACGTTATTGGTAAGTTAACGTTGGGGCACGTTGATGTTGGCGGCCAGGCTTGGCGTATAAGTTACCCGGGGTTAGTGCCACATGGAGGATATTTAGACGCCGATTATGGTTTAGTCGTCGCTTATGCCCACGGGCCTGAACACTTTGTGATGCGCTATGAAGAGCCCAGCGTTAATGGCGCTGAGCTTTTGGGAACAAACTCTTGGATAGATTTTACCGGTAAAACACCCAAACTACTGGATTAATTTATTCTCTGTATTGGAATATTTTAAGCGTTACTTACACAGTAAACAAAAAGGCGCAGCCATTTGGTTGCGCCTTTTTATTAGTTTGGCATCGCTGCAATGCCCATACAACGCCTTTAAACACATTTACAACAGCCGTTATAAAGCCGTGCTATAACAGCAACTGCCTCAGGTCTCCGAGCAACACCCCCAGCAGCGAGGTAAACCGGGCAGCATCTGCACCATTTACCGCTCGATGGTCATAAGAGAGTGATAACGGGAGCATCAACCGAGGGATGAATTCACGTCCATCCCATACCGGTTTCATCGATGCTTTCGACACCCCCAAGATCGCCACCTCTGGTGTATTGACGATCGGTGTAAACGCGGTACCACCCACGCTACCCAAGCTCGAAATGGTAAAGCAACCGCCCTGCATCTCTGCCGGTTTTAGCTTTTTATCTTTTGCCTTGCCCGCCAGCTCGATGCACTCTTCCGCCAACTCCCACAGACTCTTTTTATCAACATCTCGAATCACCGGCACCACAAGCCCCGCCGGTGTATCGACCGCCATGCCGATATTGACATAGCGCTTCTGAATCAGCTCATGAGAATCCATATCAATCGACACATTGAACTGCGGATAACGGTTCATTGCATAGGCACAGGCTTTTAGAATAAACGGTAGCGGTGTCAGTTTGGTACCTTTGGCTTCTGCCACCGATTTCTGTGACTTTCTGAATGCCTCCATATCGGTGATATCAGCCTCATCGAACTGGGTCACATGAGGTACATTCAACCAACTGGTGTGCATGTTCTCTGCGGTCAGCTTATGAATGCGGCTTAATGGCGAGCGCTCAACAGGTCCAAATTGGCTAAAGTCAGGCAGTGTGACGGTCGGTATACCATGTCCAACCGAACCGGCTGTAACCGGGCCTTGCTTCAGCCGGGCTTTAACAAATGACTGAACATCCTCTTTTAAAATGCGCCCTTTAGGCCCACTACCCTGCACTTGAGTCAGCTCAACGCCAAACTCTCTAGCCACTTTACGAACGGCTGGCCCGGCATGAACCTTATGATCAATACCCGGCTCTACAGCAGGGCTTGGCTCTTTTCGAAGCTCTGCATTTGAGTTGCTCGCTGCCGCTTTAGGTGCACTCTTTTTAGCTGCTGCCGCTTTAGACTCTGCTGCGGGTGGCTCTGTCGATGGAGTTGATTGCGCTGAGGCCTGTGTGACTTGGCCTGCCTCGGTAGCGAGTTCGGCAATCGGGTCACCTGTCCCAACGGTGTCCCCTTCTTTAACCAGCAGTTTTTCGATGATTCCGGCGAATGGTGATGGTATTTCCATTGTAGCCTTGTCTGATTCCAACACTATCAACGTGTCTTCTTCGGCCACGTTGTCACCGGCCTTCACGGATACTTCCACTACCGTGACTTTGTCTGAACCTCCGGTATCGGGCACAGTCACGGTTTCAGTTTTTGCTTCCGACGCTTCCCCCGAAGAGGCGTCAGGTGACTCGGTTTCTCCCTCTACACTTTCTGCCTCTGCTTTGGTCTCTGCTTTCGCTTCTTCTGCGGCGTCATTGTCCGGTGCAGATTCAGTCTGGTTTGATGAATCTGCCGATTCAATCAACAAAATCACATCGCCTTCAGAGACTTTATCTCCCACTGCCAGTTTCATTTCCAGCACGTCTCCCGCTTCTGGCGCAGGAATTTCCATCGTGGCTTTATCTGATTCCAGTACGATAAGCACATCATCGACAGCTATCGTGTCACCCGGGGCGACACATAATTCAATTACCTCGACATCGGTACTGCCACCAATGTCGGGAACCTTGATATCACTCTTACTCATCTCAAGCTCCTCAATATAGGGTCAGTACTCATTAGCGTGTTGCCGGGTTAGGCAGGTTTCGATCGATGTTATATTTTCTCATCGCCTCAATCACATGCTTCTGTTCAATCTCGCCGCGTTTAGACAGCGCTTCCAGAGCAGCGACGACAACAAAGAACCGATCCACTTCAAAGAAGTGCCGCAGTTTTTCGCGCGTATCACTGCGCCCGAAACCATCAGTCCCCAACACGGTGTAGTCGGTCGGCACCATCGCCCTGATTTGTTCGCCGTACAGTTTGATATAGTCACTGGAAGCAATCACTGGGCCTTTCCTGTCCTTCAAACAGCTTGCAACATAGCTCTCTTTTGCTTTCTCTTCCGGGTGTAGCATGTTCCATCTGCGAATATGCTGCCCTTCTCTAGCCAGCTCATTAAAACTGGTAACACTCCATATATCCGATGAGACGCCAAAATCATCTGCGAGTAGTTGCGCAGCGGCTCTCACTTCATTCAAAATGGTGCCACTACCAAGCAGCTGAACATGCGGTTTCTTGCCTCGTCCTTTAGCGTTTACCTTAACTTCATCTAACAGGTACATCCCTTTGATGATGCCTTCTTCTGCACCTTCAGGCATCGCAGGCTGTTCATAGTTCTCATTCATAATGGTGATGTAGTAATAAACGCTTTCGTTCTCGGCATACATCCGCCTCATCCCATCTTGAATAATCACCGCTAACTCATGGGCATAAGCCGGGTCATAAGCGACACAGTTGGGTATTGTTCCAGCCAATATATGGCTGTGGCCATCCTGATGCTGCAAACCTTCACCGTTCAAGGTTGTGCGCCCCGCCGTGCCGCCCATTAGAAAGCCTCGGGCACGCATATCACCAGCAGCCCAACAGAGGTCGCCGACCCGCTGATAACCAAACATTGAGTAAAAGGTGTAGAACGGAATGAGCGGATAGTCACTGGTGCTATAGGCGGTTGCGCAGGCAATCCAGGCGGCCATTGCACCGGCTTCGTTAATGCCTTCTTCAAGTATTTGCCCGTTCGCATCCTCCCGGTAGTACATCATCTGTTCACGGTCATGAGGGACGTACTTCTGACCTTCTGATGTATAGATGCCAAGCTGGCGGAACATCCCTTCCATACCAAATGTTCGCGCTTCGTCAGGAACAATAGGCACAATGCGTTTCCCAATCCGCTTATCTTTTGTGAGTGTCGAGAGTATTCGGACAAACGCCATGGTGGTGGAAATCTCACGGCCATTGGAACCTTTTAACTGTCCTTCAAAAACATCCAGGTCGGGAATCGTAAGTGGTCGGCTATCTTTCCGTCTTTTAGGATAAAACCCGCCCAGACTTTCACGCCGTTTGCGCATATAGAGCATTTCTGGGCTGTCAGCAGGTGGGCGGTAATAAGGAATATCTTTCAACTCATCATCGCTTAGAGGAATGCCAAAGCGATCTCGGAATGATTTCAGCGTATCCATGTCGAGCTTTTTCAGCGAGTGTGTCGCGTTCTGCGCTTCCCCCGCGCTGCCGAACCCATACCCCTTGATGGTATGAGTCAGAATCACTGTCGGCTGGCCTTTGGTTTTTACCGCTTCATGGTACGCCGCGTAAACTTTATAGGGGTCATGCCCTCCCCGGTTTAACTGGGATATATCATCGTCGGTCAAGTGTTCAACCAGCTTGGCCAGTTCAGGGTAACGGCCGAAAAAGTTTTTACGCGTATAGGCGGGGCCGTTACTTTTGAAGTTCTGCAAGTCGCCATCAACACATTCGTCCATCACCTTTTGCATCACGCCATCGGTATCATTTTCAAACAACGTGTCCCAATGTCGTCCCCAAACTACCTTGATGACGTTCCAGCCTGCGCCACGAAATACACCTTCAAGCTCCTGAATAATTTTTCCGTTACCTCGAACAGGGCCATCCAAACGTTGCAGGTTGCAGTTCACGACAAAAATCAGGTTATCAAGCTTCTCTCGACCGGCCAGCGAAATAGCGCCTAATGATTCTGGCTCATCGGTCTCACCATCACCAATAAAGCACCAGACTTTGCGATCCGAGTTATCCACCAGTTCTCGGTTATGCATGTACTTCATCGTGTGAGCCTGATAAATCGCCTGCAATGGCCCAAGCCCCATCGAAACCGTTGGGAACTGCCAATAGTCGGGCATCAACCAAGGGTGCGGATATGAAGAGAGCCCGTTGCCGTCGACTTCATTCCGGTAATTATCCATCTGCTCATCTGATATTCGTCCTTCCAGAAATGAACGTGCATAGATTCCCGGTGCAGAGTGCCCTTGGATATAAACCAGATCTGAGTCTCTGGACTCATTACCGGCATTGAAAAAATAGTTAAAGCCAACATCGTACATAGTGGCGATAGAAGAGAATGTTGATATATGCCCGCCTAGCTCTCCTGGGCGCTTATTGGCCCTCAGCACCATCGCCAGAGCATTCCAGCGAATCAGCGAGCGGATACGGCGTTCCATAAACAGGTCGCCTGGCATTCTTGCTTCTTTTGTCGCGGGGATGGTGTTACGGAACGGGGTGGTAATTGAATAAGGTAATTGGGCGCCATCTCGTGTGGCTCTTTCAGAAAGGCGTGTCAGCAAATAGTTGGCTCGATCAACGCCCTCATTGTCGATAACCGATTCCAGCGATTCCAACCACTCCCGGGTTTCTATCGGATCTGCATCCTCGTGCATCAGGTACTCCTACTGAATATCATAACGTAAATACGTAAGTGTCTGACGCACACATCGGTCATCAACAAACACGAACACTGTAAATACGGCCGTATTTGCTAATAAAAACATCGTACGTCTAACACGCTTAAGTGTAATGAGTAGCCGAAACGATACTGATATCCAGCGCGCTCGCGCACGCATTCATCACAACCAATAGAAGTGTTGATTCGCCTACTATCACTGTTTGTCCCTTGGCAACCAGTCAGATCTGGCCAGGTCACTTAGTGCGAGTCTGTTATTTTTTATGGGTGACTCGTCACAACGTTTTGTGCTTTTCATGGCGACCTGGTCAATAGGCCGCCTGTGTGCAACTTGCCTGTGGGTCAACGTTTTAATAAGTCGTTTCTTAAAACAGAACCCAATAAAGCGTGCCGCATTGCTGAAAAGCAGTGTTCAATAAGCTTTCGTTATTAATAGTGTAGGCCGATTACAGTTTTTTGCTTAATGAAATAAGCTGACAGAAAAGAACGCCTTGATAAAGAAGGTATCAACGCTCAAAATCGTGCTTCTGTTTACTATCAAATCGGCAGCGATATAGTACAAAAAATAGCCCTTTACCGCCCTTAGACCAAAGTATGGCTATCTGATTATGATGATATTTTCTTACAATTTGCTATACAGTAAGACCATAGAACGGCGTTATAAGTGAAGCAAAAACAAGGTTAATTAAAACAATGAGCAAACCGAAACGCGTCTATTTTTTTGGCACCTGCCTTATCGACCTTTTTTACCCGGAGGCAGGCATCTCGGCCATTGAGTTGATCGAGCGAGAAGGCATCATTGTAGACTTTCCTCAGCAACAGACCTGTTGTGGCCAGCCGCCCTTTAACTCTGGCTACAATAAAGAAGCAATATCCGTCGCGTCAAAGCAGGTCGAGCTATTGAGTGAAAACATTCCTGTCGTCGTCCCTTCCGCTTCTTGCGCCGGAATGATGAAACACCACTACCCTAAATTATTTGCCAACCATCACCTCAGTGAAAAGGCATTGGCGCTGTCTTCCAGAGTCTACGAACTCACTGAGTTTCTCGTTAGAGTATTGAATATTTCATTAACAGATTATGGCTCGCCAATAAAAGTAGCCATGCATACCTCATGCAGCGCACGCCGTGAAATGGAGGTCACAGAAGATGGTTTATCTCTGCTAAGGCAGCTTAAAAATGTCGATGTTTGCGAGCCAGCCAGAGCCAACGAATGCTGTGGTTTTGGGGGTACCTTTTCTGTTAAACAACCTGAAATATCTGCAGCCATGGCAGAAGACAAGTGTCAGGCAATTAAAGATACCGGGGCATCTCGATTCATCAGTGGCGACTGCGGTTGCATAATGAATATCAATGGAGTGATGGATAACACAAACAGAAATATGCATGGCGAGCACCTTGCGAGCTTTTTGTTGAGCAGAAGCGCACCCGGATTGGATAAAAGCTCATAAACCATTAACCACATTGACGATACCCACTATCGCTATTGGGACTAGGCAAATGCAAAATCAGTTTAGAAAACAAGCCATCGACGCATTAGCCGACCAACAACTGCGGGATAATTTTCGTGGTGCGATGGACTTTCTTCGAGATAAACGGCAATCGGTTTTTCCCGAGCAGGACGAGCTCGCAGAACTACGAACTCTCGGCCACCAGATCAAAGCCAACACACTTGCTCAACTCCCTGACCTGCTTGAACAACTGGAAGCGACTTGCAGCCAAAACGGCATTCAGGTTCACTGGGCTGAAACCGCCAAGCAAGGCTGCGAAATTATTGAAAGGCTGATATCTAAACACGGCGGCAAGCTGGCGGTAAAGGGCAAGTCGATGGTCAGTGAAGAGGTTGGCCTCAACCACCACCTTGAAAACCACGGTATCGAGTGTGTTGAGTCAGACATGGGGGAATACATTGTCCAGCTTGCCAACGAAACACCCTCTCATATCATCATGCCGGCAATCCATAAGAGCAAAGAACAAATTGCACACCTCTTTGAAGATAAAATAGCTGATGTCGACTACACCGACAACGTAGACGAACTCATCGGCACGGGTCGGCGAATTCTAAGAGAAAAATTCTATAAAGCCGACATTGGCATATCCGGGGTCAATTTTGCGGTGGCTGAAACAGGTACGCTCTGTTTAGTTGAAAACGAAGGCAATGGCCGCATGTGCACGACGGTTCCTGCTGTTCATATTGCGATTACCGGTATCGAAAAAGTGGTCGCTAAGCTGGCCGACATCCCCCCTTTGCTGAGTCTCCTCACTCGCTCTGCAACAGGCCAGAACATTTCAACCTACTTTAATATGATCAGCTCGCCCAGAAAAACAGGCGAGAAAGACGGCCCGGAAGAGGTGCATCTGGTGCTGCTTGATAACGGCAGAAGCCGCATGTACCAAGATGAGTTGTTACAGCAAACACTTCGCTGCATCCGTTGCGGGGCTTGCATGAACCACTGCCCGGTATACAGCCGGATTGGTGGCCATGCTTACGGGACGGTATATCCGGGGCCTATTGGTCAGGTTGTAATGCCGCAGATTGAAGGGCTGGAGAAACATGGAGAAATGACAGAAGGCTGTTCACTGAATGGTGCCTGCGGCGAGGTTTGCCCCGTTGAAATTCCGTTACCTGACCTTATCCGCGAACTGCGGCAGCAAAAGTCTGCACTGCCCAGCGAGCAAAGAACTACGAAAGGCGCTGGATCACAACGAAAAGTCAAAGAAGCAATTGCCTGGAAGCTGTGGGAATCGCTCAACCGTAGCCCCCTGCTCTACAGCGCATTTACGTTTTTCGCTTCCCGCTTTCGTCGTTTTAGCCCCCGTTCTATAGGACCTTGGACTCGTTTTCGATCAGCGCCTATTCCAGCCGCCAGAACACTCCACGAACGGATAAAAAAACGAAATCAGCAAAGCCAGCAAAACAGAGCTAGTGGAGGCGAGTTATGAGTTCTTCAAAAGCCAACATACTCAATAGGCTTCGCCAGTCAACAAACTATACAGCTCAACCCCTATCATCTAATTGGCGCGCACCTCAGTATAATCATGAAGAACGCTTTAGACGTTTTAAAGCGGCGCTGGAAGCTGCCCATGCAGAAGTGATAGAGAGTTCAGAAGATCAGTGGGTCGAACAACTCCTTAGCATTGCAAACTCAAAAAACTTATCAACATGGCTCTATAATCCCAGCTCAAAAAGTGGCTTTACATTCCAGCAGGCGGCTAACAATAATAGCCCCAGCAGCATAAGTTTAGTGCCATACGATCAACCAATAGAACAGCTTAAAGACACGCTTTTTCACCATATCGACGCTTCATTGACAGAGGTACAAGCAGGCATAGCCGAGACCGGAACGCTTGTAATGCTGCCTGACTCAGCAGAGCCAAGGCTGATGTCCCTTGTGCCTCCCGTTCACGTTGCACTTTTCCGTGAATCTGTATTACTGGACAGTTTTTCCGAATTAATAGAGGGACAAGACTGGTCAACCAAAGGAATGCCCACCAATGCTTTATTAATATCAGGCCCATCCAAAACGGCGGATATTCAGCAAACCCTCGCATACGGAGCCCACGGCCCCAAAGAGTTAGTGGTGCTGGTTATTAGGGATAACGGCGCAAGGTAGAGAGTTAAGCGCTCAAAAAATGAGCACTTGTTCTCATTTACTGCTTTCTGTAACCTACAGAAACAGGTTAGCTGCTAAGATAAATGACCATCATAAAAAATAGTCCTCTGCAATTCGATACAGCCCGTCTGCAGTTCGATAAAGCATGAGGAAATATAAAGTGTGAGTTGTATGAAAAAATCAAGCTTAAGCGCTGCTCTTTCATGTGCTGCATTGTTAACAATATGCCAAAGCAATATAGCTTACAGTGTCGAACCAATGAGCGAGTCGGATATGGGTAACATATCTGCCGAGAGTGGCAATGTCCTTAATATTATGGGGTCACCTGCATCGGGTGGTGCAGGCAACGTTCAGCCTGGTGATAAACAACTCGAAGCGGCAAATGATCAAGCAATGGCTTCTGTTAACTATATTGAAGCCGATCAGATACTTGAACCTCGTGCAGACTCATCACTTACCCCATCATCAATAAACGCTAAAGATAGCATTTCGACATTCAAGATTAGCGAGCGGGGAAGCGCTGGAAACGGCCAGACCATACTCTATTATGATGAGAGCGCGAATAGCACAAGCTCCTCATATTCGAACAACACCCTCACGATTAATCAAAATGTTCAGGTTCAGCAAGTCCAGATAAATCAGGTGCGACATTCAGCCATGGATGCCCCAAGAGGGGATTATTCGTTTGGAGCAATACAGGTTAACAGTGCGGTCTCTATTTCAGAGCGCTAACGGCTAACGGCTTATGCTCAGCGCTCCAAACCATGACTGCCACTCTTGCAGTGATAAAAAACAGCAACGAAAATTCCACACAAACAGATAGACCTGCAAGCAAGGTTAACTCTGGCACAATGATCATCATGATCAACAGTCCTAAACTCATCAAATGAAGCCGGAAAAAGTATCGCGAGTGCTTAATTTTGAGTATCGCCCTCATGTGAGGCAGTGCCTTAATCGCTTCAAAATTGCCTGCGCAGAAGCGCTGCATATGAAGGTACGATAAAAACGGTATAATTTTTTGCAGCATGCCTCCAAGAACAGAAACAATCACGCCAAAGATCAATATTACCCCGCGAACAAGCCAAGACTTATCTCCCCAGTGATCAAATAACCCAAACCCGGAAAGACACTGCATGACAATAAACAGCGCCAGAGAGATGATCGCGGTTTTCCAAAACAATACCGTAATATCTTCAATCTTTCGTTTGCGCTTGCCGAGTAGCCGCCACAAGCAACCGGCGTAAACAGCAAAACACGCCAGTAACCCGCCCATGGCAATAGCCGCTAACATCCCGCCAGGATAGAAAAAAGCCACAGCACTGGTGATGAGGATATTTGTGAATGTAAGAACAGGCATCCAGCTTTGGAGGCGTTGACTAAACGACGGCGTAACATGAAACATAGGTACAACCTGGAAGCTAACGCCCATTATCAACAGGCCCACCCACCCGGCTAATGCCCAGAGCAGATGAAAATCTGTCCACCGGCGATCAAAACCCACCACATCAGGATAACCGTTCATTAATAGAAGGCCGCCACCAATAGTTATCGTGATCAGCAAAGAGACGATAGCCAATCTCATTGAAAGCAGTGTCGGCGAACGTCTCTGGGCCTTTCCTATCGCAATCAAACCACAACAAGATAGCAGCAATAATGCAAACACAATAAAAAGTGCCGCCCCCGCATACAACCATGTATAGCGATTAAGCATAGCGGCAAGAAACAATAAAACGCCCAATACCAGAGAGCTATAGACAATGGCAGGCACCACCTTTCCGCCCGGCAGAAGACGCCCTCCCACCACAGTGGTAATCTGAAACAGTGCTCCCACCATCACCATCGTAATGGTGCCAAGCGTGATCAAGTGAAGGGTAAAAATAACCTCTTTCAACCACCGGCTCTGCCACAGCACCTCATTTCCGTCCCATAGCAGCTGAGCACCTAAAATAACCAGAGCAATGCCCCCCGCTACGGCAAATAACGGTGCGGTTAGGAAAAAACGATAGGGAATCGTCCAGTAAGGAACAAAGTCAAAATTGAGTGATGCATCTCGTTTCATAAGGTATTGGCCAGAAATAGCATTAACAACAAGGAGTCTACGCCAAAAAAGAAGCGTTCGATTAAGAATAGAGCTGCGCTGCCTGACTGTTGTTTTTATGCCAGAATAGAATCTTCACAATACCATCAGGGAGGTGGATCGTTTTGTGGTCAAACCCCATTTCGGCAGCTGTTTGATATAAAGGATAGGGTTCTTTCCGGTGCACCATATTCAATATGGACTCATGGGGCAGAGCGGCGAGAAGCTCTACCGCCATCCTGTAGGGCTCAGGAGGTTCTAACTCACTTACGTCCAAATGGATCGTATTCACGCACGCTCTCCCAATATAAATGGGCACTCCAAGCTGTTATCGATTTAAACATCAAACCAGTTTGTTATAGCTATGAATTATGGTTATAGCCATGAACTCTTGTCGTACCCACTGACTAATGCATAGCTACGATTAGCCAGCCAGCGCCTCAGTAATCTGCTTTTCGGTAGCCTCTTTGGGCAGGGTATCATTCAGCATTGGGTACAGAACCTGCTCTTCTTTCATATTGTGCTGCTGCATAAAAATCATCAGCGATTCACACTGCCCTAGTGCTTCATCGGCATCTTTGCTCTCAATTGAGGCAGTGATCGACTTGAACATTTCCCTCATTTGCAAATGCTCACCTCGCATCACCATGGTTGGCCCCCCTTGCATACCGGTAGCCGACTCAAAAGCAGGGAAGAGGGTTTGCTCTTCCAGCGTAAAGTGTTGCTCAACCCGGTCACAAAACTCATGCCATAACGTGAGGCCTTGCTCAAAGTCTGCTGAGTTGATCGCCTCTTCTGCATTGGCATAAATTTCATCACAACTACGGTGATCATGGGTCATTAATTCTGATATAGAAGACATATCCATTAAGTCTCTTTTATTGTTTTACGACATATAAAACTAGTGGGACAGAGTATCGAAAACTGCGGCCAAAACCTAAATGATGTACGTCAACTCGCTACAGAAAGAAATGTTAAAATCTGTTTTCTGACATCCCCGTGAGCTATAAAAAACCTGGCAGACTAACTGGACAAGCAGCAATACCGTTATAAAACTCATCAGAAGGTGGCATATAAGGGTAATCCCCTATTTTGTCTTTTTGTCAAACGACTAGAATACGCATATTGATTTTACTTCACTACTTCCCTGTCATCTGAGAAGAGCTTTAGGCACTAGGTTATCGCAACTTAAGTGCCTTTTTTTATGCCCAAAGCACACTCAAACCGCTGCCTGGTCAAAAACAGACGTTTTCCAGCCAGATATTCGCCGTTCTGCAATAATAAACGTTTAGAATAAGGCATAATAGGCCATCACACATTCCTTAAAAAGTTACCTCAACCAATCGGTAGCTTGACGGCCCAACCAACAATTAAAGGATATCAGCATGAAGTTTGTCATTAGCATTCTGTTTTCACTAGTAACGTTATACGGTTGCTCATCGGTAAAAATCATTGATGCAAACCCTGACAATCCTGCCGTGATATTAAAGTCTGAAATGTCAGGCTTGAGCCCTTCACAAACCAATACTCAGGGTAATTGGCAGTCCACACTTGAGTATGTTAACAACAAACTCAAGTACGGCGAGAAGGTCTTTTACAGCACCACATTCAAAAAATTTGTTCATGCGAGATTCTCAAACGAGTACAAACTCTTTGATATGAAGAACCTTGATATCGACAATGCAACACTTCGCCGCCATGGATCTGGTAATAGAAAGAAAGACAGCAATAATGCAGTGACTATCCCGGCAAAAGATCAGACTGTTGGGTTTGAGACTATCTTTGCTTCAGGAAAACGTAGCAAGGCCTCTCAGTTGGTATTCAAGGTGGACAGTGCAAGTGACGCTATCAAAGTGAAACAGGCATTCGAGTTAATGTCGCAACCAGACTCCCCGTCTGGTGAGCAAGACTAAACCCTGTGATTGAAATATTTTAAGCCGAACAGTGTATAAGCGAGACCTTTGCACGACTACTGCGCTTACAAATACAGCGTTAAAAAATGACTCAAAATGCTCATATATTACATATATACTGCGCTTTTTCGTCATTTTTTGCCTTGTCTTTGCTTCGCTCATAACGTCGTGCAAAGGTCTCTAAGCATATATACCTATTGCACTTTGTTTTTTCTGCCTTTAGCAGAAAATGCATGTTCGATTCCATAGCCAGCCACAGATAACTCCATGAAAAAAAGGCCATCTTCAGCGTACAGGAGTAATCTAACTTGCAATATAGTGAGGCTGACTTAAGCTTGCTTAAATATCCGTTACAAATTTCGGGCTTTTCATCATTCTGCAATGTTTGTAAGATTGGTGCCCAAGACTCCAAGGAGTTAGAAAGCGCGTTTAAAATGACAGTGAACCGGACGTTCAAGAAAAAGAATTACCAATAAGGGTGATCCACACCTATAACGCAATCATTTGAATAATCAGGATCATAATAATGAAAAAACTGAACAAGAAGCTTCTCGGTTTTAGTGCCTCACTAATGATGATGGGAGCGGCGACGCTATCTCAGGCAGAGACAGTAAAAATCGCACTCGCAGGCCCTGTCACAGGCCCTGTTGCGCAGTATGGCGACATGCAGATGATTGGCGCTCAAATGGCTATTGCCAAGATCAACGAAGCCGGCGGCGTAAACGGAAAGCAACTGGAAGGCATAATTTATGACGATGCCTGTGACCCAAAACAGGCAGTTCAAGTTGCCAACAAAATTGTAAACGATGGTGTTAGCTTTGTTGTAGGGCATCTATGCTCAAGCTCAACTCAGCCTGCATCTGACATTTATGAAGATGAAGGCATTATGATGGTGACGGCTGCATCGACTAGCCCCGACATCACTGCTCGTGGCTACAAAATGGTATTTCGTACCATAGGTCTTGATAGCCATCAGGGACCAACTGCCGGAAACTATATTGCTGACAAAGTGAAGCCAAGCAAAATGGCGATCATTCACGATAAGCAGCAGTACGGTGAAGGTATTGCTAGCGCTGTAAAGAAAACAGTAGAAAGCAAAGGCGTTAATGTTGTCATGTATGAAGGTGTTACTGCAGGCGACAAAGACTTCTCATCTCTGATTGCAAAAATGCAAAAAGAAGGTGTTGATTTTGTTTATTACGGTGGTTACCACCCAGAGCTTGGCTTGATTCTTCGCCAGTCGGCAGAGAAGAAATTCAACGCTAAGTTCATGGGGCCTGAAGGTGTGGGTAACAAAGATCTGAGCGCTATTGCTGGCCCAGCATCTGAGCAACTGCTAGTAACACTGCCACCTAGTTTTGACCAGCGTCCTGAAAACGCTGACTTGGTTGAAGCGTTCAAAGCAAAAAACCAGGACGCCAGTGGTGCATTCGTTTTAACCGCTTACTCGGCTGTTCAGGTAATGACAGACGCGATGAAGAAAACGAACTCAACCGATACCGAGAAAATGCAGAAAGCGATGCGTGAAATGACCTTTAAAACACCGACTGGAGATATTCAGTTTGACGAAAAAGGTGACTTAAAGAGTTTTGATTTTGTTGTCTATCAGTGGCACGCAGACGGCAGCAAGACTCTCGCTAAGTAGTTTGTTATAGGAAGAAAACAGAAACACCCTCTTTGGTAAAAAGCGGGTGTTTTTTTATATCATTGACATCTTTAAACAAGGTTGTTTTGGGTGGCAATAATCCAGTGTACAGCGCCAAATAGTTTAACAGAGCCTGGAGCCCATTAATGTTAGAAGCAACCCTCTATTTCATTCAGCAGTTGCTGAATGGCCTTACCATCGGCAGCACCTATGCGTTAATCGCGATAGGTTACACCATGGTATATGGCATTATCGGCATGATCAATTTTGCCCATGGCGAAATATATATGATCGGCATGTATGTATCGTTCGTCGCCATCAGCGGTTTAATGATGCTCGGTGTCGAATACCTCCCACTTATTCTAATTATTACACTCGCAATATCCATGTTCGTATCCAGTTCCTACGGCTGGGCAATTGAGCGTGTGGCATATCGCCCAGTGAGAGGCGGCAATCGACTGATTGCACTGATCTCAGCAATTGGTATGTCTATATTCTTGCAAAACTATGTAAGAATCGCCCAAGGTTCAAGAGATATTGCCATGCCATCACTGATACAAGGTGGCTGGAGCTTTGGACCTCCAGAAGGTTTTCAGGCAACCCTATCCTACATGCAGCTTTTCATATTTATCGCTACCTTTATCACGATGGGAGGGCTTACACTCTTTATCGCCAAATCCCGCATGGGGCGTGCCTGTCGCGCAGTGTCTGAAGACATGAAGATGGCAGGATTATTAGGCATCAATACCAACCGTATAATCTCTCTTACATTTGTCATAGGTGCAGCACTCGCTGCCGTTGCCGGCCTTCTTCTCGGCTTGTACTACGGGGTAACTAATCCATACGTTGGCTTTATCGCAGGGCTTAAAGCCTTCACCGCGGCCGTACTCGGAGGAATCGGCAGCATTCCGGGCGCAATGCTAGGCGGACTGCTTCTAGGCGTTACCGAAAGTATGACTTCAGCTTACTTCAGCTCGGAATACAAAGATGTTGTTTCATTCGGGTTGTTGATACTTATTTTATTATTCCGTCCGACTGGCTTGCTCGGAAAACCAGAGGTGGAGAAGATTTAATGAAAGAGAAATTTATCCCTGCACTGATTGCAGGTGTCGTTACTTTAATTCTTGCTTTCCCGCTTTTGGGTTTAAATCTGGTTGCAGATGGCATTACGCTGGGTATTGAAGGTGCTGATGCCAAAACAATCACCTCGATTCTAATTGCAGCTCTGGTCGTTTTCTTCTTTCAACTATGGAAAGAAAACATCACCGCAGTAGCCAAGAGCATTCCACTACCAAGGAAAGCCTATGGTGCCCCCTCTGTCCTCTCTCAAGCACAAAGAGACAAGCGTGAAAAACTGTTTACGCTTATTGTTGTCGCTTTGGCACTAGTTTGGCCATTCTTCGCCTCTCGAGGCAACGTAGACTTAGCCACATTGGTACTCATTTATGTCATGCTGGGCTTAGGTCTTAATATCGTTGTTGGCCTGGCAGGCCTGCTCGACTTGGGGTACGTTGCATTCTATGCCGTTGGCGCTTATAGCTATGCCCTGCTCCACCAGTATTTTGGCCTTTCATTCTGGGTATGTCTGCCTCTTGCAGGGTTATTTGCCGCGACGTTCGGCTTTATCCTGGGCTTCCCCGTATTAAGGCTTCGGGGCGACTACCTGGCTATCGTGACACTTGGCTTTGGCGAGATTATTCGCATTCTGCTCAACAACTGGACCAATATTACCGGTGGCCCAAATGGAATAGGCAGCATTCCCAAGCCATCACTGTTTGGTCTTGAGTTTGGGCGCCGAGCGAAAGAAGAAGGTAACGTGCCGTTTCACGAATTTTTCGGCATCGATTACAACAGTGGCTATAAAGTCATATTCTTGTACTTGCTCGCCTTGCTACTCGTTTTACTAACCATATTCGTTATCAGACGCCTCATTCGTATGCCCGTAGGCAGAGCATGGGAAGCGCTTAGAGAAGACGAAATAGCATGCCGCTCACTAGGTCTTAACAGAACGGTTATCAAGCTTTCTGCATTTACCATTGGCGCATCATTTGCGGGCTTTGCCGGTGCATTCTTCTCTGCCAGACAAGGCTTTATAAGCCCCGAGTCATTTACATTTATTGAGTCCGCCATCATTCTCGCCATTGTTGTGTTAGGTGGCATGGGGTCTCAGCTTGGAATAATTCTGGCTGCAATTGCCATGACAGTACTACCGGAGCTTGCACGAGAGTTCCAAGAGTACCGAATGCTAATGTTTGGTTTAATGATGGTATTAATGATGATCTGGCGACCACAGGGTTTGCTCCCAATGAAGCGTAGACATATGGAGCTGACCAATGGCTGATTTGATGTTAAACGTTAAAGACTTATCCATGCGCTTTGGCGGGCTATTGGCCGTTGATGGCGTATCGCTTGATGTAAAAGAGCGGGAAATTATCTCGGTTATTGGCCCGAACGGCGCAGGAAAAACAACCGTTTTTAACTGCATTAGCGGTTTCTACACGCCCACTGGTGGAAATATCAGCTACAAAGGGCAAGAGATCCACACGCTTGCAGATTACAAAATAAGCCGACTGGGAATGGTAAGAACATTTCAGCACGTGCGGCTATTTAGTCAAATGACGGTTATCGAAAACCTGCTGGTCGCTCAGCACCGGCATGTGAATACCAATTTGTTCTCAGGGCTGTTTAAAACCCCTTCTTATCGCAAGAAAGAGCAAGAGTCGATAGACAGAGCGGTCTACTGGCTTAAGAAAGTAAACCTGCTGGACTTTGCCAACAGGGAAGCTGGGAACCTGGCTTATGGCCAGCAGCGAAGACTTGAAATAGCGCGCTGCATGGTTACTGAACCTGGTTTGTTGATGCTTGATGAGCCAGCAGCAGGCCTTAACCCTAAAGAAACCAAAGAGCTTGATGAGTTAATTGTCAGCCTTAAAGAAGATTACAATGTTTCGATTTTGCTCATTGAACATGACATGAACCTTGTTATGGGCATTTCTGATCGAATATTCGTAATAAATCAAGGTCGACCCCTTGCATCTGGCACACCTGACGAAATCAGAGCAAACCCAGACGTTATCAAAGCTTACTTGGGAGAGGTATAAATGCTGAAGTTACAAAACGTTCATACCCATTACGGTAAGATTGAAGCGTTAAAGGGCGTATCACTGGAGGTTAATGAAGGCGAAATCGTCTCTTTGATCGGTGCAAACGGTGCCGGGAAATCAACACTACTGATGACCGTATGTGGTGACCCAAGAGCGAGCTCGGGGCAGATTTTCTTTGAAGGAAAAGACATTACACATACCAACACCGCAGAGATAATGCGAAGCGGTTTGGCGATTGTTCCCGAGGGACGACGCGTGTTTTCAGGCCTAACCGTCCTTGAGAACCTTCATATGGGTGGTTTCTTTACCAACAAGCGCGACTTTGACGCCACACTAGAGCATGTTTTTAAGCTATTTCCGCGGCTACGAGAGCGCCAGAATCAGCGCAGTGGAACTATGTCAGGAGGGGAGCAGCAAATGCTGGCGATTGGTCGAGCATTGATGACCAAACCCCGCATGATCTTTCTGGATGAACCTTCATTAGGTTTGGCACCTATCATCATTAATCAGATATTCGAAATTATCGAGCAATTGAGAGATGAAGGCATGACCGTCTTTTTGGTGGAGCAAAATGCAAACCAGGCCTTGCGTTTGGCCGACAGAGGTTATGTGCTTGAGAACGGTGAAGTCGTGCTCCAGGATACAGGCGACAACCTACTCATCAATGAAGATGTTCGTAAGGCCTATCTAGGCGGATAAATTATAGCTGGCCGGGCAATAAACCGCACGGCCAGCTCTTTAGCTTTCCCCTCTCCAACGATACCCCCAACAACGCCCCATCCAGGACTTGGCACTGTTTTTTTGTGCTAGAAGTAGTAGCGATAACCTATCGAAACGTCATAGAAATCGTCATCGTCATGCCACTCCTGAGCGACTGACAGCCTTATGGCATGATCTACCGCAATATTGAAGTTCTGACTAAACGAAGCTCTTACCCGGTAGTCATCATTGAGAAATTGATAGCCCTGCACATCCAGCTTTTGCGCACCTATTGGCGAGTAATACAGCAAACCAGTCTCAGCACCAATAGCAGGCTCCAGAATAGAGTTATACTGCTTGTTATGCTCAACTCTTCCGGTTAAAAAACCAAATACCTCAACATCATCTGTTATTTCATAACTATGCCCTGCCCCGCCATTTAATTGCAGCACTCCAACCTCATCACCCCGGCTATATAACCTTTCATAGCCGACCTGAACCTTCCACGAGAGCGGTTTAAGAAATAGGTTGCGCTTTGACAACGACGTAATATCAACAATATCAAAACGGTTTAGTTTTAAACCATCATTATTGTAGTGCCGTAATTCCGTATTAAATAAAATGATCTGAGCGCCACGTAAATAGCCTTTTTCGTTATCCAGCAAATCGTGATAAGTAACACGATAATTGACCTGCTGAAATACATCATCATTTCGCTCACCAGCAGAAATACCTGCGGTAATGGTCTTATGCCCGGTTTCCGGCGCATCGGGTCTGGCAACTTCAACCTTTTTTGACGATAACTTGTTCAACGCCAGCAGTAGCTGATAACTTCTTTTCGCCATCTCCTCGTCACGCTGGGTTTGAAGCTGGACATAACGCAAATAGCTATAGGCAATTTGCACTACTTCGCCTTGTTGCTCCTGACTCAATGCCATGAACTCAGGCGACTGCATCACCTCAATATCGTCCGCCAATGCTCTACCAAGCCGCTGAATAGACTTGGGCAAGGAGTCAATACGCGCATGCAGCTCAGCAAGCTCAGAAGGTCTAAAATGAGTGCTCTCTACCAACCCCTCTTCCACTACCGCTCGAACGGTATTGGTGGGTATCGCATCGAGCTTAAAGCGTTCAGTGAGATTCACTTCAGGACGCACCAGCTCAAGCAACTCCAAGAGCCTGAATGCACAGTTTTCATCAAAGAAATAGTAGTCAAAATTTATATCTTTTAATTCCCAAACATGAGTGAGAATCAGGTCAACTTCTTCCGGCGTGTAATTAAGTTTGTACTCCCAGATATCCCGGTTTTCCATCCTGTTGTATTCTTTGATTTTCTCAAAGTAACGCATCATGTTATAGACACCAGGATAACCGCCCGCCAGCCCTCTGAAGGCAAATGAAACAGAGTTATCATCATTATTAATATTGGCACCAAAATTAAGCGCGTACGAAAGCCAGTCAGACCCTCCCTCAACATCCTTTGGGTCAAACCTCAGTAAAGTATGCCCAAACATAGACGATGGGCTATTAAGCGCTGTAGCGGGGAATATCAGTGAAACAGAGTGAGCGTTTACCTGCTTGCGCCATTCAAGGTAGTCAGTGCACTGTGCAACAGGCATTTTATCCAGGTCAAGGTTCAGTTTGCTGGTAATCCACTGAAAACGGTAAACAAAGCGGCACTGTGCGTGCTCGTTACCCAGGCTTTCAGGTAAGAAAAGCGCATCGATTGTGCTTTGCAGTTCTTGCTCCGCATCGTAATGCCCCATAGGCGAGAAGAAGAAAGCAGAGTCATCAACATAACTGCTTACGCCCGATTCTGAAAAGCTGTCTTGCCTATAGTGCAGCAACGCCCTCCATGTTGTTTCCTCTGAAAGCTTAAGATCAGCAGCCTTCATTTTGGCTGACTCGGCATAACTTCTTATTTGATTTTTACTATCAGTATCAGAAAGACCAGTGCCAGAAAGACCTGTATCAGCAAATGCATTTATAGCGGGTAGCCAGCCAAACAGCAAAAAGGAAATCAACAAACGTAACAGATACATATATTTAAAACTTAGAAGAGTGGAATGAACAAATACGCTAAGAAGTGTCGCACAATACATCAAGTAAGATGTATGCGATAGTCATATTATGGTGTGAAAGTTATATAGTGGTTGCTTATACGCGATTGAATCAATGTCATTAAAAAAGAGCACCTAAACAGTTAGGCACTCTTTATCTGGCAAATTAAGCAGCGTACTTGCTTAAACGGCTATCAGCCTTCATTACCTTCAATACTGTAGCCATTGCTTCTTCAGCTGTTACATTTTCATTTGGGAAAATAACAGCAAAGTTTTCGTGCATTACTGCATCAAAAACCTGACGATCCTGAGCTTCAACATTAAGTGCAACTGCGACTGTAGTCAATGCATCACCGTGACCACGAGCAACGTCTTCAGAGAACTCACCCATGATGCTTGACAGGTCGATCATCGACTTACCACCATAAGTTAGCGTTCCATCTGCAGAGCAACCATTTGTACCACTAGTCATACCGAATGTAGCGTTACCTGACGTACCGTTGGTGGTTGAAGCAAGAACGTGCATAGGAAGGCCTGACTGCCCTTCAAATAACATGTTACCCCAACCACAGCTGTCTCCACCTGGAACAACCGCAGAAGCTGATAAAGAAGCTGCCATTAAACTTGTCGCTAGTAAAACTCTTTTCATTGTAATTCCTCTTACTTTTCATTCGATGCAACTGATCAAAATTAAACATTGCATTTGAAATTTTAAATTAGCTAATTACATCCATTCTATGTCTTGCTTACCCAACAACGAGCAATTGCTCAAAGTAAACATAAGAGTGAATCGTAATTGCATTAGCCGATTTCTATTCTATTTACCGTTCCTTGCTTTGCAGCAATTCACTCAATAGCCGATCCATCGTCACTGATCGTCCCAAAAAAACATTGTCTTTTCAAGTGACTATCCCGAATTAAAGTAGAACAAAGGCAATAAAGCAAGCGATTAGAACTAAGAATATGCTTTTTTAGAATTTGGATACAATAATGTTATGCTTAGTAAAGCAATTACTACACTATTCCGAACAACAAGTATTGACACTTAACTATGCACATGCAAAGCCCTGATAGAAACAACACCCATCACCTGCTGCGTAAGATCTCCTTCCTCATTATCTTATTGACGATATGCTTAGGTCTAAGCGCTTGCAGCGGGCTCTTTTTTTTCCCCGATAAAACTCACTATTTTACCCCCAAGCAAGCCAACATAGAATATGACGATATCTACTTAAGAACCTCAGACGGTGAGATCATTCATGGCTGGCACCTAAGGCCAGACGGACAAAGCCGAGGGATAATTTACTTTTTGCACGGGAACGCAGAAAACATCAGCACGCACACTGGCAGCGTTGTATGGCTTGTGCAAGAAGGATATGAGGTTTTTGCCTTAGACTATCGTGGCTATGGAAAATCTACCGGATCACCAGATATAGAAGGTGCTCTGGAAGATATTAAGCAGGGCTACCAGTGGGTAACATCGCAAGCCGGGGCGAATGACAAAGATCTGTTTATATTAGGACAAAGTCTTGGCGCCGCACTCACACTTAGCTTTGCGAGCCGAACAATAGGCCTTGAAGAGCATGTTAGTGGCATCATAGTTGATGCAGGCTTTCCCAGCTTTAGGGGCATAGCACAAGAAAAGTTGAGCGAGGCCTGGCTAACCTGGCCATTTCAATATCCGCTGTCATGGTTGATACCATCAAGCTACGACTCCGAGAGCAGTATAGAAAAAATAGCACCGATCCCTTTACTGGTGATTCACAGCACCAACGATATAGTTATCCCGTTCCACCACGGCCAGACGATTTTCCAACAAGCATCCGAACCTAAAGAGTTCCTTGTAACAGACACACCGCACACAGCGACATTCGCATCAGCCGGATATATCGATTACACGCTAAAGTTCATAGAATATAATTCGACTCGCAGTTTGAACTGATTAACCAGAACCCATTAAGCACAGAGTAACTATTTGGGTTAGGGGTTTGCATTAATACTGTATTGACTAAATGCTTAAAAAAAAAGGGAGCCATTTAGGCTCCCTTTTTATAAGTCGATACAGATTATGCTTCTGCACCTTCTTCAAGACCTTTCATTGTCAACTTGATACGGCCACGTGCATCGACATCAAGCACCTTGACCTTAACCATCTGACCTTCAGAAAGAACATCTTTTACATTCTCAATTCGCTCTTGGGAGATTTGAGAAATATGAACAAGCCCGTCTTTACCTGGCAAGATATTAACAAACGCACCAAAATCTACGATGCGCTCAACCTTACCTTCGTATACTGAGCCCACTTCTGCTTCAGCTGTAATTTCATTGATGCGGTGTATCGCAGCTTCCGCCCCTTCCAATGTCTCAGCATACACTCGAACAGAACCGTCATCCTCAATATCGATCGAAGCATTGGTCTCTTCGCAGATTGAGCGAATTGTTGCGCCACCTTTACCGATAATGTCACGAATCTTATCAGGGTGAACCTTAAGGTTGTGCATTGACGGTGCTTTATCAGAAACCTTCTCACGCGAAGTTTCAATAACCTTATTCATTTCACCCAAGATTTCGATACGCGCGTTCTGAGCCTGCTCTAGCGCGATTTCCATGATCTCTTCAGTGATACCTTCAATCTTGATATCCATCTGAAGCGCAGTCACGCCTTCTGCTGTACCTGCCACTTTAAAGTCCATATCACCCAAGTGATCTTCATCACCAAGGATATCGGTCAATACGGCAAACTCTGTACCTTCCTTAACCAGCCCCATTGCAATACCTGCAACCGGTGCTTTAATCGGCACACCCGCATCCATCAACGCAAGACTACTACCACACACACTGGCCATAGAGCTTGAACCATTAGATTCAGTGATTTCAGAAACAACTCGAACGGCATAAGGGAACTCTTCCTGAGAAGGAAGAACTGCCTGAATACCACGGCTAGCCAACTTACCATGGCCGATTTCACGACGCCCTGGAGCGCCCATTCGACCACATTCGCCAACAGAGTATGAAGGGAAGTTGTAGTGCAGCATAAAGGCTTCTTTCTGTTCGCCCTGCAGTGTTTCTACCAGCTGGGAATCTCTTGCTGTACCTAATGTAGTGGTTACAATTGCCTGGGTTTCACCACGTGTAAAGAGCGCTGAGCCATGAGTGTTTTGAAGTACACCGACTTCAACATTGACTGCACGAACCGTTTTAGTGTCTCTTCCATCAATACGAGGTTCACCCTTAATGATGCGTGAACGAACAATATTCTTTTCAAGCTTGCTGAAGAAACCTTTTACATCCTCTTCACTTGCTTGACCATCTTCGCTACCTGCCAACTTCTCAACGGCTTGAGTACGGATTTCTTCTAACCGGCTGTAACGAGCCATTTTGTCGCTGATGGTATAAGCTTCATTAATCTGCTCTGCAAAGCCTGATTTAACGGCCTCAAGTAACCCTTCGTTGGTTTCTTCTGGCTGCCAATCCCACTTTTCCTTTCCTGCTTCAGCCGCAAATTCTGCAACCGCATCAACAACAACTTGCATTTCCTGATGAGCAAACAGCACAGCACCTAACATTTCATCTTCTGTTAGCTCTTTTGCTTCAGATTCCACCATTAGAACGGCGTCTTTTGTGCCCGCAACAACCATATCAAGGAGAGATGTCTCCAGTTGCTCATAAGATGGGTTAAGCAAATAGCCATCTTCGTCGGTAAATGCAACACGTGCAGCCCCAATCGGACCGTTAAATGGAATGCCTGAAATGCTCAGCGCAGCAGAAACACCAATCATCGCAGCAATATCGGCGTCCTGAGTTTTGTTTGCTGACATAACCTGACAAACAACCTGAACCTCGTTCATAAACCCCTTAGGGAATAGAGGGCGGATAGGTCGATCTATCAATCGAGACGTTAGCGTCTCTTTTTCACTTGGGCGATTTTCGCGCTTAATAAATCCACCCGGAATCTTACCTACAGAATACTTCTTTTCCTGGTAGTGAACAGATAGTGGGAAGAAGTCTTGTCCCGGTTTAGTTGTTTTTGCAGCAGTCACTGCCACCAGTACAGATGTGTCATCAACCGACACAAGAACAGCGCCTGTTGCTTGGCGCGCAATGCGACCTGTTTCCAAGGTCACTGAAGAATTACCGTATTTAAAAGTTTTTGTTACCGTAGTCACGACGGCTCCTGTCAATTATTTAATATATATCCCAGTTCCAACTTGCTACTGCGGCCGACATCTGGCCGAAGCAACACCAAATAAATTCTTTCTAAAGGATTCTTTACTGAAAAATCATCGCAATGGTTCAAGCGTAACCATAACACCATAGCACAAAAAAAAAATACCGGATTACCCCTATAAAAGAATAATCCGGTACTTATGCAGCGAGCCCGCTCCAGCATTGTGTATTAACAACACCTTGCAAGCGCGGCTCATTGCTCATCTATGCCTGAGTCTTATCGACGTAGACCAAGTCGACCAATCAGATCAACATAACGGCTTGCGTCTTTCTTCTTCAGGTAGTCAAGCAGCTTACGACGCTGGTTAACCATGCGAATAAGTCCGCGACGAGAATGGTGATCCTGCTTGTTTTCCTTGAAGTGACCTTGCAATTTGTTGATGTTAACCGTCAACAATGCAACTTGAACTTCTGGGGAACCAGTATCGCCTTCTGAACGCTGGTACTCACTTACAACTTTTGATTTTTCATCGGCACTTAACGCCATGTTTAGTCTCCTCAATATGCATAAATTAAAGTTTTCAGTAACCGCGCATATTTACAGCTACTGACATTCGACTCCGCTAACCAACCATCAGAACAATAGTTTAGTCATTAGAATCAAAATTCACCAACCGGCGTGGCGCTATCTCACCATCAGCCATGATTTCGGCCATGCCGATAAATCGCTCACCTGGAGAGTCATCGCTAGAATAAACTCGAACTAACCCAGGCTCTAAAGAGTGCGCTATTCTAACCCCTTGCCCATGTAATATCGAGTCAGATTGCTCACTATTCAGGCAAATTTTACCAAATCCTTCCAGCATTATATCAATTGGCAGTAGAAAACCGTCTAACTCAGACGTTTTTTCGTTTTCTCGCAACACCTCAAGTTGTTCAATAGTGGCTGTCTGGTCAAGTGAAAAAGGCCCTGCTTCTATCCGTCTGAGCATAGATACATGAGCGCCACAGCCCAGAGCTTCACCAATATCTTCAACTAGCGTACGAATATATGTCCCTTTACTGCAATAAACTTCCAGATCAAACTCACCATCTCTAATATCGAGCAGCTCTATTTTGAAAATAGTTACATTCCGAACTTTTCGCTCTACCTCAACGCCAGCCCGGGCATACTCATATAAAGGCTTACCTTTATGCTTAAGAGCGGAAAACATAGGAGGGACTTGTTCAACATCACCGACAAATTGGCTAATAATTTCCAGCAATGGGCCTCGCACAATTTCATTTACTGCACGCGTTTCCAGTACATTCCCATCGCTATCGCCACTATCAGTGATGACTCCGAGCTTTGCGGTTGTACGATAAGCCTTATTTGCATCAAGGAGGTAGCGAGAAAACTTAGTGGCTTCCCCAAAGCAAATCGGCAAGACGCCGGTTGCCAACGGATCCAAATTACCCGTGTGTCCAGCCTTATTGGCATCAAACAACCAACGAACTTTTTGTAGCGCTTTGTTTGATGTAATTCCAGTGGGTTTATCTAAAAGAAGAACGCCGCTAATTTTGCGGCCTTTTTTTCTGCGCCCCAAGAGAGTTAACCTTTCGAGTCGTCAGTAGAGGAACTCGTTTTACTTCCGGCAAGCTGCTGGTCTTTGGAACGAGCCTTATCGATCAAGTTAGACATTCTACGCCCTTCACCTACAGTTTTATCAAAGTAAAAACGTAAATGAGGCACCATTCTGATTTTAAGTGCGCGGCCTAATTCATTTCTCAAAAAGCCAGCAGCCTTGTTGAGGACATCTAATGTGACTTTGATTTCCTCTGAGTGCTCATCCAACTCTTCTGCGGTTAAAACCGTGATATAGACATCTGCATACCCCATATCACGACTGACCCGAACATCGTTGATCGTCACCATCC
Source organism: Alkalimarinus coralli (assembly GCF_023650515.1). Taxonomy (NCBI): domain Bacteria; kingdom Pseudomonadati; phylum Pseudomonadota; class Gammaproteobacteria; order Alteromonadales; family Alteromonadaceae; genus Alkalimarinus; species Alkalimarinus coralli. The sequence goes on from NZ_CP096016.1 coordinate 2,925,558, forward strand.
CAATGCGAGGATCTTTTAAACCCGTTTGTACTAGCTGGGCAAGGTCTCGCTGTATCTGGTCTGCGATTCTCTGTGTACGGCTAAATTCTTTAGGCATAGTTTCTCAATTAAACGGTTGTGACCGACTAAAAGCATGTAAACAAAGTGCCCCAAGACTTTGGGGCACCAAGGGCAAGTTAGAGCTTTCTTTCAACTCTTACTGAGTCAAAGACCTCAATCTTATCGCCTACTTTTACATCGTAATTCTTAACACCGATACCACATTCGGTACCAGAACGAACTTCGTTAACATCATCCTTAAATCTGCGCAGTGACTCTAGCTCACCTTCAAAGATAACGACGTTGTCACGCAGAACCCGGATTTGCTTGTTCCGGTAAATCGTTCCTTCTGTGACCATACATCCTGCAACCTGACCAAATCTTGGAGATCTGAACGTATCACGAACCTCTGCCAAGCCAACGATATCTTCTCTAAATTCTGGCGCCAGCATTCCGGTAAGCGCTTTCTTGATATGATCAATAATATCGTAGATGACGCTGTAGTAACGAAGGTCAAGCCCTTCTGCATCAATAACTTTCTTGGCCGCAGCATCTGCCCGAACATTAAAGCCAATGATTACAGCATTGGTTGCCAGAGCCAAGTTAGCATCAGTTTCAGCAATACCACCTACACCGCTGGAAACAATTTTCACTTGCACTTCTTCGTTACCGATTTCTGCAAGCGCGGCTGTCAATGCCTCAAGAGATCCGCGAACATCGGTCTTAAGAACGATATTAAGATTCTTAACTTCGTCCTGTCCCATTCCCTGGAATAGGTTTTCAAGTTTCGCAGACTGCTGTCGCTGGAACCTGACATCCCGGTATTTACCCTGTCGGAAATTAGCCACTTCACGTGCACGCTTTTCATCAGGCACAACAATAAAATCATCGCCCGCATCTGGCGTTCCATTTAGACCTAAGATCTCAACCGGGATAGAAGGACCTGCTTCCGAAACTTTTTGTCCGTTCTCATCAAGCATGGCCCGAACTTTACCAAAGAACATACCGGCAATGACAACATCACCTTGGCGCAACGTTCCATTCTGAATTAGAACGGTTGATACCGCCCCGCGTCCCTTATCCAGGCTTGCTTCAACCACAACACCTTTCGCGGGTGCAGACGGTACCGCTTTTAGCTCCAGCAGTTCTGACTGGAGAAGAACAGCATCCAACAGCTCATCAATGCCCTGCCCTGTATGAGCAGAAACCTCAACAAACTGAACATCACCACCCCAGTCTTCTGGAATAACATCTTTAGCAGCAAGCTCGTTCTTAACTCGATCAGGGTCTGCGGCTTCTTTATCTATTTTGTTCACAGCAACGATAATAGGAACACCTGCTGAACGCGCATGCTGAACAGCTTCCTCGGTCTGAGGCATCACACCATCATCCGCGGCAACAACCAGGATAACGATATCGGTACTGTTTGCTCCACGAGCCCGCATCGCTGTAAAGGCCGCGTGTCCAGGCGTATCAAGGAAGGAGATCATGCCATGCCCAGTCTCTACATGGTATGCACCGATGTGCTGGGTAATACCACCAGACTCGCCCGCCGCCACTTTAGCCCGACGAATATAGTCAAGAAGAGAGGTCTTACCATGGTCAACATGCCCCATCACACTCACGACTGGCGCGCGTGTTACTTCTTCGCCTTCGTAGTCAATAGAGTCAATAATATTGGTTTCAACTGCATCATCCTGAATCAGCGTCGGCGTGTGTCCCATTTCTTCAACAACAAGCGTCGCCGTCTCTTGATCTATTGTTTGGTTAATGGTTGCCATAACACCTAGACCAAACAGCACTTTAACAACCTGGGTGCCCTTAACATTCATTCGAGAAGCCAGTTCTGAAACCGTTATACTTTCAGGAACCTGAACTTCGTGCACCTGAGCCTCAGTAGGCTTCTCAAACTGATGCTCTCTATCCGCTTTTGGCTTCTTCTTGCTGCGTATCTTACGGTGACGAGACTCTTCTTCACCTGTCAGCGAAACAAATCCACCTTTTCTGCCGCCTTTTCCAGCAGACTTGGCTTTCTCACGACGATGTCTGCTTTCGCTATCATCATGATCACTACGCCCCTTTTTCTTATGCCCTTTCTTCGCATCATCTTTTGCAGGCACATGAGCTTTCTTAGGTGCGGCTTCTGGCGTTCTGTGCTTTCTCTCACCCGCTGGGGCAGATTCTTTTTCCTTATTGGCAGCTTCGGCTAACTTAGCTTGCTCTTCAGCAAGTTTCTTGGCTTCAGCTTCTTTGCGCTCTTTTTCAGCCTGGATGCTTGCTTCTTCAGCTTTTTTACGAGCCATCTCTTCTTCAAGCTGCTTTTGCTTCTCAGCTTCAAGATCAACACTCACTTCGCTACGCTTAACATAAGTTCGTTTTTTACGAACCTCTACGTTAACCGTTTTTGTTTTACCCTGCATACCCGCAACTTTAAGCGTGCTAGTCGTTTTTCTCTTTAGGGTAATTTTCTTTGCTTCAGCGTCCGATTCGCCATGACTTCTTTTTAGAAATGACAATAAGGCCTGTTTCTCATCAGCAGACATAACATCTGTTTCTGATGTGTGCTTAAGACCGGCGGCCTGAATTTGTTTCAACAAACGGTCGACTGGGGCGCCAACATCTTCAGCGAGTTTCTTTACGGTAACTTCTGACATTATTCATTCTCCTACTTCTCGCCACTACTACTGGTTTTCAAACCAGGGTGCTCGAGCCGTCATAATTAATTGGCCGGCACGTTCTTCGTCGATGCCTTCAATATCGATAAGATCATCAACTGACTGCTCAGCAAGATCTTCCATGGAAACGATACCTTTACTGGCGAGAACAAATGCTAGGTGTCGCTCCATTCCATCCATTTCCAGAAGGTCTTTTGCTGGCTCTGTCCCCTCAAGTGCTTCTTCTGAAGCGATTGCCTGGTTCAATAGCTGATCTTTTGCCCGTCGTCTTAGTTCTTCAACCAAGTCCTCGTCAAACCCGTCAATAGCAACCATCTCTTCCAGTGGCACATAGGCAATTTCTTCTAAAGAGGTAAACCCTTCTTCAACAAGCTCTGTTGCCAGCTCTTCATCCACATCAAGTGCGTCAATAAAGTTTTCTACAAAGCGGCCGACTTCTTCTTCCTTCTGCCTTCCAGCTTCATCTTCGGTCATGACATTCAAGACCCACCCAGTTAATTCACTGGCGAGCCTTACATTTTGTCCACCTCGACCAATTGCCATTGCCAAGTTTTCTTCTGCGACAGCAACACTCATTGAGTGTGTATCTTCATCAACGACAATAGATGCGACTTCTGCCGGTGCCATTGCATTAACAACAAGCTGGGCAGGGTTGTCATCCCATAGCACAATATCAATTCGCTCGTTACCAAACTCACCCGAAACAGCTTGAACCCTGGCGCCTCGCATACCTACACAGGCACCAACAGGGTCGATCCTTCCATCGTTAGTTTTAACCGCTATTTTAGACCTTAAGCCAGGATCTCTCGCCGCGGCTCTAATCTCGATAACTTCCTCTGCGATTTCCGGTACTTCTATTTTGAATAGTTCAATCAGCATCTTGGAACTGGTTCGGCTCAAGATTAACTGTGGACCACGGCCTTCTGTGCTAATTTCGGACAGAAGCGCCCTGACACGATCCCCCATTCTAAATATTTCTTTTGGGATAAGGTTATCTCTTGGCAAAAGGGCTTCTGCGTTATTGCCTAAATCAACAATGACATTGTCTCTGGTAACCTTCTTTACCGTTCCCGAGACAAGCTCACCAACACGATCTCTATAGCTATCAACAATACGTGCTCGCTCTGCTTCCCTAACCTTCTGAACAATAATTTGTTTAGCGGCTTGGGCACCAATGCGCCCAAACGCAGCAGGCTCTACCTGCTCTTCGTGAATATCTCCCGGTTTAAGCGCCGGGTTGATTTCCTGAGCCTCTTCCAAAGTCAAGTCATCACCTAGTCCAGGTACCGTATCGTTATCTACCACAGTCCAACGACGGAACGCATCATATTCGCCTGTTTTGCGATCGATAGTGACATAAATATCTACAGTTTCTTCTTCGTCATATCGTTTCTTAGTTGCCATAGCCAGCGCCAACTCAATAGCTTCAAATATGACATCTTTATCAACATTTTTTTCGTTGGAAACCGCTTCTACAACTAGCAATATTTCTTTATTCATTGCGTTGCCCTCAAACCCATTTAATCAAACTGTGGTACAACGTTAGCTTTATCAATACTGTCAACCGGGAAAAGATACTCTGTATCCTCAACCACCATGACAACATCACTGCCTTCAATACCTTTCAGCACACCTTCAAACTTTCTTCGACCATCAAAAGGCATTCGGAGCCTTAAACTCACCTTGTGCCCTGCATAACGCTCAAACTGATCAAGCGTATATAATGGCCGATCCATTCCGGGAGAAGAGACTTCTAGTGCATACTCACCTGCAATAGGGTCTTCAACATCCATCACACCACTAACCTGTCGGCTTACCGCTTCGCAATCCTCTAGCATGATGCCGTTTTCACTATCGATAAACACCCTAAGCACCGAATGCTTACCCTGAGAAATAAATTCTATTCCCCAAAATTCATAGCCTAAACCTTCAACTACAGGGCGAATCATTTCATCAAGTATTCGTTGTTTTCCGGACAAATTCCTACTCCGAGTCAACCAATTTTCAGCACAAATAAAAAATGGGCCTAAATGCCCATTTTAAACTAGCAAAAAGCCCCTTCATGAGGGGCTTTTTGCAAGATTTCTGCAATCAATACGCAGATATCTGTAACCATTACGTAGATTAGCGTACTTTTATAACACAAACCCACAAAATACGAGATACATACAATATCCGTAATACAATCGGGGCATTATATTCCCACAGACCTACACGGTCAAGGATACGCAACACTAACTTCACCACTAGAAGCGGATACCCAGAAAGCAAAAGAGCGACTTGATCACTCAAGTCGCTCCTAATTGGTGCCGAAGGCCGGACTTGAACCGGCACGCCCAAAGAGCACTACCCCCTCAAGGTAGCGTGTCTACCAATTTCACCACTTCGGCTAAACTTATCACCTTACTTATTTAACTCGATCACTCCAGCTCGGGAGCATCAGTTCCTTGCTCTTGAGTTTCAAGCTGAGGCGCCTCCAAATCAATGGCACCCTCTACTTCTGACCCAGAAGACTCACTCTCTTTTACCACCGGAACAGCAATACCCTGATCAACAGCCACTCTTGACTGCTGCTTTGCAAACACAGCCAATGAGAAGCTGGTTACAAAAAACACCACCGCAAGCAACGATGTTGTTTTGGTTAAAAAATTGCCGCTCCCCTGACTACCAAATACTGTTTGTGATGCACCGCCACCGAAAGAAGCACCTGCATCAGCGCCCTTTCCTTGCTGAAGAAGAACCAAACCGATCAGGCCAACAGAGACCAGCACATGAACCACAAGAACTATCGTCTCTAACCATTCCATACAATTAACCTATCGCCTTGCAAATTTCTTCAAATTCTTCAAGTTTCAACGAGGCCCCACCAACCAAGCCTCCGTCAATATCTGCCATAGCAAAAAGACTCTTTGCATTACCGGCATTAACGCTACCACCATATATAATTGGCATAACGCTGGCAGTCGCCTCATCCAGGGCAGCGACCTCACCCCTGATAAATTCGTGCACTTCCTGAGCCTGCTCAGGCGTTGCAGTTTTTCCTGTTCCTATCGCCCAAACAGGCTCATAGGCAACAATAACCTTTTCTAGCTCATCGCCAGTTAATTTTTCTAGCGCGCTATGCAATTGACCACCAATCACTTCTAGCGTTTTTCCGGACTCTCGTTCTTCCAGAGTCTCGCCAACGCAAACAATTGGCTGAACATTTTTTTCAACACATTTCGCTACTTTGGCGGCAACAACTTCATCAGTATCACCAAACAACGCCCTGCGTTCCGAGTGACCGACGATACTATAAGCACATCCGAACTCACTCAGCATATCAACCGACACTTCGCCGGTATATGCACCATTGTCATAACTGGAAACATCTTGTGCAGCTAAATTCACACTGGATGAAACATTTTCAGCAACATCAGTCATCAACACAAAAGGAGGCGCAACCAATATTTCCGCGGACGAGTTCAGTCTCTCAACAATTTTTGAGACACCAACAGCCAAATCTTTAGCGATTTGGCGATTCCCGTTCATTTTCCAGTTTCCAGCTACAACCTTACGGCGCATTTTCTGTACCACCATTTAAGAAGGCGCAAATACTAACCGAGTTATTTACAACTTACAAGTATCCTCTAGCCCGTTTTTTAAGTGAAATACAGGATTTTTCGCAAGCTGATCGACTAACACTCTTCAGCACCCCTCTCCGACTAGATTTTCGCGCTCTCTACTTCTTTTGCAAGCGCCGAAACCACGTCCTGAACGAGCGCTTCATCCCGCCCCTCAGCCATCACTCTAATAACCGGTTCAGTGCCTGATGGACGAAGTAAAACCCGCCCTTCACCTGCAAAACGCTGCTCCGCTGACTCAATAGCCTTAGCAATATCGGGATGCGAAACAGGGTCAAATTTCTGCGCCACTTTAACATTGATCATTGTTTGTGGAAGCTTATTCATACCCCCTTTCAATTCATGCAGCGGTTTCTCTTCCTCCCACATGGCGATCAATACCTGTAATGCGGAAATAATCGCATCCCCAGTAGTTGAGTTATCAAGACACAGAATATGCCCTGACCCCTCCCCGCCAAGCAACCAATTATTCGCGACAAGCTTCTCCATTACATACCTGTCACCAACGTTCGCCCGAATAAATGGAACCCCCATCTCCTGATAGGCAAGCTCGGCACCGAAGTTCGTCATCAGAGTACCAACAACACCTCCGCCCAATCGTTCACGGCCATGACGATTTTGAGCAATAACATATATCAACTCATCACCATCAACCACTTCACCTTTATGATCAACCATCACAACGCGATCACCATCACCGTCAAAAGCAATGCCAAGATCAGCATTTTGTTCGATAACCGCTTTAACCAATTGCTCAGGGCTCGTAGAGCCAACATCCTTGTTGATATTGAGACCGTTAGGCTCGACACCCAACGTAGTCACATTTGCACCAAGCTCAGCAAAAACAGATGGCGCAACATGGTAGGTCGCACCGTGAGCGCAATCCAACACAATATTTAGCCCTTCAAGAGACATATTGTAAGGTACGGTACTCTTACAGAACTCTACGTAGCGGCCTGCCGCATCCTCAATACGGGAGGCCTTACCCAAATGCGCCGACTCCACCACCTCAATATCGCCATCTAACAAGGATTCAATCTTATGCTCCAAAGCATCATCTAACTTGAACCCCTCTTGTGAAAAAAACTTGATCCCATTATCGTAATGAGGGTTATGAGAAGCACTTATTACAATGCCCGCTGACGCTCTGAAAGTTCGGGTCAAATACGCGATGGCGGGAGTCGGCATAGGGCCCAGCAAACCAACATCAACACCCGCTGCTGAAAGCCCCGCCTCAAGTGCAGACTCAAACATATAACCAGACAGCCGAGTATCCTTGCCTATAAGCACTCGCCCTCGCTGCCCTTGCTTTTTAAATGTCTGACCAACAGCCCAGCCAAGCTTCAATACAAATTCAGGCGTTATAACGCCTTCACCAACCTTTCCACGAATACCGTCTGTGCCAAAATACTTCCTTCCACTCATATCTCACTCCTCAAGCAAAGCCTGCACAACAGACATAGCATCAACTGTTTCTTCAACATCGTGCACCCTAAGTATAGAGGCACCCTTGTACGCAGCTATTGTCGCAGCCGCAACACTACCAATCATCCGCTCATCAACCGGCTTATTAAGAATTGAGCCAATCATCGACTTTCTCGAAACGCCAACCAAAACCGGATACCCATGCCCTGAAAACCTATCAACAGCATTAAGAAGCTGAAGGTTATGAGAGAGCGTCTTACCGAACCCAAACCCTGGATCAATGATTATTTTGCTTCGATCAAACCCTCCATTAACAAGCTGATTCGAGCATGTCAGCAAATAATCCTCGACAACATCAACAACAGAGTCGTAATGCGGGTTATCCTGCATGGTTTCAGGCACACCCTGCATATGCATAAGACACACAGGCACACCTAGATTTATTGCAGTATTCATTGCGCCTTCACGCTGCAAAGCCCTGACATCATTAATGAGGCCAGCTCCTGCAGCAACAGCCTCCACCATCACTTCCGGCGTGCTGGTATCAACAGAGACAACAATGTCCAGGTTGCGCTTAATGAGCTCGACCACGGGGCAAACCCTATCCAACTCTTCCGTTAGTGAAACTGGTGTTGCTCCCGGCCTGGTAGACTCCCCGCCTACATCAATGAAGGATGCACCAGCGCGAACCATCGCTTCTGCCTGCTCAATGGCCGTGTCGAGCGAATTAAATCGGCCGCCATCAGAGAATGAGTCAGGTGTGACATTTAGAACCCCCATAACCCTCGGCCTGGTTAGGTCTATACCACAATTTGGGAAATTCATTTAAACACCAACAACAAAAGATTAGACGCCTTAGAAATGCCAAAGGCGCGAGTTCATCGCGCCTTTCTTAACAATATCAAAAATTAATGCTCGCCAGCAGCATCACCGATATCATCTTTTGAGGAAGTCTGCCCCTCTGAATCAGCACCACCTTTTGATGCAGGCCCCTTAGGAGCACCGTCACCCCACCCCTTTGGCGGACGAGGCTGATTGCCATCCATAATGTCATCTATCTGGCCTGAATCAATAGTTTCATACTTCATCAGAGCATCCGCCATAATATGAAGCTTCTCCATATTATCGACTAACACTTTTTCTGCAGTAGCATAGCAGTCATCAATAATCTGCCGGATCTCTTCATCAATACGTTGAGCCGTCTCTGGCGCAAACACTTTTGCAGGTGCACCAGCAGAACGCCCCAGAAAAACTTCCTCACTATCTTCATCGTACATTAGCGGGCCAAGTTTTGCTGATAGGCCCCACTTTGTGACCATGCTTCGAGCCAGCTCTGTCGCCCTCTTAATATCATTTGATGCGCCAGTCGTCACGCCTTCCACTCCCAGCGTCAGCTCTTCTGCAATACGGCCACCAAATAAGCTACAAATCTGGCTAATTAAGAATCGACGACTATGACTATATCGATCCTCCTCTGGCAAAAACATGGTCACACCTAAAGCCCTGCCCCGGGGAATGATGCTCACTTTATAGACAGGGTCATGCTCTGGCATAAGTCGACCAACAATGGCATGCCCTGCCTCATGGTAGGCGGTATTACGCTTTTCATCCTCAGACATCACCATGGACTTACGCTCAGCCCCCATCATGATCTTGTCTTTTGCAAGCTCAAATTCAGACATTGATACAGTGCGACGATTTGCCCGCGCAGCAAACAAGGCAGCCTCGTTTACCAGATTTGCGAGGTCTGCACCTGAAAAGCCCGGTGTTCCCCTTGCTATAAAACCAGGTTCAACATCATCCCCTAACGGCACTTTTCGCATATGAACTTTCAGGATCTGCTCACGACCAATAATATCCGGTAAACCAACAACAACCTGGCGATCAAAACGGCCCGGTCTTAACAGTGCCGGATCGAGAACATCCGGACGGTTAGTCGCAGCAATAACAATGACACCTTCATTGCCTTCAAATCCGTCCATTTCAACCAAGAGTTGGTTCAGCGTCTGCTCACGCTCATCATGACCACCACCTAAACCGGCACCACGATGCCGACCAACCGCGTCAATCTCATCAATAAAAATAATGCACGGTGATTGTTTCTTGGCTTGATCAAACATATCTCTCACACGAGAAGCACCCACACCGACAAACATCTCAACAAAGTCTGAGCCCGAAATTGAAAAGAACGGTACTTTCGCCTCGCCTGCAATCGCCTTGGCCAACAATGTCTTACCCGTACCCGGCTGACCTACCATCAAAACACCGCGAGGGATTTTCCCACCCAACCGCTGGAACTTACTTGGGTCACGAAGAAACTCTACCAGCTCCTTAACATCTTCTTTTGCTTCATCAACACCTGCAACATCTGCAAATGTTGTTTTTATCTGATCTTCACTCATCAATCGAGCTTTACTCTTACCAAAGGACATCGGCCCTTTGCCACCGCCACCGCCTTGCATCTGGCGCATAAAGAACATAAACACCGCAATAATGACCAGTATCGGGAAGGATGCAACTAATAGCTGCGTCCAAATACTTTGAGTTTCAGGTTCTTTACCTTCAATCGCGACCTTATGCTTTAGAAGATCATCAATTAGATTTAAATCAGGTGCACTTGGGCGTACAGTCTCAAACCGAGTACCATCAGGGCGATAACCTTCTATACGTAAACCATCAATAACCACTTTACGCACCTGGCCACTTTCATACAGCTCTACAAACTGCGAATACTCCATCGGCTCAGTCGACCGATTCATACTAAAATTGTTAAAAACCGTTAGTAGTACTGCAGCTATGATCAGCCAGAGAATTAAATTCTTTGCCATATCGTTCAAGAGAGACCCCTCTCAACCTTTTTTAAAAATTCATTACATTTAGAGCTTCCAAACATACTACATGTTGGTCAGCCAAGCCAGTTCACAAACATTAAAATAAATAAATTTATTACCCTTTAAACCCTGCACCTATTTGATAAACTTCTCTCGACCTTGCCCGAGAAGCATCAGGCTTTCTGCTATAGACTTTTTTGTACTTCTCTCGCATCTGCTTGATCAATCCATCAAAACCCTCGCCCTGAAACACTTTCGCCACGAAAGTTCCGCCTGGTTTTAGCACTTGATCAGCCATATCCAGTGCCAACTCAACCAAATACATCGCCCGAGGAATATCAACAGATGCTGAACCACTCATATTGGGGGCCATATCTGAAATTACAAGGTCTGCCTTCTGATCACCTAATAAATTAAGGATACGGTCAAAGGGTTCTTGTTCTGTAAAATCGCCTTGAACAAAATCAACCCCCGCTATAGAGTCCATAGGCAATATATCACTTGCCACTACTCGACCTTTATCACCAACATACCTAATCGCAACTTGAGACCAACCTCCCGGAGCCGCGCCCAAATCAACAACCGTCATTCCAGGCTTAAAAAGCCGGTCTTTTTTGTGCAGCTCAATCAGCTTATAGCTCGCACGGGTACGATACCCCTCTTTTTGCGATAGCTTTACATACGGGTCATCAAAGTGCTCTTTTAACCACTGAGAACTAGACTTGGAACGAGCCATATTTTAAAACCCCATACAAACAATCAGACACTGATTTGATTTAACCATTTGCCCACAACTGATAGAATAGCGCCAATCCCGAAAGATAATGATATTTTTGAACAGCGTATTTTTGTGAAGCCATATTAAACGCATTCAAGATATCAACCGCAGAAATTTAAGAGAGACAAAGATGACCCTAACCGCCGCGCAAAAAAAGCAATACCGTGCCATTGCACACTCACTTAGCCCTGTCATCATTGTCGGCGAAAAAGGCCTTGGCGAGGGCTTGCTACAAGAGCTCAATCGAGCACTGGATGACCACGAGTTAATTAAAGTTAAGATTGCGTTCAATGATCGTGATGATAGAGCTGCCGTTATTGAAGAGCTTTGTGAGCAAACTCAATCAACACTGGTTCAAACCATTGGAAAGATTGCAATAATTCTACGAAAAGCGGAACAGCCAAACCCTAAGCTATCAAACCTACTTAGATAATCCTGCTTTAGATTAATCCAACAACCTCATATTACTAAGAGGACGTGCTGCATATTGGGTGCACATCCTCTTTGACTGAGCTATCAGCCTACCTTCGCCAGAGAAACAACCAGGGCTATACGTGTAAAACCTCATCAATCTCATATTCAACCAAACCGCTAGGTATCTGCACAGGAACAATTTCACCCTCTTCCTTACCAATCAAGGCACGCGCAATAGGCGAAGAAACTGAGATTTTTCCAGCTTTTATATCTGCCTCATCATCCCCAACAATTTGATAGCAAAGCTCTTCATCCGTATCAACATTAATCAGGTTAACAGTCGTACCGAAAATAACCTTCCCACTCTTGTCGATTTTTGTAACATCAATGACCTGAGCATGAGAGAGCTTTGATTCAATCTCTAAAATTCTCCCTTCAATAAAGCTCTGTTGCTCTCTTGCAGCATGGTACTCTGCATTTTCTTTAAGATCACCGTGAGCCCGAGCCTCCGCTATCGCCTCGATAACTTTTGGACGCTCCTCTGTTTTTAGTTTTTGCACTTCTTCACGAAGGGCTTTTTCGCCCTTAACAGTCATTGGGATTCTATTCATTTTAATTCAACCTTGAAAATGCGCCCCTTTAACACACAACACAATACAGAGGGCGGCTTTATAAATTAGTAAGACATAAAATACAAAAGCCTCACTTGAGGATATCAAGTGAGGCTCCGAGAGCTTGCTTAAAACAACTCCCAGGCTTGCGATACGCTAGTGCAGATCTTGAAGACGCCTAACCAGCTTCTCAGGACCGAACTTAATTGCTCTACAGAACGCTTCGCCGCCCGCCAACGTAGTGGTATAAGTCACCTTGTGCTGCAATGCAGACTGACGAATCTGAGAAGAGTCAGCAATTGCTCTACGCCCCTCTGTGGTATTGATGATCAAGTCAATCTCGTCATTTTTGATTGCATCAACAATATGAGGGCGACCCTCATTAACTTTATTGATCGGCGTAACATCAAGACCAGCATCCTTTAACGCTTTGGCCGTTCCGCTCGTAGCAACCAGCTTGAAGCCAGCTTCAACAAGATCATTCCCCAACGCAACAGCTGCCGCCTTATCCGCATCACGAACACTAATGAAGACAGATCCCCCTGTTGGCAAGATTTCTCCAGCCGCCAGCGCACCTTTCGCGAAAGCCTCATCGAAGCTGTCACCAATCCCCATTACTTCACCAGTCGACTTCATCTCTGGCCCAAGAATAGGGTCAACCCCTTGAAACTTATTGAAAGGAAAAACAGATTCTTTCACGCTAAAGTGAGAAGGAATAATCTCTTTTGTGAACCCCTGCTCCTCAAGAGAAACACCCGCCATGCAACGCGCTGCCACTTTAGCCAGCGACACACCAATTGCTTTTGACACAAACGGAACCGTTCTCGATGCTCGCGGATTTACTTCAATAACGTAAATCTCGCCATCCTGGTAAGCCAACTGAACATTCATCAAACCGACAACGCCCAACTCCAACGCCATACGCTTAACAATTTCGCGCATCTCATCCTGAACGTCATTTGCCAGCGTATAAGGAGGCAGTGAACACGCAGAGTCACCCGAGTGGACACCCGCCTGCTCAATATGCTGCATAATAGAGCCGATCACAACCTGTTTACCGTCACTCACCGCATCAATATCGACCTCAATAGCGGCATTGAGAAAGTGATCCAGTAATACCGGACTATCATTCGAGACACTTACCGCCTCACGCATATATTTAGTCAGCTCAGCTTCACTATAGACAATCTCCATAGCGCGACCACCCAACACATAAGAAGGCCTAACAACCAAAGGATAACCAATTTCCTTGGCTGCAATAACACCCTCTTCGAGACTTCTTACTGTCGCATTTGGCGGCTGAAGAATATTCAGTCGCTGAATCATTCGCTGAAAACGCTCTCGGTCTTCTGCTCTATCTATCGCGTCTGGAGACGTACCAATGATTGGAACACCAGCCTCTTCCAGGCCACGAGCCAATTTTAGAGGTGTCTGACCACCATAGTGAACAATAACCCCTTTTGGCTTTTCCAGATCAATGATTTCTAACACATCTTCCAGCGTAATGGGCTCAAAATAGAGCCTGTCAGAGGTATCATAGTCAGTTGAAACTGTCTCGGGGTTACAGTTAATCATGATAGCTTCATAGCCATCTTCTTTCATCGCGAGGGCCGCATGAACACAACAGTAGTCAAATTCAATGCCCTGACCAATTCTGTTTGGCCCACCGCCGATTACAACGATTTTTTCCCGATCCGTTGCGTCAGCTTCACACTCTTCTTCATACGTTGAGTACATGTAAGCCGTCGACGATGCAAACTCAGCTGCACAGGTATCAACTCGCTTGTAGACGGGGCGAACATTTAAGTCATGACGGAGTTTTCTGAACTCTTTTTCCGACACATCCATCAATGTTGCCAAACGGGAATCCGAGAAGCCCTTGCGCTTAAGCTTATACACTAGCTCCTGCGTCATCTCAGCTTTACCCAGCTGAGCAACCTTGGCTTCATCCTGAATTAAGTCCTGAATCTGAACCAGGTACCATGGGTCAATACCGGAGTACTCATAGATTTCTTCTACCGTCATCCCAGCCCTAAATGCATCGCCAACATACCAGACGCGCTCCGCACTTGGCGTCTTCATCTCACGGATAAGGCTTTCACGAACATCTTCAGCAGATAGATCTTGTTTGGGGTCAAAGCCTGAAGCACCAACCTCAAGCCCTCTCAATGCCTTTTGAATGGATTCCTGGAATGTTCGCCCAATAGCCATCACCTCACCCACCGACTTCATCTGAGTGGTTAGGCGCTGGTCAGATTGAGGGAACTTTTCAAAAGTAAAACGAGGAATTTTGGTAACAACATAATCGATAGAAGGTTCGAATGACGCCGGAGTCGCCCCTCCTGTAATATCATTCTGTAGTTCATCCAGGGTATAACCCACTGCCAACTTAGCTGCGATCTTGGCGATTGGGAAGCCTGTCGCTTTTGAAGCCAACGCCGACGAACGCGATACACGCGGGTTCATCTCGATAATGACCATGCGCCCATCTTTAGGATTAATACCAAACTGAACGTTAGACCCTCCCGTTTCGATACCGATTTCTCTAAGCACCGCCAACGATGCGTTACGCATGATCTGGTATTCTTTATCGGTCAGCGTTTGAGCAGGTGCAACGGTAATGGAATCGCCAGTGTGAACCCCCATGGCATCAAAATTCTCGATCGCACAAACGATGATACAGTTGTCATTACGATCACGAACCACCTCCATTTCATACTCTTTCCAACCAATCAGTGATTCATCGATAAGAAGTTCGCTGGTCGGTGAAAGATCCAACCCTCTGGCACAAATCTCTTCGAACTCATCCCGGTTGTAGGCGATCCCGCCTCCGGTTCCTCCCATGGTAAAGGAAGGTCTAATAATGCAAGGGAAGCCAAGGTTATCAAGAACCTGAAACGACTCCTCCATGCTGTGAGCAATAGCTGATCGCGGCGTACTCAGACCAATAGCCTTCATCGCTTTATCAAACCGCTCTCGATCTTCAGCCTTATCAATAGCATCTGCATCTGCGCCAATCATTTCAACATTGTATTTCTCAAGCACACCATGGCGCTCTAAATCCAAGGCACAGTTAAGCGCAGTCTGCCCACCCATCGTCGGCAGGACAGCATCGGGACGCTCTTTCTCTATAATTTTCTCAACAGTCTTCCACGTAATGGGCTCTATATATGTAGAGTCTGCCATCGCCGGGTCAGTCATTATCGTCGCAGGGTTCGAGTTAACCAGAATAACCCGATAACCCTCTTCTCTAAGAGCTTTACAAGCCTGCGCTCCAGAATAGTCAAATTCACAGGCCTGACCAATAACAATAGGGCCAGCACCCAAAATCAAAATACTCTTAAGGTCGGTACGCTTTGGCATAGAATTCAATCCATCTATATCTGTTTTAATCCAGGAGTAAGCGGTTATAGCTTCCCCTAGTCAATAAACGTTGCTATCAAAACCCATGAACAAGCACGAGAAGACGGCGTATATTCGTTAAGTCAATGACTCAAGCAATCAGCAGCTAAATAGCTATTCACGGAACGCTTTAATCGACTCAATAAACTGGTCAAATAGTGGCGCAACATCATGCGGTCCAGGGCTTGCTTCAGGGTGTCCCTGAAAACTAAATGCAGGCGTATCCGTTCTTCGAATACCTTGCAGCGAGCCATCAAACAGTGACTTGTGCGTTGCCTCAATATGATCGGGCAACGATGCTTCATCAACCGCAAAACCATGGTTCTGACTGGTGATCATTACCGTTCCATCCGCCAGACACTGCACAGGATGGTTAGCGCCATGATGACCAAACTTCATTTTCAACGTCTGCGCACCGCTAGCCAGCGCCAGCAACTGATGCCCGAGACAAATACCAAAAACAGGTACTTTCGCTGACAGGATTTCCTTTATCGCCGCAATCGCATAATCGCAAGGCTCGGGGTCACCTGGGCCATTTGAAAGGAATACACCATCCGGGTTCATCGCCAGTACGTCTGCAGCTGGCGTTTGCGCTGGAACCACTGTTAAGCGACAGCCGCGGTCAGCCAGCATTCTTAGTATATTGTGCTTAACACCGAAGTCATAAGCGACCACATGGTAAGACTCATCACTATTCTTGCCGTAGCCAGTCACCAAATCCCAGCTGGACTCATCCCAAGTGGAAATATCAGATCGGGTAACCTCTTTAGCCAGATCCATCCCCTTTAACCCGGGAAACTCCTTCGCCGCACTTAAGGCTGCATCTTCTGTAAGATTGTCGCCAGCAATAATGCAACCATTAAGTGCGCCTTTTTCACGAAGAATACGTGTTAAACGGCGAGTATCGATATCAGCAATGGCAACAATATTATTTTCTGTCAGATAAGCATCCAGTGATTTTTCTGAACGCCAATTGCTCGCTAATAGAGGTAAATCTCGAATCACTAATCCGGCCGCCGATATAGACTCAGATTCAATATCTTCAGAATTAACCCCTGTATTACCGATATGTGGATAGGTCAGGGTTACAATCTGGCGGGCATAAGATGGGTCAGTCAGAATTTCCTGATAACCGGTCATGGATGTGTTAAATACCACTTCTCCGCTAGATTGCCCATTTGCACCGATAGAAACCCCCTTAAAGATACTTCCATCTTCAAGGGCAAGAATTGCAGGTTTAGTCAACGCCATTTCCTCTTTAAATCGATTGGCCAGGGCTTATAAAACACCGATTCAATTTGTAAAAAAGCGAGATGAGGTAAAAACCTCATCTCGCTTTTATTATGAATTCCAGTAACAGTTCATATACGGCTTACACATTGCGCATTTAATTGAACCAGAGCATGTGAATCGACCCAAACCAAGGGATCTTAACCACACTCAAACTTTATCATTTTACTGTTTTCACACTATTATGTCCACGAAACAATTAACTCTTTTGCTGTGACAGGGTAGAACCCAGGGTCACCCTTAATGCAAATCAAGAACATCCTGCATATCAAACAACCCAGCCTTATGAGAGGCAAGCCATGAAGATGCGCGAACAGCCCCTTTAGCAAACGTCATACGACTACTGGCCTTATGCGTTATTTCAACCCTTTCACCAAGCCCGGCAAACATAACGGTATGCTCTCCAACAATATCACCTGCACGAATCGTCTCGAAACCAATTGTCTTGCCATCCCGCTCACCAGTAATTCCCTCTCGACCATAGACAGCACATTCTTTTAGGTCTCGACCTAGAGTATCCGCGACAACCTCCCCCATTCTTAAAGCAGTTCCGGACGGCGCATCCTTTTTGTGGCGATGATGAGCCTCAACGATTTCGATATCAACATCATCTCCCAGCACCTTGGCCGCCAACTCAAGCAACTTAAACGTCAGGTTTACGCCAACACTCATATTAGGCGCAAAAACAATCGCAATATCTTTGGCGGCTGACGCCAACTGCGCTTTTTGCTCGTCCGTCAACCCTGTTGTACCAATAACTATTTTCTTACCCAAGCGTCGGCAAACCTCGACGTTGCGCATTGTCAGTTCTGGCGATGTAAAATCGATCAGCACATCAAACTGATCCGCAACAGACTCAATATCATCTGACGCCAAAACGCCCTGCTTACCCACGCCGGCCAACTCACCTACATCAACACCAACCAGAGAACTCCCCGGACTCACAATCGCAGCAGAAAAATCCACGTCATCCGCCAAAACCGAGGCCTCAACCAAAATCTTGCCCATTCGACCTGCCGCACCAATCACCGCTACACGCATAAGTTCAAACTCTCTTCAATAAAAATCAACAAACTATTAATTGATCAATCGCTCAATAGAACAACCATTTAACAGGCCAAAAAAACGGGGCGTCCTAGCCCCGATTCTTTTGTTTCTACAATCTAAAACCTAAGCCCCACACTAAAACTTCATATCTTCAAAAAAGTTTTTAACACCCTCAAACCAGGAGTGCTTATGAGGTGCATGCTGACTATCGCCGCCAGACTCCATGGTAGCCTGAAGCTCTTTCAGCATATCTTTCTGCTTCTTACTCAAGTTGACAGGCGTTTCCACTGTTACTCTACATAACAGGTCACCAGCACCCCCACCACGAACAGGAGCAACCCCCTTACCCCGCAAACGGAATAACTTACCCGTCTGAGTCTCAGCCGGTATCTTCAGCTTAACACGGCCATTCAAGGTAGGCACTTCAAGCTCACCACCCAATGCGGCATCAACAAATGTTATAGGTACATCGCAATACAGGTTTTTACCATCTCTCACAAAGATAGGGTGCTCTCGAACCGCAATCTGCACATACAAGTCACCCGCTGGGCCACCTTGCGCTCCAGCTTCACCCTCTCCAGCCAAGCGAATTCTGTCACCGGTATCAACACCCGCAGGCACTTTAACAGAAAGCGTCTTCTGCTCTTCTTTCAGACCTGCACCATGGCAACTCTTACAAGGCTTCTTGATAACCTTGCCCCGTCCTCGGCAATGAGGGCAAGTCTGCTGCACAGAGAAGAACCCCTGTTGCATACGCACCTGACCCGCACCATGACAAGTTCCACAAGTCTCTGGTTTGGAGCCTTTCTCCGCACCACTGCCATCACACTCAGTACAATTAACCTGTGTAGGCACCCGAATTTTTACCGTTGTACCTTTAACTGCATCTTCCAAGTCAAGATCCAAGGTATATCTTAGATCTGCACCTCGAGTGGTTCGGCTGCGGCCACCGCCACCTCCGCCACCGAAGATATCCCCAAAAACGTCACCAAAAATATCACTGAAATTACCGCTTCCGCCGCCAAAGCCTCCACCGGCACTTCCATCAACACCCGCATGACCAAATTGATCATACGCTGCTCGCTTCTCCGAGTCAGAGAGGATTTCATAGGCTTCAGTCGCCTCTTTGAACTTTTCCTCGGCATTCTGATCATCAGAGTTTCGATCAGGATGGAATTTCATCGCCAGTCGTCGATAGGCTTTTTTAACTTCTTTTTCGTCCGCGGACTTTGATACTCCGAGAACCTCGTAATAATCTCTCTTTGACATAGCTGCTCTGCTGCGCTTCGGTTCTGGCAGCTTCAGGAACCGCACTAAGCAATACCCAAAACCACATTAAATCTTTATTTGCCCTATAGCACAACGCGGGAGAAAACCCCCGCGTTGTGCTACACAGTATACATCAGACCGTTGCCGCTCGATATACGAGCGGCCAAGTCTTTAATTTACTGCTTATCTTCTTTAACCTCTTCAAACTCAGCATCAACCACATCATCTTGTGATTGAGCACTTTCTCCTTCTGGTGCTGCTTGCGCACCTTCAGCAGACTGAGCCTGCTCGGCATACATTTTCTCAGCCAACTTGGAAGAAGCCTCAGTCAATTTCTGAGTTTTGGCTTCGATATCATCCTTATCGTCACCCTTAATGGCTTCCTCAAGTTCGCTTATTGCAGTTTCAATCTGCTCTTTCTCTTCAGCAGTGGCTTTGTCGCCCGCTTCTTCCAAGGTTTTCTTCACGGCGTGAATCATACCATCAGCCTGGTTTCGAACAGTAATCAGCTCTTCGAACTTACGATCTTCTTCTGCATGACTTTCAGCATCTTGAACCATGCTTTCCACTTCGTCATCAGACAGACCAGAAGACGCCTTAATGACGATAGACTGCTCTTTGCCTGTTGCTTTATCTTTTGCCGATACGTTCAGAATACCGTTCGCATCGATATCAAAAGTAACTTCAATCTGAGGCATGCCTCGTGGCGCTGGAGGAATGTCTGCCAAGTCGAATCGACCCAGCGACTTGTTTTGCGCCGCTTGCTTACGCTCACCCTGAACAACATGGATTGTTACTGCAGACTGGTTATCTTCTGCCGTCGAGAACACCTGAGACTTCTTCGAAGGAATAGTTGTGTTCTTGTCGATCAGAGGCGTTGCAACACCACCCATTGTTTCAATACCCAAAGTCAGAGGAGTAACATCCAGCAACAATACGTCTGTTACGTCACCTGATAATACACCCGCCTGGATAGCCGCACCGATTGCAACCGCTTCATCAGGGTTAACATCCTTACGAGGCTCCTTACCAAAGAACTTTTGAACCTGCTCCTGAACCATAGGCATACGAGACTGACCACCAACCAAAATCACTTCATCGATCTCGGAAGCACTTAGGCCAGAATCTTTAAGGGCCATTTTGCATGGCTCTAAGCTGCGGGTAACCAACTCTTCAACCAGTGACTCAAGCTTCGCACGCGTAACCTTAACGTTAAGGTGCTTAGGGCCAGTTTGATCAGCAGTAATGTAAGGCAGATTAACATCCGTTTGCTGAGAGCTTGAAAGCTCTACTTTTGCCTTTTCAGCGGCTTCTTTTAAGCGCTGCATTGCAAGTGGGTCACCTGTTAAGTCAATACCGCTATCTTTTTTGAATTCTGACGCAAGGTGCTCGATCAAACGCAAGTCGAAGTCTTCACCACCCAGGAATGTGTCACCATTGGTTGCCAATACTTCAAACTGCATTTCACCATCTACATCGGCAATTTCGATAATCGAAATATCAAACGTACCACCACCAAGGTCATAAACCGCAACGGTAGAGTCGCCACCACGCTTATCTAAACCGTATGCCAGCGCCGCCGCTGTTGGCTCGTTAATAATACGCTTAACATCCAGCCCTGCAATACGGCCCGCATCTTTTGTCGCTTGACGCTGGGAGTCATTAAAGTAAGCAGGAACGGTGATAACCGCCTCACTGACTGACTCACCCAAGAAGTCTTCTGCTGTCTTCTTCATTTTCTTAAGAATTTCAGCAGACACTTGAGGTGGTGCCTTTTTGTCACCTTTTATATCAACCCACGCATCACCGTTATCTGCCTTGGTGATTTTGTACGGAACCATTTTGATATCTTTCTGTACAACATCATCTTCAAAACGACGGCCAATTAGGCGCTTGATTGCAAACAGCGTGTTGTTTGGGTTTGTCACTGACTGACGCTTAGCAGACTGACCTACTAACGTTTCGTCGTCGGTGTAAGCAACAATAGATGGCGTGGTACGATCACCCTCAGCGTTTTCAATTACGCGTGCTTTATCACCATCCAGGATTGCAACACATGAGTTGGTTGTTCCTAAATCGATACCTATAATCTTGCCCATTTATATACTCCAAACCTAATTCGTAATAACTCTATTCATTTGGGACACACCCTCTACGCTGTGTGCATCCTATTTTCTATGTCTTAAGCATTTCCACGACACCAACTAATTTAGAACCTGAATACTCTGGTAACTTTAAAACCTGAATACACTGGCAACCCAAAATAGCTTCCAATAAACGTCCGCTTATCTTTCGTTCCAAATGCCAGACTCAATTGGATTACTGCCTTATATTGGCATCAAATATTTTTTTTCAAGCCTTTTCGTCGATTTTTCCTGTACCTTTTGCAACCATAACCATTGCAGGGCGAATTAGTCGGCCATTCAATGTGTAACCTTTTTGAATCACCGCAATAACGGAGTTCGGCTCCGCGTCAGGCGCATCTATCATAGACATTGCTTCATGGAGTGCAGGGTCAAAAGGCTCTCCGACCGGATTGACCTGCTCCACGCTAAACTTTTTAAGACCAGCAATCAGTATCGACAAGGTCATTTCGACCCCCTCTACCAAGGCGTTTTTCTCGCCTTCTTCTGCCTGACTGCTTTCAATTGTTTTTTCCAGGCCATCTACGACAGGCAAAAGCTCTTTAGAGAATTTTTCCAGTGCAAACTTATGCGCCTTTTCAACATCCTTCTCAGCCCGCCGTCTAATATTCTGCGCATCGGCGGTCGCTCTCAGAGCCTGATCTTTAAGTTCAGAAATCTGCTCTTGAAGTGAAAGTGCTTCTTTCTGCCAATCCTTCTCTCCTTCTGGCGTAACGTCTGCCTCTGTTTCTACATCATCTACAGATTGAGCACCCTGCTCGACTTCAACATCCAACACATCATGATCGTGGGAATCCTGCTCAGGATTATTTTCAACCTTTTCTTCTTCTACACTCATTCAGTGCTCTCCCGCTTCAACCGTTAAACCGAAATCAATAATTCAAGTGCCGTATATGGGGCTCACCAAATGAACTTTCAAGGGCTCACTAGCAGCCAATTTATCTCACCACTAAAAATTTCATCTTTTTTTAAAATGCAAATATTGACTACCCAGTAATTTTCGCCATACTACTGTACATCCAAACATATTAATAAGTTTTCAATTTACCGTTCCACAAAAACTGCTTTCTACAAACCGTTTTTTGCAAACAAAAGGAGCACCCCATGCTAACCCAGCTTACAGTGGACAATTTGGCTATCGCAGATCATATTGAGCTGTTTTTTGAAAAAGGCATGAGTGTAATCACCGGCGAAACTGGCGCAGGGAAATCAATAATCCTGGACGCGCTAGGGTTAACACTAGGAGACAGAGCTGATAGCGGCCTGGTCAGACACGGAGCCGACAGAACTGACATATCCGCAGTTTTTGATATTAGCAATATCCCAAGCGCCAAGGCATGGCTAAAAGACAACGATCTTGATAACGGAAACGACCTCGACAGCCAGCACGACTGTATACTACGCAGAGTTATTACCAGTGAAGGACGATCACGAGGTTATATCAACGGCCAACCCAGCTCGCTGAGCAACCTGCGCGAAGTGGGTGAAATGCTAATAGACATTCACAGCCAGCACGAGCACCAGTCACTGTTAAAAAAAGAGACGCATCGACGGTTAATTGATGAATTTGGCAACCTCAAGAAGCTAGCTAATAGCACAGCCACAAACTACAAACACTGGTCAGAGAAGGCGCAAAAACTAGAACAGTTAAAGAGCAATCAGGATGAGCGGGATGCAAGACTACAACTACTGAAATACCAGGTAAAAGAACTGAATGAGTTAGGCCTTGCTGAAGGTGAGCTGGCAGACTTGGAAAAAGAACAACAGTCGCTTAGCCACGCAGAACAGCTACTAAACAGTGGCCACGAAGTATTGCAGTTGTGCAGTGAAGGAGACACCACCGCACAATCAATATTATCGCTAGCAATGAGCGCACTCGAAGCCTTACCTGTCAAGCATGAGGCGCTCTCCGAAGCGCAAAACTTGCTATCTGAAGCGCTTATTCAAGTGGAAGAAGCCAGCCATAGCATCAGAGGATTTGTTGATCATTTTGAGATAGACCCAGCTCGCTTGCAGGAAGTGGATGAGCGATTAAGCTCCACCTATGAGCTCGCCCGAAAACATAGAACAACGCCCGAAGAACTTCCAGCCCTGCATCAAACACTGATCAATGAGTTAAAGTCATTTGAAGAGGGTGATGGAAACCTTGAAATTCTGACCGAAGAAACAGCGCTACTTGCGGGAGAATATCTTCAGTCCGCCAATAAGCTAAGTGAAGCACGCATAAAAACAGCACAAAAGCTTGATAAAAAAATCACCACACAACTTGCCGAGCTAGGCATGCCTTCGGTTAAGTTTGTTACCCAAATCACCCCTCTGCCAGAAGACGTGTTTTCCCGTCATGGACAAGAAGAGATAGAATTCCTGGTTAGCGCCAACCCAGGCCAGCCCGCAAAGCCTCTCAATAAAGTTGCATCTGGCGGTGAACTGTCTCGCATCAGCCTGGCCATACAAGTCGTTACCGCACAAACATCAGCAACCCCCACCTTAGTATTTGATGAGGTCGATGTAGGCATTGGCGGAGGCACTGCCGAGGTCGTAGGAAGACTGCTTAGAGCATTAGGTGAAAAAGGCCAGGCCATATGCATCACCCACCAGCCTCAGGTCGCATCTCAAGGCCATCATCATTTATTTGTCAGCAAGAAAACAAACAAAAAAGAGACACACTCAAGCATCAATATACTTAACGGAAGCTCTCGAACCGAAGAGATCGCCCGCATGCTTGGCGGAATTAATATGACTGAGCAAACACTGGCACACGCGCAGGAGATGTTGAATATTCCAGAAATGGAAGCAGAGGGCGCATAAGCAGAACGCCGCGCCCGTATATTAAAATATGCGAAGACCTAAATCGTAAATAAACGCTAACTTTTAGGCTTAACGTACAGCGTAAGGCTATGGTCTATCAACTCAAAGCCATGCTCTTCGGCAATTTCATGCTGTCGACGCTCAATAATAGGGTCACAAAACTCTATAACCTTGCCCGACTGCGTGCATACCATGTGATCATGGTGGCTGTCAGTTGCCAGCTCAAACACAGCATGCCCACCTTCAAAGTTATGCCGCAAGATTAGACCTGCACTTTCAAATTGGGTCAGTACGCGATAAACCGTTGCCAACCCCACATCTTCCCCTGCATCCAACAGCGCCTTATAGACATCTTCGGCACTCATATGGTGGTCATCTGCATTTTCTAGCATGTTCAATATTTTTACGCGCGGCAGCGTGACCTTTAATCCGGCCTTACGCAATTCACTATTTTCTGGAGCCATATTGATACACCAACAACATTTTTATTTAATTACATACCTGATGCAGCATGAGAGCTTTGCACGACGTTATGAGCGAAGCAAAGACAAGGCAAAAAATGACGAAAAAGCGCAGTTTATGTGTAATAAATGAGCATTTTGAGCCATTTTTTAACGATGCATTTGTGAGCGCAGTAGTCGTGCAAAACTCTCAGCATATATTATCGCAGTTACCGACAAGTTCAGGTATCATTCAAAAGATTCGCCAAAGATAGTGGAATTCAATTTCAGATGCAAAAAATCCGTTTCAAAATACTCATTCCTACACTCGTTTTACTACTTGGCACAATCGGGTGCTCATTCCCTGGTGTCTATAAAATCAACATCCAGCAAGGCAACATTATCACCCAAGACATGTTGGATCAGCTTAAGCCTGGCATGAACAGACGACAAGTACACTTTATTTTGGGCAACCCACTCGTTGACAACGTATTTGACGACAGCCACGAAAACTACGCATACACCTACCAGCACGCAGGTGAAAAAACTGATCGCCAGCTTATCACGGTGTATTTTGAAGAAGATAAATACACTCATTTTACCGGTGAACTACTAGACAAAAACCCTGCCTATTAGCCGATAAAAAAGACGCACTTAGCCAAAAATACCCAGAGACTCTTAACCGGCTTAGAACCTTCTGCAAGTATCTAGGTGTTTCTTCAACTATTTAGATACACCTTTAACTGTTTAAGCACGTCTTTAACTGCGCAGGTAGCAGCTTACTTTTTTGCAGCTCTATTCAGCCTGGCTTGTTTGGGGTCGATAATCAGAGGGCGATAGATTTCAACTCGATCCCCCTCTATCAACTCATGCTCTCGCGGGTTTTTAACCGCCTTACCAAAAATCCCCATTTTATCTTTGTCGATATCTATCTGAGGAAACAGTTCGGTGATGCCAGACTGCTCTACTGCATCGTACATAGAGGTACCCGCCATCACATCAAGTTCAATAATTTTCTGCTCTTCCGGGGTTGCATAAGCAACCTCCACTTTTATCTTACTAATTCCCATAGACCTCATTCGCTCGCTTGCAAAAAGCATCAACCATTGTATTCGCAGCCTGATTAAACAACGAGGCTAAAGCCATTTTGGCCAGCTGGCTATCAAAATCAAAATCCAATTTAAGCATAACCTTGCACGCCGTAGTCTCGAGTGGCTTAAATTGCCATGCACCCGATAGGTAGCGAAATGGCCCTTCAACTAGCTCCATTTTGATTTCATTATGCTCAACAAAGCAGTTCCTTGTCGTAAATTGCTGCCGCATTGCGCCTTTAGCAACCCCTAATGTAGCAATCATCTCTCCATTTCCATGCGACACGACCTTTGCGTCAGAACACCAGGGGAGGAATATCGGGTAAGAGGTAATATCGTTTACGATACTGTACATACGCTCTGAGGAGTGAAACACAAGCGCGCTTCGATCAATACTATGAGCCATTAATAAACCAACACCATGAACCATTTAAAATCAGAGGAAGTACAATCTGGCATATTTAACATGCCTAACATGCGGTTAATAAATTGTTAGCGCATGCTCAATGCCCACCTTCTTAAAAATACATACTGAGGCTATTCTAACTGCTTTCTCCAAGTATCTCATCTAAAAAGCAGCACTGAAACGGTAGAAGCACGCTCTAGTCTGAAGGTGAAGGGGTTGTCGCTTCATGAGCGTCACTATTTATCCCTTCATCAAGAGTCGGTTTACTTACCGAAGTGGAAGCAGCAGAAACCTCGACACCAGCAGAACAAAACGCTCTGCGATGGTCTTTTTCACATAGGTCATGCCTAAGCTCAAACAGGTTAACAAAGAAAATCGTCACCACCGCCAAAGGTGCAAACCACCTCAGAATCAAACGCCATAAACTAAAAAACCATGACTGATAATTGGCAAACTGCTCCCCAATAAACTCTTTCTTTAGAAACCATCCAGCATACAGCGCTATCAGTAAACCACACACAGGCAAGAGTAGCCGTGACGTTACAATATCCAAGCCATTAAAAACATTAATCCCGTATAACTGAACATGCTGCCAGCTACTAAAGGACAATATGGCCGCCACCCCTACCCCCCATGCGGCAATGGCAACAAGCAGCGTGGCAAATCGACGATTAACGTTAAATTTTTCAACACACCATGCGACTGCGGGTTCCATTACAGCTATCGCTGAACTCCATGCAGCAAAGGTCACCAAAACAAAAAATATCACACTCATAAACTGCCCGCCTTCCAGCGTGCTATAAGCAAGCGGAGCCGAGTGAAAGATCAACCCAAAACCAGCAATCGGCTCCAGATGGCCGACAAACAAGATAGGAAAAATAACCAACCCAGCAGCAACCGCAACAAGCAAATCAAGAAGAGCCACCGTTAGCATCAGGCGTCCGATTTTAGCTCTGCCCGGCATATAGGCGCCATAAACCATCATCGCACCCGCGCCAATACCCAGCGTAAAAAAAGCATGTCCCAGAGCGTCCATCCATGCCTGAGGCGTAAGCTTTCTCAACGTAAACAAGAAATTAACCGCTCGCTCCATCTCCCCGTGGCGCATCGAGAAAAGCAACAATACCGAAATGAGAATAACCATCATTGGAAAGAGAATTCTCGCCGCCTTTTCTAAACCTCGATTAACACCTCGAGCCAGTACAACAACCACTAGCAGCAAAAACAGTGTATGCCAGGATGAAAAATAACTGGGAGAGGACTCTAACCGGCGCAAAACATCAACAACCTGACCCGGCTGCCCACCAACAAACTCGCCAAAAGCTGAAGAGAACACATATGCCAGCGCCATTCCACCAACAACAGAGTACAAGGTTAAAATTAAAAAACCGGAAATCACAGCTAAAATGCCAATGCTTTTCCAGGCACGAGCCGACCCAGCCCTAACGACTAGCGCATTGATACTGCCAATGGGGCTTTTTCGCCCTTGCCTTCCAAGCGCGACCTCGGCCATTACCACAGGAATGCCAACCAGCAGTAGACAGAGTGCGTAGGCAATAATAAACCCGCCGCCATGCACGCCAGCTAAATAAGGGAATTTCCAGAGATTGGCCAGCCCTACCGCTGCACCTGTGGCAGCAAGAACAAACGTTAGCTGGCTATTCCATGAGCCATGTATGGTTTCGTGTTTACCTAGCATGCAACCTCGCTGTACATCCTTGTGAGATCATATATAGATGCCTCATACTCACCAACGATCAAGACCCAATAAACAATAAGTGACAAAAGACAAAGAAGGCAGCAATTCTATAAGATAATTTATCTGAAAGTCAGCGAAACGAGTCACCTAACGCCGATATTTTATAAAATATCACATGATTATTATTGAGGTTACGTTACAATACACCTCCTTCTTTAAGTATTTCCTAGATAAAAGACGACAATGGCAAAAAAGAAAAAAAGTAGTCTCGGCAGCGGAACCATCGCCCAAAATAAAAAGGCGCGCCACGATTACCACATAGAAGAGAAGTTTGAAGCAGGTCTGGTACTCACTGGCTGGGAGGTAAAAAGCCTGCGGGCAGGAAAGGCCCAACTGACCGACGCCTTCGTAATGATAAAAAACGGAGAAGCCTGGTTACATGGCACTCATTTCTCACCATTAACTGCCGCTTCCACTCATGTTGTTGCCGACCCAACCAGAACACGAAAGCTACTGTTGAATAAAAAGCAGATCAGCAAAATCGCCACCAAGATAAACCAAACAGGACGAAGCTGCGTCGCATTAGCGCTATACTGGAGTGGAAACCTGGTTAAATGTGAAATAGCACTGGTAACAGGTAAGAAACAACACGATAAACGGGCTTCCGAGAAAGAAAAAGACTGGAACCGTGAAAAGCAACGCACCATGCAAAAAAGCCTGTAACCGCCCCTCATTGCTTCTGTGTTAAATCACTAGGCTTCATAGCATTGAAGCCTATATCAAACTGAAATATTCTTTTTTAACCATCCCCCCTTGAACTTTGCCACAGCGCCCCTATATACTTGATTAACCTTGGGGACGACATGGCTTCGACGCTGGTAACAAAACCAAAGGTGCATGTCGAGATGACAACTAATCTCGTAAAATCAAAGTTGTAAACATATAGTTGCAAACGATGACAACTACGGTGCTCAACTAGCTGCGTAAGCAGTGAAAGAACACTTTTAGGGTTTCGACCCTAACGGTCCTTAGCAAGATGCCTGTATCGCGCTACTGACTGTCACTGAGAACAGGATCGCAACACGGCTTACTCAGGGTCGTTTTGTTAGACTTTACTGAGCTCGCCAACCACGTCCTGCCCGTTGGGCTGTGGAAGGTTAAACTAATTAACGGAATCTAAGCATGTAGAGCCGATGGCAGAGTGCTGACGGACGCGGGTTCGATCCCCGCCGTCTCCACCAAATACGAAACCCCAACTGTTATCAGTTGGGGTTTTTTATTGCCTACGCCCCGCGCTACAGGCTATATGTGGCAAGGGTTTACGGACTTCGCGCCATTTCTAATCACGGACTTTTCAAGGCAAATATTCTCTAAATTGCCGAATACTCTCTGCGCCTCTCCCCACCTCTCAGGCCCCAAGTCCATAACCAGAGAACAGAGAACCCTTTAGAATCAGCAGCTTATTATCGGACTAATCAAAAGGTTTGTTGGGTGAATTGGTTGGGCGAAAGGAAATCACAGTACCCAAGCGTCAATATGTTGCGCGACATACTCCATCGGCAGACGCTCTTGCTCCAGCCTCTTGTCAGCATACTGAGCAGCACGTAAACCCTTAAACAGAGCGAGCTCTTTTTCTGTTAAGGAAACCGGGTCTTTAGATACCGAGTCAGGTTCTGGCACCATGCGCTCTTCGAAAGCCTTGACCGTCTGTGCATCCATCATCAATGGAGCAATGCTACTCAGCTTACTTCTGGCATCACTTAAAATAGCCAAGCCTTCAGAATCAATATCTCCCCAGTAACCAACATTCTTATCAGCCAACCAGCCTGCCTTCATCCATGAAACATTTTTGCCTCCACCCGAGACTGCTATCGTGTTGTGAACATCACTAAGCGCTAGGCAGGACTGTTCGTTCTCGATCACCAAGATATTTCTCGCGGGCAACTCAAAATCTTGCAAAGTGTCTGAGGATAGGCGAAGCAATGGTAGGCCACCCAACAGTGACCTAGTTTCCTGACATAGAGGCTTAACTAACAACCAGTCCTTCGGTTTTTCTTTACAATCAAGCCAGCTCATCAAGCCAGTATCTTTAACGCTCCTATCAAGCAGCGCAGTAACGACAGACTCAATTATTCGTAAATTTTTCTCGATGAATTTTGTATCCACAAAAGTGACAGGTAACGCCCTGAGGTAACATCCTTGCCCCATTCCTTTTTGTAACTGTGGCAACAACCTCACCAGCAGCTCCAAATCGTCCTGCTCGAAACCATCTAACGTTTCTAAATGATCAATTAATACTTGGAACAAGTTCTGGTCGCTATCTCTAAGGGAAGAGTCATGGGAAGAGCTTCCCTCATCAGAGCTGGCTTGGTGACTCTGACTTTGAGGTAAATAGGATTGCGATGAAAGGGATTCAAAAATGTAACGAATTTTCGAAAGCCAGTCTTGTAACTGGCGCTCCTCATCCAAACCAAGTATGCAGGCAAGTGAGCCGATATCTAAGATATTTAAGTGTGTGGGAACATCCTGCTCTGCGAGCGAGCGGAAATTCCGTTTTTCCCAAACCACCTCAAACCCTTTGCTTTTTGAGTCGCCTCTTTCTTGGCCAGCCCCATTAATAGAATCTTGGGAAAAGCTCTTCCAAGACGATACAAAGCTCTGAAAATGGCCAATATTCTGGATTGCCGCATTTCCCCTTGGAGGCTTCAAAGGAACTACCAAGGGAAATGAGTCCCCACCGCTCAGCAAGCTTTTCAAATTTCTTGAGTTCTGCCAGTGATTATTTTTCAGCGTAAGAAGGACATCTTCTGGTAGTAAGCCCCAAGTCGCTTTTGATGAAGTGCTCATTAAGTTCTGACCAGATCGATTTCGGCGGTGATTTCATCATGTAGCGACGCACCGATCGCAGAGCGTTTTTGCTCTGCCATGCGCCGATCAATTTCCTCCCATGTCACCTCACATAAGTGGCTTTCATGAAGCTCAGGATCCCGCTCGGCAATGAGCAATGATCTCGCTGACTCTCGCGCTAAATTCAGATTTTTATAGGGCGTAATCAAATTGACGTGTATATGAAGTTCCTTGAAGACACGAAGCACTCTTCGGCTAACTGCCTCAGCGGTATTTGAAAATGCCTCATCCAAAAATACTGTGCAATAAATAGGCTTATCATACCCATCTGGAGTCAACACGTAAGCAAGACTCGCGGCAACGATAGTACCGGCAAACGACTCTTTTTCACCGCCTGACTTTCCACTACTAGACTCAAGCACATCACGCACACTGAACGTCTGCGAATCAATCTCTTCAGCAAAGAATGACATTTGATATCTTGGATCTAGCAGCCTCAAACTTTCCATATTGTTGGACGTTCCTGGCGCACTCGCTTTCTCAAGAATTTCCACAACTTCAGCCAAAAGGTTAAATCGAGCTTCATGATCATCACTTGTCGCCTGACTTAGCGCACTTCTAACTTTACGCTCAAACTCCTGAACATGCGGATACTTTTCACGTTTTGAGCCAAGCTTTAAGTGACTGCCTTGCTTAAATTCAGTTCGCTTCAACACGCGATTGATTGTATCGATCCGCTCTAAGATATCTTCTCTCTCAGATTCAAGCTTGGTCTTAATTCGAGCCAGAGATTGAGTTGCGTGCTTATTTAAGCGCTCTTTGAACTGATCGATTAAATCGGGCAAACCCTCTTTTTCAATATAGGAGTAATGCTCTAAATAATCTGGCAGTCCATCTAAGCCAGTGGGCCAATCAACCGTAAGGGGCTGCCATTTATCTTTTCCTCTAAAGGAGCCCATAATGCCATTTGCAGAGTTTTCAGCAGTGTTTTTAGCAGATCGGACTTTTTCCAATTCGCTATCCAGCGTTTTTTCAAACTCCGATTGTTGATCTGCTATTTCTAAAGTGACGACACCAATTCGATCCGACAGGAGTGTCCTAACTTCATCACTCATACCAGTTGACGCCAATAAACGGTATTTCTCAGCCTGGCGTTGCGCATCACCCTTTTTGGTTTCTAATGCACCTTCATCCTTTTTGAGTTGCTCTTTATTTTTCTGAATATCTTGCAACAGCTTCTTAGCTGCATCCCAGCGAGATTTAGCCAACTCAAGGTTTCCGCCTGATTGTTCAAGTCTCTCCAAGTCGGCTTTCACTGTGTCCAAGCGCTTCTGCCAATAGGGTGCGTCCACTTGCTCCCAATTATAGCCATCAATTCTTTCCCAAAGCTTAGCTCTCTCAGCGATATTGTTGAGGGACTCTCGTGCCTGGGATAACGTTGCAGCCAACTCTGCCACGCGAGATTCTGCTTCTTTCTCATCGTTATTTAAAAGCACTAAGCGTGACTTATTCGAAAAACCAAGACTCCAACTTCTGCGATCATCTATCTTCCGCTGATCTTTCTTTTCAAAGCGGCCTCGTTCCATATGCACGAGACCTTCCTTTGTCATTGAGAATGGCGTCGCATCAAGCTCATCGGTACCAGACACACATCGCAAATCAAACTTATTCAAGTGAGCTTTTAGCCAATCACGATATGGGTGATCTTTCCATACCAATTTACGAAGGTAGCCACGCTCATTAAATTCAGTAAAGTTTGACGGCCTATCTTGAGAATTGTATTTCGCTACAACCTGAGCACGAACATGCAAGCCGGTATGCCGTACATTGAGCCAGCGAGTCACCATTGAGTAATTCTTTTGAGGTACTAACAAAGTCGTCCTGAGGCCACCTAGCGCACGCTCAACAGCTCCCTGCCAAGCTTTCTCATCGTCTTTAACATCAAGTAATTCACCAATAAAAACCAGCTCATCACCAGATAAATTAAGCGACTCGATCATTTCATCACGAAGCTGCTGATAGCGGACATCGATGTTTGAGTCTGGGCGAGCTTCTATCTCCCGTATCTCGTCTTTAATATCGTTTAAGCTTTTCTGTTGCTCGCTCAACTGTGCTGCAATGCCACCAAAATAATCTTGGCTTTGCTTAGTGTCATCTTCGATTTTTTCTAACTTTAAAGTCGCTGCACGCTTATTCGAGATAAATATTTCTTCGTTCAGCTCAGCATCCAGCTCCAAACTGCGACAGTCACTTTGATAATTTGAGGATGCTTGTATGACAGAGTTAAGCTTGTCCTTAGCATGCTGAATGTCTTTCTCAAGGGATTCGATCTTATCGCCACCAAGGTTGAGGTACTCCTCATGCCTTTTCTCTACCGAATCCTGTGCATCATTCTCTTCTTTTTCGGCGCGAGCAATAGACCTTCCAAGCAATGCTAGCTCTTCTTCTAACTCACTCAGCTTTTTTGACCAAAGCATTGAGAGTGCCTCACCAAAGTAAACGCTTAAATGATTTTTCTGCAGATGAAGCTTCTCTAAAGCAAGCTTGGATTCGGCAATGGATTCTGAAAGTTCAGGTAATCTACTCAAGTGAGATTTTTGCTCTTTAGCATCAATCAGCTGTTCGTGAATGGCGACGAGATCAGAGAACTCTTCAACAACCTTCTTGGCATCCTCTTTTACACCACTAGGTTCCAAGACTAATTCACGGATAAGTTTTGTAAGATCATCTATCTTCTTGAGGCCCAGCGCACGCGATAACAAAGCAGGCGCATTTTTGTTGTCCATGTATAGATGCTTGCGATAAAGCTCCTGGTAATCAGTAAAGTTGCTATCACAATCGGTAATGGCAGGATCGTCACGCAGCCATTGTTTCAACTTCCTAGCATTTCCTTCACCAAATGCGTCTAACAACTCTTTTAGTTGCATGTTCCTTTTTGCAACAAGATAAACCCGCTTAACATCGCTAAGTGTATTAGTTGAGCTCGCTGTCCAAAAAAGTGCCGCCAGAGTAATACTTGAACCATCTTCACATTGGTAAAGCGCTCGAAGTCCAGTCACAACCCCTTTCTCACGCTTACTTTTGACTCGCGTGGAAGATCCATCATGAGCAGACCCAAAGCTTCCACGCATATAGGATAAAAGTGATCTATCAGAGCGGTCGCCCTGAGCCGCAGCAACGTTAAAAGTTGCTTTTCCTGCTGGTAAAAGTAGAGCCATTAGCCCATCAATAAAGGTCGACTTTCCAGCGCCGTTATCACCTGTTACCAAAGTTCCATCAGAATCGATAGAAGCAGTATGCAAGCCATGAAAAGAGCCCCAGTTGAAAACCGACAACTCCGCTAATCTTATTTGACCTTGAGCAAACAAGTCAGCTCGTGATGTTGTAACGTCATTCATTGGCTTCACCAATTGCTTCCCCGTCTATGTTATCAATACGGCTGTTATCAACAGGACTTGCTTGAACCGAAGTACCTTCTGTTTGCTGCGCCAATAGTGTGTACTCGGCCAACATGCTCTCTAAAAAGCTCGCACTGACCACATAACGAATAATCGGAGTTATTTCGTATCGATCTTCAGTCCCGCGAATCGTAGATAACACCTTCCTCTTAACCATCTCCTTCACTCGAGCTAGCAACTTTTTACGATCTTTAGATACATGATCAGTAATTGGGAGAAAAGGGGTGAGATAGGATTCAAGACGTTCAATGTCTATCGTAATTTTTTGCTCTCCGGCCGACTCTCTGTCTTGATAATGTTTTCTCAGAACCAGCAATATCAGAGTGTCGTAAAGCGATAGTGCTCTCTTGGGTATCAATGTTGTCGATTCATCTAATTCAAGATCATCTTGATTCTCAGAGTCAGATTCGACATTAATGTCACCGATATCATTCTGATAATCGGCACTAGCAACAAACGCCACCCCCATTTTTTGATCAAGAACTAACTGCAGGTAAACTTCCGACAAATGCTTTCGTATTGCAGATTCATGTCGACAAAGCAACTCAAAGAGCTTGGATTTTTGCGAAGCCATCACTGAACCTTGCCGCATTAGGTGCACCAGAACCCGCCTTGCATCGTGAGGCATTGTTTCAGAGTGAACAGCAGAGTCGCTTTGCATTACGGAAGAGGCTAAGGCTTCATCTTCAGACGGCCGAGATGTACTTTCACCCAGCCCCATAGCACTTTCGGAAAGCTGACTTTCCGGAGCATCTGCTTTGACCACTTCATTCTCGGCAGACTCTTCTTCAGAACCTGGCTTGCCGCCGCTCTTATTGTCGCTCTCTTTATCCATGACGAGAGAAAAGAAACTGTTCGGAGGAGAATTATTGGTCATAGTTTTTCCTTAAAGCTTTTTATTCAGGAGGCGTCCTTTTACAACGACAACTCATCAATATCTTCGGGGAATAAATCGAGGGTCAACAGGTAAGTAGGTATTGATGCTTTCAACATAGCTCCTTGCTTATCCATCAATTCCACATCTTCTTTTTGCTCCAAGGCCGTTGCCCCCACTGCTTTGGCCACTCGTAGATAGGCAACCAGTTCTTCCAAACCAGACTCCAATGGATTCTTAGCAGCCAACCCGGCTATCGACATCGGGCCATGCTCTTTGAGCGAGTCGAATGTTTTATGTGCAATTTCCCTAACCTGAACTGCATCCAAGCAATCGAGAACATGAGAGCTTGGTTCACGACTGTTTGCTTTTTCTTCCACACCTGATGTGTCTAACTTATCGTCAGGGTTTCTTAGTCGCATAGCTTCTGGTGACTTAATTTCGATGGGGCCAACAGGTAAACTAAGCGTGGTTTCGGTTTTTAAGTCCACTCTTAAGCCTAAACCGTCATCACGCATCCCATCCCTTAACAACACAGCCTGCCTTTCAAGTTTTGATAGCAAGCGATCAACCGCTTGATTTTCTGCCGCAGCGCCACTTTCGATATAAGAACGAAGACCTTCTTCTGTGCGACGCCTAATGCGAAAAACGCGATCACTTTCGCGGCTTAGCTCTCGCATCAGTTGATTCAAGAATTGTTGCTGACTACCAGATAGCTGCTTAGCGACAGGCCTATTCAAAATGCTGCGAAGCTGCTCACGAAACTCCATTGATCTGTTTTGGTCGCAGAGCAATTGAAAGAACCCCTCAAATGCGCTTCCGGCCTCAGTGGTAGAAAGGAATGCTTCTTTCTCCATAACGGATAAAAGAATATCGCCACGAGATACATCTCCCTCGATTATCTGCACCCTCAGCTCTTTGTCTAACACTCTAATTTCGTCTTCTACTCGACGAAAATCACCCGTTAACACTGAAGCAAGTTGGTAGATTTCTCTAATTCGCTCTCGCTGCTCTACCTCGCTAAGCTCAGGCACAACTCCGGCCTGTAGCGCATCTATTTCGCGCTGAATCTCAGCTTTTTTACTTTCCAGCAAGGTGACTCGCTCATCTACATTGGGGCTTATAGCAACAGCTAAGTCACGAACCGCTTCCTGAACAATGCGTAAATGCGATGCTGTGGTGCCAGAGTTCCTTTCATCCAAACCCTTACAGAACCTAAGCGCAATCTCACTTGCGTCGGTTTTGGTTAAAGAATCATCCATTTCTCGCAGCCAACCGGTTCGAATCCACTGATTCAGATAAGTCGCCGCAGACGTTTCTGTGGACCAAATACCCAATTCACGGCTACGCTCTATTTCTGCATGCAGCATTATTCGAGCGCGACCGTATGGAATTTCACTTTCCTCAGAAAATAAATCAGCAATAAAAGCCAATATATAAGGCGCATTGTCGGCTCTTAAAAGTTTCCATGAGGCATGCTCGGCAAATAAGCGCCGATACTTTGCCTGTAAACCCTGAAAGCTCAATGCACCTTCCTCATAGCTCTCTCCTTGCCCTTTATTTAAAACAGTCGGCTCATTCACTAGGAATTAGTTATAATCAATAGCAAAACCTTATCATCATCTTTTTGATTATGTCAACAACCATTATTGACACGCATAAGCTATCAGTATTATGATCCATGATAAATTTGAGCAGCACTTTATACGTCAAGTGAGATCACTATTGTAAATGGCGGTAGTTTGACGTAAATGCCCAAGACTCAGATAAACAAGAGTAATGATGGCCAGCCTTATCCCTTCCGAAGAGTAGGATAAAGCGCAGACCATCAGCGGATAAATAGGTAGCAATTGTTTTGACCACTTTTGATAAGACAAAGGTCCTCAACCCTTGATTGAAAACAAAGCACTAGAAGACATCAGCCAAGCGCAGCAAGAAAGGCTATTCCATATAGATTTCAAGCTACGCTTTTTAGGCGCAGTCAACAGAAATGACCTGGTCAGCCGGTTTGGCATTAAAGCCGCCGCCGCGACTCGGGATATTTCTCTATACAAAGAACTGGCACCTAAAAACCTTGTCTACGACACAAAAGCTAAGACCTATATAGAAGCCAATCAATTCAAGCCCCTGTTTGACTATCAAGGGAGCCAAGCATTATCTGCATTGTGCTACGGGCTAGGTGACGATCATGTATCAGGCAGCACGTCTTTGGTCACTGCAGAGTCGCCAACTCAACTCAATTTTCCAAACCTAGATGTGTTGGCTGAGATCACCAAAGCCATTCACCAGAAAAAGGCGCTTAAGATAGACTACCGGTCCCTCTCCAGTGGTTTAAGCCAACGAGAAATCGTGCCTTTTGCTCTGGTGGATAACGGCCTTCGCTGGCATGTAAGAGCCTTCGACCGAAAAAGAGAAAGATTCACCGACTTTGTCATTAACCGCATAGCAAAACCGAAACTGCTCAATACAGAAATTACAAAGCCTGAAACGAAAGAAGGCGATATTCAGTGGAACCGTATTGTTGAAATGCACATTGTTCCGCACCCTAACTTGAAACACCCAGAAACCATTGAGACCGAGTATGGAATGGCAAATGGAATGCTCAAGATACAAGTGCGAGCTGCAGTTGCTGGCTACGTACTAAGACACTGGAATATCGATTGCTCTGAACGACACATCCTCACAGGCCCTGAAAATCATCTCTGGCTGCAAAACAGGCAGACCTTATACGGTGTTGAAAACCTGGTTATTGCCCCTGGCTATCAAGACGAAACTATCACGGACGATATGGAGCGCTAATGCTAAAACTCGAAGACATTAAAAAAGATGCGCAGGTGCGCGGCATCCAAGCTGAAGAAATTGTCCGCGTCGTGCAGGTTGAACCGGTTGGTGATGCCGCAATTACGGTTTACTACAAAGACAGCCAAGGCAAACTGGGCGAGCAAATGCTTTTCCGCTCAGACGAGGCACGCCTTGAACTGGCTACTGTTGGTAGACCATGGGCATTTGATGCGCCGGGTGCCGAGTTTAAATTGGGCTTAGAAGCTTACCGTATCAGCCAAGCTGCCCTGTTTGACCCAATGATGGCGGTACACACCTCAAACGTTGAGCCACTGCCTCACCAGATCTCTGCGGTATACGAAGCCATGCTACCAAAGCAGCCTTTGCGTTTTGTCTTGGCCGATGACCCCGGTGCCGGTAAAACCATTATGGCTGGGCTGTTAATTCGTGAGCTCATTATGCGCGGTGATGCCAAGCGTATTTTGATCGTTTCTCCCGGCTCTCTCACCGAGCAGTGGCAGGATGAGTTACTCGAAAAGTTCGGTGTTACCTTCGATATTTTTAGTCGAGAGAAGCAAGAGCAATGCGCTTCTGGCAACTACTTTGATGAATCCGACCAACTCATTTGCCGTTTAGATCAGTTATCGCGCAACGAAGAGTTCCAGGAAAAACTCAAAAACACCGAGTGGGACATCATCATAGTGGATGAGGCCCACAAACTGTCGGCCAGTTACTTCGGCACCAAAATCAATAAAACCAAGCGTTTTCAACTGGGTGAGCTCCTTGGCTCCATCACGCGCCACTTCTTGCTGATGACTGCAACACCACACAACGGTAAGGAAGAAGACTTTCAGATTTGGCTATCCCTGTTAGATGGCGATCGCTTTTACGGTAAGTTCCGCGAAGGTGCCCATAAAGTTGATGTGTCAGACATGATGCGTCGTATGGTGAAAGAAGAGCTACTCAAGTTTGATGGTACGCCACTGTTCCCAGAGCGCCGCGCTTATACAGCCAATTACGAGCTTTCGCCGATGGAGGCATCGCTTTACGAACAAGTGACCACCTACGTGCGTGAAGAGATGAACCGCGCCGATAACCTCGACAGCAAAAAGAAGAACAACGTTGGCTTCGCACTAACCATGCTGCAACGCAGGCTGGCTTCCAGCCCAGAAGCCATCTACCAGTCATTGAAACGTCGCCGCAAGCGCTTAGAAGATCGCCTAGAAGAAACCAAACTCATGGCGCGTGGTCAGGCTGTTCAAAAAGATGGCCAGTCTGGTGCTGGAGTAGCCGAAACATTGGGCGAATACACTGTTAAAAAGAAAATCGATATACCGGATAACTTTGACGAACTCGATGAAGACTTAAGCGCAGAAGAATACGAAATTCTCTCCGAGCAAGTGGTCGATCAGGCATCGGCAGCAGAAACCATTCCGGAACTTGAGGCCGAAATACTCAGTTTAAAAGATCTAGAGCATCAGGCGCTTACTGTTGTGCAATCCGGCAACGACAAAAAGTGGGAAGAACTTTCTTACCTGTTGCAAGACAAGCCAGAAATGTTCACCGCCAGTGGTGCTCGTCGCAAGCTTCTGATATTTACCGAACATAAAGACACCCTGAACTACTTGGTGAAGCGCATCGGTGACATGCTCGGCAACGAAAACGCGGTGCGTACTATTTATGGTGGCACCAACCGGGATGAACGCCGCAAAGTACAGGAAGAGTTCCGTAACGATCCAGAAGTGGTTGTATTAGTTGCCACCGATGCCGCAGGCGAAGGTGTGAACCTGCAAAACGCCAACCTCATGGTGAACTACGACCTGCCTTGGAACCCAAATCGCCTGGAACAGCGCTTTGGTCGTATTCACCGTATTGGTCAAACCGACGTCTGTCACCTCTGGAATATCGTTGCCGCCGAAACCCGTGAAGGTGAAGTATTCAAAAAGCTCTTCGACAAGATTGAGATCGAAAAAGAAGCACTGGGCGGCAAAGTCTTCGATGTGCTCGGTGAAGCCTTCGACAACGTATCGCTAAAAGACCTATTAGTTGATGCCATTCGCTATGGCGAAGCCCCAGAAACCAAGGCCAAAATGAACGAAGTGATCGATGGTGCGCTCGATGCTGAGCACTTGAAAGAAATCCTGCGTCGTAACGCTTTGGTCGAGCAGCACATGGGGCTAGAAGAGCTCTATGCTGTTAAAGAAGAAATGGAAAAGGCAGAAGCCCGTAAACTACAACCTTACTTCATTCGTGCCTTTTTTACCGAAGCATTCCAAACCTTGGGCGGTGAAATGCGCAACCGTGAATCGGGCCGCTTTGAGGTGCGCCATGTGCCTGCCGCCATTCGTGAGCGCGACCGCATCATCGGCGAAACGCGAACCCCAGTATTGCGAAAATATGAACGTATCTGCTTCGAAAAGCAGCATGTTCGGCAGCAAGGCAAGCCGATGGCCGACCTGATTCACCCATCGCACCCATTAATGCATGCCTCAACCGATTTGGTGCTAGAGGCCCATCGCCCCAAGCTCAAGCAAGGTACTGTGTTGGTAGACCCAAATGATGATGGTTTAGAACCAAAAGTACTCTTCATGGTGGACCATACGGTAAGAGAAGGCGGCAACTCCACAGATATCGCATCGCGTAGATTGCAGTTTGTAGAGATCGACGAAAAAGGCAATGCCATCAATGCAGGCTGGGCACCTCACCTCGATTTGCAACCGATCGATGACTACGACTTAAAACTGGTTGGCGGTGTTCTTAATGCCCCCTGGTTGAATGGAGAGCACAACAACCTTGAAGCATTAGCTTTAAACCACGCGTCACAGCAACTGGTGCCCGAACACTATGGCGAAGTGAAAGGTCGCCGTGAACGCCAGGCAGATAAAACCCTTGCGGCAGTGAATGAGCGCCTAGTGAAAGAGATTAACTACTGGTCTGACCGCTACATCAAACTGCAAGACGATGTGAACGCAGGCAAACAACCCCGCATGCAGCCTGAAATGGCACGTCGCCGCGTGGATGAACTCACCGCTCGGTTAGAGCAGCGTAAAACAGAACTAGAAGCACTGAAAAACGTCGTCTCCAG
The DNA here is from genome assembly GCF_023650515.1 of Alkalimarinus coralli. Classification (NCBI taxonomy): domain Bacteria; kingdom Pseudomonadati; phylum Pseudomonadota; class Gammaproteobacteria; order Alteromonadales; family Alteromonadaceae; genus Alkalimarinus; species Alkalimarinus coralli. The sequence goes on from NZ_CP096016.1 coordinate 2,966,595, forward strand.
TACGCCAGTGGTAATGGGCGGCGCCCTAGTCATTCCGCAAGGCTTGTTGGCTCATCGCAAAGGCGAAACCCAATTTAGTGTCGATGCCGAAGCCCGCTCTCGCGTGGAGCGCATCGCCATGCATGCCGTAATGAATATCGAGCGCAGTTTTGGCTTTGAAGTAAAAGACGTTGGTGCAGAAAAATGCGGTTGGGATGTTACCTCACGCCCACCTGCCAATGCCGATGGATCAATCCGGCCAGATCGTCACATAGAAGTGAAAGGCCGCGCCAAAGGTAAAAGCACCATTACTGTTAGCCGTAATGAAATCATCTACGGCTTAAACCAGGCAGACAAATTTATGCTCGCCATAGTCATTGTCGACGGAGAAGAATTTGAAGGGCCGTATTACGTAAAAACGCCGTTCACCGCCGAGCCAGACTTTGGTGTAGCCAGTATTAATTATGATCTCAGTGACCTGCTGTCGAAAGCAGTATCACCGGAGCAAACGACATGAAACTGACAGAAATTACTATCGAAAATTACCGGTGTTTTGAAAGACTTAATATTTCATTTCACCCAGAAGTCACTGTGTTAATTGCACCCAATGGTGCAGGTAAAACAACCATTATTGATGCGGCACGCATTGCTATGTGGCCACTCGTAAAAGCCTTTGACTTGGGAAGCCAAACGGGGAAATCAGCAACCATACAAATTGAGGACGTACGTTTAACGCGTCGTGATCAAAACAACATGGAGGCAGTCATACCTTCTATTGTGGATGCTCAGGGAATTTGGCCAGGAGAGTCTGAAGAGAAGCATTGGATCCAGACACGAGAAAAACTTAAGTCAGGCACCAATACTCTGCAAGATGAACATGCTAAAGCGTTAACCAAACTTGGTAAGAAGCTTCAGAACCAAGTTCGCGACGAAAAAAACCTTACAGCAATAGATTTGCCTCTCATTGTTTATTTGGGGACGGGTAGGCTTTGGTATCAAGGACGTTATACGTCTACAGTAGCCGACAAAAAATTAGATAAAAGCATGCAATCTCGCCTTTGGGGCTATCAGAACTGCTTAACTACTGCATCGAGCTACAAACAATTCGAAGATTGGTATGGCTGGGTTTACAAAAGCTATCGTGAACTTCAAATACAACAATTGGAAGGCTCCGATTATTTTGACTTTCAACTCTTAGAGCAATTTAAATCTGCCATTCAAGTCGTCAAGCAATCTGTAAATGCACTTACTCAAAAAGCAACAGGATGGCACGACATTGAATATAGCGTTAGCCAGCGCCAGCAACTGGTTATGAACCACCCTGTACATGGTGCCTTACCACTGAGTATGCTAAGTGATGGTTTGCGCAATATGGTTGTCATGGTGTCAGACATAGCCTTTCGCTGTATCAAACTAAACCCACACTTCGGTGAACAAGCGGCTCTAAAAACCGAAGGTGTGGTCATGATAGATGAAGTGGATATGTTTCTTCATCCAACTTGGCAACAAACCGTGATTGGCTCATTGCGAGAAGCATTTCCAAAAATTCAGTTTATTGTGACTACCCACAGCCCTCAAGTATTGTCTACGGTACCTGCTGAATGTATCCGTGTTTTAAGACACGAACCTGATCCCAACACAGGGGAAACAATATCAACTGCCGAACGAAAAGATGAGCAAACTATTGGCATCCCGAGCAGCGATATTCTGATCGATTACCAAGAAGTGAACCCAATTCCTCCTGTAGAGGAAGCACAATGGGTTGCTGATTACACCGCATTAATCGAGCAAGGCCAACATGAAAGCGATCAAGGAAAGGCACTACGAACAAAACTCATCGATATATATGGGGAATCCCATCGCGTTTTGTTGGATGCAGATAAACTCATTCGCTTCCAGTCCTTCAAGCAAAAGAACAATAAGGGTTAGCGATGCATAAGTTAGATCGAGACAACACAGAAGCGCCTCAGTGTTTAAGTGAATATGATCACAATACACAGACTTGGGATAATTTCGGTGGCGAATGTAAAAAGCAACTTCGTGCGGCACTTGTGCAAATGCAAGGTGTGCCAGGCGTAACAACGGCGGAAGCATCTGAATATGGAGTGCGTTGTGCCTATTGCGAAGATGCTATTCACCATGCAGGACACATTGAACATTTTCGCCGAAAAAATCCAAGCCACTTTCCAGAATTAACATTCGAATGGAGCAACCTGTTTTTAGCTTGTGGCTCAAACGACCACTGTGGCCATTACAAAGATCGCTCCAGAGCTGAAGCCTATAACCCAGATAACCTTATCAAGCCCGACATAGAAGACCCCGATGGTTATCTATATTTTCATTCTTCCGGCGAAGTCAGGGCACGCGCCGGTATAGGTGCAAACGATGTTCGCAAAGCCACCGAAACCATTCGAGTGTTTGGTTTAGACAATCGAGTGCTGAAAGGTAATAGAGCCAGAGCAGTACAGCCCTATAAAAAAATGCTGGAAGAAATAGCCGATTGGGATTCTGAGTTAATAGCTGAGTATATCCAAGAAGAAATTGAAAGCACCCAGTGGCAAGCATTTTCCACAACGATCAAACACTTCTTGGCAGGAGCCTGTTAATGAACGCTGCTGTATTTCGCTTAAACCAAGCAGACAAATTTATGCTCGCCATAGTCATGGTCGACGGAGAAGAGTTTGAAGGGCCGTACTACGTTAAAACGCCGTTCACCGCCGAACCAGACTTTGGTGTAGCCAGTATTAATTATGATCTCAGTGACCTGCTCTCAAAAGCAGTTGCGCCTGAGCAAACCGTTTAAGGCAGATAAATGAGTAACATTAAAATTCCAAAGAAATTGATTGAAGTGGCATTGCCTCTCGACGACATCAATGCTGCTTGTGCTCATGAAAAGCAACCAGGGATTGGCGCACACCCGAGAGGCCTTCACTTGTGGTGGGCAAGACGCCCTTTACCTGCTGCTAGAGCTGTTATTTTTGCGCAAATGGTAAATGATCCTTCTGAAACTGTTTCTGGCGATAAACGCCTTCGTGAAACTCAACTAAAAATGCAAAATGAACGAGAAAGACTGTTTGATATTATTCGTGAATTGGTGAAGTGGGAAAACACCAATAATGAAGAGGTATTGAATAAAGCGCGTGAAGCTATTAAAGAAAGCTGGCGCTTTACCTGTGAGCTAAACAAAAAGCATCCGCAAGCTAATGAGCTTTTTAATCCGGAAAAACTACCTGCTTTCCATGACCCCTTTGCTGGTGGAGGTGCAATACCGCTTGAAGGACAGCGTTTAGGTTTAGAAAGTTTCGCTAGTGACTTAAATCCTGTTGCGGTCATGATCAATAAGGCGATGATTGAAATACCTCCAAAGTTTTCAGGTCAAGCACCGATTGGCCCAACGAACCCAGAAGACAAACAATCAGACCTAATAAATGATTGGTCAGGAGCCAGAGGACTAGCGGAGGACGTGCGCAGATATGGCCATTGGGTAAATCAAGAAGCGACCAAACGAATAGGTCACCTCTATCCAAAAATAAAAATAACAGCCGATATGGTGAATGAACGCCCTGACCTAAAAGCATACGAAGGGAAAGAGTTAACTGTTTTAACATGGTTATGGGCAAGGACAGTTAAGAGTCCAAATCCTGCTTTTAGCAGTGTAGATGTACCTTTAGTTTCGACATTTGTACTTTCAAGCAAAAAAGGTAAAGAAGCTTATGTAGAACCACGCATCGATGGTACAAATTATGAGTTTAAAGTTATTAAAGGGAAACCAACCTCTGAAGCAAAACAAGGAACAAAAGTAGGTCGAGGCGGAAACTTTCGATGCCTAATTTCTGATACTCCAATTCCAGTTAAAGACATAAGGGCGCAAGGACAAAAGGGTACCTTTAAGCAACGACTAATGGCCATCGTTGCTGAAGGCAAGCAAGGTCGAGTCTATCTATCTCCAACCCAAGAGATGGAAGAAATCGCTAACTCAGCCACTCCAGATTGGAAGCCAAACACGGAAATTAATCATAATCCGCGAGATATACGAACACAGCTATATGGGCTGAATGTCTATGGCGACCTATTTACCTCGAGACAACTTTTCGCACTCACGACATTTTCAGATTTAGTGCAAGTTGCTCGCGAAAAGGCAATTGAAGATGCCATAGCTAGTGGTATGGAAAATGATGACCTAGGCATCGATCAAGGTGGAACAGGGGCAAAAGCCTACGGAGATGCGATTGCGGTCTATTTAGCGTTTGCCGTTGATCGTTTGGCTGACTACAACAGTAGTATCGCGACTTGGAAAGCTTCGGGCGAGCAAGTTATGCAGACGTATAAAAGACAAGCCCTACCAATGACTTGGGATTTTCCAGAATCAAATATCCTTGGCGAGAAATCTATCTGCTGGCTAAAGGCAATTAAATACACTTCTGACAACCTGAATGCGTGTACCAAACTTAATTCTTTGATTGCGGGTTCTGTAGCACAAGCAGATGCTGCTACTCAGTCAATATCTACTGGAAAAGTTATTTCAACAGACCCGCCATACTACGACAACATAGGTTATGCGGATCTATCAGATTATTTTTATGTTTGGATGCGCCGATCTCTAAAATCAATATATCCAAACCTGTTTTCAACCATGGCTGTGCCTAAGAGCGAAGAGTTAGTAGCAACACCTTACCGCCACGGAAGTAAAGAAAGTGCAGAATCTTTCTTTTTGGATGGAATGACTCGAGCCATTCATAGCATGGCAGAAAAAGGAAATCCTGCTTTTCCTGTAACCATTTACTATGCATTCAAACAATCAGAAACCAAGGAAGGCAGCACATCCAGTACTGGTTGGGAAACATTCCTCGAGTCGATTATCAGTGCAGGTTTTTCAATTGATGGAACGTGGCCAATGAGAACAGAATTAGCCAATAGGATGATTGCATCAGGCACAAACGCTCTAGCATCCTCTGTCGTTTTGGTGTGTAAAAAACGAGGTGAACAAGCAGAGTCTATTTCACGCCGACAATTCCAACGTGAACTCCGTGAAGAAATGCCCGAAGCCCTTGAAGCGATGATCGGCGGCAGTACTGGTGCATCACCTATCGCCCCAGTAGATTTAGCACAAGCCGCTATCGGCCCTGGCATGGCCATTTTCTCGAAGTATGAGGCGGTTCTGAATCAAGACGGTAGCAAAATGAGTGTGCACGATGCGCTTATTTTAATTAACCGCGCCATCACCGATTACCTCAACCCAGACAGCGGTAACTTCGACAACGACACTTTATTCTGCGACGACTGGTTTAGCCAGTACGGTTGGGGTCAAGGACAGTTTGGAGAAGCTGACACTCTCGCTCGCGCTAAAGGCACATCGGTAGATGGTGTGCGTGATGCCGGAGTGATTGAATCCGGCGGCGGTAAAGTCCGCCTGTTGAAGTGGAGCGAGTACCCCACTGATTGGGACCCAAAAACTGATACCCGCACCCCGATATGGGAAGCCTGCCACCAGATGATCCGCGTACTGAACCAGCAAGGCGAAGCCGAAGCAGGCAGCCTGCTTGCTCGTATGCCTGAGCGAGGCGAGCACATTCGCCAGCTGGCCTACCACCTATACACACTATGCGAACGCAAAAAGTGGGCAGAAGAAGCCCGCGCCTATAACGAATTAATTGGTTCCTGGCATGCCATTGTCGCCGCTTCGCACGAAGTAGGCCATCGCGGTACCCAGTCTGAACTTGGCTTAGATTTTTAAGAGGGAGAAAAAAGAATGAGTTTAAAACCATGGCGTGAAATTGCCCGCCCTCACAAAGATGTACTAGAAGGCACTTTCAAGCAATCTGAATTTGCGGCTGATATTTCGCAAGTCGCTTCAGGGACTGCGACAGTCGAATATCAAGATGCGGAAAAGTTCTTCTCCCGTACCTTTATTACTGAAGGCATGCGCTTATTGTTAATGTCGGTTGCGCAGCGCTTAGCAGGCCAAGGTGGTGACCCGGTCATTCAACTGCAAACCGCATTTGGTGGTGGTAAAACCCATACCATGTTAGCGGTTTTACATTTGGCCTCTCGCCAAGTCAGTACCGATAAGCTTGAAGGTATTCCACCGCTATTGGATGAAGCGGGCATCCATGACTTACCCAGTGCAAAAGTAGCAGTCATAGATGGCATTAAGCTTTCTCCAAGCCAACCACAACAGCATGACAATATTGCGGCGAACACGCTGTGGGGTGAATTAGCTTGGCAGCTACTCGGCGATGAAGGTTACGCCATGGTTGCCCAGAGCGATGCCGATGGTACATCACCGGGTAAAGAAGTGGTGCGGCAGCTGGTTGAGAAAGCAGCGCCTTGTGTCATCCTCATTGACGAGCTCGTGGCCTTTGTTCGCCAATTAGAAGTGGGCAAACAATTTAAAGCCGGTACTTTCGACAGCAACATTTCATTTATTCAGGCGCTCACCGAAGCCATGAAAGCGGTCCCCAACGCGATTCTATTGGCCTCGTTACCGGAGTCTGAATTAGAAGTGGGTGGCACCATGGGCCAACGTGCTCTGGAATCGCTGGAAAAATACTTTGCACGTGTTGAATCGGTTTGGAAACCTGTCGCCAGCACTGAAGCCTTTGAAATTGTACGCCGCCGTTTGTTTGAATCGGCTGGAGAACGTGCCGAAGTAGAAGGGATTAGCCGACAGTTCTCTGATTTCTATCGCACCAATAGTGACAAGTTCCCGCTGGAAACACAGTCGAATGTGTATTTTGAGCGACTTTGCCAGTCTTACCCCATTCACCCAGAAGTATTCGACCGCTTATATGAAGACTGGTCGACCTTGGATAAATTCCAGCGCACACGTGGCGTGTTGCAGTACATGGCAATTGTGATTCACCGCCTTTGGAATTCAGATAACAAAGACGCGTTGATTATGCCGGGCTCCATTGCCTTGGACGACAGCAATGTACGCAATAAGAGCATTCACTACTTACCTCAAGGTTGGGAGCCGGTACTGGAAAAAGAAGTGGATGGCCCACGTTCAGAGCCCGCTAATATTGATGGCCACGATACCCGTTTTGGTAGCGTACAGGCTGCCCGCCGCGCAATGCGCACCATCTTTTTAGGCAGTGCCCCTTCGAATGCGGAACAAGGTGTTAAAGGCTTAAACCAGGAACACATTTTATTAGGCTGTGCCCAGCCTGGGCAAACCATCGGTGTGTTTGAAGATGTGCTTAAGCGCTTACGAGATCGTTTGCATTATTTATATTCAGAGCAAGATCGTTACTACCTGGACACACGGCCAAACCTACGCCGTGAAATGGAAAGCCGAAAGCAAAATATTAATGAACCCCAAGAGCTGCACCCATTATTGAAAGAGCGTGTAGGAAGGGTATTTGGTAGAAACCATTGTTTTGGCGGGATTCATGTTTTCACCCCTTCGGTAGACGTACCTGACGACTATGCGCCAGGCCCACGCTTAGTAGTGCTGCCACCAAATGCTGCATACAGCCGTGGTGATGCCAGACAAGCCTATGAAGCCGCTGAGGAGATACTGCGCAATCGCGGCGACCAACCAAGGCAAAAGCAAAACCGATTGATTTTCTTTGCTGCCGATTATGATGTGGTTAGCCGTTTAAAAGATGCGGGTAGAACTTATCTTGCGTGGAAGAGCATCGTGTCTGATGTGGCTGATGGGAAATTGGACCTAACGGTATCACTGTCTAAACAGGCTAAGCGCAACGCAGATACTGCCGAGCAAAGCTTACATCAAATCGTGCGTGAAACTTATAAGTGGATAATCTGCCCGGTTGAAGAATTTTCTAAAGGTAAGCCTCAGCTTGTATGGGAGTCTGTATCAGTATCTCCGGCGGCACAAAACTTAATTTCTGAAATAGAAAATAAGCTAAAGGAAGAAGAGTGGCTGATTTCTGAATGGAGCCCTATTCATCTGCGTAACACACTTCAACAGTGGTATCTGAAAGATGGCGTAACCGAGGTAGGCGCGTTAAAGGTTTGGCAAGACAGCTGCCACTACTTATACCTGCCTCGCCTTGTAAATGACCACGTTTTCAAAAATGCGATTACTTCGGGCTTAGACAGCGAAGATTATTTTGGCTTTGCTTCGGGTAAAGATGGTGACCGTTATCTAGGTTTCGTATTTGGCCGTGGCTCTATGTCTATATTGGATGACTCTTCATTGTTAATCGAGCGTGAAGCAGCGGCTGATTATCGTGAGCGAACAAAACCAGCACCACAGCCTGAGCCCACACCACCAACTGGGGGGCAACCAACACCTACTCCGACTGGTGGAACAGGCCCGACTGGAGGGTCACAGCCTCAACCAACACCTGGCGGCACGACGCCTACACCAGTTCAAACGGCAGCTAAGAGACAGTTCTACGGCAATATAGAACTCGACCCAGTGAAAGCAAAAATGGACTTCGCCACCATTGTTGATGAGGTGGTGCAGCAATTCACCGCGAAGTTAGGCGTGGAAGTGTCGATCTCTGTCGAGATTCAAGCTCGCTCAAAGGATGGGTTTGATGAAGCGCTTCAACGCACCATCAAAGAGAACTGTAATGTGCTGCGGTTCAGCAGTTCGGAGTTTGAAGAGGAATAGGAATTGATCCTTTGTCATCACGCAAATTGGCTGATTAAAATAAACAATGCAAGGATGCAATCGTGGCCACAACGGTAATAGAAGCTTTTAACAAATTTCTGGCCGATCAGGTGAATTTGTGTGATGACGAAACCAAGATAGCCAGAGCTAGCCGTGATTGGCTGGTTGGGCAAATCTGTAATTTTCCATCAAAGGTCGATCACTTTCCTCAAGTGTATACGGAGAAAAATATTTTCTTTGGTTCATTTGCTCGAAGTACAAAGAAGAGACCCCTTGATGACATTGACATCATGATTTGTCTAAACGCTCAAGGCTCAACTTATTTCGAAGGACTATTAGGTGGCATTTCAATATCTGTTCCTGAACAATCAACACAGCTTCGGCGTCTATGTAACGATGGAACAGATACTCTCAACTCAATCAAGGTTGTAAATAAAATCGTCTCTGCCCTGAATAATGTTCCTCAATATGCAAGTGCAGACACTAAACGAAATCAAGAGGCCGCTATATTGTCTCTGACAAGTTATGACTGGAGCTATGACATTGTTCCCTGTTTTTTCACTTCGCCAGACACATATGGAAATTCATTCTATTTAATTCCTGACGGAAGCGGGTCATGGAAAAAGACCAACCCGATACTCGATCAAAATCGGACGCAAGCAATAAATGCAAACCATAATGGCAACGTACTTAACGTGATCCGGATAATGAAATACTGGAACAAACGGCCAACGATGCCATCAATGAGTTCCTATCTTCTTGAGGTAATGATCTTAAATTATTATTCGACGAGATCTGATGCTGCAAGTGAATTTGTAGACTTGGAGCTTCCTAAGATATTCGAATATGTCTGGCTAAACGTGACTAACGATGTGTCAGACCCGAAAGGTATTCAAGGCAATATCAATTCCCTAACGCAAGACGAACGAAGCAAAATATCCACCCGAGCATGGGCTGATAAAAACAAAGCTATTGAAGCACGACAATTTGAGTCCGACAAGGATCACCGCAGCTCTATTAAAAAATGGGGTGATATCTTTGGCAGCAACTTCCCGGATTATGGATAACCAAAGATGAACAGGATTAATGAATTTCAGTCACAAGACTCGAATGTGAAGATCGCAGCAGCGTTCAGACGCGCCTACAAAATGGCTAAGATATGGAAGACATGGATATGGATCCCAACCATACTACTCTCTGTACTCCAGCTAATCGTCGCTATCAATATTCAAAAAATCATTTCTTTTCCAACTGTAAATCTTGCAGCTTACGTTACCGCCACCACTCTTTTGATGATAATGGCCAGCACTATTGGAAAACACACAAAAATCAATAAATACGTCGGTTTAGGTAGCAGTCTACAACGCCTCCACGATTTCAATGTTTTAGGGATAGGAATAAAACCAAGCCCAATTGAAACGCCGCAATCTCAAATAAATAGACTATCCAAAAAGTGGCTCGACAAAAACAGTCAAGACAAATCTAACCTATCTGAATGGTGGCCAGCTAGGGTTTCCGAGCTAGGAAGGGAAAAAGGCATAGCACTCTGCCTACTTTCAACATTTCGCTGGGAAACAGAGATTAGAAAAAAATATGGCGTTGTTTTAGCAATGATATTTATTGCCACTACAGCTCTGAGTTTATTTCTGATGTATACATTAAACTACAGAATTGAAGATTACATTGTTCGAATACTCGTGCCGATTTCACCTTTCCTAGGTTTATTGATCGATGAATGGTTGTGCAATCGAACCAGCATAGATACTGCTTCAAAGTGTTCTGACCAGTGCTTTCAGCTATGGCAGAGTAATGGCGTTGATATTAGTAGTGAATTAGACCAACTTAGCTACTTATGGAACGGCTACAGGGCTAACTCAAACCCTATATTCGAGTGGTTATACTGGACGACACAAAAAGTTACGAACGAAGATATGATAATCGATGCCAATGCTCTTGTAGATGATGCTTTAGTTCAGAGCCAATGATTCGGTATTTCAATTTCAAAAGAGTTGGCTGCATAGCGAAGCATATTTAGTATTTCTTTATGCTTGGCTTCATCGTAAGGCTGGCCCGCTTGTTTTTTATCTACAATATCTTTCAGTTGAGGAAGATTGAACATACCAAGCTTATAAAAATTACCCCAGGTGGGTTGCCCGAATAAATTGTAAATAGTTTCGGTAGCATCACGCTCGCTAGCCAAGCGCTTTTCTCCGGTGATTTTTTGAGCCGCTGCCTCGGCTTCATCCCTGTCTTCATAGGTGTTTAGCAGTTTCATTAATATGCGCCTGTCAAAATGAATCTTACAAAAACCAGATATTAACATTTCCTGTAGTTTAGCTATAGACATACAGATTTGATTCAGCACCGCGACGCCTAATCAATCCGTTCAACTTCCGCCCACCAGCCCACACCCAGCGCATCATTTGCGCTGGCACCTCGGTATGAGCTCGGCGATTCACCTTTCTCCGAAGGGTTGAACGCTGAAAAGCCCCGGCCCCCAGATTGAAGGTAAATGAAACCAACGCATCAAACTGGCCATCTGTTAATGGGACGTTCACCAAACGCAGGACCGCTCGCTCAGCTGTCTCAACGTCCTTGCGCAATAGTTCTTCGGCTTCAGTCTCACTGATCTCATTAAAAGATTCGCCCGAACGGACCAAGTGCCCATAGCCGATGGTTGGGTAACCGGCTGGGCAGATATAAACCGTTGAGCTAAAGCCCTCGAAACGCTTGATTAAGTCGATGCCATCTTGAGTAATGTGGCGCATATTACTGCCCCCTGGCTTTTGCCAAAGCTCGCTGTCCAAACCAAAAGCTCATCACGGCGGCAAACAGGGCTTGTGTTTCTGCGTCCCAGATTTGCGGCAAAGCCGCAACAAACTCCACACCTTGATCGACCATTAGCACATACAGCGCACTGACTTTTACAGTGGTAAACAGCAGGAAGAAAGCGTAAGTGATTACCGGGCGCACTGAGGCTCTAAGCCCATCCACCCACTTTACTCCAGAAGGCTGGCTGTCGTATTTCAGTAAGGCGAGGCTTTCGTTAATATCCGCATTGACAGTAATTTCTTCAAGCCTCTGGTTATGGCCGAGGCGCATCTGCTCCATTTGTCGATCGAGAATCTGTAGCTCGTGTTTTCTGTCTTGTTTGTCTTGCCAGATTTTAAGCAAGTCTGGAAAGGCACTGGAAATAAAGCCAAGCAGGCTACCTAACAATGTGAGCATGTTATTGTCCTCCGTTATTTATTTTGAAATGCGCTCAAGGCTGCTTCAATTTGATAGCGACCCCCAGAATGAAAGCCGCAAGAATGCCTGTAGTGGCGACTTTGATTACCGTTTGCCATGCGGTGCGTCTGGCATCACGCCAAGCATCAAGTAAGTCTCGAAGCTCTCGTATATCTCGAGCGGCATGACCGTTTTCTAAACCCAGGTGTGCCAATACACGTTCCGCCCCTCGCTCGGCAGCGTTATTTAAAAGGCTCTCAAATTCGTCTTTTGGCATGACGACCATGCCGCTCTCTTTTTCTTTGGCAGGCGCCATTTATGCTCTCCTAAAACACGGTCGCTCTATGCCATCCATGGCATCGCGACATACCGTATGTCCTATACATAAAAACCGCCTCAGGGGCGGTTTCAACAATCAAGAATATTCAATCAGTTATTGGGGACTTCAGCCTGCGATACTTCTGACTTAAACGATCGAGTGATGCACCAAGGGGGGTGTTTTCACGCGATAGCGCTCGCGCAGAGACACCAGCCTGTCTGGCTACCGAAGCGTTCATGGTGAACCAGAGAACACCAGCACTTCGGAGGCAAAATGAGCTCAGATATCATATTCGAACCATCTACTTCGGCCGTTGCGCAGATACCTGTCGAGGATGACTACGACGATCCCGCATACTCCGGTGGAAATATGGATCGCCCGGCAATGAAACGTCTACTTAAGGACATTCAGGATGACAAAATCGATGTAGTTGTTGTTTACAAAATTGACCGACTGACACGAAGCCTAACCGACTTCTCCAAAATGATTGAGGTATTTGAACGCCATAACACATCATTCGTTTCAGTCACCCAGCAATTTAACACCACTAACTCAATGGGCAGGCTGATGCTGAATATTCTGCTGTCTTTCGCCCAATTTGAAAGAGAGGTCACCGGCGAAAGGATCCGCGATAAGATCACCGCCAGTAAGAAGAAAGGTTTATGGATGGGAGGAATTCCTCCTCTTGGTTACGATGTAAAGGACCGCTGCCTTGTGATAAACCCCAAGGAAGCTAAGTTGGTGCAACAAGTCTTCCTACGCTTTACTGAAATCGGCTCAACAACGCTGCTGTATAAGGAGCTGAGACTGGAAGGTGCCACCAGTAAATCCTGGACTACTCAGGATGGTCGGTTTCGGCCCGGAAAACCAATTGATAGAGGCCTTATCTACAAGCTACTTCATAACCGCACCTACCTCGGAGAGCTTAGGCACAAGGACCAGTGGTACGAAGGCAAGCACGACGCAATCATTAATCAAAAACTTTGGGATGACGTTCACTCAATACTATCGATCAATGGGCACAAACGCGGCAACTACACCCGCGCAAAGATCCCATTTCTTCTCAAGGGGATGGTCTTCGCAGAAGATGGTCGAGCGCTTACAACATGGAGCTCAACCAAAAAGAAAAGTGGCAGGCGATACCGCTATTACATTAGCACCCGCGATACCAAAGAATATTCTGGCGCCTCAGGCTTACCGAGAATACCCGCCGCTGAATTGGAGTCGGCCGTAGTCGAGCAAATCAGAGGTATTCTCAAAGCACCGCCCATTACTCAGCAGGTAGCATCGATTGCCAATCAGCAGGACCACGAAATTGATGAAGCTCAGGTCACTGTCGCACTCAATAAAATCGATAATGTCTGGGAGCAACTATTCCCCGACGAACAATCGCGGATTATTAAACTGTTGATCGAGAAGATCATTGTTAAACCCGACAATATTGATATCAGGCTTTGGGAAAATGGTGTTGAGCGCCTCGCGCTAGAGATTACAGAATCGGCTAAGCAGGAGGTTGTCGCATGAGCAAGGGGAGCGGATTTAAAATTGAAATGAGCCAATCTGGCGATCCAAGCGTCTTCGAAGCCAGTAATGGCAAACTCAGCATATCGGTCCCCATCAGTCTAAAACGCAGAAGTGGACGACAACTGATTACTCTACCAGATGGTTCCTCCCATGAGCCCAGGCCATGGGATACTGATCCAACGCCACTGCAACTTACATTGGCCAGAGGTCATTGCTGGCTTGCTATGCTGGAAACCGGCCAAGTTAAATCACTTAGGGAAATTGCCGAGAAAGAAGGTATCGACAACAGCTACGTCAGCCGAATGGTTAACCTGACAACTCTTGCACCCGATATCGTAGAAGCCATTTTGGATGATCAATTGCCGCCAACCTTGACCTTGTTTGATTTGGCGGTAGATCCGCCTAGGCTTTGGGCAGATCAACGTACAAGACTCACAGTTTAAAATCACAGCGATAGTTAAACCCTAGGTTTAACTATCGTGACAATTTCAAACCTACAGCTAAGTATTTTAAATACCTATCATTTTGAGATGCTTGCGGATTTTCCATTTTTCCAAGCCTAGCAAAGTTAGTATTCAATTGTCTCTCATATACTTTTGCAGAGTTTTTTGATCCACCTTCAATGCTTCTGCGGCTTTAACCCATGTCCCGAATTGCTTTTTGGCAGCTGTGGCAAATTCCTTATGAAACGCTTTCGTTAACTCATCCTTAGTTGTCTTGGATAAATCACCAAATGCAAACCTTGTGTCAGGACTATCCCCTTGGATAGCAGGCTCGCCCAAAGAAGCTAATGAGCTAGAGATTGCCGACTCTGTAGTTTGGGAGCTCAAAAACGCACAAGACATATATGCCAGCTTTTTGAGGTCACGTAAGTTACCTGGTAAATATGCCGAGTTAAAAAACTGGATTAAATCATTTGATACTGGAGCTTCCGCAGGCAGATTGGGGTTGACATTAACTTCCTGCCAGATTCTTTGCCAATCGGACAATATATCTTCTCTGCATGCCCGAAGTGGAGGTATTGTTATTGTGAGCATGGATACACGATCAAAGAAATCAGCATCGAGTATCGCTGCCAATTGCTCAAGAGATTTATTACTCGCGCAAACTAGCTCAAAGTCAGATGCTTCCTCGGTGTCACTTCCAACAGGGCGAAAGCTGTGATGATTATCTTGAAGCACTCGAACCAGCTTTCGCTGAACCGAAGTTGGTAAATCTTGTATCTCATCCAAGAACAATACTTTTCCATTTGCTTCTTTCAAAAGCCCATTGCGATCCTTTTCCGCCCCAGTGAACGCACCTTTTACGTGGCCAAACAACATACTATCAACCACTTGAGAGTCTAACCCTCCACATGCAAGCGTAACTACCTGCTTTTGCTTCACCTTACCGACAACGGTTTCAATTAACCTCGTTTTCCCTGTACCACGTTCACCCAATACAAGTAACGGTGCTTTGGGGACGCAAGAAAACTGCTTTAACGTTTGTAATGCATCCTGCCTTGCTTTTGATTTAGGATCTAAATCGTAAAGGGCGTAACCGGCCTCTGAACTCGAAATAGCAGAGATCTCTGCCAGATACGTGTTAACACTGAAGTCAACTTTGGCAATGCTGGTTCTTTTGGTATCGGGGTTATATTGAGATGACCAGAGGATTGTTTCGCGTGGAAAACGCCCCCGAGCATGAAGAATCAACCAAACCGCATGCATCGCCGGAGTTCCCGGCGATACATTTATATGAAGATGCTGTTCAAGCTTTAGCTCTGGAATAATCTCAGATTCTATTGCGTGATAAATTTCGTTGTGATCAGCTGGGTTCTCGATAGCTACAGTTCGAAAGGTAATCTGTATATCGCCAAATTCATGCTCTTTGTACAGTCTGTTATCCTCAGCTGACTGAGTAAGCACAATTACTTTGCCAACATAAACTTTACGATTCTTAAGCCGCTTTAACGCCTCATCTAATACCTCAACCCCAGCTCTTTTTGAGTGCCAACAAAGCAGCGTGTTTTTGATATCCAAAGTTACGCCTCCAATACAATTCGGGCGTTTGGCAATTCACTTTGCTTCAGCCTTTTTGCCATGGAAAGTTCAGACTCTTTACGAACTGTAATCGCTAACTGCTTTTTTGTCAGTCGAACAACCTTGGGCTCATAACTTTTTCTAGTCGAGCCTGTATTCTGCTTTTTAGAGGTTTCATCCTTAGCTGTTGAAGGTCTAAAATACTCTGAACTTGTATTGGTGATAACAGGCGGTTCTATACGCCATTTATACTCAATCTTGTGCGAGGTTTTTTCCCGCCAGTTTGCATTGGGTATTTTTGGGTGCTTATCCATATCAGACAAACAATCTGCTTTTATGGGAGATAACTCAACAATGTCTACTTCGCTGACTGAGTACCTCTTGAATATATTATTTTCCCAAGCTTCAAAACCACCGGAAATCATCCCTAGACTCATATCTATGTTCAATTGATTGTGGCTATTAGTTAAAAACACATCGAAGCAATTCATCAGCTCTTTTACCTGACTAACAGTGAGCTTTACGCCTAACTCAAAGCCTTGATCCATACCATGCGCTTGAAAATTGGCCGACATCACCATGCCATGCATTCCATCTACTACAATCGCTTTGGCATGTAGCCATTTAAAACACATCACTGATGCACCAGCTTGTTTCATAGCCAACAACGCTGGCATGGCTGCGGGTCTTTGGCGGGATAGAACTGTGACTTTTACCCCCGATTTCGCACGCTTACATATTGCTTTTACAAGCTGATGGTCTTCTTGCCACCCAAAACTCGATATGATGAGTTCTTTATCCGCTTTATTGATCAACGCTAATGCGTGTTCCCTAATTCGAGCATCTTCACTAGATGTGACCAGTATTTCAGTTAATTCTCTTGGGTATCCGACATTTCCCGGAGACTTGTATGCTGAGAATTCACCACGGCTTGTCATATGGTGCTGCGCACTCTCGAAGATTGCCCAACGGAACACATTCAAGATCTCAGCTATTTGATGGCGTGAAAGCGAGACCCCCAGCTCTTCATTTCGTTTAAGTGCCTCTTCTGTAAGGTTTGCCGTTAAAAGCAACCCTTTCGCAATACCATCTTCATGTAATGCGTCTATGACAACAGCTTTTGCATGGAAATGCGGCGCAGATGCAAAGTGAACATGCCCAGACAATTTGTTTAACATTTCCTTATGCTGCACAAGGCACTTCTTACCAAAGTCATCATCAGGCACATCGCCATCAAGACGAGTCTCACATGCCAATAGTATGTACACACGAACCTTGCGCTTTGCTGCTTTTAAGACCGCTGATTCGACATTTTCATCGGCAAGCAAAAACGTACTAAGAATAACCGAATGTTTAGCACTATCGATTAATTCGACAACTCTTGATTGCAGCTTATCGCAAAACAAAGAGCTATTAATCTGCTGCGGATCAGATACCTGTTTTGGTGGAACAGGCAAAAGCACAGGGGGCAACTTGGTATTTGATTGATCAACAATCTTAGTTTCTGTTTTAGTAAACTTTTCAATTAGATTCATCACTATTATTCCTTATAGATTCCAATCATGGGCTGCAATGACATGCCAGGTATGCTGATTTTGCTGGTCTTCTTCAATCCAAAACTGATTTGCCAGTTCAGCCCTATCAGGTAGTGTAAAATTCCAGTCTGTAAAAGGTTCGAGTGCTTTTTCTCTCCAAATTTGATATTTGCTATTAGTGGCATACATATTAATATTTTTCTCTAATCTCCATTCAGCCCACTTTTTAGCATCCAATTCAGTCAATGCTGATATTGAAATATTGTGTAATTTCATCGTATCAAACGAGCCAAACTTCTTAACAGATGGTTTGTTTACTTTTACCGAGCGCTTCATATTGATTCGCTCAGATTCAGTTGTATTTTCAAAAACTACTGACAAAATTTCCGTTTTCTTATCCCATTGTTCAAGCAAGCCTTCACTACGCAGAAGTTCTTTCAAAACTTGCAGGCGACTGATTGGCTTAACCCGATGTGAAAAAATAAGATCCTTTCCGCGCTTCACATCGACATTGCCATCAATCACATTCCACTCGATGTAATACGGTTTTCCTTGAGGTGAGATGCGCTCACCTTTATGTTCAATTTTATCCACTCGTACTTCCGAGCCACCACCTATTGGTTGTTCTTGCAAACCAATTAGCTCCTTAACAGATTGAGGTATCTTCGATAACTTATCAGCCCGCGCTTTTAAGTTATGACGGTTCTTTCCCAGCCCGATTGACGCTGCACTTGGCTCTGTGTGCGCGTCAATAGTCAAAAGTGGATGGGGCAATAATGGCTCATGACAAACGCAAAGGCTCCAACATCCATCTTCTGGCACTAGAATTTGATCTTTCTTAAGAGCAATCAGTCCTGTCTCAGTGAGCCTGTATTGGCCTCGACTAGACTCCGCAAGCCCATATAATCGACATATGTTTAGTAACCTATCAGCAACGACACGACGTCCGATTTTGTCCCCAAATAAATGCTCGGAGCACTCAGCAGAACTCGCATTCGGATAATCTTGAAGGAATTGCAGCACGCAGTTAATTTCTGGACGGCTATCTGCCAGCGCGATTTCACCCTGTATGAGCCAACTTTCAGTCTTAATTTCTCGTTTTAGTATGATGTCCTGGCTCATAGTGCCTCCTGTGATTCAGTCTCGATTGTTGTAGACCAGTAAGAATTGCTGGCAAAAGTACCTAACACACCCGATGCCTTTTGCATTGCAGGGCGGTTTCCGTACACAATGAGCTGATGCTTGGCCCTCGTAATTGCCACATTCAAGCGATTTGGGCTTTCAAGAAAACTCGTGGGATGGTTATTTGCGAAACTAAGCATGACAAAATCAGCCTCATGCCCCTGAAAACGGTCTACGGTACATATCTGAATATCAATATACGGTGAGGATTTTTCACCTCGATAGAAATGCCTTACTCCGTGATGATTTCCCGTCCACTTTCGTAAAGCTCGACGTATAGCTCGCTCTTGAGCCCGATAGAATGCCAAAACAGCAACTTCCCAAGGCTTTTGTTGGTTTTTCTCAACATTTGGGTTTGATTTTGCCCAAGAATCAAAGCGACTTAATTCTTTTAATATTTCTTCTACTTCAGCGGTGATTTCACCTTCTTTGCCTTTTCGACCTTTAACATCGTGCCATATACAACGATGTGAGCCGCTTCGGTATCCCCAGTCCCGCTTTTCAGCTTGGCCATCAGGACTTTGCAGTGCTTTTTCATGGTATATATGTACTCGGGAAAACTCGGCAATGTCTGGATGCATTCTGTGCTGGTAACTAAGCCGTATTTGTCGTTGTTCCAAAACACTGGCTGGAAGTCCATCAGACAGAGCGGTGCCTTGTTTCTGATACTCTGTTCGTTCAAATCCAACTTGCAGTGATTCAAGGATAGAAGGCAGTGCGATCCTACGTACCCTGTCTATTGCAGTGAACGTATCTTTTTCTGAGTCAAATGGTAGTAGCGCTTTGATATCTTCCTCTAACTTATTAACAGTTTTAGAACTTCCGTGAGATTCTGTATTTAGGCGCTGTTCGTACATACGAGCCAGTCGCCACGCTAACTGGGATTCCCAGCTATCGGACTCGGTCTTGATTTTTGTACGAGTTAATCTCGAATGCGCTGCAAGTCGCATTTCTAACTTTTCCGGTAACGCAGGCAGCCCCCTTATGGTCGTCAAATCCAGGGGAAGGTGATTAGCATTCTGAGCGATGAACGCTGATGAACCAAGGACTACTGATGCGTAAGGGAGATCTGTCTTCGGACCTTTAGATGATGCAACCAATACATTTTTGGACTTTGCTTGCTGATGATAAAATTCAATTGTCTTTTCATCGTCAGTGCAAACCAAGGATACTTCTCGTTTCTGAATATTGATTTGTCGAGCAGAGAAAATATCTGCGCATGCTTCTCGCTGATAACTATCCTGTAAACATGGCTGCAAATTTACTTCGGTAGCTTCATCATCAACATAAGGTGAAAGCTGTTTTGGATCTCCCACCATGATCCAACGCTTGGCAAGTACCGCTGGCACCAAAAACTCTTGAAAAGTTGTTTTTGATGCTTCATCAATAATCATCACATCGAAGATTGGCGATGTTGATTGTTTATTTTTGATATCAGGATGCTGAAGCAACCCAATAGTTGTCCCGCAAACTAAATTCGCCGCTTCAAGAACAAGACGCTCAACAATATGTTTACCTTCGCCGACCTTACTTTTAAGTAACTTCTGACTAACTGAAATGTGCGGTTGTTGCTGAAGATGTTTTAGCAATCTTGTGCGTTCAGTTTTAACAAACTCTTCTAATTGCCATGGCTTTGCCTTTTGAGAAACGCTTGATTTATCTCCAATCCGTACAGGTAACACCATGTCGCGATAAATATTTTCTTCAGACATCATTCGTTCAAGAACATTGTCAACAGCAACGTGTGTTGATGCACAAAGTAAGATCCGCTTACCTCGCTTTATTAATTGAAGAATCAGTTCGCAAATGGCTGTAGTTTTGCCAGATCCTGGGGGGCCTTCAAGGAAGGCAAAGTCTGGTGTATTGAGTGCAATATTTACAAACTCACGCTGCTGAGATGTTCCCTCTCTTGCTCCATCGGTAAGAACGTAGTAGTCATCGTTAAATAAGTGCTCATCATAAGGAACATTCGGCCACTTAGCATGATCCTTACCTTCAAACAGCCTCAATAGCGGAAGATGGTGAATAGAAGGGGTGTCTTGTAAGCTTTGTAATGCATTAATCTGACACTTTAACTGGTATGTGTTTGGACGAATAACCAAATAGTCGTGGTCAGGTAAACGATCCAATAACAAGCTGTCATTCTCTACATTTCTGTCCTGGACTGAAATTGCGTTGGATTTATTGAATCCAACATTGCTTTGTGATTTCCCAGTCAAATGCCAACCATAACCGTCTGGACACTCATACGACGACAGCCCATTTCCTAATTCACTCGCAATTTCGTCCGCATGCTTCTCAGTCGCATACGCCATTTTAGGCTTGCCGTGACTTCTACAATTTGGGCATTCCCTAGCAGCACTGCCTACAGCTTTCCATCTCGCAGGACTTGCTTCGTAAACAGTGTCAGTACTTTCATCTAAAAAGAGCTTTAAGTTCTTTTCGAAATCACCACAGTTATCAGCTGGCTCAACTAATTGTACCCATACTCCACTTTTAGCATCATCTAGTTTTTCCCAAGCTATCGCTTTCACAGCCTTCGTACTTTCTAGGTATTTTCGAGTGGTGTCTAAATACTTATAAAAGTCACCAAGACCACTCACTGCTTTACTAAGCAGGATGTCTGGCCTGTGAATTCCTAAGTTTGCGTATCTCAATAACGCCATCTCATTTCCTCAATTTCTATTAATAACACTTCCTGTTTTCAACCTTTGTGCCAACAAGCTTTATCTTTCAAACCTCATCACCTACGGCCACCAGATAAAACAAAGGTTAACTTTAAAGGGGTGTTATTGCACCCGAAGGTAATAATATTAACCCACTCCGAGCTATTGATTAACTATATTTGGATGGTTGAAGGGCTCAAAAAGGATGAGCAATAAGAGATTAAACCTTCAGAAAAGGCTTGGTGCCTAGACCTCCTTACTTGGCAAATGTGCTCTAGACCGATCATTATGAGCCACTTTCTATGTAATAATGACCACTAAAAAGAACAATCAAGTCAGGCAAATATGTATAAACAATACGGACAGTTTCATTTCTCCCCCTCAGACCTGACCCAGTACATGGAGAGCCCATTTGCCTCATGGATGGACAGGTTTTCCATTGAGCATCCTGATCAGGCGCCAGAAAAAGACCCAGCCGATGCTTTGATGAGTTCCCTCGCACAAAAGGGCTATGAGCATGAAGATGCGTTGGAAGCAGCCTTTATTGAGCAAGGCCTCAATGTAGTTAAAATCGAAGGTGAATCGTCAGATGAAAAGCGCGCCAATACGATTGCAGCGATGCGCCAAGGTGTTGATGTCATCGTACAAGCCCGATTAGAGCTACCTCCTTTTGGTGGCTATGCAGACTTTCTGGTTAAGGTAACGCATGAAGCAGAGTCTAGCTCTCCTGCTAAAAAAAAGAGCAGTCTCGGTGATTGGCATTACGAAGTATGGGACACCAAACTCGCCAACAAGTTGAAGCCGACCTTTGTCATCCAGCTGTGTTGTTATGCGCAAATGCTTGAATCCATACAGGGGTGCCTGCCAGAGTTTATAACGGTAGCTTTAGGCAACGGTGAAAATGAGCGACTCAGAACGAGTGACTATTTTTATTATTACCAAACTTTGAAATCATCATTCTTAAACGATCATAGTCACTATTCGGTAGACAATCGACCAGACCCTGCCGATTCTAAAAATTGGGCCGATTGGAGCAATTACGCTGAATCTCTAATGGTTGAAAAAGACCACTTATTTCAGGTGGCGACTATCACCAAAGGCCAAATCAAGAAGTTGAATCAAGCAGGCATCAATAAGATGCAAGAACTAGCGACGAACGACATCGAACATGTGCCTGGGATAAACACGATAGTTCTTGAGAAACTGAAAGCTCAGGCAAAAATCCAAAAGCAAAGTGCTGGCAACGCCATTCCGCGATTCGAAATCATTACGCCTGCGCCCAATGAAAAATCAGGTTTAGCATTACTCCCGCCACACTCACCGCTGGATGTGTTCTTCGATATAGAGGGCTATCCACTTGATGAAGGTGGCTTGGAGTACCTTTGGGGCAACACATATTTTGATGAAGAAGGAAATCGACAATTTAAAGACTTTTGGGCTCACAATCCTGAACAGGAAAAACAGTGCTTCCAAGATTTTATTCAATGGGTTTACCAGCGTTGGCAGCAAGACCCAAAGATGCATATATACCATTACGCCAATTATGAAATCGCAGCCTGCCGCAAATTGATGGGCCGTTACGGCGTATGCGAATACGAAGTAGACCAGTTGCTTCGCAATGAGGTTTTCGTCGACCTCTACAAAATCGTTAAAGGCGGCGTCCTTCTGGGAGAGCCTCGGTATTCAATCAAGAATGTAGAACACCTTTATCGCGGAAAGCGTGAGACTGAAGTTGGCAATGGCGGTGACTCGGTTGTGGTCTATGAGCAATGGCGAGAACTACACTCACGAGGTGAACAAGGCGACACCTGGGAAACCTCAAAGATCCTCAACGATATTAGGGATTACAACATCGATGATTGCGACTCAACCCAGGAGCTGGTCGATTGGTTGCGACAACAGCAAGCCGAGCATGGCATCGTTTATTTAGGTAAAACCCCTTCTTATAAAGACACTGGCACCGAACCCGATGTCAAAGAGGAAGTAACAGAGCGTACGCAGCTACGTGATCGTCTGCTTGAGCGCGTCTTATCAGAACTTGAGTCAGATCCAAGAAAAGCGGCATTAACTGAAAACCTTGCATGGGTGCTCGAGTTTCATCGACGAGAAGCTAAACCCATATTCTGGCGTTTATTTGAAAGACTTGGCTTAAGTCACATTGAGTTGATGGACGACTTAGATTGTTTGGCCTGCTGTGAAAGAACAGAGCGTGAACCATTTAAGCCTACGCCAAGAGCGCGTAATCTGGCTTATGAATATCGATTTGATCCCACACAGGAATTTAAAGGCGCGCAAAAACAATTCTATTTATTGGGTGTCGAAACGGATGACGGAAATACCGCAAAAGTTACCTTTGTCCGAGAGGAAAGCGATCTTGAAAATGGTCTGGTGGTCCTGCAGTCGAAAGAGGAGCCACCAGCGGTCGTATCCTTAGTACCAGACGAATACGTCAATCCAAATCCAATTCCACAAGCCATCGACCAGAGCGTTAGCGAATATGAAAGTGGACAGCTAAGTTCAGGTCAATCAGCCATCATTGATTTTCTGACGCGCTCCAAACCCCGTATAAAAGGTCACACCGAAGGGCCTATCGCACCCAGTCACGATCCGGGTGAACGACTCCAACAAATCATTCATGCGATCAGCAACCTGGATTGCAGTTACCTAACGATCCAAGGGCCTCCTGGTGCTGGTAAGTCCTATACCGGTAAGCATGTTATCGCAGAGCTTATGAAGTCCGGTGCAAAAGTGGGAATTGCCAGTAATAGCCACAAGGCGATCAATAACCTGCTATTGAGTACAGCAAAATACTGCAAAGAAGAAGGTATCTCAGCCACCTTCGGCTGCACCAAAGACAATGAGCCTGAGCTGGCTGACTATGACGTTGCCATCCTAAAGAACAGCGAGCTGGTCAATCATATCCAACCGGCTTGTGTGGTGGGTACAACAGCATGGGGATTCGCTCGAGAAGATTTGGCGAGCGAACTCGACTACCTTTTTGTGGATGAAGCAGGCCAGGTTGCCGTTGCAAACCTGATCGCCATGAGCCGCAGCACGACCAACCTTATTTTGATGGGTGACCAAATGCAGTTAGGCCAGCCCTCACAAGGCACACACCCGGCCGACAGCGGCCTTTCAGTGCTGGACTACCTCTTACACGAAACTCCGACCATTCCAGACGACATGGGCGTATTTTTGGGCACAACCTATCGAATGCACTCTAAGGTCAACCAGTTCATTAGTGAACATATTTACGAAGGAAAATTGGAGTCACACCCGTCTAACGATAAACGAATTATCGATGTGCCTTCAGACTATGAAGGGCCGCTTAATATTGAAGCCGGAGTCTTATTCGTTCCGGTGGAGCATGAAGGCAATACACAGGCCTCTGATGAGGAAGTGGCTGTCATCCGGGATCTTGCCAATAGTTTGATTGGAAGGACTTTTCATACTGGAAAGTCATCCCCAGAAACTAGACCCATCGACTGGAACGACATCTTGTTTGTCGCCCCGTATAACCATCAAGTCAGTAAACTTCGCGCTGCGCTAGGGGAGCAAGCCAAAGTGGGCAGTGTCGATAAGTTCCAAGGCCAAGAGGCCCCAATTGTGTTCTTGAGCATGTGTGCCAGCGACGCCAGTGAATCCCCCCGAGGACTGGACTTCCTCTTCGATAAGCACCGCATTAATGTAGCTATATCGAGAGCACAATCACTGGCAGTAGTCGTCGGCAATCCTAATATCGGCAAAACACCGGTGAGCCGGGTTGACCAGCTCAAGTTGGTAAATCTGTTTAATGCAGTCACGAAGAACTAATACTTTCTTTGACAGCCTCAGAAGTCGACTGCCTCAAGCAGTTGGCTTCATAGGCCTCAATATCTTTCTCCCGATACATAACTCGCCCCTGTAGTTTCAAATACCTGGGGCCAATCCCTTCGGAACGCCACCGCTCTAAAGTCGCTTCACTTACGCCCCATCGATTCGCCAGCTGCCTCTGATTCATGTGTATTACCGTCATAAAAACTCCTGTGTTGGACTATTTGGTAACCACCATGAACGCTCAAAACTACGGATCAAATCAAGCTAATTAGGGTTGGTTAGGGGCATAAATATCGATAGCTAATCGCAGGTATTTAATGGACTTGTTCGGTTGCGAGTTAGGGAACTGAACCCGCGTCCCGTCCCACCACCAAATTAAGGTTCAGCCAGAACCAAAGAAGACCCGCAAAGCCTTTAAAATCAAGCTTTAGCGGGTTTTTTTATGTCTATAGCATCCGTTAGCGTCCGATAAAATCCATGAATTTTAGTAACACTGAATGTAACATCAAGGCGATGTTACTATGGCTCGTAGAACCCTCCCCCTGTCTGACACACAAGCAACTGGCCTCATACTCCAGCACATCTTCTTGCCTGTACCTAACTTGACCACCAAGTTTCACATAAATCGGGCCTATACCCTCTGAACGCCAGCGCTCCAGTGTCGTTTCGCTTACCTGCCAACGATTACATAACTCTCTTTGCGTCATAAGTGCTTGATATTAATTCATGTTGATTCTCCAGTATATTTTAGTTGATACAGTCCCAATTTGGGACTACCATTAACTCTATGAGAATCATTGCCCTATCGACACTGAAAGCTTTCTGGGAAGAGCACCCAGAGTACATGGATGCTAAAGAGCCAACGCTCGCCTGGTATCGGCATGCCTTAGCAGCCGATTGGAGCGCACCAGCTGATGTAAAGCAGGACTTTAGAAATGCCAGCGTCCTCAAAGATGGACGAGCGGTTTTCAATATTGCGGGCAACAAATACCGACTGGTCGTTTGGGTCAACTATGCCTATCGAGTGGTGTACATCCGATTCATAGGCACCCATGCGCAATACGACAAAATTGATGTACAAACTATTTAAACTGGCACCTCGCAGTTAATCAGGGGTGGGTAGCTTTCCGCGTAGGAAAGCATTAGAAGTGAAGTTGTACTCCGCATAGGAGAACGTTGATTATGAACATTAAACCGATTAAAACTGATGCCGACTACCGAGCGGCATTAAAAGAAATTGAAAGCCTGATGATGGCTGGCCCTGATACGCCTGAAGGTGAAAAACTGGATGTAATGGTCACGCTTATCGAAGCTTATGAGTCCAAGCATTTCCCTATGGAACTGCCTGACCCTGTTGAAGCCATCAAGTTTGAGATGGAGCGTAAAGGTTTAACCGTAAAAGATCTTGAGCCAATGATTGGTAAAAGCAACCGAGTCTATGAGATTCTCAATCACAAGCGCTCGCTCACACTAAAAATGATCTGGAAGCTGCATGAAGGTTTGGGTATTCCTGCTGAATCCTTAATCAAACCACCTCAAGCGCATGCTTAAGAGTGATATATTTCAAAACACAACCGAGATTGACGCTCGGCTCGCAGAGCTTGAGCAGGAGAAAAAGCAGCTTCTAGCTCTCAGAGAGCAACTCCAGCAACCTTCACCGAATACATCAGACTCCCCCCTATATTCGCCAGAACAAAAGATTGCCATTTTCAGAGGATTGCTTAGAGGCCGAACCGATATTTTTGCTAACCGCTGGCAAAACAAACAAGGTCGTAGTGGTTACTCTGTTGCCTGCAATAACGAGTGGGTACAAGGAATCTTCATAAGCCTCGCATCAAATGTCAGGATTGCACTCACCGTCAGTTCACAGAGTTAAATGATCAGATCATTTATCGCCACTTAGCTGAGCAACGAGTCGTTGGCCTTTATCATTTGATGCAAGATAACACCTGCTACTTTCTTGCCGCTGATTTTGATAAAGATCAATGGCAGCACCTGGCTAATATCGAGTCTATTTCACACAGTAGACTGACAAAGCTACTGACACAGATTTCACCAAACTCAGCGTTATTTAAAGAGCAAGAGGTTATAGAGAATCCCGTCCCCTGGGAAATGACCGCCAAGGCAAAACCTCTTTTATTGGAAAACCCACCAGAAAAGATAACCGTCACTCTTGCAAATCATGTTTATTTTAATTTAAGTGAGCTACCAACTGCGTTAGCGGCAAGGTTAAGGCCTTGCTCAAATTGAGCGGCCTTTTTTGTTGCTTTGTTTAAAACATAAATAGATCTGATACCTTTTTAGGTACCTTTTTACAAAAGCTAATCAAATATTGCCATATCGGGCAATGGGTACTATATTCATATTTATTAAATATGAATATTAGAGGTAAGTCATGGCAACCACCAGCTTAAGTTTGGGTGAGCACTGGGAGGTGTTCATCAAGAATGAAATTTCCAGCGGTCGTTACGGCTCCGCCAGTGAAGTAGTGCGAGATGCTTTACGTGCCATGGAAGAACGCAAAAGCAAACTGGAGGCCCTGCGCTCACACTTAGCCGAAGGGGCTACCCAGGCCAGCAATGGTGACTTTGTTGATAACTTCTCAATGGACTCACTCATCAACGACCTGGACGCTGAGACCTAGTGAAGCAAAAGATCAACAGTAAAGTTAGAGTTACCCCGCGTGCCCGCGACGATTTAAAAAATATCGGCCGCTATACAGAACAAACATGGGGCAAAACTCAACGAAACCGTTATTTGAAGAGCATTGACGCTCGTTTTCATTGGCTTGCTGAAAACCCACAACTAGGCAAGCACCGAACGGATATCTGCGAGGAGTACTACAGCTTCCCCGAAGGCCAGCATGTCGTTTTCTATCTGATTGGCAGAAACAGCATCGATATCATCGGCATCCCCCACAAAGAAATGGACATTATCAGTTACTTCTTGGAAGGCTGACAACCACGTCCAAAACGTGAAAAGCTCTGAAACAGCAAGCTACAACCATCACCAGCAAGCTTCGACTGAGCAACTCTCGAACGGCTTTTCATATTGATAATTGTCACCTTTTTAAATAATCACTGGCATGGCAATAACCTAGACTTGGAACAGGGGCGCTGTAAAAGAGATTGCATATCACGACGACCATCAGCGATCACCATGACATAGACATTCTGTGCAATAACTCGATAGATAATACGATAAGGCTTGAAAATGTCTCTTTTATTTTGTCGAGCACATATTCCGCTTTTTCTGGTGCATAATGAGACTCGATATAGTCGTACAAATCTTCAAGATCGCAAGCTTCATCATCAGTGAGAAAAACCTGATAACTCATTACCGGTTTTTTCTCTGGCTACGCAGCTTTGAAACAACATCGGTTGCAGGCTGAACTTTTCCCTCGTCGATCTGACGCTGACCCAGAGCCAACATTTTCAACAGAGCCATAGTTTCCTGGGTTTGCTCATAGCTTTTGATGTCCTGCATATCAGCCTTAGCCTCACCGTTTTGAGTAATAACCAAGGGCTGCATGTGAGTCGACAGGTTGCGCACAACTTCAGCGGCATGAGCGTTCAAGTAACTAATAGGCTTAATCTGATCTGATAATTTCATAAACACCTCTTATTAAGACCAAATATAGTCCGATAACAGGACACCAATCAATTAGAAAGGTCAGTTGAGGTCAGGTAGTGCACGCATTCTCATATTGATAATTGCTACCAATTCCTAAAAAGGCCGCTCAAATTGAGCTGCCTTTTTTATTGCTTTTGTCCCTTCCTTTTTGCTTCCTCAGAGCTTGATATCAAAAAATATTATGGGTATGTAATTCTAGGTAATTCGTAATGCGGCCCATCGAGGAAAACTCGTTTATTCATTTTTTTACGCCTAGCGCTGTAATCATTAACCAAATCTTCAGTTGGTTCGTTACTATTGGTAAAGTCTATATCCCATGCTCCGCCCCATGTCAGAGGTATGCTAAGTTCTTTAGCGGCTAGCCTAACGGCATCAGCAATGACAAATATGGGCTCCCACTCCCATCTAAGTTTGCCATTGATATAAGGCACCAAATCTACTGCATGTCCAGTTATGTGCCGAGAATTCAGAGTTTTACTCGCACCGCGCTTTACCAGTTCTTTTTGCTCCTCAAGCGTCCTTATACCGTCATGAACGCTGAAATCCTGTGGGGTAATTTGAATGGCTCGCTTAACTATAGAGACTAAGTCCTCGTGTACATTATTTAGCTCCTTTAAAGAGTTAGGCCCCAGTGCAAATGCCATAGTTATCTCCTTGTTGTATATACCGAAGATTGACCTTTACCAAACTCATCAAATTCAATAATTTTGAGATAAAGAGTAGAATAAACTGCTATAACTGCCAGATGAAAGCTAGAACGTTTTCGCTGATTAAACTTAACTTTTATACTCTAAGCGCCCCTTCCACACTCATGCTGTTGCCGAGATCGAGGACAGGAGTAAGGCGATAGCAACAGAAAAGTTTTCACCTGCAGCTATAAATTAGCTCGCGTTGTTTGAGCCATAAATCCCTACCCTCTCCTTTTACTCAATTATCAATTGATAACTCCTACTCGCGTTGTATCGTGCTAAATTTTAAAGTTGATAACCTGACATTGTTCATACAGCCCCATTACAATCAAAGATGGATACCCTCATGAAAAAGCACACCTGGTTTCAGCTTGATGAGCACCCGGAAGTCTATTTTGGTCAATACATCGTGCCGAATTTTATATCGAATTCGGTTGCTATTCAGACATCAGAAAAGCACTGGGTATTTATTAGCCCAGGCGAAAAGCTATTGAATGCATGGCTTGAAAAGTGGGGTGACCAAGAGATAACCATCAGCATTATTTTCCCTAACTCATTTCACTATATGGGAGTTAACGCTTGGTTAGAGAAGTTTCCTGATGCAAAGCTGTATGCCAGCGAAAAAGCCTCACGACGATTAAAGAAGAAAGGCTTCCAAAATATACTGCCCCTTGAAAACAACAGGCCTGAGCTGCCTGCCGGTTATCAGGTGCTGATTCCCCCCGGTCATCGTGGCGGTGACGTTTGGTTGTCTAAACGCGATGACGCACAAAATAACCTATGGATTACCTGCGACAGCTTTTTAAACTATGAACGGGTTTCAAACCAGCCTGTTGCACGCGCGTTGCAAAAAGTATTAGACGCAGCCCCAGGGTTGAAAATTAGTCAGGTGATCAAGTGGTTGTTACTAGATCGCCGGTCAGCGTTTAAGCCATGGGTATTGCACCAGTTACAGCAGGATAAGCCTCGCATTTTGATACCGAGCCATGGAGAAGTAGAGCGTGATTCGAAGTTAACAGAAAGGTTGGAAGCACTGATAATGAAAAGTCTCTGAGGCTGCCGGTACTCACCACTCTTTTCGGCGCTAAATAAGCACTAAGGGTTGATGTAGTATTAAGCGAAGAGCAACCATGTTAACGGTTACTCTTCGCCAATGGTAATTTAAACGATATTACCAAGTCTTAGCCTAGTTCAGTACCGGGCGCCATCGCTGATTAGAACCGCCGTTATAGTCCCAAATAGTCACCTCTGCGCGGTCATAGTTGCCGTTAGCATCAATCACTTTATTATGGTTGGCACGCAGGCGGAAATAGCCGTTATCATGATCCCATTTCTGGGCATTGCCGCCATTGCAGTCCCATATCTGAACCTGGGTGTTGTTGCTGGTATTTTGGGCCGATAAATCAACACACTTGTTCCAGTTCAACTTGCTACGAACGGTGCCATCTTTGGGGTTGTAATACCATTGCTGGTTGTCGCCGCCATGACAGCGGTCTAGCTTAAGCGCGTTACCATTGGCGGTATTGCCGGAGGGAAGATCAAGACAACGGCCTCCTTGATGGGTTCGGTAAGTCGTCCAGACATAAACCTCTCTATCGGTGCGCAACTCCCAGGCTTGGTTATTGCCGCCGTGAAACCACCACTGCCCCACATTACCACCATTACCCGAACCATAGGCATCGGCAACATAGTTCTGGTTGTTAGCATTACGCAACCAGTAACCATCAAACACCCACTGCATATTCGAGTGGTTGTCGATGCATTGCCATACACCCACTCCGCCGCCATTCCAGGTTTGCCCTTTGTTGTCCAGGCACATGCTGCTATCGGCTCGGTTGCGTAACGTACGGGCCGATTTATCATAAATCCATTGCTGGTCTTCTGATTGAGGCTGGCAGTCCCATAGCGCAACATTCTGGCCATCATAGAGATTATCGTCATCACCTGGCACACCCATACAGCGCCCTGAATCCCAGCCGACAATACGGACATAAAGTTCAAGCGGATTATGGTAGGCGGTATTAGTGTTTGCCTCGGCACGCTCCCACATCTGCAAGTAGGCCTCGGCAGAATTCATAATGGCTTCATAAATTCGCGTTGGGGCTTGTTCACGAATATCCTGCAAGTGGTCAGCAACCATGCCGTAATGCGCCATGCCATCATTGTTGTAATTGTATGTGCGATTACCGGATTGCTGCTCATTAACGACCAGGCCAAACTCGGTCGTGAATGGGTACTCCAATGGGTTCGAGCCCGCATCATAGCGTGGGCCAGGCTGATTACCCAGACCACTCATATCGGTGCCAAAACTCACACCATTGACATAGGGCGTTTGTTCAACCTCATCCAGATACCGGCTGATTGAGTTGGATATTGAGTGGGCATCCCAGTTGTACGGCGTAACGAAACCACCCGCTTGAATGGCTCTTTTCAAGTTGTTGTGAAGCTCACCATTCTTACCTGCCGTCATCCAACTATGTGAAGAGATAACGCCGCTGTAACCTCGGGCCTCGGTAATATCTAAAACAGACGAAGCCGTTTCCTCACTCATATGGTCTAACTCAATCAACATTTTCATGTCGATCATGCGGTTGACCAGATAAACACCCAGCTCGGTCAAGCCATTATCATTACAGTGCTCAATGCCTTGTTCATATTGAGGATTGCCAGCTATACCATTGATGATATCCCCAATGACGGGAACACTGCCCAACTCGGGGAAACCTGAAGTCATCGAAGGGCCATGGGTGTGCGCATCACACTCTTTGGTATCAAAGAAGTAACCCGAACTGAGCCACTGACCGGCATTGATCAAACCGTCTTCAACACGCGAGCCACCAAACTTATTATCAAACTTGTGTGTGGGATAAAGTACCCGAACACCTTGCTCATATAGCGCTTGCAGCTGGGTTTCCACACCATGTCGGGTACAGTGATCTTTAACACCACAGTTAAAGGTTTCTGAAGCTTCAACACCAATCAATACAGCCAATTTGCCATCGGCTATGACCTCTCGCGCCTGTTCAGGCGAGGTCACAATACGAAACCAACCCTTTCCAATACCCCCTTCCTGCGCATCAATGTAACTTTGCATTTCGTTCAAGCGCTGAATTTGCAGACGGATGCTATCCATCGTATTACAGCTGTTATGGCCGACCCAACTAGCAGGGTTGACCGTAGACTGCATATTGCAGAGCACTTCGTTTTCGACCAAGTGGGTCACAATCATGCGCTGCCCTCCCAGATAGGCCCGCTCTATCCACTTATAGTAATACCCCATATGACTCATTTGCCTATGGTTGGGCCAATGAGGAAAGTCAGGATAACCACGTGTATCGTAGCGGTAATTAACATCACCATACGCCTGCAAGTTGCCGATGATATCCAGAGAGCCCCATGGACCATGGATATTGCTACTATCACTTAACGCAGTTTCTACCCCCCAAGGGTGGAAGGGGTAACCATGCATAAAACGCCCGCCCATAAATTCGTAAGAGGTAATATGGGTATGGGGGTCAACAAAGCCGCGAACCGGGTCATTAACATCGCCTTTTAACGAATCCGAGTTACCAGCAACATTGGTTTCGATTTCCGGCGGAGGCGTGCACCCCGTGTTAGGTACCAGACGGAACCACTCCTCACTGGTGTTAAAGAACGGGTTCAGCAGATCGATAAAGTAAATGCCCTCACTAGACCAGTTATGACGCAACCATTTATCCAGCGCATGGCTGTTAAAGCGATAAAGGTATTCTCCATTGACCTCTTTGTAGTCCACGCGCCAATTCGAGTGTTTGCCAGAAACCGTACCCGCAGTAATATCCGCCGGGAAGCGGGTATCCAGGTAGCGGCCATCCACGTTATATGGCCTGAAGTGCCCCAAAGAGGAAGGTTTCATAAAAAACTTGGCCGCATCACCAATACTGCTCGCTCTGAAATCATAACTGCGTCCGTCATTGATGCTGCCACCGCTGTAGTAAGCGCGCATGTAACGGCCATTGTGGGGGGACTGAACGGAGTAGCAACCCTGTGCCAGGGAATAAACAGGATGGTCTTGAGGCGCATTACTCGCTGCCTGCGCCCAACTTGACACGAGTGCAGAACAACCCAGTATCAAAGGGCTTAAGTGCTTTAGTTTCATCGTTTCACCTAAATTATTTTTATTTTATTGCGCGATGGTCTGTATGAGCACCATCACCCGGTGCACAGCGAAGCAAAATGCGGCATGGAAAACGCAGGTTTACATTTTCGTTCGGCTAACCTTTGCTTCGAAGACAACTATTGCAGCATTCAAATCTAGCATGGCAGAAAATGGGACGCTCGATCTAAAAGGTCAAAGTGTTTACTTATCGGCTCAAATTATCAATGTGATAAATAGCGCACAAACATACTCTGAAAGTATGCTTATTTTTAAAACATCGCCGTCATTACCCTCTTTACTTTGCTTCGCTAAACAGCGAATAATGCGATAAACCTAATAACAATAAAAATCGACTACACATCGATATAGTCGAGAGCGATATTTTCATGAGCAGTGACTACCAAGCTTCCGTTCTATATATCAAAATTGCTCGTCAGCATGCCGCAGCACAAAATATTGACCTGCCAGACCTTCTTGCGGACTCCTCCCTCCAACAACCAGCGAAACAAGACCTGCAAGATAATAAAAAGCTACCGCTAAAAACAGGTTCTTGATTATTGGGAGCAAGCCGCTAAAACCTGCTCAGACAACGCGTTTGGTCTTCATACAGGGCAGCACTGCCACCTGACAAGTTACGGAATTTTCTCTCATCTGCTGATGAACTGTGCCACCATCTATGACGGAATGCAGCTTATTGATAAGTACAGTTTCATGATGAACGAAGCCTTGGTCAGCGAGTCAAAAACCGAGCAACGGGTCACAACGTATAGTTTGGAATACTTATATCCGCACTCCGCCTCTTTTCATCAGGTGGAATTTCATTTCGCCTCGATGGTTCAGCTCGGACAACAAATTGTCGCACGTAAAGAAAAAGACCGCGTAAAGCCACTTCGGGTGGAGTTCTCTCACCCACCGACTACCGCAATGGCCGAGTATCAGCATATTTTTGGTTGTGAGGTGCTGTTTGAGCAAAAAGCAAATCGCATTATTTTCTCTTATGAGACATTGCTACTGGCTTCAAACGCTCCGAACAAAGGGCTTTATGAGCATCTGCTCAAGCAGGTTGATTCGATTTATCAAGCTGACATCAGCCAAAAGCGATACCGCTATAAAGTCAGCGAGTACCTGAGGTCAGAAAAGGAGTGGCAGCACTGGCCGAGTTTAGACGAGACGGCCAACGCTTTAGGGGTCAGCGTGAGCACCCTGAAACGAAGGCTAAAGCAGGAAGGCAGCTCGTATCAGGAGATCTCTGACCGCATCCGTTATCAACGAGCACAGCGCATGTTCTGCTCACCCAAGCATACTGTTAGCGAAGTCGCCTATCGCCTGGGGTTCTCGTGTTCGGCATCGTTTGGTCACTCATTTAAACGTTGGAGCGGAATGTCACCAACAGAATATACCAATTAAGACGTTTGCCTGCGTCAAGGCAAAGGTCACCCCCCTCCGCGTCATTGATCAAACTGGAATTTCTTACTAAAGACCAGCTTGCACCGTCACAAAGATTTAAGAGATTTAAGGGAGCGGTGACAAAACGTAATCATTCTCATTGTCCCCCCCTCTTGTTGTCATTAAAAATCTACAAAACCGGTAATTTCAGCACAGATTGTTGTCCCGAGTGATATTTGATTTTTAGCTTAAATTTGGAGTCTGGCAGTTTTCCATAGCTTGAGTCCTGAGTATCAATTGCTAGCACAAGCTTGTGGCCCTGAGGAACATCATAGGCCGTTGCGAGCAAATCAAAATCTAGTGTGATCGCTTTTCCTGATTGGGTAACTGGAAGAGTAAAGGGAGCATGAGTAATTAGAGTCCCCATTCCGGATGGTTTCATATCATAAAGGTATGCGACCACTTGTACCTGAGAGTTTAGCGGTTCAAATTGAAGTGTAAGATTCGCATTTCCCCTGATTTTCATCGTTCTATCGAGGCGATTAGTTTCGTACCAAACTCCATTTAGTCGAGAAATTGCAGGAATATAGGCGGTAGTAGGTATATCAAATTGCTCAACAAGTTGAGAGATAACCGGTATACCAGAATCCGCTAGGGTGTCTAAGTAGGAATTTATGTAGTCAGATCTGGACCATCGGCTTTGGAAAGGTGCGTCTTCCAGCTCTCCTGCTAAACCAAAACCACGTGGATGAAGATGGTATTGTACCATTTGGGTACCTGGTACAGGGTAATCGTCAAAGGTTTCGACATGTCCATTCGACTTAACTTCCATCTGTACAGGAGGTTCATGCTGTATGCCGTTATCTTCACCTTTTTAGAAGTGGTCAAACCAACGGCGGGCATTTTTCAGAATCTTATTTGAACCCAGTCCCAGCATGCCGAGCAATTCATTACTAGCGTGGGTTCCTGGTACTAAAGTCAGGTGCTTGGGAGTGTTAAGTTGTTGGTAAAAGTCGAGCGTATTATTTGAGGGGAACAGATAGTCACCCCAGTTTTTATTCAGGTAAATTGCAGTTCCGTTGCTATTAATTTGATCAATGAATGAGATAGGAGATCGTGGTCTGCCCCACTCAGTGAGTTCATCAATCCTTTCAACTTCCTGGTTTAATAGCACATTATAATATTCATGAATGACGGGATCTGGTCGACCAGTAATCTGGCTCGAATAATCCAGTATCTGTCCCCAGGCTAAAGGGGTGGTGCTGTTACCGTATAGAGACTCTATCAAACTTCCCCAGCCACTCATGGATGCCACAGCTTTAATTCTTGAATCATGGGCGGCGCCAATGAGGGCAATACCCGCACCATAGGATATCCCGGCAACCCCTATGCGCTCTGGGTCTGTCGGAGTATTCTCAATTAACCAGTCGATTACGATGCTAAGATCCATTGTATCATTAGGGCCTGCAGTATCGATCAGCCCCTCAGAACTCCCAAATCCGCGCGTGCTATAACTTAAAACAACATATCCGTCTGCTGCTAGTTTTTGTGCCTCTGAGGTATATTCGTATTCATTCATGGTCCAGCTGTTAATAAATATGATTGCAGGATAGCTGTCTGCACCACTGGTCGGAGTAATCACATTTGCAGTAAGAGTCACTCCATCATCCGACGTGATCAAAATATCATCATTAATGGTGTAGTCATCAGATTGGGTGAAATTAGGACTGTCTAGAAATCCTTTAGCAAAAGTAATGGTGGGAATTAGAGGGCTTTCTGCAGAAAACGCAAAGGTTGAGGAAAACAATGAACAGGACTCATTCCATTTATATAACCCTGTCAAGCAACGCATAACACTGCAACGTCATACGTCTAGTACATCACCTGCCATGATGGCAACAATAAAAACAACACAAGGCTGCGGGTTGCCCGCAGCCTTATTCCCCGATTAGGCAGCTTCATTGCCTTTTTCGTTCGCCTTGTTTTCGGAATTGTGCTCCAACACATTCTGGTTTTGGTTGATTGAGATTTTCTTAGGCTTCATCGCCTCTGGAATTTCCTTAACCAGGTTAATGGTGAGCAGTCCGTTTTTCAGATCGGCGCCTGTCACTTCTATGTAATCCGCAAGGTTGAACTTTCGTTCGAACGCTCGGTTTGCGATACCATGATGCAGGTATTTATGCTCTTCTGTTTTCGCTCTTTCGCCGCGAATGGTGAGCACGCCTTTTTCCACATTAATATCGAGTTCGCTTTCTTCAAACCCTGCTACAGCCAGAGCTATGGCGTACCGATTATCGTCAAGCACTTCGATATTGTAGGGTGGATAACCGGTCGCAGAACTATCAGATGTTAGTGCACTATCAAGCAGTGCCCCTAACCTGTCAAAGCCGATACTGCTGCGGTAAAGTGGGGTCAAATCAATTGAGTTCATAATAGATCCTCCAATAAGAAGCAATGTAAAATAAATTCAAATGAGGTAGACAACACTCTGTAATAAGACGAATTGCCTACAATTTTTTAAATAAGGTTTCCGATATTATTTTCAAGGGATTTGTTTAAAAAATTTCGCAATCAATTACAAAGATCGATAAAAACACCGATTTTACAGCATCATAAAATACAACATTGGGTCGCTTGCGGGATTGAAAGCTATCAATATTTGTTGGCAAACCACCGCTCTAAAAACTCAATACATTGAATCAGTTTTGAGGGCACAAAATGCCGCGCAGGGTATAGCGCATATAACGTCAATTTGGGTTTATTGGCGTTTTTCAAGACTTCAACGACCTCCCCTTTCGCTATCGCCTCCTTACAGACAAAGTCAGGGATAAAACCAACCCCTTGATTCCTTTTAATCGCCTCCATCATAAAGATGGTGCTATTAACACGTAACGTGCCATTTATTACAACGCCATCTTCAATCGGCCAGGTGTTTTTACCTTGGAAATAGCTGTACACGAAACAGTTATGCTCGCTTAGGTCTCTGGGAAGCGTAATCGCCGGGTGATGATCCAGGTATTCAGGCCCAACACAGACTCGATACCGAAAATCAGTGAGCGGCCGACCAACATAGTTTGAATCAACAGGACGGCTTGACGCCCGAAACCCCAAGTCAAACCCCTGCTCGACTAAATCAATACTCTCATCCCCAAGGTGAATATCTAACTCTATATCAGGGTAAGCCTGCATAAAGTCTGCAAACAGTGCAGATAAATCTGTGATACCTAACGCCATGGGGGCGTTGATTTTCAGTTTTCCGCGTGGCTGGCATTGCAGCTCTTGTACGAAATTATTGGCATCTTCCAGCTTTTCCAATATCTCCCTTGCCCGCTGTAAGTAACCCTCGCCAACATGGGTCAGCTTTACATTTCGTGTGGAACGATGAAGTAAACGAGCACCCAATTCACCCTCAAGCCGGCTAATTTCTTTGCTAATCATCGATTTCGAAGAGTGGGTCTGCTCTGCAACTCGGGTAAAGCTACCCAAGTCGGCCAGACGGACAAATAGCTCGATCGCTCTTAATTTATCCATGCCACGGTTTCGCTGAAGAAGAGGTCATTAACACTGTCAATTGTTTCCATAATGAGAACACTTGGTTTTTATTGTAGCTATATATCCACTTAACCTGAAGCACTAAACTTTTCTTCGTCGCCGTTAACTACATGTTTGCGGCGGGCTTAGAACATAAATTAATCTGAAATGAGGTCTAAACAATGTACACCTTATACTACCTACCCAGTGCGTGCTCCTTGGCAACACAAGTCGTCCTTCGAGAGCTCGGGCAAGAGGTCGACATTATCGATATGCAGAAGGTTGCGGACTTTAACAGTATCAACCCTGTCGGTTCCGTTCCGGTGCTCGTTGACGGTGACAGCACACACAGGGAAGGCGCGGCAATCATGCTGTATCTGCTCAATAAACACGACAATACCATGCTGCCCACCGCAGGGGAGGCCCGAGAAACCGCTATTCAAAATATCATGTTTGCCAATGCCACCATGCACCCTGCCTACGGCCGCTTATTCTTTATAGCCCAGTACATTAGTGATGAGAAAGCCAAGCAACAAGCATTTGAAGCGGCGGCCCAGGCGATCACCCGCTTATGGCAAGTGGTTGATCTGCAACTGGAACAACAGGAATTTTTAGGCGGAGCCCAACCTTCAGCCGCAGACATTATGCTAACCGTTTATTCGCGCTGGGGCGCCAACTTTCCGGTCGATATTCAATTCGGGCACAACACCCAAAAAATGATTGAGAAAGTACAAACCATGACCAGCTTTAGACAAGCCCTCGAAACAGAGCAACTGCGCTCAGCGGCCTAGCAGCTATACCGTCATAATCAAGACAGCCCTTTGCGCAACGCTTCATGGGAGATCACTCGTGCAGAATACGATACCTTCGACCGATACAGTACCTTTAACCGATACAGCACCTTCAACCGATTTTGGCGCGAATGATTTCGCGTCAGTCATCGACGTTATACGGGACTATTTTGATGGTCTGCATCATGGGGATGCGGCGAAGCTGAAAGCCATTTTTCACCCTGATGCCTATCTCAAGGCTCCAGGCCTGAGACGCAGCCTGGATGAATGGCTTGAGGCCGTCGCCAATCGTCCGGTGCCTGTCGAGCAGGGACGACCTTATGAATTCAGGTTGTTATCCATTGAGGTCATAAAAGATCAGGCCATGGTCAAGTTGGAGTGCCCTCTGTTTAACCACGCATATCTTGACTTTCTGGGTCTGTTAAAAGAGAACGGGCGCTGGTTAATCGTCAACAAAATGTACACAGACTTAAAGGATGAAGCATTGTGAAAACCTTAAAAGTCGAAATGATACATGACCTGGTTTGTTCCTGGTGTCCGATAGGGTATGCCAACGTTCTGGCTGCTGCTCGCAATTTGAATATCACCCTGGACTTTCACTTTTTGCCCTATGAGCTTAACCCGAATATGGAGCCCGAAGGTGAAGATATCAACGACTACCTTAAACAACGCTACGGCTGGAGTATTACGAAGCGGCAGGAGTATCGCCAAGCGTTATTAAAAGTAGCCGAACAAGCGGACGTCTGTATGGATTTTTCAAAACGAACCCGTTACTTCAACAGCCTTCAAGGGCACCGTTTAATGCACTGGTGCGAAGGGTTTGGCATGCAGCAAGCCATGAATGACAAGCTAATAGACGCCTACTTCAAGCACGGCCTGGATATTGGCAATACTCAAGTGCTGGTGGAACTTTGCCGGAACTTAGGGCTGGATACATTTCAGGCGCAGCAAGCACTAACATCAGACGAAGTAGACCAAGCCTGGCAGCTTAAAAAAAGGCGTGTACAGCAGCTAAACCTGCCAAGCGTGCCAGCCTTTATTTTCAATGATCATCAGTTAGTGACTGGCTCAAATTCTGTTGCGTATTTTGAG
Organism: Alkalimarinus coralli; assembly: GCF_023650515.1. Lineage (NCBI taxonomy): Bacteria > Pseudomonadati > Pseudomonadota > Gammaproteobacteria > Alteromonadales > Alteromonadaceae > Alkalimarinus > Alkalimarinus coralli. The sequence continues at coordinate 3,006,712 of NZ_CP096016.1, forward strand.
CAGCTAATCACTGATCAAATCAAACAGGATAACCCTAACGTTCATTTAGCAAGCTAACTCACGAGTAGAGTAAAACATGCCATATATAAATATCAAAATCACCGACGAACGGGTCACTAACGAGCAAAAGCAAGCACTGATAAAAGGGACGACTCAGCTAATGGTGGATGTTCTCAACAAAGACCCTAAAACGACGTTTGTTGTTATTGATGAGGTTAATACCGACAATTGGGGGATAGGCTTTGAACAGGTTACGACGCTTCGCCAATCATCAACCCCAAAAAGGCCGGGGTGATCGCCAAGCAACACTACATCTTGATAATGTCTTTTCTCAATGTCACTAAACAAGAGAGCGGCTTATTCTGTAATGGGTTGGCAATAATGGGTAGGCAATGCCTGCTGAGTCCATTGCCTCGATTAAACGCTCGACCAAGCTGTTGAAGTCGTGTTCTTTATATGCATGCCTGTGTGAATATCTTGCATCGTATCGCCATCATATTCACATGGGCCACCCGCGACATCATAAAATAATCACTCATTAAACCTCTGTTGTCGGGCAAACAGATATAATTAGATCAATCATCGAGTCCAATGAACCGATGTGCGGGACAATTTCAATTTTCCTATCGGGCCACTTATCCATCGCCTTCGCCACTTCAGAGGGCACATCTTTTGCGACATGCGTCCCTTCCGAGAGGAAATACGGCAACACCAGTAACTCAGAAGCCCCTTCTTCGTAACAACTATCAATAGCGGCCTCGATCGACGGAGAAGCAAGCTCTAGAAACGCAACTTTAACGCCACTAAAGCCTTGAGGTAGGTGTTTCTCCACTTTGGCGGCTAGAACTTTTACTTCTTCATTTGAAGCTTGACGTCGGCTACCGTGCGCCACAAGAACCAAATTTTTCATGCTGTATACTCAAAAATTAATTTTTTATCCGTTATATCTCGCATTGCCTATAACCTGAGCTTTAGGCGAGTAGTTAATCATTAAACAGATCCCCAAGCGCCGCGTTTAGGCTTGGAAACTTAAACTGAAACCCACTACTTAATAGTTTATCTGGTTTTACTCGCTGACTCCCCAGCAATAGCTCAGAGGACTCCCCAAGCAGCAACTTTAATGCAAACTTCGGCACCGGCAGCACCGCTATCCTGTTGAGTGCAGAAGCCAGCGCCTTCGTAAACTGCTGATTCGGTACTGGTTCAGTGGCGACCATATTAAACGGCCCGCTACAGTGTTGATTGTTAATAAGAAACTCAATGGCACTCACCATGTCATTAATATGAATCCATGACATATACTGGCGCCCATCCCCTATTCTGCCTCCCAGGCAGAGCTTGAACGGGGGCAGCATTTTGGCCAGTGCTCCGCCTTTGGCGTCGAGCACAATCCCCGTACGTAGAAGAACGACACGGGTATAGGGTTCTGCCTCTTTGGCTATAGATTCCCAGCGCTCGCAGACCGATGTGGCAAAATCCGCCTGAGTCGAAGTCGACTGCTCTGTAATGATGGCATCACCATGGTCGCTATATACGCCAATGGCTGAGCCACTGACAAAGAATGCAGGAGGGTTGCTGCTTAAACGAAATTTATCAACCAGTTGGCGAGTGATATCCCAACGGCTCTCACAGATAATGTGCTTTTGCTTATCTGTCCAGCGCTTGTCTACTATGGGTTCCCCAGCCAAATTAATCACACCGCCAAAGCTATCCAGATTATCGATATCAGACAAGCCGCCAATCACCTTAGTCGAATTTGGAAGCCGAGTCTTAGCACGCTCAGGGGAGCGGCTTAGTACCGTATATTGATGCTGCGGAAATGTCTGTATAAATCGACTACCGATCAAACCGGTGCCGCCCGTTACTAATAGTTTCATACAGCCTCCATTCGCGTATCAAGTTGTATTCAAGGTGCTTTGTTTATGACTCGGATGCACTGACCCAAATCGTTAAAAACCTTTTGATCATCTTCCAGTCCGGCTAATATCGGAGCAGTACCAATGAGTATCAGGCCGTCACATGAAGACAGCGTCTGGCTCATTTTTTCTGCTTCGTTCTCACGCCATAGACCATCTTGATAAAAAATGACCTTTGCGTCTGTTAGTTTAGCGGTTATTTCAACACACGCATCAACACTGAGAGGCTGTGTAATCAGCTGCACTTTATACCCTGCATCAGCAAACTCCATTGCCATCAACGACAAGCGCCAGACGGGTGTATTATCGCCACAGGCCATCACCAGTACCGGGCGTTTATTGCTGGCACCTTTATTATTAAGGCGCAATGTCGCATATCGAATCAGCTCACTCTCGGCAAAAACAAGCGCAGCGTTGCTATTACCGTCCTGAGCTAACGTCTCTAACGCGGGCTCAACTAACCTTTCACGGCACACCGCGGGAGGGTAATTTAAGAAGTACTCATCAACCAAGTGCTCTATCCGGCTAGACGAAAACGCCTGAACCGCACCAAGCAAGGCCTCAACCGGCTCTGCCCATGTATCGAGCGCATTGTAGCCATCATCAGGCTCATCTTCGGTCAACAGAGCCTTGACCTTACCCAGCGGCACACCACGGGCAACCAGTGCCAGTATTTTTTCGACCGTCGTCACATCGCTGTCCGAATAAAGGCGATGCCCTTTGCTCGTCCTTTGAGGGGTTAGTAAACCATAGCGCCTTTCCCATGCTCGTATTGTAACCGTATTAACCTTGGTACGAGCGCTCAGCTCTCGAATGGGAAATCTGGCTGTTTCAACTTGGCTATCTTGTTGAGACATAAACTCTTAGCTCTCATATACACATCGTTCATCTGGGGCAATTATTATACATTAATTTTTTTTGTACAATATTTTTCTTGTACATAGTATTTTTTTGTATAAGATAATAGTTGTACATTCAAATTTTATGTATAACTATTTGAGAGGTGGTAATGGCTCACTCAATAATTGATATCGCGATTATCGGCGCGGGTACAGCAGGCTGCATGGCGGCAAAACAGCTGTCTGAGGCAGGCCTAAGGTGCTGCGTTATCGAGAAAAGCCGAGGCTTGGGCGGGCGCTGTAGCCGAAGGCGTGTGCCAGACATTGAAAACGTTGACTTAGGGGCCTCTAGCTTCTCCACCTACGATATAGACAGCCAACAACTCATCGACTACACCCAGCACTGGGTAAAGTTGGGATATTTGACCGAGTGGAATTTTAAATCAGCCAGCTTTCAGCCCTCCTTTCCCATCACGGAACAGATTGAACTGTGCGGCATGCCATCAATGAATGCGTTTCACCGCCATCTGCTTGGCGATGTCACCTGCCTCAAGCAGCAACATGTGCATACACTGCAACGAACAGACGAGGTTTGGCAATTACTGGATGGGGCTGACCAGCTTATCACGGAAGCCACTGCCGTCATCATCACCGCTCCCGCCGAACAGACCTATAGCCTGGTAGGGCAATACACACATTTTGCAACGGCTATATTGGAGGCCTCTCAATCAAGCCTCCCTCAATACGTCTGCGCGATTTCGCTTGAACACCCCCTGGAAACTTCGGTAGACGTTTTTCAGGGCAGTCATCCGGTATTTTCAAAAGCGATCAGGGCCAATAGCAAGCCAAATCAGAAAGGCACAAAAGTCCATCAAAAACATGATATCTGGGTCCTTCACAGTACTCACGAATGGGCTCAGCAACAACATAACCAGGATGCTGAAATAGTCGCGGATAAGATGCATCACCTGTTTTGTGAACATTTCAATCTCTCGATGCAACCTGAATCAAGCAAAGTCCTGACATCTCATTATTGGCGATTGGCGGGACACCGCATTACAACAGCTAACAGCAGTTTGGTTAATGACAACGCAAGCCAGCAACCGTTCTTGTGGGATGAAGGACTGCGACTCGGTTGCTGCGCCGACTGGCTGTCTGGGGGCGGGATTATCGGCGCCCTGAATAGCAGTCAAAACCTGAGTGATCACATTGCTTCCACGCTAACGCAAGAGGTATAAGAGATGAATAATCAAACCATTATTGCAACAGACAGCGCGATTCCGACATCACCGGACACCATGCATAAAGCTTCGGGGAAAATCAATATCGGACTCAGCGCCTGCCTTGCTGGACATGAAGTTCGCTATAACGGGGGGCATACCCAATCACGATTGTGCCAGAATACCCTAAGCAAGCATTTTCAGTTCAAGACTTTTTGCCCGGAAGTCGCTGCCGGTTTCAGTACACCCAGACCCACCATGCGTTTAACCGGTGACCCGGACAGCCCTACCCTGTCATATACCAGCGGGAGCAGCGAAAACCTAACGGATCAACTAACTGACGGCTTTAGGCACAAGCTTGAGCAATTCGGTGAGCTAGATGGCTACATCCTCATGCGAAACTCCCCGAGTTGCGGACTGGAAAGAGTAAAAGTCTATCAAGAAAACGGTTACCCTCACGAAAAAAAATCAAGGGGATTGTTTGCCCAGGCATTAAGAGATCGATTTCCGCTTATGCCTCTTGAAGAGGAAGGCCGCCTCCATGACGCAAGGTTGTACGAGAACTTTGTCTTACGCGTTTACGCCTACCACCACTTCCGCACCGAGGTCTTAGCCGCGCCAAGCATGGGAAAGTTAATTGCTTTCCATAGTAGCTACAAATATGTACTCATGGCGCATAATCAAACAGCCTATCGGAAATTAGGTCGCCTATTGGGGCGCGGCGCGAAACAGGCGATTAATACGCTCACTGCTGAGTACTTTCAGCAATTTATGTCGGCAATCTCAAAACCTGCCAGCAAGAAGAATCACACCAATACACTGCTGCATATACTGGGGTATTTGAGAAAATCCGTTCCTTCCCAGGCAAGACAGAATATTGCGGAGGTCATTAAGAAATACCATCAGGGCGTGTTGCCTCTCGTTACCCCGCTGACGTTACTGAAGCACTACCTGGAACAGTATGGTTCAGACTATATTCGGAATCAGCGATACCTTAGCCCCTATCCTGAATCATTGGGTCTGGCGAACCTGCTGTAGCGACGAGTCTGGTGATGAATCCCGCTTTTGTAGCCGTAATGAAGTGCAACGTAATCAAGGGCATAGTATTGGTTTATAGAGGTAGTATTCGTTTAGGGAAGCAGTATTGGTTTAGGGTGCGCTGTAACGTGACATTGGGCGACATTTAATTTATAAACTGTCGGTCACATTTTTTCTTTTATCAAGGACTTAATAATGAAAAAAATACTGATTGTACTTCTATTAGCCATCGTCGCTCTTGGCGGTGCTGCCTACTACTATCTTGGATCGATCAACTCAATTGTCAAAGAGCAGGTTGAAAAACACGGCTCAAATGCACTAAAAACGGAAGTCAAAGTCGGTGGCGTGAATATTAAGCTACTCGATGGATTTGGCGAAATAACTGGCTTTTCAATCGCCAATCCTAAAGGTTTCAGTAACGCAACAGCCCTTGGTTTTGATACCGTACGACTGGATATCGACACCAAAAATATCACTGAAATGCCGATTGTCATCGAAGAAATATTGATTGATTCAGTGTCAACACTCTATGAATTAAACGCGCAAGGTAAAGGAAACTTAAACGCGTTACTCGATCAAGTGCGCAGCCAAAGTTCTGGCCAGGCTTCAACGCCCAAAGAGACAGAAGAGAAAGCATCTGGGCAGTCTGATATTCGCATCGTAGTTAAAAAACTGACGGTTAAAGACACGAAACTTGCACTAGACCTGACCGCGCTGGGCCAGAAGAAGTATGACGAAACACTGCCAACGTTCGCTATACAGAATATTGGTGGAAACAATGGCCTTCCTCCAGAAGAGCTTGGTCAGGCCATCGGCAAAAGTATGCTGGATAAAATAATCAAACAGGCTAAAGACAAGCAAGAAGAGAAGTTAAAAGACAAAGCAAAAGAAAAGATAATGGAAAAATTAGACGAAAAAGGCGGCGAGAAATTGAAAGGCCTTTTGAATAGTTTTGGTAACTAAAAAAGTAGCACCATCAATAATTATAGGGTGCGCCTGCGCACCGAGTCGCTCTGAACGTTAATTACTGATGGTGCGCAAGCACACCCTATAGACCCAGCATACTGATTGTTCTATTGTTTGGACTTGGGTTTAAACTGAGTCGCTTCGATACCGTATTTCGACAGCAGTTTATAAAAGTCAGTACGATTACGCTGTGCTATTTTTGCGGCATTGGCAACATGCCCTTCGGTCATGGTCATCAGTTTATTCAGGTAATTGCGCTCAAATTCTGCGCGTGCATCGTTAAACGATGGCAGATACTCTGCCTGTTGCTCAAGCGCCTGGGCAACTAACGCCGCTGGGATAATAGGCGTTGTTGCAAGTGCCAGGGTTTGCTCTACAACATTCACCAGCTGGCGAATATTCCCAGGCCAGGGAGCCGCCATCAGCATCTGCATTGATTCAGGCGAATACCCTTTTACTTTAGCGCTCTTTTTTCTATCGAGCAGATAGCGCACCAGCGCTGGAATATCATCAGCGCGCTCTGCCAGGCTGGGGATTTGGAGCTTAACCACTTTCAACCGGTAGTAGAGATCTTCCCTGAAGCGTTGATGTTGCATAGCCTCTTCAAGATTAAAATGAGTCGCAGACAAAATACGCACATCAATGGGCACAGAACGCACACTCCCTACAGGGCGCACTTCTCTGTCCTGTAACGCCCTTAGCAACTTGACCTGCAACGTAGTTGGCATATCACCTATTTCATCAAGAAAAAGCGTGCCGCCATTAGCCGCCAGAAACAGCCCAGTGTGCTCAGCGATGGCGCCGGTAAACGCCCCCTTCACATGGCCAAACAACTCAGACTCTAGCAAGTGCTCTGGCAACGCACCACAATTCACGGCGACAAACGGTTTATCATGCCGAGGGCTGGCCTTATGAATGGCTTTGGCCAATAACTCTTTGCCAGTGCCACTTGGCCCGGTTATCAGCACGCTAACATCACTTTGGGCGACTTGATGCGCTTGCCCCAGCAGGGTTTCCATGGTTTCGTTGTTTGTGACAATGTCTGAGCGCCACTCTTCGTCTACCGTCGAGGTTTGTTGTAACGCTTCGCGAATCTCTGAGAGAAACTCATCCCGGTTAATGGGCTTGGTGATAAAACTGAAAACACCCTGCTGGGTGGCTGCAACCGCTTCAGGAATCGAGCCATGGGCGGTCATAATAATGACTTGCAACCCTGGCTGTTGCTGCTGGATTTTGCCAAACAGCGCCAAACCATCGATCCCTTCCATTCTTAAATCAGTAATAACCAGATCAACGCGTTTGTTGGCTATCCACTGAAGGGCTGTCTCTCCACTATCAACACAGTGAACCTGATAGTTTTCAGCCTCCAGGCGCATAGCCAGCAGACGCAGCAGGCTTACGTCATCATCGACCAACAATATGTGAGGGGCTCGTTTCATGGCGCAGCCTCAGCTTTGACACTCTTCGAGCGCTGCTTCATTCGCTGCTCAATATTGGTTAAGGCCTCTATCTTTTTCTTCAGCACAGCACTCTCTTCTTCCAGCGATTTAATCGATTTGTTCTGCTGATTGATCTTACGCTGCAATAGCACCACTTCTGACTTGTGTTCCTGAAGCATCTGATTAATCTTGAGCACATATTCGAGCAGCTCGTTAGAGTCACAGCCAGTGGGTTCTGCGTTAGTTAGTTGCATCAGTTTAAGAAGCTGACTTTCAGCCTCTCTCAAGTCACGATAACTTGACTCTGTATGAGTCAGCAAAACAGCTCGAAGCCACATATTTTGTGTACTGTCAGTCTCTTCAACGGTGCTGATCGCCTCTTCGCGCAGCGCATCAGGAAGCATAAACGCGCCGACCCAGTCTTCTGCCGGTAAGTTCAAATCACACGCTGGGGGGACGTTTTTTATCTCCTCAACGTCCACGGGTGCAGGTGCTTGCTGCACTTCATAATGCTGGTTTGCGCACGCAGACACTGCGAGCACAACCACCCCAATAGACAAGCCTGTCAATCTCATGAAGTCTCTACCTTTATCATCCTTACCCTTGTTCATGACGGCCTTCACTCTCAGGCTCACTAATGCTGCCCTTTGATACCAAAGGAATCTGTAGTTCGAAGCATACCTCTGCTTGAGGGTGACTCACCAACTGCAAACGACCACCATGCATTAGGGCATACTCCTGGGCAACAGACAAGCCAATACCTGAACCTTTAATGGTGCCAGACCTGGGCTGGCGACCCTGTTCAAAAGGCAGGAAGATACGTTGACGGTCTTCGTCCGGGATAGCATGCCCACTGTTGGCAATTTGAAGCAGCAAGTTACGGTCTGAAGCCTTCCAGCTCAGCCACATTCTCGCTGGAGGGATACTATAATAGGCCGCATTGGATATCAGGTTGCCCAGCAATGTCCTTAGCTTTATCTTATCTGCATGCAGTGTCAACGACGGCCCATCAAGGCAGTAGTACAGGCCTGCTCTGTCTATATCCAAGCGGTGTTCCCGCAGCACTTCATCGACCAGTTTACGCAAGTCAAACTGGCTAATCAGTATCCCTCGCTGATATTTTAGCCCATTAAAGTCGAGTAAGTTCTCAATGATACGTTGTAGTTGCAGCCCTTTGTCTTGAAGAATCATGACAATTTCTCGCTGGGACTCCGTCAACGGGCCGAGAATTTCCTCTTCCATAAGGTCAGCCCCTTCTCTAAGACTGGCAAGCGGCGTTTTTAATTCATGGGACATCTGTCGAATAAAGCGCAGTTTCTGCTCTTCAAGCGCTTGTAGCCGTGACTGTAACCACTGGAGTTTCTCGCCGAGCTTATTTAACTCCTTAGGCCCATGAACTTCAAATCTTAACGGGGCCTGCCCCGTGCCCAGCTGTTGAATGATCTCTTCCAGTCGATGTATCGGTCGTATGATTAAAAAGGTAAACAAAATACTCAATGCAATACTCAGCGGAACCCAGCTAACCCCTTGCCATAAGAGCTTTGACTTGACTGAGGCGGCATCAACTGCAAGTTGCTCGGATCTGATTTCAATCAGTTGCTGAATTTGTTGCACCAGCTGATGAGTCTGCTTGGCCAGTAGCTCAAACGCAGCAAGTGCCTCGTCATAGGCGGATGAGTCATAAGGGGCGTCTGCCAGTGTATCAATGAGGGACTGGGCACTGTCATTAAGCGCCTGACAGAGCTGGAGCACGTTGTGTGCTCGCTGTTCGTTGCAGATACTGCTCAGGTCTTTGGTGAAGCGTGTTTCTGTCGCCAGAAAAATACCTTTGAGTTTAGGGTCTCCCAACACCTGATACTGTCTGGCAGAGTGCTCCATGTCCAAAACAATTTCAGGTAGTCGCTGACTACTTTTTGCCAACGCTGCAATTTCAAGCGTGGCGACTCGCCCTTTCATCGAAACGCTATCAAGCGCCTGCAACGCCTGCACCAGAAGCGCACCGAGCGGCGTCAAAACCAGAATAAAGGAGATAACAACCAACTGTAGCAGGGATCGTGGTCGAAATAGCATGACGGGTTTCTGCATAATGATCTAAATAAGCCGTAGCCAAAGTGTGCAATACCATTGACGGGTACTATAAAGACCTTTACACAACGTGAGCACAGTCGTCGTGCAAGGGCCTCTATTAATTGTAGAGCCAGTTTGTTGCTGCGCCTACTCTACATAGGCAGATTTCCGTCACAAATCGTTTGTCGCAAAATAAAGACATGCAACCCATTGATTTATAATAACTAAGCAGTCAGACAAAAATAAAGCGTCGCAAATCTGCGACATATTTGCTTTGAAACCACCCATCTGACCACCGCTAAAAAGCATAACTATTTGAATTATAAAAAGTTATCAATATTGGCATTGGTTTAGCTAAAGCCTGGACACAACACGTGGTATTCAGAACCATTAGAAATATCGTTTAGCAGCCGTTTAACACTCCGCTCTGACAAATTGAGCAGTCTGAATAAAACGACTTTGGTGAAATACAGAAAAGCGTAACGGAGAAAGATTATGATTATTCGTATTGCCACAACGGCTCTATTTCTAGCATTCAGCACCGCAGCTGTTGCTGATGGAATGGCGAAGGACGCGCAGCCCAATTCATCTCAGGTTCAAGAAGAGTTCTCTGCTCTCGACACCGATGGCAACGGAAAGCTAACTCAGGAAGAAGCAAGCGCGAGCGAAGATTTGGCCAGCTCATTTGTGGAACTTGATGCAGACAACAATGGGGATATTGATATCAGCGAATACGTGCTATATCAAAGCCCCGCAACCGCAGCAGGTGCTCCAGGTGACTCGCCAACAGAGACATCTGAAAATCCTTCTGAATAACAAGGAGAGCATTATTTAGACATTGATTGACACAGATTTTCTTTGCACTACCCCTTTATACTGCCTTGACTAAACTCCCCTTACAAGGCAGTTTTTTATTTTTAGATTACATTAATCCGTTGAACTGTTGCGCGCTGTCCGTAATCTCTTTTTTATTGATCACATAAACTGTTTTAATCAGCTCAGCTTTGGCTAGACGATATTCTGGATTCTTGCTTGGCCTGTAATCATATATTGCGCGTGCAAAACGGTAGTCCCAAATGGGGTTAACCACGCCAGGGTATTTCTCAGGTTTTTGCTTTAGCCTTTCATGAAAAGCGGTGCCAGGTATAGCCTTAAATCTTGATAATTTCACCCGATCCAAACTACCGATATGCGTCCTTAAAAAGCTCGTAGTGGCTCTAATATCTGCGGGAGTCTCACCAGGATAACCAAGAATAATCGTGGTGCGAATACTGATGCCAACACTTTTTGCATCTTTGACAAATTGACTGGTGCGCTCAATTGTGGTGCCCTTAAGCATTAGCTTATTTAACCGATGACTCCCCGTTTCCAAACCAAAGCTTACTCGCCGAAGACCTGCATTAAATGCCCTCCTTAGCGTTTCCAAATCAAGACCATTGACCCCTTTCCCATCGACATGGACAGATGCAACCCACGCGGCTCCCGGCACAACACGCTGAATTCCATTTATAACTCCGAACCAAATATCCAAATTAGAGTTAAGTTTGCTATCAAAAAAAATAAAGTTTTTTGCTCCATACCTTTGTGACTGCACTTGCAACTCATTTAACACAGACGACAAAGACCTAGACCTAAATGTTCGTGTACTGGCAGTCGTTACATCACTACAAAATAAACAATGCCCCCACCCACAACCTCTCCCAGTCATAATAGGCAATACGCGGTGGGGGTAGTCATGCCAGCGAAAATGATCAAAATCCGGAATTGGCAGCCCTTCCTCTATCTGAACAGGATCAGCAGCTTGCCCAACAGCCGTTATTTCTTGCCTAAAAATACCCTTAATAGAGCTCACGTCACTTCCAGATATAATGCCATGCGCCAGTTCATGTATAATAAAATCAGCTTCACCTCCGAAAATGGCTGTAACGCCATCAATTTTTAACCATTCTTCAGCGACTTTTCTGTGATTAAAATATGGGCCTCCTAGCAGGAGCGGTATTTTCTGTACTTTTGTCTCCTCCGCTATTGCTTTAGTAATTCTATAGTACTGAAGATAAGAAGAGACCATAACAACATCATATTGCCCGCTTTTTAAAATACTGCGGTATTTCCGACGCAGCCTTTTAGTTGCTCTAAATCGAATCTTACAATAAGTTGCGTACAAAAACTCATTTGCCCATGCAAACAAAGGGCTAGCAGCAAACAGCAGCCGAGCAACCACATAATCAACAAGGTTCTCCTGCTGGTCCCTCGCAAGCGGTTTCATTCCATGCGCCAGCGGGGAAAAAACATCTACATCATACCCGGCTTGTTTTAGTGGCGAAACAAGAGCCCCTATAGCAAGCGTAGGATAAGCTGCCTCATTGTTTAGGTCTATTAGGAGGATTTTCCCAGAATAACCAGTATTATTAAGTAACATCGTTTGTATATCGTATTTCTCTTTGGCGGTTAAAACAAAATGCGGGGTAAGCATCAAGCGGAGCTGAAATCAAAATCAGTTTTTTATCACTGGCAGTTCGTCCCGTTCTAACAAAAATAGAAATAGAGAGGCCATGAAATGCTCAGGTATTTTGTTAACTCGCTAGTAAGCTATTAAAAGGAAAGCCAGTTTGATTAGCCGATCGGCATGATGAACGTCATAGACGCACCTATCAAGCTCTTTTAATTATACTGCCCCATCAATGCAGCAACTTTCTTGCATTGACAAAATTGCTGCTACATCAATAGAGCAAAAAACCTCTAGTTTTATCTAGTAATGTATTGAGCATTAATCAATACTATCCCGATAAGCTTGCGGCGAAACGCCAAACCAGCGCTTGAATGCCGCAGAAAAAGCACTATGGTCTCTATAGCCAAGCAGCATCGCAATTTCAAAAATCGACAGGTACTTCGTGGCTAGATAACGCTGGGCACCTTCTCGCCTTACGCTATCGAGCAGTGACTGAAAGTTTGTCCCTTCATCCTTGAGTCTTCGTCTAAGTGTTCGCACGCCTATATGTAACTGCTGGCTAATGGCCTCTTGCCCAATAATACCTTGCGCCAACGAGCGGTTAATGCACTCGGCAACAGTGCAGCTAAAGCGCTGCAAACGCGTTAAAGATTGTTGAATGCGATCTGCCTGTTCTTTCATCAGGCTGTTAATAAAGGGATCGGACTGAATAATCGGTGTAGATAGCAGATTAACGGGGAACGATACTGTCGCGATCGGTTGTTCAAATGAGATTTGATCACCAAACAGAGACGCATAGAGACCGGCATTTTCGGGTGCACAGCCTGTTAGCGCCACCTTGATATTCAATGAGTTTTCAGAAGTCAGCGTTCTCGCTAACGTTACCCACGCGCTTAGGATAACCTCTTCAAGTATGTTTGAGTAAGGTTCTCGGGTCGTTGTCCAGCTGAGGGTTGCCCAGTCTTCTGATATCTCTAATGAGGTCTTGCCGGGGGTTAATGTGACGGATTCATATTGAGGAATCACGTTAATGGCTTCGCCTACGGTTTCGCAGCTCGCGGCCGCGTAACCCAGCGCGCTAAAACTGCCCGGTATCAGTTGGCTACCTAATCTCAAGCCGATTTCCCTGCTATCGCCAGACAACCTGAAAAGCTCATCCAACAGTACAATCAAGGTCTCATAGGGCACTCTAGAGACAGGGTCTTGTAACGCAGTTTCTGCAAGGCCTACTCGCTCTTCTATTTGAGCTAGATTTAGCGCTTGTGACCGGGCCGATTTCAAGAGCCCAATAACGAGTGATGCTGAGACTGTATCTTGATTAAGTTGCACCTGATGATTACTTGTATGGCCACTATTCACCAACGAAAGTCCCCTATTCGATACCGTTGTTGATCCGTTCGATTTTATTATCTATCTCACGTCACCGAAATAAACCCATTGAAAAACGAGTTTTATATGATTACAGAAAGCGCCCTGCAAGCCCAGTCTCTTCTTAGAGACGCCAGTCAATTTTCATGGCACGTCATCCCTATGTTTCTGGTTGTGCTGTATGTCTATTTTATGGAAATAGAGAAAGGTCATTGGAACCGCGTATTGGCTGCCCTGGCTTTTTTCGGCGTGGATATATTCAATGAAATTATTAACGGCATTGTGTTCCATACCTCTGGTTTTGCCCCGCTGTGGGGCGCACCGGGTAACGATACCGCATTCCTGATATTAATAGGGCTTAATGCTGAAATTTGTATGATGTTTGCCATCACAGGCATTGCCGCCACATTGGCATTGCCACAAGACCGAACGATGAAAATCCTAGGAATTAATAACCGGCTATTTCTCGCATGTTGCTTTGCCGCCGCATCAGTGCTTATTGAGATAGTCTTGAACGCTATCGGCGCATTGACCTGGGAGTGGTCTTTCTGGAGTGCTCAGTTCCCGGTATTCATTTTTCTCTTTGGCTATCTCACATTCTACCTGATGTGCTACTGGGTTTATGACATGCCTACACGAAAACAGCAGCTATTGACCTTGGGCGGCATCTACACGGTAAATGCACTAGGCATAGCAGTATTCGGCTTGGGCCTCGGTTGGTTGTAGTGTGCATCTGGTGAAGTTAGTCGAATGACTCGACCCAGGCCTTAACATCCGCAAACCGATACTGTTCAAGTGTTGAAAAGCCTGTGAGCGAACGGGCTTTTAGTCGGGTAAAAATGGGGGTAGTCAGGCCACACAAAAAACGGCTAATTAAAACCGACGTCGCTTCATCGCCCAACTTGTCTCGAATGTCTTGCGTTAGCTGCGGGTAGTCATACTGCTCCAGAGACCGAAGCGGCGGAACAGCCGGTATGCTCGCCGGTTGACCGGCACAAACGGAGCAGTGTCCACAGTCAGTCAGCAACCGATGGTCAGAGAAATATTCAGCCAGTTGCCGGCTCAGACATGCCTCGCTGGTAAAAAAAGCAATCAGCCGATGGATTCGCTCTATCTCGCTCTGCTCTTTGGCACTAAAGCGGTCAAACAGTGAGGTAGCAAGGCGATTTTGATCAAAGCCTGGGCTTGTAATTTCATAAAGTTGTGTCATCTGCTTGGTCTGCAACTCAATTAAACCTTGCTCATCAAGATACCCCAGGGCATTTAACACTCGACTCCGCTCACTGGGGTAGCATTGGTTGAGCTGTTCAAAGTTAACGGTCGCCCAGGTTCTCGCTTTATCTGAAGAATCGATAATCGCATTGATAAACGCCTGACGTTCAGCGTTGAAACGAGAAACGACCTCTTCTTGTGGTAGCAGAAGCTTATATTTATATTCCGCAAAATAACTATATACCGGCTTGATAATCTGAAATATTTCGAGGTATACCAGTAGGGTTTTGAGGCTAAGCGGGCGGATATTCGACCGGGTTGACAGGCTATTAAGCACGACCTCCCACTGATATGCCCCACTGGAAACACACTGTGCGATTTCATTCAATACATAGTGAATAGCGGATAGCTCAGGGGTATCGCCGTAGACAAAGTTTTCCAGCACATTCAGGTTATCGCCATTCACCAGCACCAGGCAGTCTGACGGTTCTCCATCTCGCCCGGCACGGCCGATTTCCTGGGCGTAATTCTCAATCGATTTAGGCAAATCATAGTGAGCAACAAAACGGATATCGCTTTTGTCGATCCCCATACCAAACGCAATCGTCGCCACAATCACCGGCAATTCACCGGTCATAAACTTCTGTTGCACCGCTTGCCGAAGCTCACTATTCATACCTGCATGATAGGCCTGTGCCGGAATATTGAGCTGCCTCAGTTGTTCTGCGACCTGCTCCGCAGTTTGTTGTAGCGTGACATAAACAATACCTGATTGACCTGCACGCCCCTTAAGCCACTGGCTTAGGCAGCCCAGCTTGTCTTCGCTGGCAACACCTTGAGCCAGCAGGTTGAGGTTTGAGCGGTAAAACCCGGTTAGCGTAATGTCTTTTGTTTCAATACCAAATTTACGCCCCATGTCTTCTATCACTGGCTGCGTCGCGGTTGCCGTCAGCAGGAGGGTCTGCTTGATATTAAATTCGCGTCGGTATTGCGGTAATTTGAGATAATCTGGCCTGAAATTATGCCCCCACTCCGAAATACAGTGCGCTTCATCAACTACCAGCAGTGAAACGGGAACCTGACGCATAAACTGGCGGAAGCGCTCATTATTCAACCGCTCAACCGAAATCATCAGTATTTTGATGCGTCCTTCACGGATGCCGTTCATGACCTCAGCAGACTCTTCCCTGCTTTGGGTGGAGTCAATACTCGCGGCGGGAATGCCCTTTTGGGCCAGGAAATCCAGTTGATCTTGCATCAACGCCAGCAATGGCGAGACAACTAACGTCAGATGGGGTAGGTGCAATGCTGAAAACTGATAACAGAGAGACTTGCCTGAGCCGGTGGGAAAAATTGCGGCTGCACTTCGCCCCTCAGCAATGGCCCGAACAACGTCTGCCTGTCCGGGGCGAAACGAAGAAAAACCAAAGTGCGTTTGTAATAGCTTTTGCAGGTTCTCAGTCATACTCTTTAAAACCTTGTTAAAACAGTTAGCGCTGGGTAAACAGGATATAAGCAATAAAAAGTATCCAGGAAGTCAGCAACAAAACCCAGGGTAGCCGAGATGGCTTTACTGGCGTAACTTCAACGGTTTCTACGTCGCTCTCCTGATGTTTGGCCTGGGCAGCCTTTTTCTGTTGCTTATTCAGCTCACGCGATTTCGCTTTTTGCTGTTTTTTGTAGTGTTCAATTCCCTTTTGAATCCCTTGGGAGATTAACTTCGTCTGTTCTTTAGTTTGACCCGGCTTTTGCGTGGCACGAGCAATCTGCATCGCCTCTTCCCGGGTTTTCTCAGATATTGCTTGGTGTCTTTTTGAGTATTTGGCCATCATTTCACCGAAGTCACAAAGTAAGCGCGATATCACGACATACTAACAGAGATTACTTGTGCCCTGTCATTTAATCTAGGTAGAATCAGAGCTTGCTTAACGCCTGTTATCGATTGAGTTTTAGTTCATATAGACCCAATAGAGCCTTAACAGATGGCTTAATAATAAGATGAGAGCTGTTGCACGACGTTATGAGCGAAGCAAAGACAAGGCAAAAAATGACGAAAAAGCGCAGTTTATAGGTTATAAGTCCCGGTCGACCCCGGAGAGCGCACAATTTTAAGTCATTTTTTAACGCTGTATTTGTAAGCGCAGTAGTCGTGCAAGACTCTCAAGAGATGACAATGTCAGAAAAAGCCTTGGATGGCACCAAAAAAACAGCTTCAGCTCGCTCGTTTTTATCCTTTAACAATTGGCTATGGCCGTTTTGCCTGAGCGAAAAGTTCAAGTTTGCCTCTAAAGTCGCCTTAAGCCTGACACTATCATTTCTAATTCCTATGGCGATGGGTTGGCCGCAAGCTTCAACCGCAGCCACCACTGTCATGCTGATCGCATCCATCAGCAGTCAACGAGAGTCATTAGCTAAAGGAACGTTTCGGGTCATCGGTACGGTGATTGGTGCCGTAATAGGCCTTTTACTGGTAGGGTTGTTCGCCCAGGATCGACTGCTCTACATGCTCGCAGTATCGCTGACCGTTGCGATTATTTTTTATATTCGCAATGCCTACACCAAAGACCCGACCCTTTTTATGCTGACAGGGGTTATGGTCTTGATGATGTCTAATGGTGGGGATGCGGATGGCGCATTTCTTTACGGTGTCGAGCGAGCATTTATGACAACGTTCGGTGTTATGGTTTATACCTTGGTCGGAGTGTTTGTTTTCCCATCAAAAACAGAACAGAACCTTAAACAGCTGGCTAACGAACTCAGTACACTGCAACTCAAGGTCTTTAAACGCATCACGGCCAACACCGCCAATAATAAAACGAACGACACGCAACTAATTCAGCAACTCTATGCCGCTCAAGACGCGCTGGAAAAGCGGTATGCGTTACTGAGTAGCGAATACAGTGACCTTTCTGCCTACAAAAATGAGTGGAATTTAACCCTTTGCTACTACAAACAACTCACTCAACTACTGGTATCAGTTGCGGAAAGCCATGAGGGCGAAGACCTTGATAGCGCGCTATTCATACACAACTATAGCCGTGCGGTTTCAAACATTGAGTTACTATTTGAGTCAACGCAAAACGCCTGGCAGCCGGAAAACAGCAAAACACCACCCACGCCTATTCAGGAGATTAAGTTAAACAACGAAGCTTTAGATCGTTGCTCTCATTTTCAAAAAGGCAGCGTCATCACGTTCAACTACCTTTTAAATTCACTGCAAGAAAAACTATCAAACCTTGTTTTAACCATTCGGTGCATTGACTCAGTAACGGAAACAGCTCACTTTAAAGAACCATTGCCTCGTAAATCGAGCCTGTTTTTATGGTGGGACGCGGAAAACGCCAAAACAGCAATAAAGGTCTTTGTCGGTTATTGGGTTGCCGCCATTTTCTGGATCTACTTTAACCCTCCAGGTGGCTATAGTTTTGTTATTTTCTCAACTATTTTTATTTCGCTGCTTTCTTTTCTGCCTGTCCACCCGGCCATGCTGCTCGTGCTGTTTACCTTTGGTTTTCTGTTCTCGGTGCCATCTTATGTTTTTATACTTCCGCAACTGAGCTTAGGCATCGAACTGGGCATATTCATTTTCATCTATACCTTCATTGCGTTTTATCTGTTTAAAGGCCCTGTCACCATATTCTTCTTACTGGGCTTATTTATTCTCGGAATCGAGAATACCATGACCTACCATTTCGGCATTATGCTAACCATCATACTGATGTATTACTTAATCGTATTGATGATTGTCGTCTCTTATTACCTGCCATTTTCATCTAAACCAGAACACCTTTTTTATGTAATGAAAGAACGGTTTTTTAGGCATGCCTCGGGGGTATTGTGTTTTAGCCAGTTTACCAGCCCTGTGTCATCTGTCTTCAGTTTGAACCAGCTGCGATACCGTTGGCACGCCAAAACGATGAGTGAAACCGTTAATAAGCTCAGGTTGTGGGGCAGCAAAATTAACCATCAGTATTTTGATTCTTTGTCACCCGAGTCAATAAATGCCTTTGCCGATGCCTGTAATTTACTCCGCAACCAGCTCAATACACTTGACATAGCAGGGGAAAAATTACGTCACAATCGCCTGATAAAAACGGCAGAAGCAGCCTATAACAAGGTGCACTCAAACCAGACAGCCATAGCGCTAACAGAAGGGTTGGCCGCTGGAAAAGACACAGCGGTTTTAAACAAACTTTTTAATGCCTACTACAATGAGAATCAACACACAGAAAATAAACTGGAAAAATTCTTTAAAAGCGTCGATTTAGATCGTTACTCTCACACAGAAATATCAGGTTTCTATATTCTGTTACACCTGAAAAAAAATGTCTTTGAGGCTATCAATCAATGCAAGACTAGCTATGAAGAAGTCAATTGGGCAAGTTTGCAACAAAAGAGATTTTAATGTGATCAATGATGAATAGTCTCAACCTTACAACAGGATGTAAAAGGTACGTTAAATCATGCCTATCAATACTCGCGCTATATAGTCTTGCCGCCTGCAGTGTTGTCGGCCCAAATTTTGAACCCACCGACACCATTCAGCTACCCACCAGTTGGAACAAAAACGACACTAAAAAAGCAGAGTTAAATACACGTCAATGGTGGAAGCAGTTTAACGATCCAACACTCAATCGCTTGGTCGAGGCTGCAAGCCAACAAAACCTGGATGTTGAGGCCGCAGGTTTGCGCATTCTACAGGCAAGAATGGTGTACAGTATTTCGGATGCATTGAGCTACCCGCAAGTTCAGGTAGTGTCTGGCCAACTGGCAAAAATTTACACTGATGATAAGTCATACACGAATGCAGCGCTGTCATTTGATGCAGGCTGGGAAATGGATGTATGGGGAAAGTATGCCCGAGGCTTGGAGTCAGCAAACGCTGCATTATACGCATCAATTGCCTCGTACAATAACATTGCGGTTAGTATAAGCGCCGAAGTTGCCAGAAACTACGTTAACTACCGGACCTTTCAGGAGCGGGTATTGCTGTCGCAACGGAATATTCAAATACAGCAAAGGGTCGTAGAAATTACTCAGGTTCAGTATGACTCGGGCAATGTCACCGAGCTGGATGTGCAACAAGCCAAAAGCCAGCTCTATGGTACTCAAGCAGCCCTGCCCGCATTGCAAATTGGTATGATGCAATCCCGCAACGCCCTAGCGGTTTTGCTAGGAACATTGCCAGAGAAAATCGATGCCACTCTAGCGTCAAACGATATTAATGATCGAATAAAAACATACTTAACTCAGTACGATAGCAACGCAGCTAAACGTGCATCCGCGAATAACCAGAATTATTCGCTGGTTCCGACCCCTCCGACAATTGACCCCGAAATAGATGCCTCACTGGTTTTAAGGCGACCGGATCTGCAAGTGGCTGAGCAGCAAGCTCGCGCACAGAGTGCGCAGATAGGCATCGCTGAATCAGCGCTTTACCCTAGTTTTTCACTATTTGGCTCAATTGGTGTGAATAGTACCGAAGAGTCAAGCACCAGCTTTAGCCTAAGTGATTCTCTAACAGTGGCTGTTGGGCCTTCATTTTCGTGGAATATATTTCAATATGGTCGCGTAAAAAATAACATCCGCTTAGAAGACGCTCGCTTCCAGGAAGCCCTCACCAATTACAATAAAAAAGTACTGCTTGCGATCCAGGAAGTAAGTAATTCACTATCATCTTATCAACTCTACCAGACACAAGAAGCACTCAGGCTAAAGGCTGTCAACGCCGCCGTGCGCGCATTTAATATTTCCATGACACAGTATGAAAATGGCCAAATCAACTTTGAGCGCCTACTCAGTTCAGTGGAAAAAATGACGCGCAGCGAAGATAGTCACGCCCAAACCAAAGGCAATATTGCAAATCAGGTTATTGCGCTGTATAAGTCGCTGGGTGGAGGCTGGGAAGCCAATAGCGGTAAAGCATTCGTAAGTAACTCGGTCATCGAAACAATGAAGGCGAGAACAGACTGGGGTGATCAGCTAGAAGCGCCACAAACACTTCCATCGCTCGTCAATCAGCGCGAAGAACAACCTAATATCGGGCCAGGGATCGATAACAAGGAGGTACAATAATGCAGGTGCCGCACGAGCTGGCGATTGGCGATGTGTATTACTCTCCATTTTTATTGGTCATCGTACTTTCGCTTATCGCAACCTGGATAACCATTGCTATTTTGAATAAGACCCGCGTATCTCGATTGATTGCGTTTCCATCCACAACCTTTATCGCGATCATGCTGCTTTACATGGTAGGCATTGATCATTTTTTCTTACCGTTTTAGGTGCGACATTGAACACGCTAAAGAAGCTATTAGTCATCTCGTTGAATATCATCATTATTGGTGGTGCGCTCTATTTTGCGTACCAAAAATATGAGGATTACTTTAATAACCCCTGGACGCGAGATGGTCAGGTTCGGGCTAATATTATCAAGGTTGCGCCCCGTATTTCTGGCCCTATCACGCAGCTGGCCATAAAGGATAATCAATTTGTTCGCCAGGGAGATTTGCTGTTCCAAATAGATCCAAGTACTTATGAAGTCGCATTAGCTCAGGCTGAAGCCTCGCTTAAACGAGCTAGAGTAAACTCTCGTGGCAAAAAGATAGAGTACGACAGACTGAAAGATATTCGCGCCAAAGACAAAGGGGCTGTATCTCACAAAGATCTCAGTCGCCGCCAAACTGCCTATGAAGAATCATTGCTTGCCATCAAAGTCTCGGAAGAACAGCTAAAGGCCGCGCAGCTAAATCTAAAGTTTACCAACGTCTATGCATCTGTGGACGGGTATGTCTCAAACGTAGACATTCAACTAGGTACACAAGCCGTGGCAAACCAACCACTGTTAGCACTTATTGATAGCAGTAGTTTTTGGGTATTTGGCTATTTCCGCGAGAATCAGTTACCGCAGATTCAAATCGGAAATAGCGCGATGGTGACGTTGATGGCGCACCCTGAACAGCCTATAGAAGGCTACGTAGAGTCTATCGGCTGGGGGATTGCGCCGAAAGATGGCAAAGTCGGTTATAACCTGCTGCCCGATGTGAACCCTGTTTTCCAGTGGATTCGTCTAGCCCAACGTATTCCAGTCCGTATTTCGCTAAAACAATTGCCAGAGGGCATTAACCTGCGGTTCGGGTTATCAGCGTCTATTATGGTCATGCAGGAAGATAAGAAAAAGTAGACAACACCTATGGAACAGAAAATAAACCAGGAAAATAACTTCTTCTACCTCACGACGGCACTCATCTTATTGCTGATGAGTTCGTCATTGGTGCAGACCATTTCAGGAGGTCTGTTAGCGTTTGTATTACAAGGTTTTACGGCACTGACATTTATCATTTGCCTAATGAGCTTGCGCTTTGACAAAGGTTGGTACCGATTGCTGATAACCTTAGCCTGCTGCTGGCTAACCGCGATTTTGATCCGTAATCTGGTAGACGTTAAACAGCTTGATGCGGTGATGCTAGCGCTAATGTTCGCATTTTTCTTTAGCACGTTTAAGTCCATCACCAGGCAAATTTTATTCACCGGTAATCGCGTCGATAGCAATAAAATCATCGGCTCTGTCGCCTTGTTCTTACTACTGGGGCTGATGTGGACAATAGGTTACTTGATCATTCTGGAGCTGGTGCCGGAGCCATTTAACGGTATGACCTCTAAACCATGGGGGGAGAACTTCTCCCGGATGGCCTACTTCAGCTTTGTTACGCTGACAACCTTGGGGTATGGCGATATAAGTCCCGCATCGCCGTTTTCCCAAGTCATTGTCTATATGGAAGCCATAACGGGGGTGTTTTATATGGCCATTGTGGTCGCAAGTCTAGTCAGTTCAAGCCAAAACAATCACAAGAAATAGCCTGGAAACCAATATGGAAAAGCAAACAGAGGTAAATCAGACCAAGCGCTTTATCAACAATATGGTGGAGTCAGCCATTAGAATTGGGCTACTGTTTATTCTGATCGTATGGACCTACGATATTATTAAGCCGTTTATCATTCCCGTATTGTGGGGGGCCATTTTAGCCGTCGCGCTAATGCCAATCACACAAAAACTGGAAACCTCACTAAACGGCAAGCGAGGCCTTACCGCCACCATACTGGTGCTATTATGCATTACACTATTAATAACCCCCTTTGTCGTCGTATCAGGGTCACTTGTTGAAGTAGTGACTCACATGACCGAGGTATTTAAAAGCGGCGAAGTTAAAATCCCCGGCCCAACTCAACGTGTTGCCGATATCCCCGTCATTGGCGATAAGCTTTTCGACGTCTGGTCACTGTTTTCTTCTAATCTGGAAAAAGCGGTCGCTCACTTTCTACCGGAAATAAAAATCGCAGCCAGCAAAATGGCGTCGATTGTCGGCAGCAGCCTATCCGCTCTGCTAATGTTTATTGTATCCCTCGCGATTGCGGCAGGTTTTATGGCTCATGCAGAAGCATCGACGGCTGCGCTCAGGAGCGTTATCGTGCGAGTGGCAGGGGAAAGTGGAGCAAAGTGGACAACACTAACCGCTGCAACTATCCGCAGTGTACTGCTAGGCGTTGTAGGGGTTGCTCTTATTCAATCGATTCTTATTGGTGCAGCGTTGTTTACCTTTAACATCCCCGCTGCGGGCCTGATAACGATTGGCATTTTGATACTAGGGATTGCACAACTACCCGCTCTTATTGTTGTATTACCCCTTATCGGTTATGTGTTTTCTACTCAGGACACCACACCTGCCACTATTTTCAGTATTTGGGTGTTTCTCGCTGGGCTCTCTGACAATGTTCTTAAACCTTTGCTAATGGGCCGAGGGGTTAATATCCCCATGCCGGTGATCTTGTTTGGTGCGATTGGGGGAATGCTTGCAGCAGGTATTATTGGGTTGTTCCTAGGTGCTGTAGTGCTGGCGATCTGGTATGAACTGTTCTTGGCCTGGTTAAATGCAGGGGAAAGTGATGAGAGTTTGCCGAAACCTGACGTGGCACCTGATGCTAAAAAACAAGCACTTTAACAAATAGGCATGAAAGTAAAGCCCTGATAACTGGCTTTATTAGCCGGTTATCAGGACGAACGCCACACTCCTGCCCCTAACCATATTAACTTCAGTTTCTTCTCTGTTTTCTCTACCAGTGCCCGCCGGTAATCGGGTGTTGACTCAGCCAGGTCTAAAATATCAATGGTGGTTTCAGCCACCGTCGCGACAATAAGCTGTGCAACTATTTCTAAATCATGACTATCTACATGAGATAGCATTGATGATTGATGTATGTCTGATACCAGCTCGTTGGCAAAAAACTTCAACTCGTTTCGAATCGCGTTGCGTAACGCCTGAGTTCCGCCTGTGCGACTCTGAGCCATAAAATGAAAATGATTAGGATGCTGGGTAACAAAGTCGACGTATACGCTAATTGAACTACGAACCAACCCGTCAAAGCTTTCACCATTTTGCCGGGTGGCCCGCATGAGCTTTCGGAGTAGCATTCCCAACTCGTCAACCAGGTTGAGCCCTAACTCTTCCATGTCGGTAAAATGCCGATAGAAAGAAGTCGGTACCACCCCGGCATTTTTAGCCACTTCCCGAAGGCTGATACTGGAGAAATTATCACCCTGACCAACCAACATCAAAGCGGCATCCATCAGCGACTGTCTAGTTTGGCGTTTCTTGTCTTCTCTACTTAGCATTTATAATTCCGGCAACCTGTGCTTACAACTCTAAAAAAACCTTCACTACTTATAGCAACCCTTAAGACCTTATAACAATCCTTAAGACCTTATAAAAAACAGTGTTCACTCGTACACAAAAATGTAATCAATCATAATATTGTCATATAGTATCGACATTACCCTATGTTTTAAAGCATGTTTTACCACTAAACCGGTTAAAAATAGCCGCATAAAACATGATAGGTCGCGTATTTTATCCTGCCAACCAGCTTATTTATTAGTGTACAAGTGTTGACTGAAGCCTTTTTCTAACTTACATTAGTGAACAGTCGTACACCAACATAGAATTATCAGGACAATCTATACAAGGACAACATCATGCAAAATCCACTCGCTAATGCGACTCAATACATCACAGCACTGGCAACCCGGTTTTGGCAGCAAAACGGAGCACTGCAAACATACCTTGATTTTCTGCTATCTGAAGTTGACCCAATGCTCAGCTTACAGCGATACATGGCAGAGGTAACCCGGATTATTGACGAAACTGACGATACCAAAACATTTGTGCTGCGACCTTCCAGTCGCTGGCAAGGCTTTCAAGCCGGGCAATATATCAATATTGCGACAGAGATAAATGGCGTGACGCTACGCCGAAACTACTCAATTTCATCGTCACCCGACGCGTTTAAGCAGCACCAACTTATTAGTATTACGGTGAAAAAAATACCGGGGGGACGTGTCTCCACTCACCTTCATAACCACCTCAACATTGGCGATACGTTAGCTATCAGTCCCGCTAGTGGAAGCTTCACATTAGTCAAAAGAGAAAACAAAAAGCAATCAGATAAACCTCTATTTATTGCGGCTGGCAGCGGTATTACTCCAGTGATGTCAATGCTACTCAATGTCAAAGAAACATCACCCGCGCAAGATGCAGCATTAATCTATTACGTAAATAGCCCGCAGTCGCTAATTTTTGAGGCTCAACTAAAAGCACTGACTGGCAGTCTGCCAAACGTTTCGTTTATCCCCCACTTTACTGAGTCAGAAGGCTACATCACATCGCAACAACTTCAACATGACTGCCCCGACCTGGCTGAACGAACAATCTATCTTTGCGGCCCGCAGCCGTTTATGGAGTCTGTAACGAGCCACGCCAAAGAGCTAGGCGTTGCCGATGGACGCATTCACTTAGAAAGCTTTGGTGCGTCATCTCCGGTAACCCGTCAATCTGGAACCAAGGGCCAGGTCAGTTTCTTGAACTCGGGAAAAAGCATTCAGTCACAAGGCGATAAAACACTGCTGGAACTCGCAGAATCAGCAGGTTTAAACCCTAAATACGGCTGCCGTAGTGGCATTTGTCATGAGTGCAAATGCAGCAAATCATCAGGCCAGGTATTAAATACATTAACTGGCGAATTAACTCCCGATGACCAAACCCAAATACAAGCCTGCATATCAATCCCTGTAGGCGATATATCAATAGACAGTTTGTGAACACCTTTTGAAACAAACTGCATAGAACGATAGGACATTCATAATGGACATGAAAACAAACATACTCGATACACTAACCCACCAAGAGCTTGATGCTTTTGGACACGAACTCGATCAACTACGCCAAGAGGTCATCAACGATCTTGGGCAACGAGATGCGGACCATATACGCAACATTATAAAAAAACAGCGTTATAGCGAAGTGGCTGGTCGCGCATTAATTCACTTCAGCCTCAACCCGTTATCATGGGCGGTTGGCGTCGGGCTGTTATCAACTGCAAAAATTCTTGAGAATATGGAAATAGGCCATAACGTCATGCATGGTCAGTATGACTGGATGAACGACCCGGCACTTAACTCACAAACCTATGAATGGGACACCGTTTGCGACGCAGAATCCTGGCGTAAAACCCATAACTTTGAACACCATACCTACACCAATATATTGGGTAAAGATCGCGACTATGGCTATGCGGTGCTTCGTTTAACAGACGATGAACCCTGGAAGCCCAGGCACCTTTTCCAGTTCATCAACTACGGTGTGCTAAGTGTTTTCTTTCAGTGGGGAGTCGGTCTGCATGAACTGGAGACAGAAAAGCTAAGAAGCGGTGAGGTAACCTGGAAAGACAAGCTTCCGTTTATAAAACGGTTCGCCAAAAAGGCCGCAAAGCAAGTATCTAAAGACTATATTGTATTCCCCTTATTGGCTGGCCCCATGGCCCCTAAAGTATTTTTAGGCAACATGCTGGCAAACCTGAATAGAAACTTGTGGACATCAACCATCATATTTTGCGGCCATTTCACTGAAGATGCACAAACCTTTAAAGAGGAGGAGTGCGAAAACGAGTCCCGTGGCATGTGGTACTACCGCCAGCTGTTGGGTTCCAGCAATTTCACCGGTAGCAAGTGGCTCCATATCATGAGCGGCCATCTAAGTTATCAGATTGAACACCATATGTTTCCAGACATTCCTGCCCACCGATATCCGGAAATGGCGACCAAAGTACAACAACTCTGCGAGAAATATGATATACCCTACAATACAGGCTCGTTTGGGAGCCAATTTAAAACCGTATTGGCAAGAATCGCTCGCTACTCGCTACCACCCAAAAAAACAGCGCCGCGCTCTCCAGCAGTCGGCGCATAACATGGTAGCTAGACTACATAGTGACTAGACAACATCGTGGCTAGATAAAACAATAGCGATTTAGAACAACAGAATAACCAAGGAGCTAATTATGGCCAATTTACTTCAACGTCTGGAACTCGCCAAAGACTTCGCACAAACCGCTATCGATACCACCGTTACGTCTGTCGAAAGCGTCCATAGCCTGATTGCAGACACCAGCTACAAACTGCTTAGCCAGGGAGCCGTTGATGAGCAACGACTCAGTAGTCTGAAAGAGAAGCACGACCTGTCAGCAGGCGCGGTCTATGATGCCATTAGAGGCGTTAACCAGAGTTTGGGGCAACTCGCTTCTGACTATTTTGGCACTCTGGAAGACAGTGCTCATGCCTCCGAGGTGATGACACAGAACAACCAAAAAGATCACAAGCAAACAGACAATAAGACCCCTTAAAGAGCTGTTAATTGGACCCATTTATGGCTAAAAACACGCATTCTCCAGAAGATATAGCAAACAAGCTATTAGAACTGCACATACAACACGAAATGAAGGCGTTTGATAACGCTGCGTTTTCAACATGGCTTTCAGAAGAGTCTGAAACTGTTTTCGAATGGCTACGCTCAACTAAGCTTAACCAACTGGTGCCACAACAGTCGATCAATGACACGATCCATAAAAACGTGGTCGAGCGAGAAATCCCCGGCAGTATTGCCGAGGTTGCAGGCGAAGCCGCCAGTAAACTATTCACCTCTGGGCAACACAAAAACACCCAGCTCAATGAAATCATGACCAGCCATGAGGTTGAAGAGTTTGTCGATAAAGCACTTGAGCTTAAAGAGCAGCGTCAAGAAGCATTAAACCGCATCATTGACTTGCCGGTTTATACTGACCTGATTTCCGGGGTGCTCTACCAGGCCATCGTCCGCTACATCTACGACAACAATATATTCAGTAAGAAAGTCCCCGGTGTCTCCTCAATGCTGAAGTTTGGCAGTAACGTTATCAGCAAAACCGTACCTAAACTTGAAGGGGCCGTCGAAGACAATGTGAAAAGCTACATCAGCAACAACCTTGGGTTAATCATCACTGAAAGCAAACTGTTCCTTGAAAATAATATGACGGATGAAGAGCTTAAAACGTCAGCAATGGATTTATGGGATTTAGTTGAAACAAAATCATTAGGCGAATTGCAGGCGGGAATGGACAGTCTTGATCTCTCTGAGTTCGTGGTATTGGGGTATGAGTTTTGGTTGCGTTTCCGTAAATCAGCATACTTTAAAAGGAGTTATGAACTTATAGTAGCGTACTTCTATGATAAATACGGAGACAACGACCTGTCCGTACTGTTTGATGACTTTATGATTACTCCCCAGCGTATCACAGAAGAAGCAGAACGGTTTGCCCCTCAGATACTTGACGCGTTGAGAGAGAGTGGCCAACTGGAAGAGCTTTTAAGGCGGCGCTTGGCATCATTTTACACTTCAAGCGAAGCGCTCGACTGCATAAAGGGGCATTAGCGCCAGGTTTAACTCATGCGAACCATCTCATAAGCCATTGCAGATCGATAAAGCGATGCTTTTGGCAAAGGCTAAAGAAAACTAGACTTAGTCTAGTTTTCTGCTCTGCTCCTGCGCTCCCCCAATATCCCAGCCAAAAAACCAAACCAGCGTTTATCGTAAACAGCCTTGCCTTTAAGAGAGAGCCATGCCATCGCATAAGCAGGCAAGCGATATTTGACTCTGTGGATTAAATGATATGACTCCACAGCAACATTCAGCCTGAGCAGGCGCCACCCTTTTAGTGTCTGAGCGCCCTTAGCACTATGCCCCGCAAGCGATTTACCGACGCAACGACTAAGCAGTGCAGCAGAACTCATCGCCCAGCTACAACCAATTCCCGTCAACGGATCTGCTGCGATAAATGCATCCCCTACAAACACTAAACCTTTCGAGTTGGGTGCACGATAAAGCGTGGATGTGTCTTTCGCAATCAGAAGATCATCAACTTGCTCGCCCACTTGAATGCCCTGACTCTCAACAAAGTGCCTGACATATCCGTCGTAAAATGACTGAACATCATGAATTTCTTTAAATTTGCTGGCGGAAATATAACAACTCAGCAGTACTTTGTTGCTATTGGGAAAGCAGGCGATATAGGACTCCCCCTTCGCTTTCACCCAGATCTTGCTGGGCACCATCAGGTCGCGGGTTGTGAAATATGAAAAGAGTGCGACGCGATGATTTTCAACGATATGGTTGCGGCACTTATCAAGCCTCGCAGTTCGAGACATTCTCCCATCTGCGGCGATCACCAAAGGGCAGGTAAACGTGACTTTTTGGTTTGAACTTTCTGCAGTAAGCCCTGCTGCTATAAGACCTACCACACGTTTATTATTACGCAATAGCTCTGTAACCCGATAGCCAAAGAACGTCGTAATGTTGGGGTGGTTGGTGACCAACTTCTTAAGAGCGGGGTCTAAATATCGGCGCTCAATATTTGCAGCCTCTGCCTTTTTGAATAAAGGATAAAATAATCGATCCCCCTGATTCTCAACATCCATATAGGTTGGTTGAGCCCCAGATGCTTGAAGGCCATCCCACAGGCCCAGTTTTATCAGTTGCGTTAAACCCGATGGATGAACGATATGGCTGCACATTTTCTTGTAATAACGGGCGTTCGACTGTTTCTCAACAATAGCTACCCTCACGCCTTGGTTGGCTAGTCTGAGCGCAGTACTGCAACCCGCTATACTGGCACCCACAATCACAGCACTATAATTGCTCTCCGGCTTATTCAAAACGCCTCCAAGCCCGCAAATAGCGTAACAACATGCATTGACATATTATGTCTCTCACTACACAGATACCACGTTATACGGCAATATGTCCCACTGGATGGCAGAGTAAACAAGGCCGGTAAAGCGTATTGGCGTGTCATCATAACGGGTTGCTGTCCTTGCCGGGCGAGATCACCTAAAAAGTATTCACTGAAAACATAGCAGGAATGGTAAATCAATAATTCACGATGTAAAGCTAGTGGCTGTTAATCTGTGGAGAACATCAACAATAAAGATAACACCGCTTAATGAGTACGAAACAGCGATAATTTTGATCGCGTGCGGTATTATCTTAGCTATAATCAGGAGACCATTTCTATATTGTCACAATAGTTGTCACAAACGGCCCCGCCACAATGGCTAGCTCGTGTAATACCCGATGAGGTAATGGAAACACAATGCCAAAGAAGCACTACTTGCTATCATCCCTTCTGTATCATGCCCGCAGACTAACAACCTCTACCTGCCTGGCATTGGTTTTATGCAGCATGCTGCCGATTACGTCGATGGCATCCGATCAGAACATGCCACCCGAAAGAGAGGTCATATCAGGAGACTGGTTTTATCACTGGGGCGACCTACCTAGAGACGCTGCAACAGATCAATGGCGTTACGATGATGTCAAATGGCAACCAGCTCCCTCTCCCAGCAACATTCCAAACAGAAATAACGAAACGATTGTCTGGCTCAAAATAGACTTACCCAACAAAGGCTGGCGCGACCCCTATCTATTCATCAACAGTGTCGACCTTACACTGCAAGCCTTTCAAAATAGTCAACAAATTTATCATTTTGGCGAAATTGACGACCAAGGTCATAGTCAGTTTGAGGGCTGGCCGTGGCATATCATACGCCTGCCCAGCAATTACCAGCAGCATTCCTTATACCTGCGAATATATTCTGACTACCCCTATATAGGCCTTTCTGGCGAAGTCGCAATCGGTGACCGATTCAGTTTATTAGATGAAGTCTATGGCAGGGGAATAACCGGGCTGTCTTTTATTCTGATCGTGCTTCTGGTCGGTATTATCAGCACGATCATGGGTTCAATCAAGAAAGACAGTGGCGTTGCCATCTGCACTGGGCTGCTTTCCTTCAATTTGGCCCTTATGATGTTTGCCGAAAACGAACTGAGCCAGGTGGTTTGGTTTAACCCCTTGTGCTGGCGCTATATAGCGGCATTTTGCTATTTTTTAATCCCCGGTTTTCTATCCATAATCGTATTAGCCTGGCTGAAAGAGAAAGCACCTAAAGTGGCTCATGGCGTACTTGTTATTACCGCTCTGTTTGTATTCGGCGTTGCAGCGCTGTCTGCCTTTACCGAGTTTAATTTTGTCAACGCCTACCCCTACTTTGACGTACTTTTCATTGTACTGGTGCTGGCGTTAGTTATCGGCTGTTTCAAAGCCTTTAAGCAGCTCGGCGTGCCGGGCATGATAATGGCCTTTGGCATTATCACGCTGTTTATCTCCCTCGTGCTTGATATGCTTAGCTCTCATGACCTGATTACCTGGATAGGCCGTTCAGGCCAATGGGGGCTTATTCTATTTGCCCTAACCTCTCTCACCATCTACCTGGTTCAGGATTGGAAGCAGCAAATAGCACTAACCGCGCTGACTGAACATCTGGAGGCAGAAGTGGAGGCACGAACCAAAGAGCTGCAGTCCAGCAAAAAGCAGCTTGAACAGTTAGCCCGTGAAGACTTTTTAACATCGCTGCTAAACCGCCGTTCCTTTAATGAGTTGGCCATGATAGAGATATCAAACGCCATCCGCTTTAATCGGCCTCTGTCGCTGCTGTTGTTCGACATTGATCACTTTAAAGATATAAACGACCGCTACGGCCACCATGTGGGTGATAAGGTTTTAAAAGCCATCGCATCAGCAACCAAAGACAGCTGCCGAGAAGGAGAACTGATTTGCCGATACGGCGGAGAGGAGTTTGTCATTCTGCTACATGCCACTGACTCGAACTATGCCTCTGTGTTGGCAACCCGCCTTCGTGAAGCCGTCAATGAAATTGAGATAAAGGCCAATGATACAATGGTTAAGGTTACCGCAAGCTTTGGGCTAATCAGCCTGAATGATCCAGAATTTTTTGAAGAAAGCGCAGAACAGCTATTGGAAAGGCTTCTAACAGCCGCAGATAAAGTGATGTACGAAGTAAAAGTATCAGGCAGAGATGCCGTAAAGGTCTGTAACCTAACGCCCGACACAGAATCAATCTTTAGGGTGAGCTAAACCATACACCAACGCCCCAGCCGTTTATCAATGGCTAACAACCATTTTTTTGCACAACATGTTTCATCAGAGGATAACGATGAGTAACCAACAGTTTGATTTAATAGTATTTGGTGCCACCAGCTTTGTCGGTCAGATATTGTGTCAGTATTTGACCGACCATTACGGAGTAGATGGTGAAATCAAGTGGGCAGCGGCAGGTCGCTCACAATCAAAGCTAGAGTCTCTCAAAAATAACCTTGGGAGTACCGCTAAAGCACTACCACTTCTAACCGCAGATGCCAGCGATGAGACGGCTTTAACCGCTCTCTGCAAACAGACCAAAGTAGTCATATCCACCGTTGGCCCCTATGCGTTATATGGAGAGCCGCTGGTCAAGGTGTGTGCAGAAACCGGCACCGATTATTGTGATCTCACCGGTGAAGTTCAGTGGGTTAAACTCATGATCACGCGATACGAAAAAAAAGCACAGGAAACAGGCGCACGAATTGTGCACTGCTGTGGTTTCGACTCAATCCCTTCCGATATGGGGGTTTACCACCTTCAACAAGCGGCGCTTAAGCAATTTGGTGCGCCATGCACCTCTGTAAGAATGAGAGTCAAAGCCATTCGCGGGGCCGCATCAGGCGGAACCATTGCCAGCATGATTAACATCACCAAAGAGGCCGCCAAGAGTAAAGCGCTTCGTAAGGAGCTAGCGAATCCATATTCTATCTGCCCTGATAACCACGCGTTCAATGTTCGGCAGGCAAACGTCACCACGCCAGAGCTAGACAGCGAATCTGGCCAGTGGGCTGGCCCCTTTATCATGGCTGGCATCAACACCCGGGTCGTGCACCGAAGTAACGCGTTGAGCGGCAACGCATATGGCTCATCATTCAAATATGACGAATCCATGCTAATGGGCAAAGGGCTCAAAGGGCGTCTAACAGCAACCAGTTTTGGACTTGGCTTAGGCGTATTTCTGGCAGGCGCGGCCATCAAACCAACCCGGTGGTTAATGGAGAATTATATGTTACCCAAACCTGGAGAAGGCCCTAGCCCAGAAGACCAGGAAAAAGGTTTCTATGATATTCGCTTTGTTGGTAAAACGGACAAAGGGCAAAAAATCAAAACCAAAGTGGTCGGTGATCGTGACCCAGGCTACGGATCAACATCAAAAATGCTTGCCCAAGCAGGTCTCAGCCTCGCGCTAGATGTTAGCAAAGAGGAAAAAGGCGGCGGATTCTGGACAACCGCAACAGTATTTGACCAGCGCTTTATTGATCGGTTAGAGAAGAGCGCAGGGCTAAAATTTATAGTCGAATAAACAGCTGTGGCGGCCTCTTTCCGATATTACCCGAAGCCGCCACTTTCCCTGTTCACTTATTGAGCATTTTGAGCATTGCTTGCACCACGATTAAGCAGCATTGACCGCTTCCATGGCTTAACGGGTATTTCCCCTAAATACCTGCCTCGTCACCTCTCTATACAACCTTATGAATTTATAGTATTTTTTCACCTATCTCAAAAAATACCCACAAAGTGGTATGAGTAATGCTTTACCTAGTATGTAAGGAACATTGGCGTGGGAGCTTTCAAAAACCTAATCGTAATCAAAGCCTCTCCACTCAGTGCTTCTAACCAAAAAGTTGATTTCTAAGTAACGATCAGATTTTTATAACATCGGAGATATGGCTATGAAACGAGCAAAAGAAGGAAATTTTCTATTCACCCTAACCCACCCAAGTGAAACGGTTTACATGAAGGAGATGGAGGCGTATTTCGACTCAATGTATTTTGCTAACTAAACCAATTTAATCAAGGGCACATATTGCCCTTGATTAAAACTTTCGGGCACATGGAAATACAGACCAGGATGTCTATAAGGAAGAGTACCGCTAGCCAAGGACGGCGTTTTTATCCGCTAACTTAATAACTGCAACACCAAACCTCGATCACCATTTGCCTGAGCCTGAACAGCAATTTGAGCCTGATTTTTAATCTGGTTTGAAACAAGGTCACTCGCCTCTTTGGCAATATCCGCATCAGCAATTCTACTTTTTGCCTCGGCTGTATTAATGCTCTCTTCTTGTATACGATCAGTAATCGACTCAAAACGGTTGGCAATAGCACCTAACTCTGAGTTTCGTTCACTGATGATCGCCAAAGATGAGTCGATTGTACTCAAGGCATTTGAAGCCGCTTCCGCAGACGTAAGATCAATGGCAAAAAGGCCATTATCGGTTAGCTTAGCCTGTATGTTTTCACCCTCAACGGAGACCTTATCCGCTTCACCTGGGCCTATCTGAAACGACTGAGAACCATCACTGTTTAACAAGCTCACACCATTAAAACGTGCTGTTTCAAGTGTTTGCTGAGTCTCTTGCAGTAGTTGATCTGCTTCTTTTTGCAGCGCTTCACGGTCACTACGATTGAGTGCACCATTCCCCGCTTGAATTGAGAGTTCCCTGATTCTTTGTAGCTTGTCAGTCATTGTATCAAGCGCGCCGGACTCAACCTGAACCAGAGAGATGCCATCACTGGCATTTCTTAATGACGTATTCAACCCGCTTAGCTGCGTCGCCATTCTATTTGAAATGGCTAAGCCCGCAGCGTCATCAGCAGCACTGTTAATGCGTTGCCCGGAGCTGATGCGGTTAAACTGCGTATTCGTGTTATTGGTCTGCTGGGAACCTGCCGCCCCCGCAGGGCCATTAATTGTTATCGCCATATTTCCCTCCCAATGTACCATTTAACGAATCGCGCCAAAAAACAGCACTCATCTAAATCGCTATAGTTATAGTATAGTTGTTCAATACTTAACCATACCTAGCCCCTTGTAGGAGGGTGCCCTGCGCCCGATTCGATGCAGTTCACGCGGCGCGAACATTCCTTACTAAATAGTTGATAAAACCCTAAACCCCAGATACTATTAACTGATTATTTATACAGTACCGGAGCAAACAATGGCGGTAACCACGTTATATATGTCTGATCGAGACCCAGAAAAACGCACTTTCACCGACAAAAAAGAAGCGGATGCTTTAGATAAAAAGCTTGAATTTGCCGAAAACCTTCGACTATTCCTGGAAGCGAGAATTGTTGGCCTGGATGAAGAAAAAGCGGAGCAAATAGGTTTGCTTATAGCAGACTATAAAGACGAAATGCTCACAGCCTTAAAGGGAAAACCTGAAGTATTGGCGAACATAGACAAGGATAACGTCGAAGCAATCGACTCACTGAAAAACACGGGTTAAACCTGCGCAAGAACAGGCAGTGATAAACAATGCACGCAGTCAAAATGAGAGGCTCATCCTCTCATTTTTATGTTAACCGCCACTACCCATAAAGCTGCTTTTTCTTAAAGTGCTCGTTATCGTCATCAAGAGAGTCCCACTCCCTCATTAACAGTACATTCTCCTCGCTTGCTTTGCTCTCGCCAGATGAAGCAGGGTTATTGTCGCCCGCCTCCTGAGATGCCAAGAACTGCTCATTTTCTTCAATCAGTTTAAGGCACTCCTGCACCCCCTGCTCGGCTGTCTCAAATTCCAGGTGTTTATTGAACTCGTTTAACTCATTGTTGAAGTGATGAATGGCAAGCCGGTACTCCTTTGCTTTGGACGCATTCAAACCTTGCTCCCGATAAAAGTCAGTTAAGCACTTTACGGAAAACCAGTTCACATGACCAATCACCTCATTAGCAACATCCTGCCCGATAGCATTGACTCTCGCCTGGATTTCAACGAACCGGCTAAACTCATTTAGGTGTATTTGGGCCTGGCGCGCGTCAACGGCTGTTTTTAAGGTAACCGGCGCAGGCCTTACAAAATTCTTTTGCAGCTCATCCAGCATTGACTGATTACGAAATATCTTGGAAGACACCAATTGGCTGCCCGGTATATCTTTTTTCAACTTGTTTAAAAAGCAGATTGCCCGCTCCAGCAACAATAGCTTTGATTCGCGAGTCAGGTATTGACTGGGGATTTGGTGCAAGAAACGCTGGGTCAGTCGATAGGCATGGGTCAACTGCGCCACTCTGCGCATTTTTTCCATTTGCGCATCCTGATATCGGCGATATAAATGCAACGCGATAGGAGCCACCACGCAAAAAAGCAGTAATATTCCACCAACAATTAATGTAGACATATGTTCAGCAAAAAGCCTCTATGGAACAAGATGATATATTGACAGTTTAACGCAATAAATTTTGCCATCTATCATAAAACCGCTACAGTTTGTGACCGTTTGTTATTAAAACTTTCGACTACCCCACGAGCAATCCACAAACTTTCCTGATCATAAACTATACTCATTGATACCCGCGTGGTGGTGCACAGCAGCCACGAACCAATCCTTCATTACAGCTTGCAAAGCCAGGAAGCGATACCGTTGATAATGAATGGCCAAATACAAAAACAGTTAGAAGTTCGAATGGGGGCTGAACATGCCAGAAAGCGCCTCGCTATTGAAAAGGCGCATACGGCTCAGGTATTTGGTCAAGGGCGTAACTTTTTCCACATTGAAAACTGGTACTCCGTTCACTCTGTCATTCGCAATACCCTCCGTTTATGCCTTATGCACAAACGCGGACAACAAAACGCCCGAGACATTCAGGTCAAGCGCAACACGGTTCAGCTTTCTAACCTTCATCGAGACCTTGAAGGCTTCACTATTTTGCACCTGAGCGACCTCCATGTGGACATGGATGAGGAAGCAACGCTCTCACTGATCAACCAGGTGCGCACTGTTGAATATGATATTTGTGTGATGACCGGAGACTACCGCGCTCGCACATACGGCGATATTGAAGGCGCGCTCAGGGCGATGAAGAGAGTCAGATACCACTTAAAGCAGGATATTTATGCTGTATTGGGCAACCATGACAGCATTCTCATGGTGCCAGCTTTGGAAGAGATGGGTATCCAGCTGCTGTTAAATGAAAACACCACCATCAAACAGGGGCAAGGGACGTTTTTTTTAAGCGGCATTGATGATGCCCACTACTTTCAGGCTGATGATATAGCGAAAGCAGCAACGGGTCTTTCTGAGTCTATTCCCAGCATTCTCCTATCCCACACCCCTGCTATTTATAAACAAGCCGCTGACGCTGGTTTTGACCTGACTCTTTCAGGACACACTCATGGCGGCCAAATATGCCTTCCCTTGGGCATTCCACTCACCCTGGATTCCGACTGTCCACGCTTTGTCGGTAAAGGAAGGTGGCGTTATCAGAACATGCAGGGGTATACCTCTGTGGGTGCGGGCACATCGGTGGTTAATGTACGAATTAACTGCCCACCAGAGATTACGCTTCATACGTTACGCAAGCGACGACCATAAATCGCTTAATTCTGCCGTTACAACCCTCAGCGATAGGTTCCAGACGCCTTCGCGGAGCGATATCAGACAGCACACCCTGTCAAACGGTACTGACTAATGCGGACGCTTGCGTATACCCAGTTGATACAGAACAGGTGAGACCAGAATATTGAGCAGAAAAAAGGAAAGCGTCACAACCAAGACAGTTTCAACACTGTACCCCAAATAAAAAAAGCCAAATATGAGCGGAACAACCGCTTCAGGGATTTGATCAATGCCCACGGCTCTGCTGCTGGAGGGCCGGTTCATCCGCCGCTTAATAAAGCTCGACAACGCGTCTCCAACGAGTGACAGAAACCCAAAAAGTAATCCAAACCAAAAAGACAGTCCAACCAAGAAAGAGACGACGGCCGCGCAGAGTGCTCCTGATAAAAAACCTCGCCACGTTTTGCTAGGGCCTAACAACCGCTTCCCGTCTGCGAGCACATAATGGTGATCTACAGGCCAGGAAAACCTATCCCCGTGGTAGCAATACAGGAGAACAGGCGCCCCGTTAGCCGAGATCAATATCAGTAATAGCTTAAGCTCTAACACCAGTCAGCCCTCAGTGAGCAAGTAGACTCGAGCTATCCTGCACCGCGTAGCTTTACATGATCATAAATAGCCATCACATTCTCGAACCGGAGAATTAATGTATGAACACTGTTGCTGTAGGTGTCATGAAGGTGAAACTTAAAACGAGATTGCTGTCCTCCATTAAGAAACTCATCAAACTCCCGGCTCAGAGCCCTGACATCCCCACTGTGCTCTTTGCTCCAGGCTGCGTTAAATGGGCCAAGAACGGCCCCGCCCTTAAGACAGACTGTAACCTCATGATTTGTTAGTGCATCGTCGGATAGTTGCATGGCAGCCTCCAAACCCCGCTCGAGGGACAAATAAAACACTTCCCTAGAGTGTAGTTCAAGCCAGGCAGAAAGGCTGTGCAGAATAAAGCAGAATAAAAACGTTTGCCCATTATTAGCAAAGAGATTGCGTAAACAACGCTTTACTCATAATACTGTTGATGTGTCTTAACTATTTGAGCCAACTCTCCTTTTTGCTTCATCAAGGCAATTTTTTCATTAAACGCAGTAATGATAGACGGTCCATCTTTGTTATAGAGGCTAACAGTAATGTGTAGCCCTTTTTCCGTTAACGGTTTAGGCAACACCTCAAGCTCTTTTAGCTTGCTCGGCATATAGCTCTTTAACTCGTGCCGCATAACCCAAAAGTCACCCAATGCCAGATCAGCGCGGCCTTCCAACAACGTGAGCAGCGCCTGTATTACATGATTGTTCTTTATTTGATAGATGCCAGGGTGAGACTCGAATTCATTGCCGTACGCATAGTCATGAACGGTTGCAACCATAAGCCCTTCGATGTCATCAAGCGACTGAAACGTTGTAGGGCTATTTTTACGTTTAATAAAGTTAAGGCGATTGACAATAAACGGGTCGCTATAGAGGTGAAAGCGAGCCCGTTCGTCTGAGTACCAATATCCCAGAATCACGTCATACACTCCAGCCTCAACCCCTTCTCTGACTTGAGCCCACGTCGGCAGCATTACAACGTTTGTTTCAATACCTGCATCTTCAAACGCTTTGGTGACGATATCGACAGCCATCCCCTGATTGGGAAGGTCTCGGCCAATGTAGGGAGGCCAACTTGCAGTGGCCAATTTCAGCGGCTCGGCCAACACATAAGGCGACCCCGTTAAACTCAACAGCAATACCAGCAGACTTGCCAGTGCAGAAAGGTTTTTTTGATTATTCACGGGCATTTAACTCTTATTAATATTATTAACAATGCCTCATTAATTAAGACATTTTACTTTTAACACCCCGTTAGCTGCTTATAAACAACCACTCGGCGGCTATGATACCTTCGTTTTTTCCTTTCCATAGTTATCTGAATCAACTAACGAAAAGTCAAAGCGATGGTGCTCAATATGTTCAACACACCGGCGCACAATCTTCTCAGGATCGGGAAATAGCTTGGCATCACCAATCAGGCCAAACTGAACTTGCCCTCCGTAACTGATAATACTTAACCCCAGACCGACTCCGCCTGTTTGTGGCACCCAGAACATTTGCTCTTTAATCCTTGCACCCGCTAAATATCTGGGTTCTTTAGTACCTGGAACGTTTGACATCACTGCACTGGTTTTTTTAGCAAACACATCCATCAAAGGTTTTTGCACTTGTTTAGGCATCAACCCGGCAGCAAATAGCAAGCCAAATGAAACCCCCGGTTGAAATGATTTTTTCAGTTCAATCATATCGTGTTTGAGCTTATAAACCCGTTCAATTGGGTTTGCGATGCCGACAGGAAGGGGCACAAAAACCGTACCAAAATAATTACCCAGCTCGTTTGCCCCTTTCGCGCCTTTAGATGGCCTGATATTGACCGGGACAGTCACATGTATCGTATGGCCTTCCACATCATCACCAGACTCCTTCATTTTCTCACGCAGCGCACCGGCAACACATGACATCAGCAAGTCGTTAATTTTGCAGCCCAAACCTTGTGCGACTGATTTAATATAGTCCAGCGACACCGGCTCAGACCA
The DNA here is from genome assembly GCF_023650515.1 of Alkalimarinus coralli. Taxonomy (NCBI): domain Bacteria; kingdom Pseudomonadati; phylum Pseudomonadota; class Gammaproteobacteria; order Alteromonadales; family Alteromonadaceae; genus Alkalimarinus; species Alkalimarinus coralli. The sequence goes on from NZ_CP096016.1 coordinate 3,046,490, forward strand.
GGCGCATTTTTTCCTTGCGCCTAGTGAGCCTTTGAGAGACGTTTTGGGGTCTGGTGGCAACAGCGCCAGCTTGCCCACCTCTGATACGACTTTTAGACAGTCATTTGCGTATGTTTTAACAATTTCAGGGTCTCTGAGCAGGTGGACACTCTCTTCAGAGGCTTTTAGTCCAACACGTGTGTACCTCTCAACCCAGTGGATCGCATTATCAATAAACTGCTGGTAAAGAGGCCAGGGATATAGCTCATCAGCGCTAAAAGATTCAGGCTCAATACTTTCGTCATTCCCTGCTTCTGTAGCGCTGACATTCGCTCTAGCCACCACGTCAGGCCCTGAAAATGGTTTAACATTCGGGCTTTGGTCAGTGATGGCGTGAAATACAGACACTAGCGAAATGCCATCGGCATAGCAGTGGTGAATCCGCAGAATTGCAGCTACGCCATCGACATAGTTTTCGACAAAGTGTATTTGCCATAATGGCTTGGAAGGATCAAATGCAACACTTAACTGATCAGCAAGATACGCTTGCAGCGCGGCCTTGTCTGCATTACCGGTCAACGCAACTTTATGGACATGATTATCCAAATCAAAATAAGGGTCCGGCTCCCAATAATACTGACCGGAGTGACACACTGGCCGTTTTTTAAACCGACTATACGCTAAAAAGCGATTTCTAACCGTTCTCTTAAACTCTTCAAAGTCGATACTCTCAATAATGAGCATCGAATTAATGACCATTAGATTTGTGGGTGTATCCATTCTTAACCAAGCAATATCGACGCCGCTTATCGGTTCGTTAGCTTCAGTGCTCATGCCGGTCTCCTTGTTGTTATTCGTTATAATTATTAATGGCAACCTCCCGAATATAGAGATCACCACATTTGTTCACGCCTAGCCCATGCAATATGAACCTATACCCTTGGCAGATCAAGTCCCTCAAAAGTTATAAAAAAGGCGCTGTTTTTTCAGTAACAAAAAATAACACAATCGTGCAATTTCCTATCCTATAATCAATTCATAGTGTTAGAGCAGGTTCTTAATGAAGTCGCTCATGCATGAAAGAACTCAAATGATACGAATATCACAAAGTCAGGTTAAAAATTGCACACTTAGACCAAAGTATTATAGATTAGTGTGGCGTCATTTTAGCAACACTATTAAAATATAATGATAACGAGGTATATATTTCCCTCACAGTGATGTTCGGCCACTAATAATAATTATGATGTAACGGATTGGTCTGAAGCTCAGAGACGTATGTACGTGCCATGTTGTAAGGCACGAAATCTGTTACCCAAATTTGGGGAGGAAGCTTAATGAAGGCCATTCATGCCCGAAAGCTAATTAAGTCTATCGACCAAACCTATACCGAGATGTTTTCCGGTAGGGTGTACACTGTTGGAAAAGGTGCTGTTTCCGTAAGAAACCACAGCGGAAAAGCAGAAAACACCGTTATTGGGGTACATGGTTTTCTTGAGAATCACTGCTACTTCACCCAATCCTACCAAGACGCCACCACTGAATTAATCTTGCTCACCTGTAGCAACTATCACATACCCGTTAGCGGCCCTTCGCCTGAGCCTGCGCCTTGGGAAGTACCTATAAAGTCGCTGGAAGCCACAATCGAGTATGATGCAAGCATCTTAAACCAGGCAATGGAGAATCTACCAACAACTGACAACGTGCGCGTGCACGGGCACTCTCGTGGTGGCGCAGTGGTGTTGGAAGCCATAAGACAGCGCCCTGAACTGTATAAAAATGCGGATATTGTATTAGAAGCGTCAGTATTGCCACAGGGCCAGCTTCACCCCTTGGTCAATGCATTACTGGAACCTGTAAGCCACGGAATGTGGCCTTGGGTAATACGTTTTATAAATAGCACACCCTCATCGTCCTATGGGCAGAGCTTCTTTGGTAAAATGAATGCCCGCAAAAAGCAGTTGTTGAATAAGTTGTTTACTGCGACTAAAGATCATTTAACCATCGTACGAAATATTGAAAATATCATGGAGTGGACGGAGAAAACCTCCTTCGACGTTTATAAGCATATCAACCACGGTACCTTCCTTATTCCTAAGGTTGACCGAATTCTTGACCGGGCAGCGATGCTGACCAGTGCTGAAAACAGCCCCAACTCAGTCAGAATTATCGAGACTGAAGCATCAAGTCACTTTATTACGCTGGATAGCCATGAGTGGCTACCGACGCTTGATATGATGTCAGAACCAAGATTAAAGGCCGCTCTCTAGCGCGGCCTTTAATCTATCCACCGCTTACGTTTAAATATCCAACCTCATTAAAGCCCACTCCGCTCTGCTGAATATTCAACAATAGTGTAGAATACCCGTTCAATATTCCGATGTATGATTAGGAATCGCTCTGCATATTCAGGGAAACCAGATGTCCAAGGAAAAACTATTAAACACAAAAGTTAGAAGCGACAACGCTGAACGACTACGACAACTCCTGCTCGACTACCATAACTTCCGTTACCGCGATGATACTTCGCTTGAAGCCGAAATGGAGAAATTAAGCCATTGGCAGGCAGAACGCCTAAAATTCACCCATCAGGACTTATATCAGAATCCGCGCTACCATGAAGGCCTTGAGTTCCTGTTAAAGGATCTGTATGCCCCAAAAGAGTTTACTCAGAGAGACGATGATCTTGAGCGAATCTTCCCGGTAGCAGTGAAACTGCTTCCAGACAATCTAATATATACTGTTGGCCTTTTGGTGGAGCTCAATTTACTGACGCAGCAGCTCGATCATAAGCTCGCAGATGTGCTCTTCAACCAGTTAAATGTGAACGAGATTACAGAAGAGTCATACTGCGAAGCTTATCGGCTATGCAACAATAAAAGCCTAAGAGTGCACCAGACACAGCTCATTGCCAACATCGGTAATGACCTTGATGTTTACGTGCGAAGCCGCTTGGTACGACTCACACTTAAAATGACTCGCTCTCCAGCCGAGATGGCAGGACTGGGAAACCTGCATAGTTTTCTACGGCGGGGCTTCAGTGCCTTCCACCAAATGGGTGGCGTTGACGAACTTCTGGAACTCATTATCAGCAGAGAGAGTGCTATTCTGGACGATATTTACAACGATAAACCCTCTCCGTTAAGTTTGACTCATTCGAAAAAGCAAAGCCTGGCTAGCTCTGCCAGCCAAGTACCCTAATGCCTATTAGATTGCAGCCTTTTGACTAGATTTATTACAGGACTCACCATGAACGAACGCGTCACCCTAGAGATTGTCGATAACATTGCTGTTGTCACCATGAACCGCCCCGATAAACTCAACGCGCTTGATATGCCGATGTTTGAAGGGTTGGCCAAAACAGCTAAGAAACTAGCAAAAAACCGAGACATCAGAGCAGTTATTCTGCGCGGCGAAGGCAATGCCTTTTGCTCCGGGTTAGACGTAAAAAGCATTATGAAAAACCCTCTGGCAGCCGCTAAGCTGTTGATCAAACCAGGGCGAAAGATTTCAAATCTGGCGCAGGATGTAGGCTACCTCTGGCGACAGGTTCCAGTACCGGTTATTGCTGTTACTCAGGGCAAATGTTGGGGTGGCGGCTTTCAAATTGCGTTAGGCGCAGACTTCCGCTACACCATGCCGGATTGTGAGTTTTCTATTATGGAAATGAAATGGGGCCTGATTCCCGACATGAGCGGAAGCATTACCCTGAGGGAGCTTATACCGATTGATTTGGCTAAAGAGCTTACTATGACCGCCCGTATTTTTGACGGCAATGAGGCTAAAGAAATGGGGCTTGTTTCTCACGTATCAGAAAAACCGTTTGACGATGCACTTGCGTTTGCAAAAGAGATATCAAAGCGCTCACCTGACGCCATTGCAAATGCCAAGAAGCTGTTTAACGAAACCTGGACGGCTACCGAAAAGGTCGCGCTATGGTGGGAAACAAAACTGCAAAAACAGTTGATTGGCCGCTGGAACCAACGGGCATCCATTAGCCAGAACAACCCTAAAGAAAAAAATCCAATGGCGTTCAAAAAGCGTTCAAAATAGTCGCTGCCATAACAGAACATGGGAGGCTATGCCCTCCCGGTTCGGAGAGTAGCCGAATTTGGCCAAAGAGTATTCAGGAAGCCGATTTCAAGTAATCGATATTGCGGCTCACCACCCGTGAACACATCTGGATGTAGTCAACAACAACCTCTTTCTCATTTGAGTCATGCCAATCTCCAGCAAACTCACTACCCCGCTCAAAACTCACAGCCAGTGACCGTACATCTTTCTCACGATTCAGCACTTTTGCTGCAAGTCGGTTTCCGGTTGAACTTAAATCAGTCCGCCCTACTAACGTTCCGTAAGCATTGAAGAAACCACCGCACTCTGCCAGTAGAATGGCATCTGCTGCAGACGCTGACTCCGTGGCATTAACAGTGAGTGACAGCAACGCCAAGAGCAGTCCGGCAGCGAGTGAGCAAAGGCTTTGTTTTCTTTTCATCAGAGACTCCAACATAATCATAGTCACCTGATCAGCCGCACTAAACGACCAAAAAATGACCACTTCATCTACCAGTTTATGAAAGAAGACTCAATATCACCGTTAATAAACGTAAATTTTGGTATTGAGTTGGTAAGCAGTTTTTCCAATGCAGATTGAGATAACAGAGGAATAAAGGCTCAACGACCCGCAAGAGCGCTGGGTCGTTTTGAATTGGTGGAGGTATGAGGAGCAAGATATATAGTTCAGGGAAAGAACTCGTATAGCCCTATAAAGAAACCCACTATTACCACTTCTGCCAGGAGTGAAGTAGTAACAATGGGTGTTTTGCCAAACGGAGGCTAATTAATAACGATACTCGCCAGACTCAATATCTTTCTGGATATCGGCCGTGAGCGGCACGTATGAATCAGCTTTAGGCAGCCATACGTAGACCGGGTTATCCTGCTTGTTAAGATCAAAGCCAGCATCTTTTAGCGGCGCTTTTTTATGCTTAAACGTACCTGTGGTTTCCATTCCTCCACTGAGGCGAATAAAAACCGGTATCGCATAATGAGGCAGCTCTTGCTTTAGGTGATCCAGTAATGATTTAAAGTCAAATTCCGACTCTTCACAGTCCAGGCGAATAGATGCCATACCCGCACGACCATTCGTTTCCGGGATTTCAACACCATAAACCACGGTTTCACTGACGTGAGTACAGCTATCAACAATATGCTCTACTTCAGTAGTCGATACATTCTCACCTTTCCATCTAAACGTATCTCCCAAACGGTCAACAAACTGTGCGTGCTTAAAGCCCAAGTCTCGCATCAAGTCGCCGGTGTTGAACCATGCATCCCCTTTTTTGAATACATCGCGCAAAATGCACTCTTCTGTTTTCTTCGGGTCTGTGTAACCATGAAAAGGGGTCTTTTCAGTGATTTCACCAATCAATAAACCCGCCCCGCCTTTCTTCACCTTACGCATAAAGCCATCTTTACCTCTAACAGGTGCTTCGGCCTCTTTGTCATACTCAACAATCGCATAAGGAAATGGGGATATACCCACGGTATTATCAAAATTCAAAACATTGGTGAAACCAATATTACCTTCACTCGATGCGTAAAGCTCCATGACCCGCTCGATGCCGAAACGGTCTTTAAATGACTTCCAAATGCTAGGTCGCAGGCCATTACCCACAACAACACGGATTTTGTTGTCGAGGTCATTAGGCTTGGCCGGCTGATCCATCAGGTAGCGACACAACTCTCCTACATAACCAAACGCAGTGGCATCATAACGACGAATGTCATCCCAAAAGCGGCTTGCGCTGAACTTGCGGGCAATAATTAATCCTGACTTCCCAGCTAAGATTGAGCCCCAGCATACAGCCATCGCCGTCGCATGATAAAACGGCAAAGTGACATACATTCTGTCAGATGTATTCAGCCGTAACGCACCGTAGCCGAAAGCGCCGTATGCTTTCATAAACCGTCCATGATTAAAGATTACGGCCTTAGGTAACCCTGTAGTACCCGATGTATAAATATAGAAACAAGGGTCTTCACTATAGATTTTCTGAGTTTCCGGGAGATTACTTTCAGAGAATCCGTGAATTTCAGTGGCGAGATTCTTCCAGCCTTTTGGCGCTTTACCCGGCTCTTTTAAAGTATCCTGATCGGCAAGAAAGTAGTGACTCTCTTCAGGCACAACTAAGTCACTTTTTACTTCGTCAAATGCGTCTACCAGTTCCTCACCAACAATCGCCAGTTTGGGGCTGACCAGATTAATACTGTGCGTTAACACTTTTCCTCGCTGAGAAGTGTTAATCAATGCATTGGTTGCTCCAATCTTTGCACAAGCAGCCACACAGGCAAATAGCTCAGGTCTGTTCTCAATTAGAATCGCAACGGTATCGCCTTTTTTCACCCCTTTGCCTAACAAGTAATGAGCGATGCGGTTAGCCCAGGCGTTGTATTCACTGTATGTTATGAAGGTGTCTTTATAGATCAGCGCGTGGCCATTCGGGTTCTTTTTTACAGCCTCTTCAATACATAGCCCAAGCCCTACAGGTTTGGTTTTATTGGTATTATTACCAATTCTTACGCCTTTGATCGTGCCTGGCAAATTAGCTAATAAGCCAGGTATTCTAGAGAGGAATTTAGGTAGGGTAATGACATCGGACTGGCTCATGGTATCTCCATTCTTTAATTATTATCAGAGGGGCGTTCTATCCCTGTTAAAAACTGGCCGAGAGTATAATCAAACCATTATTGCATCAATGGCATCTGTGACTATTCGACCAGTCTAAAGAGCAACTTTTTACGGTTAACTGTTTTATTTTTAAGTCTTGCTATATCTATTACTATCGGCGCTGATTACTACGATGCATTTGCTAACAATGCAGGCCGCACAACGATCACTAACAACCGCACGAGACCATATCTGGCCAGCTAGAACCAGCAAGATCCGACCAGCAAGATCTGACCAGCTAGAAGAAGACTACTCACCCTCTTCCAGCAACCCATCCAGGTGATTGTGAATTTCCTGCTCAATGCGGCCTTTAAAAGGTCTAAGCAAAAAACCCAGCTCCATTTTCACATGAATGGTCGTCGGTTCAACTGTTAGCTTACCTTTGGCACCGCTTCGTTTAAAGGTCAGCGTATCACCGTCCCAGGAATAACTAACATCAAACCTCTCGGATAAACTCTTTGCCAAATCATCCGCTGTCGCAATAGCATCACTGTGATTCAAGGTATGATGGCGGGTAATATCTATGACGGACATACAACTCCTATAATTTAAATAAATAATTCAGCATCTTACTATTCAAACACTTTAAACTAACCCGACGCCTAAACCAAATCAGACATTCAAGCCGGCTGTTTCGGTTATACGATACTCAACACACAAATAGATAGTCAGTGAAGGTTTGTAGCGCCCAGTGCTAAATACACCTAAAGGGCATGTTACTGGCCAAGTGCTGCCGCTGAGCACACCTGGAAAGCAAATTATTGCACTATTGTATTCCAAAATTGACATAAAAAAAGACATTGCCGGAATGTGACGTTAGAATATAACCCAATTAATGACTTTGATGATGAGAACGCCAACAGAGGCCCAAATGTCTAATACCCACGTACCTGAAGCATCTTCATCGACCGAGCGAAAAGCTGACGATAAAACCCACTTCGGTTATCGACAAGTAAAAGTAGAAGATAAAGTAAACCATGTGGCAGATGTGTTTCATTCCGTCGCAAGCAAATATGACGTTATGAACGATCTTATGTCGATGGGAATACACCGTCTCTGGAAGCGCTTCACCATTGAGTTAAGTGGCGTAAGAAAAGGGCATAAAGTGCTTGATCTTGCCGGTGGCACCGGCGACCTGACCATGAAATTCTCTGACATTGTTGGCCCTGAAGGCACAGTGGTACTGGCTGATATTAACGAGTCCATGCTAAAAGTCGGCCGAGACAGGCTGATGGATCGCGGATATACGTCGAACATTGAAGTTGTTCAAGCCAATGCAGAGGAACTCCCGTTCCCGGACAATCACTTTAATTGTGTGACCATCGCGTTTGGATTAAGAAACGTGACCGATAAGGATAAAGCGTTACGCTCAATCACGCGCGTGCTGAAACCCGGTGGAAAGCTGCTGGTGCTGGAGTTTTCCAAGCCGGAAAACCCGCTGTTGACCAAAGCCTATGACCTATACTCTTTCACAGCACTTCCAGCGATGGGTAAACTCATTGCCGGTGACTCTGAAAGCTACAAGTACCTTGCCGAATCCATTCGCATGCACCCGGATCAGGAAACGCTAAAGGGCATGATGGAGCAGGCGGGGCTGGTTAACTGCTGCTACCACAACATGACCGGTGGCATTGTGGCATTACACACCGGAGTTAAGCCTTAGCATGAAGGTAGACGGAATGAGGATTGACCCTTCGCTAATCACAGCGGCTGCCGCTGCAGCAGAGGCTCTTGTTAACAAAACCCTGGCGCTGGATTCCGCAGCGCTCATTAAGGTAAAAGAGCTTGACGGTTCAGTTGTCAAAGTTTCGTTGCATCCGATTGATGTGTCAGTCACGGTTAATGCCTGCAACGATCAACTAATCATCTCCAGCAACGATGATAAATATACCGATAGCGAAATTGACGTCACCATCGAAGGCTCCCCTTTATCTCTATCGCGCCTAGTATTTGAAGACGATAAAAACAGCCTGGTTCGGTCTGGCGATATTAAGCTACTGGGTAATGCAGAGGTCGCACAGAGGTTTCAATCGCTGTTGGCCGAACTGAATATTGACTGGGAGAGTGCATTAGCAGACATTATCGGTGATATTCCTGCTCACTTTATCGGACAAAAGCTCCGCCAGGGTTTCTCGTGGGGCAAGCAGGCACAGCAAAGCCTTACCGCCAATATAGAAGAACACTTGCATGAAGAGAGCCGCTTACTTCCCAACCGAATTGAGTTGCAGGAGCAGTTTGCTCAAATTGATCAACTCCGCCTATCTACAGAACGGCTGGAGGCTCGCCTGGCAAAATTAAACAACGCTATTTTGAGTGAAGAAAGCGCATCCTAGCCGCTATCAAACATGACCATAGATACCACCATAACGACTACAGAGATCACCATAACGACTACAGAGATCACCTGTTCAGCATCGCCAACCAATTAACGAGTAGCCTGTGTCACGCATTCAACGACTAATAAAAATCATCTGGGTTATTGGAAAATATCGACTCGATGAGTTTCTTCCCCTTACCCACCTCCCCCTCTACCTGAGACTGCTGTTTATTCTGGCCCCTTGGCACCTGTTTCCAAAACCTCAACAACCGCGAGGCGCGCGAATTAGATACGCCCTTGAAGAGCTGGGACCAATATTTATAAAGTTTGGCCAAATACTATCTACCCGCAGAGACCTGCTGCCAGATGACATTGCAGTTGAGCTGAAATCGCTTCAGGATAACGTTGCGCCTTTCTCGGGAGAAACCGCCAAGAACATTGTGGAACAGGCCCTTAAACAGTCTACCGACGATATATTTCTCTCATTTGATATTAACCCGCTTGCCTCCGCATCTATTGCTCAGGTTCATGCGGCTCAATTGCAAGATGGCAAACAAGTGGTCGTCAAGGTGATTAGGCCGGGTATTACTCGCGTCATTCATCAAGATATTGCGCTGATGTTTCTTGTTGCAGGTCTGGCAGAAAAATATTGGGAAGATGGCAAGAGACTGCACCCAGTAGACATTGTTAGCGACTACGAAAAAACCATCTTTGACGAGCTTGATTTACAACGAGAAGCCGCCAATGCCTCGCAGCTAAGACGCAATTTTGATAACTCCAGTTTAATTTATATGCCAGAAATTTTCTGGGATTACACCAATACCGATGTTCTGGTCATGGAGAGGGTATATGGAATTCCGGTTGCCGATGTCGATACACTGAATGCTCACGGTACCAACCTGAAAAAGCTGGCGGAAAAAGGGGTCGATATATTCTTTACCCAGGTATTCAGAGACAGCTTCTTTCATGCCGATATGCACCCTGGCAATATCTTCGTCAATGTAGAGAACCCTGATGACCCACAATATATCGCAATTGACTTTGGTATTGTCGGCACCCTGACCCCTGACGATCAAAGCTATCTGGCGCGCAACCTGCTCGCATTTTTTAACCGCGATTACAGACAGGTTGCAGAGCTTCATATCTCATCAGGCTGGGTGCCTGAAGATACTCCCGTGAATGAGTTCGAGTCTGCAATACGCACGGTTTGCGAACCTATTTTTGAAAAGCCGCTTAAGGATATTTCATTTGGTCAGGTTCTGCTGAGACTCTTTCAAACCGCCCGCCGCTTTAATATGGAAGTACAGCCCCAGCTCGTACTGCTACAAAAAACTCTCCTGAATATAGAAGGCCTTGGCCGCCAGCTCTACCCTGACCTCGACCTGTGGAGCACTGCACAACCTTTTTTAGAGGACTGGATGAAGCAGCGTATTGCTCCTCCCGGTTTATGGAAAAACGTCAAGCAACACATACCCAGCTGGCTGGAACAAACCCCCGAGTTGCCTCAAATGGTTTATGATGCGATCCAGCAGGTTAAAAGCCTGGATAGTTTCAGCCAAAATCAGGAACGCAGCATTAAAGCCCTGAAAGAAGAGATACACACCAACCAGGGCGTTAACAAAGATTACTGGATTGCCACCCTGGCATTTGGTGCCGCCATATTCAGCCAAAATGCGGTGGCTGTGGACTGGCTTCGAGAGCTTCCAGGCCAAAGCTGGTTGTTGGCAGGCATTGGATTTTATTTTCTTATCAAGCGAAAATAGCAATATGACAGAGAAAGCATTAAACAACGTAGCATGGCTAGACAAAATCAAGTGGACAGAAGATGGTCTAGTGCCCGCTATCGCCCAGGATCATAAAACCGGCGAAGTACTTATGATGGCATGGATGAACCGTGAATCTTTAGCCCTTACCGTTGAAGAAAAACGTGCCATTTACTGGTCTAGATCACGGCAATCGCTATGGCGCAAAGGTGAGTCATCAGGCCATGTTCAACAACTGCATGATATAAGACTCGACTGTGACGCTGACGTAATTTTGCTTAAGGTTGAGCAACTGGGCGATATTGCCTGCCATACCGGCCGACGTAGCTGCTTTTACCAACAACTGAACAACAATGAGTGGCAAGCGGTTGAGCCGGTGTTAAAAGATCCTAACGATATCTACAAGGCATAAACAACAGCATGCCTCGCGAAACTTAGTTCAGCGATTTTATGGAATAGAGAGAATGACCGACGTACTAAAAGAGCTCGCAAAAGTTCTGGAACAAAGAAAAAAAGCAGATGCTGAAAGCTCATACGTTTCCAGCCTTCACAAAAAAGGGTTAAACAAAATCCTTGAGAAAGTGGGCGAAGAGTGCACTGAAACCATTCTTGCGGCTAAAGACTCAGAGCGTTCCGGCGATACCAGCGATCTTATCTACGAAACCGCAGATTTATGGTTCCACAGCCTGGTAATGCTATCTCACCTTGAGGTAGGCCCTGACGCCATATTAGACGAGCTGGAGCGTAGATTTGATCTTTCAGGCCTGGAAGAAAAAGCCTCAAGAAGTGCCAAATAGATAAGCCTGTGCACGGCCTGAAAAAACAACGGCATGCGTTGCTTGACGGAGGTCATAACGTCCTCATGCCTTCTACGGCAAAATGGCGGCACGTGAAATACAACAATATTCCAAAGAGCAATAACATCATCATTGATGACAAACGACTCTTGGCGAACTATTTGGTGTACAATGAAGTAACTGTTATCTGCTGATCATACAAAGAGAAGCCTTCAGTAGATAAAGAAATTAGATTGTTTTAGGAGAGTAACCTGATGGGTGGCATTAGTATTTGGCAGCTGGTAATTGTTCTGGTAATTGTAATGTTGTTATTTGGCACCAAGAAGCTGCGCAACATTGGTTCTGACTTGGGCGGAGCAGTAAAAGGCTTTAAAAAAGCGGTAACAGATGAGGAAAAGAACAAGCCAATTGAGAAAGATGCTAACGAAGTGATCGACGCAAAAGTCGAAAAGGTTGAAGAAGAAAAACCTAAAAGCTAACGTCCGTTCACTCGAGCATCACTATGTTTGATATTGGTTTTCTTGAATTAGTACTGATTGCTGTGCTTGCGCTTCTGGTATTAGGCCCAGAACGGTTGCCGCATGCCGCCAGAACGGCTGGCAGATGGGTTGGCAAAGCGAAGCGCATGGCGAGCAACCTAACCGAAGAGGTCGACCGGCAGCTAAAAGCTGAAGAACTCAGAGAGAGGATTCAGCAAGCCGGAGATGATATAAAAGTTGAAGAAGTACAACAGACCATTCAATCTGCCCTGGATAAAGCAGAAGAGTTCAAACATATGGTCAATAAAGATGTATCTGCTGAAAGACTAGACATCGCACCTGCAGCTACAACTAAAACCGCAACGGCTTCAACTGCCCCTCCCCCCAAACCTTCGATCTCGAAAGACTCTTAATTGACTAACAGGAAGACCCTGAAGTAAATGACCAACTCGTCATCACCAAACACCGGTAATCAAAAACCTGTAGATAAATCGTCTGCAGAGTTAAATGAAGCGGCAGTAGAGCAGCAGCAACCGCTCATTCAGCACTTGATTGAACTTCGGGATCGTATACTCAAGTCAGTACTTGTGGTGTTGGCCATTTTTCTGGGGCTCTACTATTTTGCCAACGACTTTTATCTGGTTATTTCTGAACCACTGCGAGTCTATCTGCCGGAAGGCACATCAATGATCGCAACCGACGTTGCGTCGCCATTTTTAACGCCCTTCAAATTAACACTGGTTATGGCCATCTTTTTGGCCATGCCATTTATCCTGTTTCAGTTCTGGCGCTTTGTTGCACCAGCACTTTACAAACATGAAAAGCAGCTGGCGATACCACTGTTGATATCCAGCGTATTTCTATTCTATTTGGGTGTGTTGTTCGCCTATTACGTTGTATTTCCTCTGGTTTTTGGTTTCTTCACAAGCGCTGGCCCCGAAGGGGTGACAGTCATGACAGACATCAGCAAGTACCTGGACTTTGTGCTAAAACTATTCTTTGCATTCGGGCTGGCGTTTGAGATACCGATTGCCACCGTCATAATGGTCGCCACAGGTGCCACTTCGTCAAAAAGCCTGAGCAATAAAAGGCCTTACATTGTTGTCGGCTGTTTTGTTGTCGGCATGCTATTAACGCCTCCTGATGTGATATCCCAAACCCTGCTAGCTGTTCCAATGTGGCTTCTGTTCGAAATTGGTGTATTTTTTAGCCGGATGGTTGAGAACCGCAACCCGCCAGAACATGAAGAAGAGAACCGGATAGGCTAGACACTTGCTGCAACTGGCCTAACTCACTATACCCACTATGAATATCGCACTGCTTTTTGAAGAGGATTTAACCTCACCCTGCTCAGCGACACTCACTGACCGTCGGCTGAGGCATCTGCAAGAAGTTCTCGATATTAAACTGGGCGACTGCATTTCAGTCGGACAAGTTAACGGAATGCTTGGCGAAGCAACAGTCACACAACTCACGCCCCTATCGGCTGAACTTGAAATCAACTGGAACAGACAGCCCCCCGCACCACTGCCAGTCACCCTCATTATCGCCCTGCCCCGCCCCAAAATGGTTAAACGAATCATTCAAACGATTGCTACCATGGGGGTAAAGGAGCTTTACTTTATCAATTCATATAAAGTCGAAAAAAGCTTTTGGCAATCCCCCTGGCTGACAGAAGGCAAACTACTGGAAAATGTCGTGTTAGGCTTAGAGCAGGCAATGGACACCCAGCTCCCCAATATCCATTTGAGAAAGCGGTTTAAGCCGTTTGTTGAAGATGAACTGCCAGACATTGCCAATAATTCTCTGCGTTTGATTGCACACCCTTCCGGCAGCCAAGGTTGCCCAACTCAGGTTAGCCAGCAAACAACACTGGCCATTGGCCCTGAAGGCGGGTTTATTCCCTACGAAGTCGATAAGTTAATAGCCTCCGGGTTTACCCCTGTTAGCCTCGGCGAACGTATATTAAGAACCGAAACCGCTGTGCCGGTTCTTCTTTCAAAGCTATTTTAAGCGTATTCACATGACTATTCGTATTGCCTTGGCCTCAGACCTCCATATTGAACTCAGCCGAGGCGCAGTCCCTGTTCCTTCACTTCCTGCTGATGCAGATGTCATCGTACTGGCAGGCGATATTACCAACCGCTATCACAAAACAAAAAACAAGTTTGAGCAAACATTTTCCGCCTTTAGGCGCCGGTTTAAACAGCCGATACTCTATATCCCCGGTAACCATGAATACTATGGTAGCCACTACCAGACATTAAACGAAGAACTCCCGGAAATATGCAATAAGTTCGATATTACACTGCTGCAACAGGCGCATGTGGATATTAAAGGCGTCCGTTTTTTTGGTTGCACTCTTTGGAGCAACTTCCTGTTGCATGGAGAAGAAGAGATGCCCTGGGCATTGCAGGCCGCACAAAGGAAGCTGGCAGACTATAGAGCGATAGACTTTGAAGATGGCCTGATTCAGGCGATCAATACGAGGCAGTTATTTAACCAGCATTTTGAATGGCTAAACCGCGAGCTGACTGAATGCCCTACCACCATGAAGAAAGTAATCTGCACCCATTTTGGGCCAGATCAAAAGTGCGTTAGCCCCGAGTATATGGGAGATGAACTCAACCCGTACTTTGTAAATAACTTAACTGATTTTATCGTAGAACAAACGCCTGATTTGTGGCTATTTGGCCATACCCACTTTAACGTTGACTACACGATAGGCAAGACTCGAATAGTGTCTAACCAGCTAGGCTATCAGCGTGAAAAGACACAGTTTAATCCTGAGCTTTGTTTAACGATCTAGGACTTTGCCAACGCGCCGATACCTTAGACTAAATGGGCTTGGCTTTAAGGGGAAACCGGTCAGGGTTTTCTATTGATTCGAGTGTTAAGTCAACATCAATATCAGGCCAATAAAAATGATGATGCCCCTGTTCTTCAACATTGATAATAGATTCAACAGTCTGCCCCTTGAACCAAGGAAAGTCTTCATATGATATAAATACTTCTTTATCACGAACAAGAAGCCATATCCCATGCGTCGATATATTAGTAACTTCAATCGCTGAAGTGTTTTTTCCATGCGCTAATGAGTTCATTGCAATGCGCCTCTATCAATGTTTCGATCTCTTTGAGTTGCCTGTTAGTGTAAGCATAGTTTTTAGCTAATTCAATTTCAGGCTCAAGCCAGTATTTTGCTTCCCCATCACCTGAAATAATATGAACGTGCATTCTTTCCTCTTCTCTTGAGAAAAAGAAAAACCTATATCCGTTTTCTCTAAATACTGTCGGACTCATACCACTCCTTGGTTAAGATAATCCGTATCAAGTTATAGTCTGGCGCTAAATCTCCGGTACTTTTAGATCCAACCCCATTGCCTGCGAAACCACTTGGTTTTTAAGAAAGGATTGCCCGTTGAACCAGCGCATACCGGTATTCCTTAACAGGCGCACAGTCAGAGAGTCCTGCGCAAATAACTGTTTAAAACCTTCCATCAACCCCATCATCGCCAGGTTTGGCCCCATACGACGACGCTGATAGCGCTTAAGCATTAGCTGATCGTTCGCCAATAAACCTCTGTGTGACGCTTTAATCAACTCGTCAGCCAGCACGGCAACATCCTGCAAGCCCAGATTTACACCTTGCCCTGCAAGAGGATGGATCGTATGTGCCGCATCGCCCACCAGTGCTATATTAGAGGTAACATACTTTTTGGCATGGCGCTGCCGAAGGGGAAAACTATAACGCTTAGATACGCCTTCTATGCTCCCCAGACGATGTTCAAAACTGCGCCCTAGTTCGTCGCAAAACTGCTCTTCATTCAAAGACATGAGGGCCTTGGCGCGCTCAGGCGTCGACGACCAAACTATCGATGAATAATGTGAATCACCACTCTTTACCGACAACGGCAAAAAGGCTAATGGACCTGTTGCCATAAAGCGTTGCCATGCAGTCTGTTCATTGCTTTTTTCGGTTTTCACCGTGGCAACAATAGCATGGTGCTGATAATCCCACTCGCGAGTGGGCAATCCGGAAACTTTACGAATAAGCGAGTTCGCGCCATCTGCCGCGACAACTAGCGTTGCATTCAACTGCAGCCCGCTTTCCAATAATAATTCCGGGCGGTTACCTTTTAGTTCAACCTGCCGTATCCGTTCTCCCGTCAACAATGCTATTTTATCGTCAGCCTGCAACTGCTCATATAGAGAGGCGACTGTTACGCCATTTTCAACTATATGTCCTAAAGCAGGTTGGTATAGTTCGGCAGCTGAGAACTCAATACTGGCGGTTCCCTCACCGTCCCACACCTTCATCTCCTGATATGGGCTGACTCGTTTCTCTAGTATTCTCGGCCAAACACCCAAATTTTCAAGGAAGGACTGAGAGGCAACGGTAAGCGCGCTCACTCTGGGGTCATATTGGTCGACAGATTCATTATCAGCGCTACCCCCGTGGCCAGCGCCCCTCATGCCATTCAGCAACTGATCCAGTGGCTGCCCCTCTACAACAGCAACCCGATATGAGGTTCTGGAAAGCGCACAGGCAAGCGTAGCGCCAACCATTCCGCCCCCCACAATGACAATATCGTACGATTGTATAGTCTCACTCATGATGAAATTTTTGCCTCTGTTCCGCCCAAGCCCATCGCTTGCCGTGCAAATAGTCGCTTGGCTCCCGGTAGTATATCCAGCCCCACCAGCCCCATATCTCTTAGCAATCCAACCCCGGCACTGGTGTCACCAAATAACCGAGTAATTTTATCGCTGAAGAGTATCGTTTTGTCTTGATCGGCATAGCGACCATTAATATATCGCTGCAATACTGGTAACGCGCCAATGTTCTCGCCCTTTCCGGCAGCTTCCGATACCAGCTCTGCTAACGCAACAACCCCTCTGAGGGCCAGATTATAGCCCTGACCAGCAACCGGATGTAACGCATGAGCGGCATTACCGACGACCACAATACCCGCACGTACCTGCTCAGCAGCCTGGGATAGCTTTAATGGGTAATGATGCCGCGTACCCACTTGCTCTATTTTTCCTAACCGGTAGCCAAATCGAGTCTGTAAAAGCGCCATAAACTCAGCATCAGGCATTGCCATCACTGCGTCTATTTCATCCTCCGGGAGCGTCCAGACCAACGCGCATCGCGCATCAGTGCAACCAACACTTGCTCCGTCAGACTCTCCCAATGGCAACATAGCCATAGGCCCGTTTTCGGTGAACCGCTCGAAGGCTTCATAGCCATGATGCTTTGACGTGGTCACATTGGTAACCAACGCATGCTGACCATAGGATTCAGTCTGGATCTCAATCCCTAATTTTTGACAGGTTTCAGAACGGCCGCCGTCTGCAATAACAACCAAATTAGCGGTCACGCTTTGCGGCTCAAGATCATACTCACCGGTTTCCGGATTCTGCTTCGATAACGTAATGCAGGTGGATTGCTCGCTACGCTTAAGCCCTTCTACTCTAGCCGGGCAAATAAAGTCGACATTGGGCTCTGTTTTCAGTGCAGAGATCAGCGTCATGCCAATCCACTCATTGGGAACGACATACCCCAATGCCTCAACGTGGTAATCTTTAGCGGCCAGGCGGGTTGCCCCAAACCGACCACGATCTGAAACATGGATTTTCTTGATCGGTGTAACATGCTCAGACAGTTTTTCCCAAAGACCAAGCTGTTGATAAACAAGCCGGCTCCCCCAGGAAAGTGCCGTTGAGCGAGCATCATAACTCGGTTGATAGCCCTCCCCTCGAGCATCTGGAATAGGGTAAGGCTCGATCACCGCTACTTTTAGCGCGGTGTTTTTCAGCGCCATGGCCAGACTGGCCCCAACCATTCCGCCACCGATTATAACCACATCATAATGACTATTCACTCTATGCTACCTGCTCTGTTTGCATGCTATGTCTGCTGCTGACTATACTCACCACATACTTCCGTGTGAACCGACCCATTTCAGGCGTTATGTGCCATCAACGCTTCAATTTCAGCAATCTCTTTGGGAACACCGTCAGAAAGAACACGAGCCCCCTCTTTAGTAACGACAACATCATCTTCTATGCGAATGCCAATCCCTCTCCAGCGAGGGTCTACCTCTTCACAATTAGGAGAAACATATAGGCCCGGCTCAACAGTTAGCACCATACCAGGCTCTAACACCCGCCACTCACCACCAACCTTGTATTCTCCAACGTCATGCACGTCCATTCCCAGCCAATGACCTGTGCGGTGCATATAAAAAGGCTTATAACTCTCTTCTTCAATCAGCGTCTCAATATCGCCTTGCAGCAAACCATGCTCGACCAAACCTTCTACAATGGCGCGAACCGCTGCCTCATGGGGGTGGTTCCAGTGATTACCGGGCTTAACCTCTGCAATAGCCGCCTTTTGAGCATTCAGAACCGTGTCATAGAGTGCTTTTTGCTCGTCGGAAAATCGGCCGTTGACAGGAAATGTGCGCGTAATATCCGATGCATAGCAGTCTAGCTCGCACCCTGCATCAATGAGCACCAGATCCCCATCTTTCAGCTTTGCATCGTTTTCAATGTAATGCAAAATACAGCCATTATCGCCGCCACCAACAATCGACGAATAGGCAGGAGAACGACTTCCCGCATCCATAAAGGTATGAACAATTTCCGCCTCTAGCTGATATTCATATTGCCCGGGCCGACATTTTTGCATGGCATTCTTGTGTGCCTCGGCACTGATTTCAGCCGCCTTTGCCATGACTTTGATCTCACCTGCGCTTTTGAACAACCTCATGTCATGAAGAAAGTGCTCAAGCGCAACAAACTCACCCGGTGGATGAGCGCCATTTCTAACTTTGCTACGAATAACGTTAATCCACTCCATTAACCGGCTGTCAAACTGAGCATCAAGCCCCATGGAGTAGAACACCTTTTCAGTGCCCTCGATCATGCCTGGCAAAATGTCATCTATATCACCTATTGGAAACGCATCATCGACACCAAACATTTCAGGCGCTCGTTCAGGGCCAATAATCACCCCGTCCCACAGTTCTTTCTCAACGTCCCTTTCTTTACAGAACAGAATGCTCTCACCATGCTCACGTCCAGGCACTAACACCAGCACGGCATCAGGCTCAGAAAACCCGGTTAAATATTGAAAGTCACTACTCTGGCGAAATGG
Organism: Alkalimarinus coralli; assembly: GCF_023650515.1. Lineage (NCBI taxonomy): Bacteria > Pseudomonadati > Pseudomonadota > Gammaproteobacteria > Alteromonadales > Alteromonadaceae > Alkalimarinus > Alkalimarinus coralli. Next base: position 3,065,720 of record NZ_CP096016.1, read on the forward strand.
GTAGTCTACATCCCGGTTTCGCGACTTTACCGGTGCCGCAGGCAGAATGGCGATACAGTTATGGCCCATCTGCTGAATAAGGTTTGTTCGTCGTTTAGAATACTCTTTGAGAGAGATGCCCATAAAATTGAATGTCCTAAAGATCAGGTGGCTTACCCTGCGTGTTGCAGGCTGATTGACAAATTATTGTTATGAGGCCTTTATACCACGACTGCTGCCGCGAATGCTTTGTTACGTAAAGGCCTTGATATAGTGGTAGCGTCAGTGTAGCGTTTTGCTCTCACCCGCTTCTACATCTTGTTGATTATTAAACTCAGAAAAGACTGTTACAACGCCGACTCTCACGTACTCTATGATCTCATTGATCTCCTTTTCAGCATCTTCACTTTCTTCTGTCTGATCATCAATTTGAGATATTGCAACAAGGTCTCTCAATAGTTCCTGAATGTCGGAATCAGCTGCAGCCAGCTGCCCCTTGGCAGAAAGCGCAAGACCTTCCAGAAACCCTCTGACCCACATGCCAAGACCTTCAACCCGCTGACTCAAGATAAAGTCATCATCGGGCAGTACCAGGCTAAACCCCATTGCCATCTCTTCCAACTGCTGGAGGTTGCTGGTATAAAGCTCAACGAGATTAGTAAGTGCCCGCTCACTCTGGTTATCTTGAACCAAGTGCTCTAGCCCCATATGTTCGACAACAAGTTTCAGCCACTCATCGGCGCTCAGCCGTTCCCCACCAGCCAGTCGGCCGATGAGCAAACCATGCAATTCGCAGGGGTGGTTGATGGCCCCTTGACTGGCATAAAAATTAGCCAACCAGTCAAAATCAGACTCTTGCTCGGTATTAAAATCAGTCATAGATAAGTCGTTTCCAGTGAATATCGATTATCGATCTATTATACGGGTTGATAGGAATGAAGAAACTAAACTGCAACGATTTGTTGCATTAGAGGATTTTTTCAACAAAACCGCTATACTCAGATTTAGGGAATTCGGGCATCAAATCAAGGCATTGAGCGCTTTTTAGAGAAAAAACGTTAAAAAAGTAAAAATATCAGTGCTGAGATCTGTTCACGACGTTACGAGCGCAGCACAGACTAGGCAAGACATGACGAAAAAGCGGAGTTTATGCGCTATATATGAGCATTTTGAGCCATTTTTTAACGACGTATTTGCAAGCACAGTAGTCGTGAAAAAATCTCAGTGTTAAGATTACCCGCTAGATTGACCCATAGCAGGTGCCAAATTATAGTTTTCACATACAGGTTTTCGGAAAAGTATTATGGCTGAAGCCAATTTTGAAGTACTGTCAGATAAAATAGACCGATTAATAAAATATTGCGCGCAATTAGAGAGTGATAACTCTGCCCTTCGCGAACTGCAGGAAGGTTGGCATCAGGAGCGATCTCAGTTGATGCAGAAAAATGATTTAGCACGCAATAAAATTGAAGCAATGATAGGCCGCCTTAAAGCGCTGGAGCAGCATTAATGTCCGATAGTAATACTGTAGAAGTTAGAATACTTGATAAAGAGTATTTAATTGCCTGCCCGGATGAAGCTCGAATGCAACTAGAAAGTGCAGCAAAGCATCTGGATAGCAAAATGAGAGAGATCAGAAACAGCGGAAAAGTGCATGGAACCGAGCGCATCGCTGTGATGGCTGCCCTCAACATTACCCATGATATGCTACAAGGGTCACAGCTTTCAGAGAGCACATCAAAAATCATTCAGGATCTTGATTCGAAGCTTGATGCAGCGCTCGCAAAGGCCTAAAGGTCTAAAGGCCTAAAGGTCTAGCGCATGAGGTATCGTTGCACTTAAACATAGTCGCCTTTACGAGTAAAAATTCGTTAATTTTTGTCTAAAATCATATAACCAGATTTAAACCTTCTCGATCATCAATTATAATAAAGACTAGTTTCCTGGTGTGTTCGCGAGTTGGATAAGTCCTCGAGCCGATAAGCGTTTTACCGGTGGCGACTCAGGGTAATGTGTGCAAGTCCCCTTATCTCTTTGAGGTAAATGGGGAAAGCCTAATTTATCACAGCTGCCACCACCTTGAACCATAGGGTTCAAGGCCATATTCGACAGCGGCACATTGGGAAACTTCTACGATTATGAATCAACAAGCATACCCTGAATCTCTTCTTAAGCCCCCATTAAGCAAACAGCAGCTTAGACGCGAGATGCGCAAGAAGCGATGCTCCTTATCCCCTTTTCAACAGAAAAAAGCCGCACAGAAACTAAAATCAACACTCATAAAAAGCGACCTTTTTAAGCGCAGCAAGCATATTGCAATTTACCTGGCGAACGATGGTGAAATCGACCCATCACATTTCATAAACACACTATGGCGCTGCCAAAAGCACTGCTACCTTCCTGTTTTACACCCGACGAAAAAGAACTGCCTGTGGTTCTATCAATACCGTCGGAACACGATACTTAAAAAGAATCGTTTTGGCATTCTTGAACCATCAATAAAAAACAAACGCAGAGTATCGCCTTGGGCACTGAGTTTGGTTTTATTCCCGCTGGTTGCGTTCGATAGTAAGGGGGGGCGTTTAGGAATGGGAGGTGGCTTTTATGATAGAACCTTTGAGTTCACGCAGCCGAAAAAAAAGGGCTCAACACCTGCAAGAACTCAACTCTATGGGCTGGCTCACCACTTTCAGCAGGTAGAATCGATCCCCTTGGAAAAGTGGGATATTCCCCTTCATGGTATAGCGACAGACAAGAGGTTGTACCAGACTAAGACGTTATATCAGACTAGCTAGAGCCACTCGACCTATATTTAAAACCAAGCGACTCTATGTAAGAGTTTACTATTTCTTTGCCAGCGTCTGGGTCGTGGTCGGCTGACCTATACGCGGCTCGTCATCCGACAAAATCGATGCAAACCCCGTTGCTGCCAACCCAAGACAAAACAGGAATACCAATGCCACCATGCTATCAGGCTTACGTTTCATAGATCCCCCAAGATCCACTATGTTAACGTTTATCACTCTTTATGAGCTGTAGATTTAGAGTGTGCCTCCATGCCCTCTTTATTTTTTTGGCTTCCCTGCGGTCGTGAAAAGAGTCGTTCGTATAATTATCAATCAGTTGAACACATATTACAAACCGTAACACAACTAACCGCTGTAACCTTAAGATATATCAAATTTAATGATTGTCCAGTTTTTGAACATTTTTATTCAACGGACAAAAACAAAACAAGACCTTTGCACGACGTTATGGGCGAAGCAAAACCATTTTTTTAACACTGTATTTGCGAGCGCAATCGTCGTGCAAAGGCCCCGAGCCTACGAACAACCTAAAAATAACTTATAGGCCGGATTATCCGTCTCATCCCAATACCTGAATCCGACCTTGTCCAGCATCTTCTGGAACTCAGATAAATCCGCATCATCAACCTGAACGCCCATCAACACTCTACTATAGGCAGAGCCATGGTTGCGGTAATGAAACATTGAGATATTCCAGCGTGTACCCAGCGACATTAAAAACTTCATCAACGCACCTGGGCGCTCGGGAAACTCGAAACGAAATACTTTCTCGTTATCTGTAGCAGCCGAGTGTCCTCCTACCATATAGCGAATATGCAGTTTAGCCATTTCGTTATCGGTTAGATCGAGAACCGGATATCCATCCTCTCGAAGGCTCGTAACCAGCTCTTCACGTCCCTGACCTCCATGCTGGATTTGAACCCCAACAAAAACCTGAGCGGCGGACATGTCAGAATAGCGGTAGTTAAACTCAGTAATATTTCGCTTACTCAATGCTTGAACAAACTGTTTGTAGCTTCCGGGTCTCTCTGGCAATGTGACCGCTAGTATTGCTTCCCGCTTTTCACCTATTTCTGTTCGTTCGGAGATATAGCGCAATCGGTCAAAGTTGACATTGGCACCACTCACGACAGCCGCCAGGTTTTCGCTCTCTATGTTTTCCCGTTCAACATATTTTTTAAGGCCGGCAACCGCTAACGCGCCTGCGGGTTCTGCGATAGAGCGGGTATCATCAAAAACATCTTTGATTGCGGCGCAAATCTCATCTGTTGTGACCGTTATCACTTCATCAACGCAGTCTCTGGCCACTTCAAACGGCAGTTCACCAATTTGTTTAACCGCAACACCATCGGCAAAAATCCCCACTTCGTCCAGCGTGATACGTTCATTGGCTTTAAGCGCCTCATATAAACAGGCAGACTCGTCAGACTCCACACCGATAACCTTAACATCTGGCCTGATATATTTGATGTATGCAGCCATACCCGCAATAAGGCCGCCACCACCAACAGGGATAAAGACCGCGTGAATAGGCGCGGTATGCTGCCAAAGCAACTCCATTGCAACGGTTCCCTGCCCTGCAATGACATCTTCATCATCGTAGGGCGGGATATACACCATGCCCTTTTTCTCAACCAGTTCCCGGGCATAAGCTGATGCCTCATCAAAGGCATCGCCTTTCAGAATCACTTTGGCGCCTCGGCTTTTAACCGAGTTCACCTTAATTTCAGGCGTGGTCATTGGCATAACAATCGTCGCTTTAATGCCAAGTTTTTGGGCCGAGTATGCCAGCCCCTGCGCGTGATTCCCTGCTGAAGCCGCAATAACCCCTTTCGCTTTCTCTTCGTCAGTTAATTGAAAAACCTTGTTGTAAGCGCCTCGAATCTTGAATGAAAAAACAGGCTGCAAATCCTCGCGCTTTAATACAATGTGATTATTAAAACGTGATGAAAGAAGTCTCGCATCGGTTAAAGGTGTTTCGATGGCAACATCATAAACGCGCGCATCCAGTATTTTTTTTATATATCGCTGAGGCATGGAATATCATTCTATCTAAATTAAAGTGGGCAGAAATCGTTGTGCTACTCGTCGTTATTCTATCCAATAACAGAACTCTACATGCTAAGGGCCGGGATACGATCAAGATAACGCTAAAGCACTTATAAACTAATGCCACAATATATCGTATTGATTCGATATTACTAGCCTTGCACCCCGCTTTACTGCGATAAAGCGGCATAATAGATACAATTTCCGCTTTACCCGAAAACGTTACACTGTTTTACTTGAATTAATAGACGACCGGTCATATATTATCTTTATGCCAAGACCTAGACGAAGTGAACATACACGAGAAGCACTTATTGAGAACGGTATCGAGCAGCTGTCACAGCACGGCTATCACGGCACCGGCATTAAGAAAATTCTTGACGCAGTCAATGTACCCAAAGGTTCGTTTTACAACTACTTTGAGAGTAAAGAAGCCTTTGTAGCTGAAATTATTCGAGAATATAGCAGCCAGTACCTAAAAATACTGGATGACTATGTAGAGAGTTCCAACGAACAACCTTTGGATAAAATTAAGACCATTTATCAGTTTATGCTGGAGAAGTTTTCTGGCCAAAATTGTCAACAAGGCTGCTTAATTGGCAGCATCGCCGCCGAAATTGGCAACCAAAGCGAGACATGCCAAGTTGCGATGCTTGAGTCAGTAAATCAGTCGAAGCGACGAATATCCAGCTTAATCCAACAGGCTCAAGATGAGCGCGAGATTCGGAACGACCTGACAGCAGAACAAATTACCACTGTATTTTGGGCAACATGGGAAGGCAGCCTGCTTAAAATGAAAATGGAAGGAAGTATAGCGTCAGCCAAAGAAACACTATTTATCATGCTTGACCACCTGCTTAAGCCACAAGCCGACGGATAAAACGAGCAAAGAACAGATAAAAACGAACAACCTGATGGCTTGTTCGTTTTTTTAGACCCAGTTAATAGACGACCGGTCTAATTAAATAATTAGTACCGAAGCGACTAAATAGCCAAAGAGGATTTACCTGTGAGCAACCACAGTACTAACAGCAACAACCTTGATCTAAGCAATCCATTCACCCTGAAAAATGGCACAACAATAAAGAATAGGCTGTTCAAGTCTGCGATGAGTGAACAACTGGGCACGAAAGCACATAATCCAACCAGAGGGTTAGCCACGCTCTATAAAACCTGGGCAGAAGGCGGTTTAGGCCTATCCATTACCGGCAATATAATGGTTGACCGAGGCGCGTTAGGTGAGCCCAAAAATGTAGTACTTGACGAAAAGAGCGACCTGGCGCCTTTTCGTGAGTGGGCAAAGGCGGGCACCGCAAACGGTACCCATCTATGGACGCAACTTAATCACCCAGGTAAGCAGATACCTAACTTTATCTGCGACGAACCGGTTGCGCCTTCTGCTATCGCATTAGAGAACGGTCTTGAAAAGGGCTTTAACAAGCCTCGCGCACTGGCTGAAAATGAGATATTGGAGATTATCCAAAAGTTCGCAACAGCCGCAGAGCTAGCAAAGACAGCAGGTTTCACAGGGGTTCAGATTCATGGTGCCCATGGTTATCTGGTCAGCCAATTCTTATCACCGAGGCACAACCAAAGAAACGACCAATGGGGTGGATCACTGGAAAACAGAATGCGCTTCGTATTGGCGGTATACCACGCCATTCGCGAGAAGGTCGGTAAAGACTTCCCAATTGGTATAAAACTTAACTCGGCAGACTTTATGCGTGGAGGCTTTACCGAGGAAGACTCAATGGAGGTGGTAAAAGCGCTGGCAGAGGCTGGCATCGATTTAATTGAAATTTCGGGCGGAACCTATGAAAGCCCTTCAATGGTTGGCCATAAGATGAAACCAACAACGCAGAAAAGAGAAGCTTACTTCTTAGAGTATGCAGAGAAAGTGCGCAGTCTGATTGACACCCCGCTTGTTGTAACTGGTGGTTTCCGTTCTGCAGATGGAATGGTGACGGCTTTACGAAGTGGCGCGACAGATTTTATTGGCCTTGCCCGTCCGCTGGCAGTAGACCCTGATTTGCCAAATAAACTCATGACCGATGCCACACATAGCATCGAGTTAAGACCCTTAACCACAGGAGTCAAACTTGTGGACAAAATGGCCATGCTGGATATCACCTGGTATGAGTTTCAACTGGCAAGAATGGCACAAAAGAAAGCACCTAAACCTGACATGAGTGAATGGAGCACATTCTTTAAAACACTATTGGGCGCTGGTGTATATTCTTTTAGAAAACGTCGCGCATAAGAGACATACAGGAAGATATTGACTTTTTATCGGGCGCGGGGCATCTCCTACTTCTTTGTCGCCACACATTTTGCCAAGTTCTTTGTACGAGAGTACCCCACGCCCGATTCTATGCTCAACAGAAAGCTAGTAGGCATTGGCATATCTCGGATAACTTGCATTAGCGGGAGAGCCAACCGGTGCGCAAGCGCACCCCGAGTGCTCTCTCTTGCTTCGCAATTCACCTTGTGCGCGGGAATGACTGTTTTTACGTCGTTTCGCAGCCTACGGTTGTTAAGCATTTTAGTTAGAAAAAGCGATTTTATTCTTATCTAAATCTCTCACATATGCAGAAAAACGAGGCCCCCGTTGATTTGGCTCGCCCTCACAGGTGCCACCTAATTCAATAGCCTTTTTATGAAGTCTTTTTACTTCGTCGGTAGATCCAACACCAAAACCAACCATGGTTCCATTTCCATTAGTTGCAGCCTCCTTATTAAAGGGTATCGCAACTGCAAATGCAGAGTCTTCATCTTCACCCTGCCAGAATGTCATTCTTTCGGTTGATAAAACCTGACAAAATTCTGTTTGTTCGAAAAGTGAATCATAGAATTTAGTCGATGCTTCCAAGTTGTTTGTCCCAAGAACAAAATAGTTCATTTTCATCATTCAAAATCTCCTACTGAATAGTAGGCAGAATAGTTATCCACACTGCTGACAGCTGTATGTCAGTAGTGTTGCGGGAACTAACAAATATTGCACGGCACTATTGTTGAAAATAGTCGTTTAAAGTATTCAAGATGGGCGTGAAGCGAAGCGAACGGCAAACATGGCGGCTAGTTATATTTTTAATTGAGCGCCTATTAACGTTGATAGATTGAAACAAGATAACCATTTTTGGTTTTTCGAAAGATGCTAGGAGTTTGAAAATTTGCAATCGTTGTTGTTCAAAAATATTGGGTGCCAGTCCTGTACACAAACGATATAGCATTTTTCCATCGCTGTACGAAGACATTGCTTAGATTCACTATATCTGAGTGAAACTCCCTAAATGGGCCCAAATTCGGGCTGTAGTGGGGCTGAAGGTTAGCCCCCTCAGCTACCCGATTAATTTACATTACCAAAGAGTTGAATAAATAAAACTTTTCCTGCTGGCACCAACAATATTTCGACACGCCAACCCATTGAATTTTAGCTTTTCATTCTTTAGTGCTTTGCCTATTGTCTTTAAGGACCAACGTAACCAACCTTCACTGCCTTTAGCAGCGGCGCCAACCAGTTTTGTCACTAAATCTTTCATATCAGAATTACATTTTTCAAGGGCAGAAAGCGTTTCTTCTAAAGCATCAACTGTTTGCTGATTGATTTGCGATTTTTGGTTTCTAAAAGAGGAGTCAAAGCCATATATCGTTTCCATGATATCAATTACGCTTTCCTTCTCTTCATCTGTTAATTTGGTACCGATCATAATAAAACTCCTTTAATAACTTTACTTAAGATTTCTTCCTTGCTCATACCATAGACACTAATTTGTGTAAGATAGCTCTTATTTTTCGCATTCGTTACGAAAACGTACGAAACACTGCGGCCAAAAATAATACTTACACTTTTATATCCGTTATTAACAACACCCGTTTCGCGATAGCCAGTATCATCGTATAAAACTTTATATAATGCAGCCAAATCATCTTTAAGCCTTGGATCGTCTATCTCTGCGTAATCATTCATAAGCAAAGCTGTTGGTACACGAGTCATATCAGAGTCACCTTTACCCCATGACTTTGACGTGTGTGTTTTTATGCTCATGTGTTTCTTTTTAGACCAAAAAATCATTACGCCATCATCACTAACTATTCTAGCGCCCTGCAATGAACCTACGTCTAAACACCAGTCTAAAAAACCATCACTAATTTTCACAAAGTCTTCTGAGCACCCAGGCTTCACGTCGTATTGAGTGACCTCTTGTGAATATGCTAATAAACTAAACAACGATAAAAGTAGTATTGACATCCATTTCATTTATTTATTTCTCCATTGGTAGATTAATCCCCCCGAATTCTAGCATTAATTTTTCCACTAATGACACATACAGAACAAAAAGGAACTAGCATTAAGTCCCCCATATCAAGACTCAATATAGCTCTCTAGAGCAGCTATATCTTTACTTATAACCTACGACTCACTTCCAACGTTTTGAAGTGCTGCTTTTAGTGTGGAGTTTTTGCATTAAACGCATTTTCCAAAAAATACGCCCGACACTAATGCAATAAACTACCCGCCTGCCACACGCCAGTAGTTCATCAGAAGGTTTTGACTTGCAGTAGAGATAACCCTGCGCTTGCGCACCACTGCATTCTCGGATAACTTACATTCGCGTGTAGTGGTCTAATAGCACCGGACACTTAATTGAGAGACAATAATCGTCCATGAATTAAGGTGTCAGTATGAGTCAGAAACGCAGTCACAAGCAATATACGAAAGAGTTTAAAGAAGAAGCTGTAGCTTTTATTGGAACAAGGCTACTCCGTTTCAGAAGCCGCTAAATCGCTGGGTATTGGCACCAGTTTGCTATACAAGTGGAAGGAAAAAATCGAAGCACAGCGCGAGGGTGTCGCGTTGGTATTGTTAACTCCTGAAATATAACGTTGCCCATGAGCGCCTTATAGTTTTCTTGATTCTTCCACCGCATCTAGAATGTTTTTTGTAGTTGCTTTTGTGTTGATGCCCGAAACATCAAACGGTGATTTAACTTCATTTTGCTTAAAGTTAACCGTAAATGTTTTACCGTCCCTACGCTGAATAACGACCTCCTCGTTTTCTGCTAACGACAATAGCTCTGATAAATTTTGACGTGCTTCAGAATATGTATAGATTCTCATAAATTACTCCACTACAACAATGTTAAGTTGCTTTGCCACATCTTTCATTTTTTTGTCTAGCGTTAATAACGGACAGTTTAAAGACAAAGCACATTGTAAAAAATAAGCATCGTATGCATAGATATTAAATTTTAGAGCTAACTCTAACGAACTGTTTACATCAGTTTGAATCAACCTAACCGGTATTGCCTGAGTTAGCTCTATAGCCTGCATAGCCTCGTCTTGAGACAACTGTTTTCTTTTAACTATTGCACTTAGTGCATTACCAATCTCATAGGGTCATAATTAGAACCTCATTAGCTTGTAGTGAGGTGTCTACTTTTCATGGGTAACTTGGCATTCTAACGCCGCCAGTTGCGGACGAAGTTCCGAAAGCTGGCTTGGTTATACGTTTTTTGATATGGCTCACTCATGATGCAACCGAGAACCACACCAAGGACAAAATACGATGTGGTCTCCTTTGCTACCAAATACCCAGACAGGGTCTTCACCTCTATGTAAAGTTGAGTAAATACGTTCACGATTTGTTTTGTTGTATTCTTCAACGGCACAATAAAAACCAGCACAACAGTACTTTGCAATACTCTCGCTGCGTTTCCAAAACTCCTCTGGATAGACCTCCTTGATCCATTGCTGACACTTCTGGCAATCAAGAATATGATCTAAGTATTCCTCGTGATCGCCTATTGGCATAGTCGTCTTTCGAGCTTGTTTTCCTGCTTTGATTTTGAAGTAACTATTTAATGGTGCTCCATTTTGCTTTTCAATCAGATAATTTCTCGTATGCTTACAAATGGAGAGCATCTCTTCATTAGAGTACAACTGGAGTCTAACTTCTCTCATCCTTGCTCCTGTGATCGATTAATTACGTATAACAATTTCTTATACAGCAGCCGCATTTTCGGTGCTATACAGCATCTGTATAAGTTATTTTATAAGAATCACAATAACACTTTTTGGCCAAATCAAAGAGTCAATTTTTGCTCAAGGTTATTAAAACAATGGGTTCCCGACTTCGCGGGAATGACTGTTGGAGTGCTATTTAGGCCTGAAACTAAAGTAATAAACTACCGGCCTGCCAACAAGCCAATAGCTCGTCTGCAGGTTTTGGTTTGCAGTAGAGATAACCCTGTGCAAAGTGGCACTGTTGCTGTATCAGGTAGTCTCGATGGGCAACGGTTTCAACACCTTCTGCCAAGACCGTTAAGCCCAGTGATCGCCCCATACCGATGATCGCATTCACAATCGCTTCGTCATTGGCATCATCCAGAATATCCCTGATAAACGACTGATCAATCTTTAGAATATCAATAGGGAATCGTTTTAAGTAACTCAGTGAGGAGTAGCCGGTTCCAAAGTCATCGACGGCGAGTGTAATGCCGAGGGCTTTAAGCTTATTCAGCTGAGCGATGGTTCCTTCTACATCTTCTATTAGAATGCTCTCCGTTAGCTCTACCGACAAGTGTGCAGGGTTTAATTCGGTCGCCTCTAACGAGTTCTGAATCACTCGGCATAGGTGGTCGCCATGCCTGAACTGATAGGCAGAAACATTAACCGCGACTTTGACAGCAGGAAATCCATTTTTCTGTAGTCGTCTGTTTTCTTCACACGCCTGGCTGATAACCCAATCACCGATTTTGCCTATCATGCCGGTTTCTTCGGCCAACGGAATAAACGTCAAAGGTGAGATAACACCCTGAATTGGGTCGACCCATCGAATAAGCGCTTCTAAGCCAATCAGCTCTTTGGTTCTCAAGTCAACTTGTGGCTGGTAGTGCAGAACAAAGTGGCCACTCTCAATGGCATGACGAAGCTTATTCTCAAGCAGTAAACGCTCTTGAGCTTTGCTGTTCATCTCTTCCTTATAGAACTGAAAGTTGTGCTTACCCTCAGCTTTTGCATGGTACATCGCCATATCTGCATTCCGCATCAGGGTATCCGCATCGTTGGCGTCTTGCGGGTACACTGCAATGCCGATGCTGGTTCCGACTATGACCTGATTTCCCATCAACTCAATCGGTTCTGCAAGTTTATTGATAAACAGTGTGGCAATATCGATTATTTGATCGATACCGGGCATACCTCTCAATACAACCGTGAATTCATCTCCCCCCAGGCGCGAGACAGTGTCCTCCTCTCGGACGATGCCTGAAAAGCTTTTTGCCACATGCTGTAAAACCAGATCACCATATTTGTGCCCTAACGAGTCATTCACTCGCTTGAAGTTATCAAGGTCAAACAACATCACTGCAACCATCTGATGCGGGTAGCGTTTAGCACTGGCGATGGCCTGGTCTAACCGGTCATTCAATAACCTTCGATTAGGCAAACTCGTCAACGGGTCATAGAAAGCGAGTTTTTTAATGGTTTCCTGTGCCTCGTGCAGCTCTGTATTGTCTTCCTGGGTCGACAAATAGTGCGTAACGTTGCCCTGCTCGTCTCTGATAGGCGAGATGGACTGTAGCGACCAGTAGAGTGTGCCGTCTTTTTTTCTGTTCTGAAGCTCTCCATTCCACTCATCACCTGCCAGCAAGGTGTGCCATATTTCTTTGCTGACCTCCGCAGAGCTGTGTTCACTTTTGAGCAGTTGAGGTGTTTTTCCTACAACCTCCTCTAGCTTGTACCCGGTCAGCTGGGTAAAAGACCGGTTTACATACTCAATATCACCTTGGGTATCGGTAATAATGATGGCATTTGAGCTCTGCTCTACCGCTTGCGACAGCTGTCGAAGTTTCTTTTCTGCTGCTACCCTGCGTTGCTCATGGTCTATATGTCTGATAGCCGCGCTAATATCATCACTTAAGCTGGAAAGCAGACCAAACATTTCGCTATCAAACACATTGGGTGCAGCAGAGTAAATGGTGAATATTCCCATCACCTCACCACCAAACCGAAGAGGCACTGCGGCCAGGGCGCGATAACCCCGTTCAATCGCCGCTTCACGCCAGGGGGAGAAGTCCGGGTCTGTCAGCACGTCATTGACATAACAGACCTGAGCACGTTTCGCTGCTTGCCCTACAGGGCCTCTCGCTAACACCGAGTCATCAACGCGCATTTCCATATCTTTCAAATAACCGTGTTCGTCACCGGCAAAACTCTGAGGGCTGACCACATCATCTTTGATAACGCCAATCCATGCCATTTTAAAGCCACCCTTTTGAATGGCGATATCACAGATTCTCTGAAACATCTCTTCACGGTTTTTTGCTAATAAAATCGCCTTATTGGTATGGCTTAACACCGTGTAAAGCCGATTAAGGCTGGCCACTTTTTCTTGAGCCACTTTTCGTTTGGTAATGTTCCGGCGCACATGAACCATGCCCGCGGTTTCACCCACATAATGAATGTTGGTCAATGTAGCCTCAAACCAACTCTCAGACTCAGGGTCAAAAAACTCGAAAGAGCGCAGTGGGGTTTGCTCCAATACCGCCCGACAAACCTGACAGTCGTCGATACTTAGACTGGCTGGATGAAGCAATTCGTGGCAATGACAGCCTACACATTCAGCCGTGGATAACTTTGTAGTTTGTCGTACCGCTTCGTTAACTTGTCGTACGATACCTTTGGCATCAATAACGACAGTTTCATCAGGCACCGCATCATACGTATTCGCTTCTCTCGACAGGTTTTTAAATGGCTCTTTTAGCGAGGATTCAATCAACGCAACATAGATGCCCCAAAACGAGAATAGTTTTAATAAATGCCCAACCATCAGCATGATGCCTTGAAAGTCGCTGTACAAGGTAAACGAGAGTTCAGCCGCGATGGTGAACACAATAGATGCATCAATAACCCGCAGCACATGCTTGTCGATATTCTTCCGCTCATGCCACAACGCCATGACGGCCAGGATCAGAATAGTGACAATAATATATTCGCTGATAACTTTAACTGGCTGCAAACCGCTACCGGCAATATGCATCACCGGCACCCATTTATTTGCAACCGCTATTAGCGCGGCTGTCGAAATGGCGCCGCAATAGAGAAACGCCCGCCTGCGGTTCAGTTGACGCGCAATAAACAGTGGCGCAACCAGCAATACCAATGCCTCAAAATAACGAGCAATAATCCAGATTTGTAACGTCGGATTGGCGTCATACACCGAGAAAAAAGGCAGCCCGGTAAATGTTAAGGTGTGGAAAAAATCTAAAGTGCCTACCCAAAAATAGCCTACCCCCAAAAACATCAAGTAGTTATTTCTTGAAAGTGAGTAGGTGTTCCAGGCAACCACAAAACTGATAATGGCAATACCAATTGCGAACAATTCTGACAGGGTGTGAAACAAAAGTGGATTATAGGCATTAACAGGAATCAGCCCGGCGGCGATCAATACGGGAACCCACCAGACACTCCCGATCGAAGCCAAAAAGCTCATACATCTAGATAACTTTAACACCAACAACCCGACTCTCTTTTATAAAATTCAAAGCCCAAAACACTTGAGAACGCCAGCGCTTGGGAGCATAGGCAGCAGAGCCCGCCCTAAGAAAAACACCAGAAAAAGTGTTTTATGCAGGCTTACTTGGCACATCACCCGCGATAGAAACTACCGTTTAGAATAGAATAAAATCAGTAAGCTATCATCAAAAGTACACATAAAATAACAACTCTATGCGGCGCGTCTCCAGAGTACGATTGAGAACAGGACAACAACCAGTAAAGGAATACAGATAAGCAATAACGACTGCCAACCCAATGTATACAATACCCAACCGGAAGAGAGAGAAGCGACCGCCTGAAAACCAAATACGAAAAACTCATTAAAAGCCTGTGCTTTAAACTGTTCTCCCTTACGGTAGCTTTGAGGTAACAGTGATGTTCCCCCCACAAACAGAAAATTCCACCCCACTCCCAGCAGCACCAATGCCAACCAGTAATTCATTAGTGCCTGATCAACAAAAGCAACCACAATGCAGAGCAAAAATGCAGCAACCCCGGCCAACATAATGTTGCCCGTGCCAAATCGACTGATCAACCAACCACTAAAAAAGGAAGGAATAAACATCGCCATGATGTGACTCTGAATGACCCACTTCGTATCTTCTAACGAATGACCCATAGTGATATGCATGCTCATTGGTGTCGCGGTCATAACGAAACTCATCACCGCATAGCCAACGGCAGCCGATAATACAGCAGTCCAAAATACAGGGTGTGAAGCAATCTCAACTAAAGAACGCCCCTCCCCCCGCTCCTCGGTGACTATCATTGCGTTAGATTTATAAAATAGCAGCAACATCGCACACACCAGATACAGCATAGCCAAAATAACAAAGCCGCCTACATAGTGAACCGAGAACAACTCCTTGCTCCGTAAAGAAATTTCAGGCCCAGCATAGGCTGCAATCAAACCACCTAACAAAACCCGCGCTGCCGCACGAGCCATATCATCAGGGGCAACACTTTCCATTGCGGCAAAACGATACTGCTGGACAAATGCCAGCCCTGCGCCCAGCAAAAATATACCACTGCAAAAGCCCCAGAAAAGTTGTTCATTCACTGAATACGCCGAGAGCAGCGCACCACAAAAACTAACCAAACTCCCCAAAAGGAATGAGAGCTTTCGCCCTATCGACTGCATCAAGAACGTGACAGGAACAGCAGCCACCGCCGTGCCGACCACCATAATCGCAACCGGCAATGTGGCTAACGAACTATCGGGTGCCAAAGCGGCGCCAATTAAACCGCCTGAAAACACCACCATGGGGGCAGCCATCATGGCAATTGACCCCACCAGCATTAATAGCCAGACATTGAAAGGCAGTAGTTTCATTCAAAATTCCATAAAATATTGCTGAACAAAAAGCGATGTTAGAGATAGCAAAGTCGCGAGTTAAAACAAGCCTAAAGCTGAAAAAGAGGTACACAATAATATATAGATTATCACTTCCGCTAACTGCTGGGCGGCCCCCAGGCAATCACCGGTATACCCACCTATTTTAGCCAGCAGGTAGCGCTTAATACCGACATAAACAACCCATAAGGTGCCCAATAGAACCAGCACAGTCACGACATCTAACAACAGTAACAACCACGCTACGCTGGCAGCTGCAAACCATAGGGCGTTATCAGTCAATTTCTGCGCCTGGGAGGCGACTTTACTTTTTTGGCTCTCTTGTACATAGTCCATGTTATAAATAATTAAGAGGCAAAATAAACGGCTTAACGGGTGCGCAACAACAAGTGCACATACGACGTTGCCAGAGTATTGACCGCTGGTAAACACATTGAACAATGGCTCCTGTGCTGCTAGCGTCAACAATGCCATCAACTTCGTCCCCAAGATCAACAATAACCCCAAAGCGCCATAGGAGCCTAAGCGGGAATCTTTCATGATGCGTAGTATTTGATCTTTCTCCCAGCCTCCACCAAAGCCATCACAAGAATCAGCAAAACCATCCTCATGAAAAGCCCCTGTAATCAGAACAGTTAATGACATCGATAAAATAACTGCCAGCAACGAGCCTAGGAGAAGGGAGAATATGGCGTATGATGCGGCAGCAACGAGGCCAACCAGCAAACCAACCAGTGGAAAGTAGCGGGAACAGTCTGTCAGGTATTGCTCTTCAAACTGAACCCACTTCGGCGTAGGCAGTCGGGTTAAAAACATTACCGCAGTAAAAAACAGGTCTAGCTCTCTGCGCCAATTTATATTTTTCATAAAAAATCTATTTCTAAAGCTGAACGATAAAGGCTGATATTCGGGCGTTAAAACAAGGGCTAACGAGTGTCTGTGAATATCGAAAGCGCGTCAATAGAAGTTAGTGTAATAACAGAATCGCCGCTATAATACTCACCAACATTAATAGCCACCAACATTTATGCTTATTTACACTGATGACTTACGCCGTTTCGATAACGGGGAGAAACCATGAACCAAGACCAGCTTAAAGAGGCTGTTGCCAAGGCAGCGCTCGACTATATTCAACCCAAATTATCGGATGATAGTGTTATTGGCGTTGGCACTGGGTCAACTGCCAATTTTTTTATTGATGCCTTAGCCAGCATTAAAACATCTTTTGACGGTGCGGTCGCAAGTTCCGAGGCAACAGCAGAAAGGCTGAAGTCCCATGGTATTCCTGTTTATGAGTTAAATACCGTCTCTCATCTGGAGTTCTATATTGATGGCGCAGATGAAACCAATGAACGACTTGAGCTTATCAAAGGTGGCGGCGGCGCCCTGACCCGTGAAAAAATTGTTGCCGCAGTAGCACAAGAGTTTATCTGTATTGTCGATGACAGCAAAATGGTTGATATTCTGGGTGACTTCCCTCTCCCGATAGAAGTCTTGCCGATGGCTCGCAGCTACGTCGCCAGAGAACTGGTTAAGCTAGGTGGTGACCCGGTCTACCGGGAAGGGTTTGTTACCGACAACGGTAATATTATTTTGGACGTCCATAATATGAACCTGTCTGCGCCTATTTCAATCGAAGAACGCATTAACCAGATCACCGGTGTAGTGACTAATGGCCTGTTTGCATGTCGACCAGCCAATGTACTTTTAATGGGCACCCGTGATGGCGTTAAAACCATCACTGCCAAAAGCCAGTAAAACGCTAATTAAGGTCGGCTGCATAGCGTTTGAGAATATCCAGCGGCACAATCTCAAGCGCTTTAATATGTGTACGGGAAAGGTGAACACGGGGTGCCATTCCCTGCTCATGTGCTTCCAGCCATCTGGCGGCGCATAAGCACCACCGATCACCGGGTTTTAACCCCGGAAACCCATAGTCTGGCATGGGGGTGGATAGGTCGTTTCCTTTGAAGCGAGAAAACTCTAAAAAGGCCTGAGTCGCTTCGATACACACGGTATGGGAGCCTACATCCTGGCCGTTTGTATTGCAGCAACCATCCCTAAAAAAACCCGTTACCGGGTCTTCACTACAGCTTTTCAACACCTCTCCGTATACGTTCAGAGAGTCATCCATATCCAGCTCGCTCATAAAGCCTCCGTGTCGTTACATTTAAGTCATCACCATACTGAACCAACAGCGTCTTAACCAGCAGCAGTGCTAATCAGTGCAGTTAAAAACGTTTGCTATTGTCTTTTCTATAAGTCTCAAACACTGCAAGCTCCCATGGCCGAATAGCCACCATCATACTACTGCCAAAGCGTTCTGATAAAGGGAGTTCCTGATCATCATCATTAAATTGCCGAAACTCCTGAACCAGCCGCTCCATCTTCCTCAACATAATTTCGTTCGATGCACGGGAAAGCATCCCGGATACGAAAAGTCTGGACTCGCCCGCGCCATTAAAACGGGATTTAAAAAATTCCGATTGCACCTGCGCATCAAAAAAGCGATTAATAGGTCCATTGGGAATCCAGCTGAAGTCAGGCGACATCAACAACTTGACCCGATTATTTGGCAACAACTCGATCAGCTTCAGTTTATCGAGTGAAGCAAGCACCTGAATAAGCTCATGCTCTGTCAGGGTGTAGGCGTCCAAAATATCATTAAAACTCCAGCGATTAGATACGCAAACCGCCACCAGCAATAACTTATGGTCACTCACCAGCAGTGACTCCTGCTCCAGGGTAAGCTGGCTAATCAGGCGTTTATCCTGCTCCATTCGCTGTAGAAGTTCAGAAATTTCCATATCCATTAACTGGCATATTTGATCGAGCCGTTTCAATGAAAAGTCTTTCTCTGCGAACAAGCGCTTTACGCTCGACTCAGCAATATTGAGCGCTCTGCTCACATGCTTATATGTTAAACCGTGGGATTTAAGCTCTCGTTTCAATGTGCTGACAATACTGGTTGTCTCAGCCAAATCTATTCTCCACCTAATCACTTACGACAGCTAAACACTGCAATGGTATCAATATACGATACTTATAGTTTATCCAACAGAGACTTCAAGCATTTTAGTTGTTTATCCAAGACCCGATCAGTAAATTTTGCACATCAGCTAAGCGACACGCTAATCACTATAAACAGCCGTTATTTGGGAGAAACAATATGATGATCGATGAAGTACAAAGCAACAGCCAGAGCTGGTTATTTTTTGTTAAAGCCTCATTTGCCATTTCCCTACTGGCTATGGCAGTAGGCATCGTGATGATACCTGCGGACTTAATGGTTAAAGGGTACTTGGCCATTTGCGCACTATTTTTAGTGAGCTCAACCATCACGATGTCTAAAACATTACGAGATGATCACGAGAGTCAGCGCCTCATTAACAAGCTATCCGAGGCCAAAACACAGCAAATTATTAAAGAGTATTCAGACGCATAAGTTAGACCCAACAATGCCATAGTCAGGAGTTAGCCACTATGAACGTTATGAGAAAAATTGCCACCGCCCTTCGTGGGTCAGTACGTGAAAGCGCAGAAGTCGTTATTGATGCAAATGCCATCAGGATATTCGAGCAAGAGATCGTCGATGCTGAGCATGGCATCGCCAGATCAAAGCAGCAACTCGCCTATGTTATGGCGGAGCGAGTTCAGCTTGAACGATCAAATGATCAACTCAGGGAGCAGATCAAATCCAGAGAGAGTCAGGCCGCAAAGGCGTTGAGCATTGAGGATGCCCCCCTGGCAACCGAGCTTGCGGAAGACATTATTGAGAAAGAAAAGGTCATGAATGAGCAAATGCTTGCAGTCAATAACCTGATAACACGGGAGAAAAATCTCACTCGCAATATCCAGTCATCAGCGCAACAAATAAAAGCCTTCCGCAGAGAGTTAGGAATCGCCAAAGCAACAGCCAGCGCGCAAAAGGCGTCCAGGCTTGCCAATAATCATGCTCACTCAGTCGACACCAATATCATCGACTTAAACAGTTCATTACAGCGAATCAAACAGCAGCAACAGAGAGTAGATGATACAGCCAGTGCAGTCGCGGCTATTGAAGATGAAATAGGTGACGGAGCGCTGGATAAAAAAGTAGAAAGCGCCGGACTAGGAACCCGCAAAGCCGATATCCAAGCGGTATTGGATCGGGTAAGAAAATAACCAATCATTCTGACACAAGCCTCCGACCGGAGGCTTAATTGATTCTGCGTTACTGCTGTGCCGATAGGCCAAACAGTAACGCATTGACATTAGATACCTGCCGACTGAATCCAAAGCATTTCCACCGCTATTCTCATAGCTGCTCGCTTAGTGGTTCGATCTGTAGGGTGAATACCATCGCCTCGATGCTCAAAACGTTTCCACATATCGATCTGGATAGCATTCGGTAACTCATTCGCAATACGATTCTTATGCAAGTTGCGAAGTTGGTTGTAGTCCGTTTCACTTATGGCCCAGTTCAGACCAAACGCCGTTTGAAAAAATGGTAAATCCAAGGCGTCCCACTCTGGCATGATATCGTAGATAGGTGTCACACCTGCATCCAGCGCACGCTGTCCAACGGCGATCAGACGATCTACTGTTGCATTCATATCAGACAGGGTACACGGTATAGCATCACTTTGAGGTATCCCAAACGAATCAGAGTGCAAGCAGTCATTGGCCGTCGTTATAACCACATAATCAGCATTAACAGGGCCACCAGGAACCGTTACCCTGCCCAGTGCTTTAGTTAGCTGTTTGTCATAACCTTGCCACTGTACAAGCGGGTCACAAACAGGGTTGCAGGCAACTCGGTCAAATGTTGTCGCGCCTGCTTGGGCCTCATTAATAACATGGCCATCCAGTAGAGGCGTTCGCACTAGTGCATTCCCCAACGATAGGTAACTGCCAAAGTCTACGGCGCCCCCCCCCAAGGGTGCCTGCAAGTTGTCATTAAAAGGCACACCGGCATTCGCGTAAGATGCACCAATAATCAGCAATGGCTTATCCGATGAAAACGCGCCTACCGAGAAAAAAGTCATCACTAAAAACGTTAATATCTTTTTCATAAAATCTATCCTTTGTTATTTATAGTTTTTGGATCAAGGCTGTTGGTTTGTCGCACCAGGGCAGTATAACTCTCTCTGAAAGACCAACAGGAAGTCATTAGCATTGAAGACAATGAACGTTCGGGTTTCCCCTCACGGTGCCTACGGCTAAAAACACACTAAACCTATACCAGGCAAAAGCCTGTAAAAAGTAAATTAACGTAACCGAAGTTGATTCAAATGCAACCAAACACAAACGCAAACCTGTTGAGCCTGAAAAAACGCTACACTCATGTCGCAATCTGCTATTTTTTTTCTAAAATGCTGTACTGATGCAGCGCTTTTTTACTTAAAGAAACAATTGCTCATCTTTTCAAAATTGCTACACCTGTCACACTTTGTGTTAATCGTTATAACGACAATGAAATTGATCTAACACAATTAACTCGCTCACTGAACAATTAAACTGAACCAACAACCCCCTACGTGGGTATTTTTTTACTTGAGAGGTTAACACCCGTTAACATACTGGATACTACATGCTGAATACTAAAGGCAAAATTTTATCAGCGGCATGCGATATCTACCTTGAGCAAGGCTCAAAAGGCATGAGTATGCGCAAGGTTGCCAGCAAAGCCGGGGTCACACCTACGGCAATTTATCGTCATTACGAAAGTAAGGAAGCCCTTCACCATCAAGTGTTAATTGATGGGTTTCGTACCTTTGGTTCCTATTTGTACCCAGCGATAGCTGGCACAACACCTCTCGATAAGCTCAACCAGGCAGCTGATGCTTTTTTCCGGTTTGCCACTGAGCAAGCGCGATACTACGAACTTCTATTTCTGACCATGGACTCAACTAACGAAATTCAAGTCGACAAAACATTGCAGAAAGAAGCCATGGCAACTTACGAGTTCATTATTAACAGCGTCAGATCATGTATGGATGCAGGCATATTTAAAAAAGATAATCCGGAAGAGGTTGCGATGTTATTGCTTTCAACCTGCAACGGATTCTTTGGTCTTTATGTCTCAAAGAAGTTCGAAGGTAGCATTGAAGAAATGAAGCAAAAATATGACCGCACTTATCAGCGAATACTAAGGGGCTTGGCTGCATAACAACACCTCACTGCATAACAGCACAAGGTAAATTCAGTCCCCTCTTATCACTGTTAACGACAGGGGTTAGTAGTAGCCGTTAACGCTTAAAGAAATGAAAAACTGAAAACGGAATCAGGGAGAACACCGAATGAAACTGCTAGACCTACCCAACAACATCCTATTCAACAAGAAGGCACCTGCAACGCCGTCTGCTGAAAAAACGAAAGTGATACTAAACCCAAAGCTCGAGAACTACGACCACCTCGATAAAAAATCCAGAGAGCTGGTTAAAAAAACCATCGCCTTTTTTGAGAAACGAGGAAAAGCAAAACTAAAAGAGGATGACCATGAACGAACCTGGTATGCCGACTTTTTAGAGTTCGAGAAGAAAGAGAAGTTATTCGCAACCTTCCTGACGCCTGAAAGGTACGGCAATAAAGATTATCGCTGGGACACCTTCAGAAACTGCGCACTAAATGAAATATTTGGTTTTTATGGCTTGGCACATTGGTATACCTGGCAGGTTACCATCCTTGGCTTGGGGCCAATCTGGATCAGCCATAACGAAACAGTTAAAAAGCGTGCCGCAAAACTCCTTAAAGAAGGCGGTATCTTTGCGTTTGGCCTGTCTGAAAAAGAGCACGGCGCAGATATCTACTCCAGCGACATGCACCTGACTCGCCAGGAAGATGGCACCTATCTAGCCAATGGCAGTAAATATTATATTGGTAACGGTAACAAAGCCGCATTGGTCTCAACATTTGGCAAACTAACGGATACTGATGAGTACGTATTTTTTGTCGTCGATTCACAGCATAAAAATTACGAGTTAGTTCAGAATGTTGTGAACTCTCAAAACTATGTGGCTGAGTACAAGCTCAATAACTACCCTATCCGTGGAGAGGATATACTGGCCAAGGGTCAAGAGGCCTGGGATATGGCGCTCAACACAGTCAACATTGGTAAGTTCAATTTGGGCTGGGCATCGATTGGCATCTGTTCTCACGCCTACTATGAAGCGATAAACCATGCCTCTCATCGTCGTTTGTTTGACCATTACGTAACTGACTTTGTCCATATAAAGCAGCTATTTAATGATGCTTACGCGCGTTTAACCGCAATGAAACTATTTGCAGAGCGAGGCATCGATTACATGCGTTGCGCCAGCAAGGATGACCGCCGTTATTTACTGTTTACCCCCATGGTTAAAATGAAGGTGACGACTCAGGGCGAAGAGGTTATAAACGAGCTATGGGATGTCATGGCGGCTAAAGGGTTTGAGAAAAACATGTATTTCGAAATGGCCGTAAAGGACATTCGCGCACTTCCGAAACTTGAAGGCACGGTGCACGTCAACATGGCGCTTATCCTGAAGTTTATGGGCAACTATTTCTTCAAACCGGCTAAGTTCCCTGAAATACCGACTATGAGCGAACCGAAAAATGATGATTTTCTATTCAATCAAGGTGCAACCAAAGGCTTAGGAAAGACACGCTTTCACGACTACCGAAAAGTTTATGACAAGGTTGACCTGCCTAACGTCAACATTTTCAAAAAACAGATTCGGCTTCTGAAATTACTGCTCGTTGCAGGTAAACCAAGCAAAGAGCAAAGCAAGGATTTCGACTTCTTATTGAATCTGGGTGAGCTATTTACACTGGTGGTCTACGGCCAGTTAATTTTGGAAAACGCTGAAATTAAAGGCATCGAAGATGACCTTGTTGAACAGATATTTGACTTCATGGTTCGCGACTTTTCCAAGTTCGCACTGCAGTTGAGTCAAAAAGGGTGCGCTACGCTCGTTCAACAAACTATCTGCGACCGCATGATCAAGCGCCCCGCCGTTGACCCTGATCGTCATAACAGAGTCTGGGAGAGCTACTCATACAACATGAAAGACCAGTTCGAAATGAACCCATAAATTGGCCACCCAATACGTGCCTATTCTGATATAGCTTCATTCTGCCCCCACGAAAGTGGGGGTTAATAATTAATTGAAGTCGCTGGATGACTAGCTGTGCTGAGATAACCAAAAGCAACGTATCTAACTTGTTCTGAATGGGCACTAATCGATAATACATTGATTTAATTAAGCTGCGAATTAGATCAAAGAACTATTGATAATATCTCCTAGCCTCTCTATATTTCTACACCCTCCCCCGTATAACAAAGACCCATTTAATATGACAACGCAGAGCCAGTCGCGCATGCCCTCTTTACAGGCAAAGACAGCGCCAATAACAAGCAGCTTTAAGGCAACACTGCCTGTTTTATTTGGCTATATCCCGATGGGAATGGCATTTGGTTTATTGCTTTCAGATCAAGGCTATGCCTGGTATTGGGCAACCATTATGGGAGTAGCCATTTTTGCAGGTGCAGCGCAATTTATGGCAATCGGGCTTCTCGCTGCAAATGCAGGGCTTTTTGAAGTGGCGATGACAACACTGCTGCTTAACTCGCGCCATATTTTTTACGGTCTGTCGCTCATTCACCACGTACAGGCCAGAGGCTGGCGAAAGCTCTATATCATTTTCGGGCTGACTGACGAAACCTATTCGCTGCTCACCGCCCACCATGCAACCCAAAGCCAAAGGAGTCGCCCAACCAAAGAATCTAGCGATTTAGCACTGAGTGAAGGCCGCTTTCAATTTATCGTTACCGCTCTTAACCAGAGCTATTGGGTATTTGGCTGCACCATTGGTGCAATATTGGGTGGCGCGATAACATTTGATACGACCGGGCTCGATTTTACCCTGCCTGCCCTCTTCATGGTGTTAGTGATTGAACAATATAAAGCGACTCAAAAGCTGTTTCCTTTTTTGATTGCTCTCATCTGCGCAGTCGCATCGTTGGCTCTGTTCGACTCAGATAGCATGCTGCTGATATCGATCAGCATGACATTGGCGCTGCTGCTAGGTAAACACCGGTTAGATACAAGGCTAGGAGTAAAGTAATGGAGAATACGCTCTATCTGGTTAGCTTTATTCTGGTGATGAGCTTGGCCACATTCGTGACCCGAGCCGCCCCGTTTATGCTTTTTCACAAACAGGGTGAGCACCCCATATTAGTGTTTCTAGGCCGCTATTTACCCCCCGCCATTATGCTTTTGCTGCTGATCTATTGTGTAAAGGACATTAACTGGTTTGTAGATAAAGGTGGAGTTAACGAACTCGTAGCCCTGGGCGTGGTAACCATTGCACACCTGCTCTTCCGCAACCCGCTCATTAGTATTTTGTTGGGAACCAGTCTCTACATGTTTCTGAAACAAAACATGTAAGGCCACATAGGCTATTTCAACAATAAGCCATTAGTTCCTAAGCGCTTTAAAGACATTAATTCAGCGTAAGCCTGATTAAAGCCTTCTAATATACGCTGGTAATGAGGGTTTGAGCGTTTGATCCAAACCACTACAGGTATTGTTTTAAGCGGATAAAAATAGTACCGAGCATCCTGGCTGGCGGAGTAAGACTTCAGCAGTGGCTCTGTTTCTTTCGAGCTCCAAACAAAATCCCCTCGCCCTTTGCCGAACATTTTTAAGGTTAACTTGGCGGTTCTTGCTTCAATCACGATCGCTTTGCTTTGACTCTCCAATGTTCTCAGGTCTTTGAATACAATATAGGGCAATTCTAAACCCAGCGGCACAACCAAAGACCGTCCAATCAACAGCGACGTATCAACGTTTTGAGTAAGCTGTTCTCTTGAATATATGCCTCCGGTCCAAAGGTAAGACCAGTCGATAACATCACAACACGCCTCAAAGCGGGGGATTTTACCTGTCAGTAGCAAATCAATGGCTCCATCCTCTAACTGCTTATATGAACGAGCCGCGCTATCCGCGACAAACGTGCATTTGAAACGCTGCCTGCGACACATTTCGTTAAGTACATCGAAAAAGTCGCCTTCTACCTGCTCGGATTCGTTCAAATAATAAAGTGGAGGATAATCATAGCCCGCTATCTTAACCGACAACGGAGGGCTCGCCTTTAATTCTGATGAAAGAATCACCACACTTAAACAGTATAAAAACAACCTCACCATAGCATTCCTGATTAATAGCCACGCTAGCAGATTACGCCAAGTCATAACTTCAGTATGAGTAAAAAATGAAATAGCACAAACTTTGGTGTTCTGACTGAAAAGGTCAGGGGGTACTCGCAACAAGGCATGGTAGCTTAGCCGTTTAAGCAGGTTGAACCAAGCACAACTCCATAATCTTGGACTTCAAATGATTCGGGTTAAACGGTTTACCCAAATAGCCATTCATACCTACGTTGTACGCTTCAGCTACAAACTCATCCGTCGTGGTCGCGGTAAGTGCAATAATGGGAAGAGGAGCCCCTTTCATTAAGCTTCGAATCGCCAGTGTCGCCTGAAAACCGTCCATAACCGGCATTTGTATATCCATCAACACTAAGTCGTATGTTTTTTCACGAACTCTCTGCACGGCTTCTTCACCGTTTTTCACGATATCAAGCTCCACGCGCCACTTAGTTAACCACTTTCGAATAACCATCACGTTAACCGGGTTATCTTCCGCGACCAGAATTGAAAGCCCTGCCAGTTCTTCGTTTAAGTCAGGGTTATGACGATTGTCCAGATAACCCTTGGAGGCACTGGACGGAGCACCATCCAGCACCTTTTTCATAGTCAGGGTAAACGAGAATGTTGTTCCTTTGCCTTCCTCGCTTTCTACCTCAATATCTGCCCCAAACGCTTCCAACAACCCCTTGGTAATCGACAACCCGAGCCCACTCCCTCCGTAATGACGAGTGATTGTACTGTCCGCCTGGGAAAACTGCTCAAAGATGTAACCCAGCTTGTCCTGTGCAATGCCGATACCCGTATCCGAAACCTTAAACGCTATGTCAGCCTCACTTTCGTCACTGCGAACAATCGCAACACTCAGTGTCACGCCGCCGACTTTGGTAAATTTAATCGCATTACTGGTTAGGTTTAAGAGCACCTGAGTCAGGCGAACCGGGTCAGTCTGATACATTTCATCAAGCTGATTATCCAAAGAGACCTTAAACTCAATACCTTTCTCACAGGCCAAATATTGCGAGCTATTCTTGATACTATTAACCAGTTCAGCTAGACAAAAAGGCACTGTTTCTAAAGTGATTCGACCAGCATCAATTTTGCTGAAATCCAGCACGTCGTTAATAAGCGTGAGTAAGTTTTCGGCCGCAAATTTAAGAATATTCAAACTCTCGACATGTTCAGGTTTTGGGTCATCTTCAAGTAGCAGCTGCGCCATCCCAATAACGCCATTCAGCGGCGTGCGTATTTCATGGCTCATTGTCGCTAAGAAATTTGCCTTTACGATTGCCGCTTCTTCTGCCTTTTCTTTGGCTTCAATTAATGCAAGTTCGGTTTGTTTCTGACGGGTAATATTTTTTGCAGTGACGGCTATTCCAACAGGCCTTCCCTCTTCGTCAGTGACAACAAACTGACTGACCAATGCAGTAACATAGTAGCCGTCTCGCATTTGTAGCTCAGTTTCACCATGCCAATTCCTCTGTTCACAGGCCATCAACCAGGGCTCTTTCGTGGTGGAAGATGGGCTATTCACAGACAGGTTGTCATCAGCGCCTATTATTTCAGGGTCGCGGTACATGGCACTCAGTTTCATTCCGATCAGCTCGTTAAGGGCATAACCGGACAGTTTTTCCGCAGCCTGATTGGCCAGTTTAATATGTCCTGCCATATCGCAGAAAAAAACTGCATCCAGATCATTTTTTATAATCTGTTTGCTCACCACAAGTTGCTCAAAATTCCGCTGCGCAGAGCCACTTTCATAACGGAAAAACAGGATAAAAAGAAATGAGCAGGACAGTGACCCCAACACGACGGTCACTCGAATATGCTCAAGCGCCGAGTCGGTTAGCTCATATCTGAAAAAAGGCGCAACGCAAAACACCAGATCAAGCACAATGAGAAACGAAGCAATACCCAAGCAAAGAGTTTGTAAGCCATACTCTCTAAACCGAAATAGCATTACAGACACCGGAAGGCCGACGACCAGATAAAGGAAGACAAACGTCTCTTGCCCCAGCAGCGTTGAATTAACAAACCCCAGAGCATAATTAACAATGACGAATGATGTACGGGCTAACTTGTTGTAACCGAGCTGGTTCACATAAGGGATTGAGGCATTGAATAAAACGAGAAAGAATACGGTTGAAAATGCCGTGTAAAGCTGATGATGCCAATATAGAAAAAGGTATGGAATTAAGCCAACGGCAAGCGTATAGGCCGCTAGATTACATAGCCTGACGCATTTCGCTAAACTGGATGAGCTATCAGGCGAAATACCCTGGTTGATGAATGTTTTAACTGAAATATCCATTTAGCACGACAATAATCCATATCCTTCAACAGTCCCCCCTAAAGCACGTTCGACTGATGCATGCCAGACCGATTATCAGTGTGCGTTAGGATTACCCTACAGGGTAAAAATTATACTCAACCACCGGGCAAAATTCTTGATTAAATTGTCATAGATGTGACATTGAGTTCATATTTCCACTATACCTCCACACACCGAACAGAAACCAAGCGCTTGCTTGGTTTATCTATTTCATCCATACTCACGATTAACACCATAACCACCCACCAATACAATAATCCCAAATAAAGGTGAAGCGATGAGTAAGGATACAGGCTATTTTAACGAGACTCATAACCTTGTTCGCGAGAGCGTACGCCAATTTGTCACTCGCCATATCTTGCCCAATATAAACGAATGGGAAGAACAGGGTACATTCCCAAAAGCGCTTTACCAACAAGCCGGAGCAGCAGGTATCCTGGGTATTGGTTTCCCAGAAGAGTATGGTGGTACCGGCCACAAAGACACTTTCATGAAGCTTGCCGCCAGTGAAGAGCTGATGAGGTCAACCTCGGGTGGATTAGTCGCAAGCCTTGGATCGCTCGATATAGCGCTCCCTCCTATTGCGCTATGGGGCAGCCCCGCACTTAAAGAGAGGGTCATTCCTCCTGTATTACGGGGTGAAAAAATTGCGGCGCTCGCGATAACAGAACCGGGAGCCGGTTCAGACGTTGCAGGCATCGCTACAAAAGCGGTGAAAGAGGGCCAGCACTATCGGGTCAATGGCAGCAAGGTGTTTATTACCAGTGGTGTGCGAGCCGACTATTATACCGTAGCCGTCAGGACAGGCGGTCCAGGCCATAACGGCATTAGCATGTTGCTGATCGAAAAAGGGACGGCTGGTTTCACTGTTGGCAAGAACCTTAAAAAAATGGGATGGTGGGCCAGCGATACCGCAGAGCTGTTTTTTGACGATTGTATGGTTCCGGCAGAAAACCTGATTGGTAGTGAAAACAACGGATTCGTCTGCATTATGACCAACTTTCTGCAAGAGCGACTTTTCCTCTCAACAATGGCGTATATGACTGCCCAACTCGCATTGGAAGAAAGCCTTAAATACATTAAAGAGCGGGAAGCCTTTGGACGTCCCATCGGTAAATTCCAGGTCACCAAACACAAGCTGGTAGATATGGCCACTCAAGTTGAAATAGCCAGAGAGTACACTTATCGAGTCGCAGCCCTCATGCAGGCGGGAAAAAACCCAATCAAAGAGGTATCAATGGCAAAAAATTTCGCCACCGAAGTTTGCGAAAATGTAACTAACCAAGCTGTACAGCTATTTGGCGGAATGGGATATATGCGAGAGTCAGTTGTTGAGCGTCTCTATCGTGATAGCCGAATTCTTCCCATCGGTGGAGGCACAACCGAAATAATGAAGGAGCTGATTGCCAAACAAATGGGCTTATAGGGTATTTCAAGCACCTAAACCACCAGCAAGCGATAAAAATGTGATATTTACAACTTATTGCTATGGTACAACTGTTGGTTTGATGATCAGGAAGGATTATAATTCGCGCCTTTATAATTCAGGAAACACGGACAAAGGTACTTCCATGAACTTTGACAATATCCCAGCAGGCCAAAACGCGCCAGAAGACATCTATGTAGCGATTGAAATCCCTGCAAACAGCAGCCCAATCAAATACGAAATTGACAAAGATCTGGGTGCACTAATGGTTGACCGCTTTATGGCAACCCCCATGTTCTACCCTGCAAACTATGGTTTCATCCCTCACACGCTGGCAGACGATGGCGACGCGTTGGATGTTCTTGTTGTCACACCATACCCTGTTGCTCCAGGCTCTGTGATTCGCTGCCGTCCAGTGGGTGTACTGAACATGGAAGACGAAGCCGGTGAAGATGCAAAACTGGTTGCTGTTCCACACGACAAAATCACTCGTCTATACAAAGATGTAAAAGAAGTGACAGACCTGCCTGAGCTGCTTCGCGAGCAAATTAAGCACTTCTTCGAGAACTACAAAGATCTCGAAAACGGCAAGTGGGTTAAAGTTCAAGGCTGGGAAAATTCAGACGCAGCGCGACGCGCAATCGTGGGTGCCATTGCAGCTTATAACGGTGAAAACGGAAAAGAAGGCTAACCCTTTAATTCCCCATAACGCCGTAAAAGGAACCGCTCTATTCGGTTCCTTTTGTTTTTGTGGGGAACTTAACTCCCCCTTTGCCTCCCTTAAAACCAACAGCCAAGCCACTGCCTCGCCAAACGTGGTAAGGCTCCAGCCACTGCATATACCACATTAGTATAAGCTTACCCCTTTCTCTGTAACGAAGTTGATTCCGATCAATTTTAGCCGTTTTTATTGGGCGTATAGTTGCTCCTGTCATGCGACATTCTGTCGCACCTGTTTATTTGGAGTCTCCATGAGCAAACTGATACATAGCCTTTGTTTTGTGGCCTTTGCCGCAATGGTCTATTTGTCAGCCCCCCAGATGTCATATGCAGCTGAAAAAGAGCTAGCAGCAGATCTGCGAGAAAGGGTTATAAGCCAATTCGAAGGCGCTGACCATCTCGGCCAATTCGATGAAGAAATAAACGTCTGGCCTGTTATGAAGGGTGACGAGGTTCTCGGTTATGCATTTGAAACCGACGACCAGGTCAGCATCCCGGCATATTCAGGCAAACCAATAAACCTGTTGGTTTCTTTCGATACTGAAGGGGTTTTCAAAAACTCCTGGGTGCTGGAGCACCACGAGCCAATCTTATTGGTGG
Source organism: Alkalimarinus coralli (assembly GCF_023650515.1). Lineage (NCBI taxonomy): Bacteria > Pseudomonadati > Pseudomonadota > Gammaproteobacteria > Alteromonadales > Alteromonadaceae > Alkalimarinus > Alkalimarinus coralli. Next base: position 3,096,716 of record NZ_CP096016.1, read on the forward strand.
GTATTCCTGCACAAAAACTATGGGACTTTGCCGCACAATATATTGGTAAGCATATCACCGATAAAATTCGCGTTGGTTTCAGTTCAGACCCTAATGCTTACACCGTTGATGCTGTCACGGGCGCAACAGTTACCGTGATCGTGGTTAACGACACCATTATGAAATCTGCACATAAGGCAGCAGAAAAGCTTGGCCTTATCGAAGCCAAAGAAGGTACGGCAGCCCTTCCTGCTACGGTTAAGCAGGATGTATTTAAGGAAGCTGATTGGCAAACCCTCACAGGTGATGGTTCAATCCGTCGCTTGCACCTCGAACGCGCTCAGATTGACGAGGCGTTTATAGGCTCCGATGGTGAAGGCATAGATGAAGCCACTCCCGATGAAAAGAAAGACACCTTCATCGATATGTACTACACCTACCTGAATGCGCCTACTGTGGGTAAAAACCTGCTGGGCGAGAGTGAGTATAACTGGCTGATGGGTGAGCTTAAAGAAGGCGAGCATGCCATCGCTGTAATGGGAACAGGCCCATACTCATTTAAAGGCAATGGCTACGTCCGTGGCGGCATTTTTGACCGCATACAGCTCAATCAGGGTGATGATACAGTTAGCTTCCGCGATGTAGATCACCATCGTCTTACCGATATCTACACCGCAAACACACCTGACTTCAAAGAGATGGACATCTTTATCATCCGCCCACAGTTTGATTTTGACCCAGGTACAAATTGGGATATTGAACTGCTCGTCCGCCGCCAAACAGGCCCTCTGGATAGTGTGTTTGTTAGTTTTACTGGTGGGTATCAAGTTCCTGAGGCTTATATTGATCGCCCCGTTCAACCCGTTGTGGAACCAGAAGAAGATCTTCCTATTTGGGTCTCTATCTGGCAGCAAAAGTCATTCTCTGTATCAGTATTGATAATCAGCTTAGTATTTTTAAGCGCTATTATTTTCATGCAGGACTGGCTGGTTCGTTACCCTCGCCTGCTACACAATATCAGACGCGGCTTCTTAATCTACACCGTGCTGTTTATTGGCTGGTACGCATTAGGGCAACTGTCTATTGTTAACGTACTGACATTTACCCACGCAGTCATGAGTGACTTCCGCTGGGAGCTGTTCTTGATGGATCCCATTATATTTATTCTCTGGGGCTTCACTGCTGCGTCAATACTGCTATGGGGCAGAGGAATATTCTGTGGCTGGCTGTGCCCGTTTGGCGCACTTCAAGAGCTGATTAATGAGCTAGCCAGAAAACTCAAGATCAAACAGTATGAGCTTCCTTTTGCGGTGCATGAGCGTCTGTGGGCGGTTAAGTACATAATCCTCCTTGCCTTGTTCGGCATCTCGCTAGAGTCAATGGCAACAGCAGAGCGCTACGCAGAAGTCGAGCCCTTTAAAACCACAATTCTCTTAGCCTTCCAAAGAGAGTGGTGGTTTGTCACTTACGCAGTCACGCTGCTATTCATATCGATATTCACCCGAAAAGTGTATTGCCGCTATATCTGCCCGCTGGGCGCTGCACTGGCAATTCCAACCAAGCTAAGACTGTTCGATTGGTTGAAGCGCCGCAAAGAGTGTGGTCAACCATGCCAGTTATGTGCGGTTGAGTGTGAAATACAAGCCATTCATCCAGATGGCACAATCAACGCTAACGAGTGTCACCACTGCCTTGATTGCCAGATTACCTATCACAACGATAGCAAGTGTCCACCACTTGTAAATAAAGCAAAGAAATTAAGAAAGAAAAAACCGGCACCTGAGTTACAACCCATAGATGCCGTTAACATTGCATAGAAAACAGGTTATTGAGAACACTCAATAACCAATTGAAATTAAACGGGATATGAGTAATTAAAGCGTCTCGTAACCCAATTAAAACCCGATGAAAGCGGAGTAAAATGATGGACGACAAGAAGAACGAAAATGAAAACCAGCCATCCCTGAGCCGTCGAGGCTTTTTGGGAGCATCAGCAGCGGCCAGTGCTGCGGGTGTTGCAGGCGTTGCCGGGCTAGGCGGGGCAGTTATGACGCGCGAAGCGTTTGCAAAAGCCGCACAGGACTCTATAGCAAATGCACAGGTTCATCCTGGTGAGCTAGATGAGTACTACGGTTTCTGGAGTGGCGGCCAGTCTGGCGAAGTTCGCATCATGGGTCTACCTTCAATGCGTGAACTGATGCGTATCCCGGTATTCAACGTTGACTCAGCAACAGGCTGGGGTATTACTAACGAAAGTAAAGAAATTCGTGGAGAGTCTGGTAAGCACATGTGCGGTGATGCTCACCACCCTCACATGTCAATGACCGACGGTAAGTACGATGGTAAATACGTATTTATCAACGATAAACTAAACACCCGTGTTGCACGTATTCGCTGCGACATTATGAAAACCGACAAAATTCTTGACGTACCTAACGTTCAGGCAATCCACGGTTTGCGTGTACAGAAAGTTCCTCACACAAAATATGTATTCTGCAACGGTGAGTTCCGTGTGCCACAGCCAAATGATGGCCGAGATCTGGCAGACCCTTCAAAGTACTTCACCATGTACAATGCCATCGACGCAGAAACAATGGAAATGGCGTTCCAGATTATCGTTGACGGTAACCTTGATAACACAGATGCTGACTACACTGGTCGTTTTGCAGCTTCAACCTGCTACAACTCTGAAAATGGTGTAACACTGGCTGAGTCAATGCGTAATGAGCGTGACTGGGCGGTTATTTTTGATATTCATGCCGTTGAAAAAGCAGTTAAAGAAGGCAAATACCAAACGATTGGCGACTCGAAAGTGCCTGTTGTTGATGGTCGTAAAGCGGCTAAGAGCCCATACACTCGTTACATCCCTGTGCCTAAGTCACCTCACGGTCTAAACACCTCTCCAGACGGTAAGTACTTTGTTGCAAACGGTAAGTTATCTCCAACGGTAACCATTATCGCTATCGATAAACTACCTGACTTATTTGATGGCAAGATCAAAGAGCGTGATACCGTAGTCGGTGAACCTGAACTAGGTTTAGGGCCATTGCATACCGCATTTGATGGTCGCGGTAACGCTTACACCACACTATTTATCGATAGCCAAATCGCTAAGTGGAACGTAGAAGACGCAATCAAAGCTTACAACGGTGAAAAGGTTAACTACATCAAGCAGAAGCTCGATGTTCACTACCAGCCTGGTCACAACCACACCACAATGGGTGAAACCCGTGACGCTGATGGCAAATATCTTGTTTCATTATGTAAGTTCTCGAAAGACCGTTTCTTACCGGTTGGCCCGCTTCGTGCCGAAAATGATCAGCTGATCGATATCTCAGGCGACGAAATGAAGCTGGTTCACGATGGCCCTGCGTTTGCAGAACCTCACGACTGCATGATCGTTCACCGCACCAAGTTAAAGCCCAGCAAGCTATGGACGCGTGACGATCCGTTCTTCGCAAGCACCGTAGCACAGGCCAAAAAAGACGGTGTAACTCTGGAGTCTGATAACAAAGTAATCCGCGATGGCAAAAAAGTTCGCGTATACATGACTTCAGTTGCACCTAACTTTGGCATGACTGACTTTAAGGTTAAACAAGGCGATGAAGTCACTGTAATTGTCACCAACCTGGATACTATTGAAGACGTAACCCATGGTTTCTCAATGACAAACCACGGTGTTGCAATGGAAATTGGTCCTCAGGCGACTTCTTCGGTAACCTTTAAAGCAGAAAACCCAGGCGTATTCTGGTACTACTGCCAGTGGTTCTGCCATGCTCTGCACATGGAAATGCGCGGCCGTATGCTGGTAGAAAAAGCTTAAGATACACCTGAAGGCATTATATCCTGTATAAATGTCTTATTAGCTCAACCTCTAACCTGAGGTTGAGCTAACTCAAATAACAACCTCCTTAATCGCACTAAAATACCCCTAAACAATGGCAACAGACGATAGTAAGCAGAACTCAAAGTGACTGCATAACCAAGTCGTTTTACTGCCAATTATTCTGACCGATTTTATTGAGAAAGTGTGATGCCCAAAAAACCTTCTGCCTTACATATTGGTGCCTTAATCACATATTCTGCACTGACGATGCTGTTTTCTGCCAACCTGGATGCGAACGAGCTTAACGGCGATGCTAGAAAGCACAGCCAGGCCGCACACAGTCCAGAAGCTGTTTCTGGAACTATTTCAGATACTACGATTGTCAACCCGACAGATGATCTACAGTCATTCATCAACAAAGCTGAAAACGGTGCCGTACTTCGGCTGAAGCAAGGACAATACAAAGGCAATTTCATCATAGATAAACCCCTGACGATTAATTGCTCACCCGGTACGGAACTGGACGGAAACCATATCAAGGACACCATCCGAATTACCGCATCCGATGTCACTATTCAAGGCTGCAATATTGTTAACTGGGGTGACGACCTGACTGCAATGGATGCAGGCATCATCGTCAAAAAGACGGCTGATAATGTCGTCATCAAAGACAATTATTTCAAAGGCGTTTCATTTGCCATTTTCCTGGATGCCGCTCGAAACACTTCGGTACACTCGAACCGAATAGAAGGGGTACTTGAAATACGTTCTCAGGATAGAGGGAATGGGATCCATCTCTATGCCACGACGGGAGCCGACATTGCATTCAATGAGGTGTGGCATACCCGCGATGGAATCTATATCGATACCAGTCACAAAAACGCTATTCGCAATAACGAGTTCCACCACCTCCGCTACGGTGTTCACTACATGTATTCGTACAGTAATCTGGTAGAAAATAACTACACCCATCATACCCGCACCGGCTATGCACTCATGCAGTCCAAACACCTGACCGTTATTAATAACCGCTCGGAGTGGAACGAGAACTACGGAATTCTTCTAAATTACATCACCAACTCAACGATAAAAAATAACCACGTAAGTAACACCCGACAAGGCAGTAATTATGTCGGTGACAGTTCATCACAGGGCGCTGAAGGCAAGGCGCTCTTTATCTATAATTCCTTTTACAACCGGCTTGAAAACAACACATTTAGAGAGGGTGACCTGGGAATCCACATTACTGCAGGCTCGGAAGACAACGTTATTGCTCGCAATAATTTTATTGGTAACAAACAACAAGTTAAATATGTATCAACGCGAACCCAGGAGTGGTCGAACGAAGGCACGGGGAACTTCTGGAGCGACTACCTAGGCTGGGATAGAGACAATAATGGCGTCGGCGACATACCTTATGAGCCGAATGATGGTGTTGATAAAATGTTATGGAAATACCCCTCTGCCAAAGTACTTATGAACAGCCCGGCTGTAGAAACCTTAAGGTGGATTCAGCGCGAATTTCCGGTACTTAAGTCACCCGGTGTGACGGATAGCTACCCATTAATGCGCCCTGCCAGTAAAATTGAGCAAAATCCACCCAGCAGCCAGCTTTCTCACACAAATCAAACAACGGGAGCGTCATCATGAGCGTAGTACAGCTCACCCACGTTAAGAAACACTTTGATGGTGTTGCCGCGATTAAAGAACTCTCTCTCACTATTGATGAAGGAGAGGTATTAGGGTTGTTTGGGCACAACGGGGCCGGTAAAACAACTACGATGAAACTCATCCTGGGGTTGCTCAAACCATCGGAAGGCACTGTGTCTGTTTTTGGCCATGCCCCAACCTCTCCACACTTTAGTGACTACCGCTACAGACTCGGGTTCTTGCCTGAAAATGTTTCGTTTTACCAGCAACTCACTGGCCAAGAGGTATTGGCGTATTTTGCCAAACTGAAAAAAGTGAGCAAAAACCGAGTATCTCAACTGCTGGAAGAAGTCGGTTTAAATCACGCTGCAAACCGAAAGGTCAAAACCTATTCGAAAGGAATGAAACAGCGACTAGGACTGGCACAGGCACTCCTGACCGAACCAAAGCTGCTACTGCTTGACGAGCCCACCGTAGGGCTTGACCCCATTGCCACACAAGATTTCTATGGCATGGTCGACCAGCTTAAAAAATCGGGTTGCTCAGTGATACTCTGCTCGCACGTCTTACCCGGGGTGGAAAAACACATTGATCGCGCCGCTATTTTAGGCGCTGGCCAATTACAGGCGCTTGGCACACTGGCAGAGCTTCGACAGCAGGCAGAGCTGCCCACCGTCATTCATGCCTATGGTGGAATTAATCAGGACATTTTACGCTCTGAACTAAAAGCCCATGCCATACAGATATCCAACAATGGCGAGGCAATAGAAATTCAAACATCACATGTAGACAAAACCCATGTTCTGCGGGAACTGATGAAACACCCTAGCGTCTCAGATGTTGACCTTCAAACACCCTCTTTAGAACAAATTTACCGCTACTACGTAGAAGCCAGCTCACATAAAGCCAATGGAGAGCCTGCACCACATATGACAAATTCATTGACTAAAAAGAAAGAAGGAGTCGAATAATGCATGCGATTTGGTGTGTTGCTCAAAAAGAGCTAAAAGACGGCCTTCGTAATCGGTGGATTATTGCAATCACACTGGTATTTTCGTTGCTGTCCATCGGTATCTCATGGTTTGGTGCCGCTGCGTCTGGGGTTGTAGGTTTTACCTCAATACCCAACACCATTATCAGCCTAGCCAGTTTGGCTGTATTTCTTATTCCCCTAATTGCCCTGCTACTCTCTTACGATGCCATTGTGGGCGAAGATGAGGATGGTACCTTGCTGCTACTGCTGACCTACCCATTAACAAAAGCTCAGTTGCTGTTAGGCAAACTGCTAGGTCACGGCCTAATCATGGGGATATCCACCGCGCTCGGTTTTGGCTCCTCTGCGGTGATCATTGCATTATTCGCCAGTGGTGTAGATATCTCAGCACTGTCCATCGCATTTACCCGCTTTATTGTTTCCGCCACACTGCTCGGCATTATTTTCGTGGCAGCGGCCTACTTTATAAGCACATTGGTATCTGAAAAATCAAAAGCGGCCGGGCTGGCACTGATTTTCTGGTTTATATTTGTTCTGGTTTTCGACTTGGGCTTGCTGGGTCTACTGGTGGCCACTGACGGTCAATTTAACCCAGACCTATTCCCCTATCTGCTCTTATTAAACCCAACCGATGTATTTAGACTCATTAACCTTGTTGGCTTTGAAGGCAGTGGCGGTGGTTTGCTGGTCATGGCCAGCGAAGTTGAATTTGGGTTCACAACATTATTCGGTGTTTTGCTAGGTTGGCTTTTATTGCCGCTTAGCTTGGCTTATTGGGCATTTTCACGACGAAAGATATAGACAAACGGTGCGCAAGCGCCCTATAAAACAACGCTTAACATATACATACCTAAATAGAGTGCGGCTGCGCACCAAGGGAATAAAACTGACATGTTAATTCGCAACACGTTAAAAATCACGATGACAACCGCCTTTGCATTACTGCTTCTTACTGCATGCAGCAATGAAGAACAAACACAGCAGGCAAAAAACACACCTGTGGCGATTGAATCTGGCGACGAATGCCACCTATGCGGTATGATAATTACAGAATTTCCCGGCCCTAAGGGCGAATTATTCGAGGGGAGAAAAAGCAACGTCAGAAAGTTCTGTTCAACACGTGACCTAATGAGCTGGTACTTGCAACCAGAAAACAAACCGAACAGTAAAGATATCTATGTTCATGATATGAGTCGAAGTGACTGGAACTCCCCCAATGACGAACACATGGTGAATGCCAAAGATGCCTGGTTCGTTGCCGGTTCAAGCATGAAAGGTGCGATGGGGCCAACATTGGCATCTTTTGCCCAGAAAGCAGACGCCGAACAGTTTGCCACAAAACACGGTGGCAAGGTCATCGGGTTTAACGATATCACCATGGATATATTGAATTCAGGCACCGCAATGAACATGGGGGGCATGCACCATTAATTAGTCGCGCTTGCTATGTGGTGCTCTTTATTATGTATTTGAAGCCCTTTTCGGACGACTAATAAGTGACCAGCAACAGACATAGAAAACGCAGATATAAGCGCAAAGACACTAACAATAAATGTTAAAAGTTTAAAAACCCCAAAACATCCAAATTTGGGATCGCATGACTCTGTAAAGTATAGGCTCACGGCATTCCAAAGAGTAATAGGTACGAACACACTTATAGAGACCTTTGCACGACTAGCAATAACTAAAAGTACTCACGCATCGCTCACCTGAAGTTAACGCTTGGTTATATTCATTTTTCTGGGAGTTTAAGTAGCTTTTCACTGCGCCACACGCGAATCACTTTTACCGACTTGGCTTCCCGAAGATATACAACTCTGTAGGGTGAATGAATAAGCTCACGGACTGAATCATCATTGAACTCCGGCACAACGCGGCCTATATCGGGATGCGCCGAGAGTGTTTGAATGTGCTCAATAATTGATGCTATAAAATCTTGACCTACTTGAGGGACTCCCTGCTCAAGATAGTATTCTTTAATATCAATAAGGTCTTCGATAGCAGACTTTGAAAAAGAAATATTCACGAACTAGAGACCTAATTGCTTTTTCACATCGCTAATGTCAAAAGTCTCACCTTCTTTGATTTCCATTAAGCCCTGGGCAATACCCTTTACAAACTCAAGCTCTTCTTTGACGTTTTCATAGTCATCAAGCCCCTGAACAACAGCAACACCCCGCCCGCGGCTAGTTAAAAGGACAGGCCTATGGGTATCTTTAGCGTGATTTATAACTTTGCCTGGATTGACCTTGAGATCAGAAAGAGGAATAACGTCCTCGGAGAATTTTGTTTGCATGATAAAGCCCTCTTATTAGGACCTGTTTATAGCACCAATTAACCAGCTTCGTCAAAGTACATAGGCATAATAAAAATGCATGGTGATAAGCAAGCCGATAACCCCCCAACATGGTAACAAGCATCAGCTTGTCACCATGTTCGGACAATCAGTCAAAAGCAGCGATGCACTACCCTTGCTGCAATAAATTTCTTAGTTCGATAATCGCCGCATTCGCGCGTGAGATGTAAGAAGTCATGGTAATCGAGTGGTTAGCGGTCATACCAAATCCACTGCCATTCAGAATCATCGGGCTCCAAACGGTTTCTTGCGTGGCCTCCAGCTCAATAATAATCTGTTTTAGGCTGACCAGTGCATTCTTATCTCGTAGTACTTTATCAAAGTCAACTTCGATGGCTTTCAGGATGTGGATAAGCGCCCAGGTTGTGCCTCTTGCCTCATAGAAAATATCATCAATTTTGAGCCAGGGAGTCTTCTTAACAATCAAGCTTGTTGTTGCGGTTGACTGCATGGCAGAAGGGTCGCCAGCCAAGCCCATATCCAACTGGTTGCGCCCTACACTTTCACTCAGTCTTTGAGAGAGACTGCCTAACCGGTTTTCAACATCAGACAGCCAGTTACTAAGGTTATCGGCACGGGAGTAGAATTGGGCATCCTGCTTGTTGTCATCAGCCAAACGTCCAAGATAGCGCGTTAACGCCGCAATTCCCCGGCGATACTCTCGCTCTGTAGAGGGAATAGCCCAGCTACGGCTATCAAAGTTAAACTGAGGTTCTGCAATCGCCAAGTCGGGGTCTTCTGTAGACTGGCTCTGAACCCGGCTAAGGTCTTTACGCAGGGCTCTGGCCAAATCCCTGACCTGAACCAAAACGCCAAACTCCCAGCTGGAGATATTGTCTAGCCAAACACCCGGCGGGAAAATATCGTTTCGAATATACCCTCCCGGCTTCTCAAGCAGTGTTTCTGCCAAAATAATCAGCGTTGCGGTGGTAGTAGACCCGACCACCACTTCATGACCTTCCGAGGTTGCTTTAGCCGCAGCAACCGGCGCAACATCAAATGTATCAGGCTCGCTACTCCAAAACATACCCAGTACAACAGACACCAATAAATAGATCACAAGTCCACCCAAAAGCACTTTGGGTAACAGCCCGCCCCCAAGGTAATCTTGCAGGTCTTCCCAGCGATTATTTACGAACTCTTTAACCCTTTCAAATGCCATTCTACAACCCTATTTTCTTAATATAGATTTACTGAAGCTGCTTACTCAATATGCTCATGAGGTCTGCATAGATAATACCCCATTGCCCCGTCGATGCCGAGAGGCTCTATTGATTGCCACTCATCTTCAAATTCAACCCCGACGGCTATCACCTGTATATCCTGGCCATGCGCAATTTGCAGAACAGACCGCAAAAAGAACTGGTTATCCCGACTATTTTGAATATCGCGAATAAAGCTATGATCCACCTTAATATAGTGAATCGACAAATGTTGCAAGTAAGCAAAGGGCACAGCAGCAACACCAAACTTGTCAATTGAAACCTGATACCCAAGCCGCTTGCTGGCGGCAACCAGTTTTTCAAGCTGCTCATCAGCCAGTTGCAAACTGTATTCGGATATTTCAAAAATAAAGCATTTTGCCGCCAACGGGTGCATTTCCATCGTACCTAAAAGCCAGGCGACGAATCGGTCATCAGCCAATGAGTGAACCGACAAATTAACGCACAACTTGCCATCAAATCGCCCACCGTCCACTCGCTCTATCATTTTTTCAACAACTAAACGGTCAAAATCTGCCAGCATGGAGAAGCGTTCGGCCATGGGAATAAATACCCCCGCCATCACCAGCTCACCATTCACTTCAATACGTGACAGTACCTGATGATGAATGATAGTTGAACGATCCCCACTATAGACGGGTTGATAATGAAAGATAATGCTTTTTTCAGCCAGCGTATCGCTGAGTATTTTCTGCCACTCATTGGCCTGCCTGACAGCGTCCCCGGGAGTGGCAAAGTCACTGCCACTGACATAACGCTGCCACCCATTCGGGCCTTCTGCTTGCGCCCTGCGCAATGCCATATCCGCCTCTGACAAAAACATCGGCAGCGATATCTTGGCCAGCGTCGAGGCAACGCCAATATGCAATACGTCATTCCTACACATCTGTTTCACAAGGTGCAGCCCAGATAGCTTGTGCAGCAAGTCATTGGCAAACTTGTCAGCCTGCTCGTCCACAACCCCTGGCAGATAGACCGAAAAGTCTGACCCGGAGCGACGGGCCACAAATGCATCGGCAACCTGCAAAGCGCTGGATTTTATTGCGCCTGCAAGCTCTATTAAGAGTTCATCGCCCGAACTTCGGCCATATGTCTGGTTGTAGCCTGCAAAATCACTTAATTGGATCAACAACAAGCTACCCACTGCGACACTCTGCTCCGACTCCAGTTCAGCTTTTAGTCGACCGTCAAATTCTGCCCGATTGCCCAACCCCGTTATCGGGTCATGAAATGACTCCGCCCTCAGGTGCTCAATCAGTGACAGCTGCTCGCTAAACATCTTGCCAAGCCGGTCTGACATGCTGTTCATAGCAATCGCCACCCGTTTTAGCTCACGGGTTTTAGGCATCGGTGCCCGATAACTGAAATCCCGGTTTCTAACAGCGTTGGCTTGTTTCTCAATTCTTCTCAGAGGCAGTAAGATGGTGGTGATCACCAGTTGCATGACCAGAAACGCGATTGCGGCAATCAGCGTAAACCACACCAGTTCAACCTTTAAACTGTCCCATAGTTTTTTATAAGCATAACCCGGGTGACTAACGACAGATACGCTGCCTAATTGCATCCAGCCGTTAACAACAGCTGCCTGCCCTTCTGGTGCGTTCAGTTCTATCCAATCAACAAACCAGCCAGGAACCCCTTCAATTTTCATTGACGCATGCCGCAGTACTTTTGCCTGACCATTAACATCGTAATAGATAATATGCCGGTAGTATCCGCTATCAAACATTGCATCAATCATTGACTCGGCTGCCACCAGATCACTGGCATCAATCACCGAAGATAGGGATAAACCAAGCGACGTTGCTGCATCCTGCGCATGCGAACTTAGCTGCTGCTGCATGTAGTCCCTGGCGCTGCTTACATTCAAAAAGAAATTAACGACCAGCAGCGTAGCCATCAACAAGCCCGTGAACCAAAGCAGCAGATGTTTTAACGTTATACTTCGAGGTACTTTTTTATTCATTTATAACGGCCTCTTGATCAGGTCTAAATTTACAGGCACAGCCTTATAAATCGAACCTGTGGCTTGACGCAGATAAACTCGCATGTAAATCGCAATATTGCTCGATTCTGAGAATTTAATATGAACACATTCCCATTTATTACAAATAGTTACACACTATGACATTAAAGGACTATATTACATACTATAGTCCGGTAGAAAATCTCTACAATAATAGTTAGATTTTTTTGGAAAATAGTTCAATAAATATAAAAAAGCAGCCACTATCGTGTGGGCTTGGGACGAACACGCTATACTCCTACATCGTTCTGGTTTAATTGGCACCCTCCAGGCGAGCATTGTTTGAACAGAAGCGTGGAAGCCGAAGCTTCACGACCGAAGGAACAATTAATGTCATCAGAAGATCAGCGGGATAAACTTAAACAACACTTCTCCAAACGAGTCACCAGTCAAGCCCGCATCGTGCTCGATAATTGGCAAAAGCTCAAAGACTCTGATTGGGCAGACATGCAGTGGCTGAACGACTTAAAAGAGTCATCTGCAAAATTGGGCAAGTTCGCTTCTCGCTTTGAGATGGCACAGCACCAGCTTGTTGCGAGTGATTTAACAGACGAGTTAAACGCTATAAAGGCAGATGCGACCTCTCTTGATGACGCCAAAAAGGAACGAATCAACAAAGCGATCTCTGCGCTTAGCGAATGCACTCAAAGAAAGAGCGACAGTAACGCTACAACAGCGCCCCGCACCTTTCTCCGTACCCCTATTTATATCGCCATCAATAATAAAGAGAATGCCCAGCGCATTATCAAACAGCTGGAGTTTTTTGGCTTTCGTGCCGTCAGTTTTGATAAGGGTGAAGACCTGATCAAGGCGGCTAAACACGATAAACCCGAGACCATCGTAATTGACGTCAATTTTGGTGGAGATAAGTTCTCCGGGATTGAAACCATCAAATCGATACAATCCAACCATGAAATGCCCATCCCGATTATTTATACCAGCGATGAAGATGACGATATCGAAACGCGCTTAATGGCCTCCCGCAGCGGTGGAGAAGAGTTTTTTCACAAAGTGGTAGACCTTGGCCAGCTCATCGAGAAGATTGAAGAATATACCAACGCCAGCCCACTGGATCCATACAAAGTATTGGTGGTGGATGATTCCAGAGCCCAGGCACGATATATCGAGAATGTACTCACTAAAGCAGGGATGACAACTTGCGTGATTACTGACCCGATGCAGGTGCTGATTGCCCTCAACGACTTCTCACCTGAGATTGTTATCATGGATATGTACATGCCCGGCTGCACGGGCATGGAGTTGGCGCGGGTGATTCGACAGCAGGATAAGTTCCACAGCGTGCCGATTATCTATCTTTCTGCCGAAGATGATATCAACAAACAGTTACATGCCATGAGTTTGGGGGGGGATGATTTTTTAACCAAGCCTATCAACCCGAAACATTTAACGGCGACCATCCATAACAGAGGGCGTAGAGCCCGATCACTGTTAGCATTGATGATTAGAGATAGCCTGACTGGGCTTTATAATCACACACATACCCTTTATTTGCTTGAAACGGAAATAGCCAAGGCCAGCCAGAGTGGATCGAAACTCACCTTTGCCATGCTGGATATCGACTTCTTTAAGAAAATTAATGACAGCTACGGCCACCCTATTGGAGATAGAGTACTTAAAAGCCTGTCATTGTTTCTCAAACAGCGGTTAAGAAAAACAGACCATATTGGCCGTTACGGCGGTGAGGAATTCGCGATTGTGCTACCTAACACCAGCGAAAGCGACGCCAAAGTGATTCTAAACGAGATACGAGAGAAGTTTTCTGAACTCAGGCAACCCGCTGGCGACATAGAGTTTCAGGTTACATTTAGTTGCGGTGTAGCCTCTGGGCTTAATGAAAACGCCCAGCTAATTTGCGAGCGTGCAGATAACGCCCTGTATGAAGCGAAGCGAGCAGGCCGTAACACCGTTCGCAGCTATCGGGAGCCCCCCGCTCAACTCACCCAATAAAATCATCTTAGATAAACAAAACCTGCCTCTTCTTAAACAGACAAGTTTGCCGAATTTTCTTGAAAATACAGGGAAAAGGCGGCAAACTTCTTGGAAATAGCAACAAAATTAACTTTACCCCCTTCCATTAACAGTGAAAAAACCGAGAAAGGACACTCTGCTATGGCGACAATTCTCGTTCTTCATGGCCCTAACTTAAATATGCTTGGCAGTCGTGAGCCAGAAATCTACGGTTCTGAAACCCTGAGCGATATCAATCAACGGCTGACCAACTCATCAACCGAGCTCGGGCATCACTTACAGTACCTTCAGAGCAATGCTGAATACGAGTTGATTGACCGAATTCATGATGCGAAGCAAGAAGGGGTCGACTTTATCATTATTAACCCGGCAGCCTTTACTCACACCAGCGTAGCCCTTAGAGACGCCTTACTATCCGTCGAAATCCCTTTTATTGAGGTGCACTTATCCAATGTACATTCAAGGGAGGCGTTTAGGCACCACTCCTATTTTTCGGATATCGCTATCGGCGTTATCTGCGGTTTAGGCAGTCAAGGCTATGATCTGGCATTACAAGCAGCCATCAAACAACTAAACGAGTCAGCAGGCTATTAGAATTAAAACAGCTTGGCCTACCTCAGCCTAAGTACTTGTCATCAGTGCCACAGACCAGCGGCACGAATGAGTACCAAATAAATGAGTACTAAGTAATTAAGTACTAAGGAAATAAGTACCAAGTAAATAAATGTTAGGTGAATGGCTAGCAACATCAGTCTCAAGAACAAATACACGCTGCCTAAAGCGAGAAGAGATAACAACATGGATATTCGTAAGATCAAAAAACTGATTGAGCTAATAGAAGAGTCAGATATTGAAGAGATTGAAATTAAAGAAGGCGACGATGCGGTGCGCATCAGCAGGCGCAAGCAAGTCATGGCCACGGCACAGCAACCCACTTTTGTAGCCTCCGCCCCCGAGGCCCCAACTGAGAAAGCTGACAGCTCCAGCCCTCAACAAGAAACCGACCCTGCACCAGAGCACAATGGCCATGTCGTTCGTTCCCCAATGGTCGGTACGTTCTATAGAGCAGCCTCTCCCAGCGCACCCGCGTTTATCGAAGTCGGGCAAACGGTTAAATCGGGCGATACCATCTGTATTGTTGAAGCAATGAAGATGATGAACCAGATAGAAGCGGATAAGAGCGGCACGGTCTCAGAGATCTTCATTGAAAATGGGCAACCTGTCGAATTCGATCAACCCCTTATCACAATAGTGTGATTGAGTACCCAGCATGATAGAGAAAGTACTAATTGCGAACCGCGGAGAGATCGCACTGCGCATTTTGCGGGCGTGCAAAGAACTGGGCATTCAAACGGTTGCCGTACACTCAAGAGTTGATAGGGACTTAATGCACGTGCGAATGGCTGATGAGTCTGTTTGCATTGGCCCAGATAGCCCCGCTGAAAGCTACCTGAACATACCCGCTATCATCTCTGCGGCAGAGGTGACCGATGCCGTGGCAATTCACCCGGGTTATGGCTTTTTAGCTGAAAATGCAGACTTTGCCGAGCAGGTAGAAAAAAGTGGCTTCGCATTTATTGGCCCTACCCATGATGTCATTCGGCTGATGGGGAACAAAGTATCTGCGATTCAAGCGATGGGCAAAGCAGGCGTTCCAACGGTGCCAGGTTCAGACGGCCCGGTCACCAACAATGATGACCGTACACTGGCCATTGCACATAAGATTGGTTACCCCGTCATGATAAAAGCCGCTTCCGGAGGGGGAGGAAGAGGCATGAAAGCGGTATACAGCGAGGCAGAGTTGCTTAGCAGCATCGCGCTGACAAAGAGTGAAGCAAAAGCCGCTTTTGGTGACGATACCGTCTATCTTGAAAAGTTTCTTGACCGCCCCCGCCATGTCGAAGTTCAAGTACTTGCGGATGGCCAGGGTGGCGCAGTGCACCTGGGTGATCGCGATTGCTCACTGCAACGCAGGCATCAGAAAGTCATTGAAGAAGCGCCAGCACCCAATATCAACGAAGAGGCCAGACAGGCTGTATTTAAAGCCTGCACTAAAGCGTGTATCGATATAGGCTACAAAGGCGCGGGAACGTTTGAGTTTCTCTATCAGGATGAGCAGTTTTACTTTATAGAGATGAACACCCGAATACAGGTAGAGCACCCTGTATCGGAGATGATCAGCGGCATTGACATCGTTAAAGAGCAGCTACGCATCGCCAGTGGTTTGCCCCTTTCAGTTTCTCAGCAGGAGATACGATTCAGCGGCCATGCGATAGAGTGTCGAATCAATGCAGAAGATGCGAAAACCTTTGCACCCAGCCCAGGCAAGGTAAATCACTTTCATGCACCCGGTGGCTATGGTGTCAGAGTGGACTCTCACCTGTTCAGCGGATACAGTGTCCCTCCCTACTACGACTCACTGATTGGTAAACTGATAACTCATGGGGGAGATCGAGAGAGCGCATTGAACCGCATGTCAGTTGCACTCGATGAACTGGTGGTTGATGGCATTAAGACAAATGTTCCACTGCACCGGACACTCATCAAAAATGAGGCGTTCCGCCAAGGTGATTTTACCATTCATCACCTTGAGCAGCTGATAAAATAAGCTCGTTGCGCTTGCTGGCAACCAGTAAATACACATTTAAACCAATTAGCATGAGACCTTTGCACGACGTTACGAGCGAAGCAAAGACAAGGCAAAAAATGAAGAAAAAGCGCAGTTTATGAGTAATAAATGAGCATTTTGAGTCATTTTTTAACGCTGTATTTGTAAGCGCAGTAGTCGTGCAAAGGTCTCAGTACATGGGATAAGGTCACATCATGCCGTGGATACAAGTCAAAATCGATATACACCCTGCGCAAATTGATAGCATTGAGGATCTTTTGTTAGCCTCCGGGGCTTGCGCGGTAACCCTGGAAGATAGTGAAGATCAACCTATTTATGAGCCCGAGCGCGGCACCACCCCGTTCTGGAAACACACTCGGCTAACCGGGCTGTTTGATGCGGCTGCGGATATGCAGGCCATAATTCCTAAAATAGAAGAACAGTATCAAACGCTGAGTGGCAAGCCACTGCCCTCCCATCGTATAGAAATTCTCGAAGATAAAGATTGGGAACGGGCCTGGATGGATAACTTCCACCCTATGCGGTTCGGATCAAGACTTTGGATCTGCCCCAGCTGGCGAGAGCCTGAAGACCCTAACGGCATTAATCTCATGCTTGACCCAGGCCTTGCATTCGGTACAGGTACGCACCCGACAACTGCGCTTTGTCTTGCCTGGCTTGACGCGCAAGACCTCAATGACAAAGTTGTCGTTGACTATGGCTGCGGCTCAGGCATTTTGGGCATTGCCGCACTGTTGCTAGGTGCCAAACGGGTCATCGGGGTTGATAATGACCCTCAAGCGCTTGAGGCATCAAGAGAAAACACCCGCCGAAATAATATTGCAGAAGAACGTTTTGAGATATACCTGCCTGAAGAGGCCCCGGATTTAGAAGCGGACGTAATGATTGCCAATATACTGGCTCAACCACTGATCAATCTCGCCCCTACCTTGTCAAAAATGACCAAACAAGGCGGTAAGCTGGTTCTATCAGGGATACTTGAGCAACAAGCAGATGGCGTAAGTGAACGCTACAGCGAATGGTTTGAAATGGATCAGCCAGAGCAAAAAGAAGAGTGGATGAGGCTCAGCGGTATAAAACGCTAAAGTGGCTGGAGCCTATTAACTACGGGCTCGCAAGCACTGCTATTCAGAATCCAAAAAAATCGCTACACTTGAATTATCAACTTGATGTCAGATTTTATACAAAGGATGCAAAAGGACACGATGAGCACCACTCACTTAACTCAATGCCCTCACTGTCAAGCAACCTTCAAAGTTCAAGATCAACACCTTAACGCAGCGGGTGGGAAAGTCCGTTGCGGATCTTGTCTGGAAGTATTTAATGCGCTGGAAAACCTTGTTGATTCAACTGCAGCAAAACCCAAACCCGCAACGCCCCCCCATAAAACAAACGGCACCGATCAAGCTGGCGCGTCCAATAAACCCAATGCGACTGAGACACCTGCGACCGAAGCCGTTAGCGACAAAAATGAGCCTGATGAAGATGAGCTGATATTTGCAGATAATCCTGACGAAGATAGTGAAGACGACGGCTATACTGGCCCCGGCACATTCTCATCCGAACTTAGCGACAGCTTTCTTGAGCTAGAGAGCGGTGGTGGCAATCATTTCTCTGACGAAGAGTTAGAAGACAGCCTTGATAAGGGCGTTACCAGCAAAAAAGCAGGCTCAGATGAAAGCTGGGCTGAACAGATGCTTGAAGAGATCGAGACCAGCAAACCTTCAACGCCTGCCACACAAAAAAGCAAGCCAACCGAGCACACAGGTAATACCCCGGCCTCGAACATGCTTTCGGCAGAGTTTTCAGCACTCGATGAAGATATTACTGAAAAGCTGGATCAGGAGGAGCGCAGCAATAACATTCACCACAAATCCACCTCCTCAGATAGCCCGGATGCAGCGCTTACCAGTGCACACGCATCGCAACGTGAAGCCCACTACAACCTTTCGCACCAATACCAGAATCTACAAGTAGACCCGTTGGAGCTTCCCCGATCTTCAGAGCGCTCTCTGCTTGGCACGTTAGTTTGGACGGTTTTAAACCTGTCACTGTTAGTCATACTGTTAGCTCAACTCGCCTGGTTCCACTATGATAAGCTTTCACAATTTGACCAGCTAAGGCCTTTTTACGAGCAAGGTTGCCAACTGGTGGGGTGCCAGCTTCCCGATTTAGTTGATACCAGCAAAATCAAAAGCCAAAACCTGATCGTGCGTAGCCATCCCACTGCTCGCAAAGCACTGATTATCGATGCAGTGATCGTCAACCAGGCTCTCTTTGATCAGCCATTCCCAAACCTCGCGCTATACTTCTCTGACTTGAACAACAAGGTCATTGCGCAAAGGCTGTTTGAACCCTCAGAATACCTGGCAGGTGATGTTAAGAGCTGGGCAGCTATGCCAAAAGGCACACCAATTCATATTTCTATTGAAATAATGGATCCGGGCAAAGACGCAGTAAACTACTCGGTTAAATTCTTCAAACACACGCCTCAAATTTAGGCAACTCACGATTATGGGCTGGCCGTCATTTTTTACAAAACCCAGCCCACTTGTATAACAATCCAATTAAAATCTCAAAACGGCAAAAAAGCGTTCAATTGTCAACCAAACTGAGTGAAAAATAATCTATTTTTTCCTCTAAATGCCCCTTTAATGACACGCCTCTGACGAGTATCATTACCCCCCCTGATTAGACCGGTAAAACAGTTTCACTCGGTTACCCTGCTCCCAATATATTCAATAGGCTGTATTCAATAGACTGGCGAGACGAAGGGACACAACTAAACAACCTTTCGAAGAGATCAGATGTGATTCAAATTGGCCCATACACGTTGAAAAATCAACTGGTTTTGGCTCCCATGGCGGGAGTGACAGACCGCCCTTTCAGGCTTCTTTGCAGAAGAATGGGCGCAGGTATGGCCGTTTCAGAAATGGTTATTGCAGACCCGAAGTTTTGGGGCACGCGCAAGTCAAAACATCGCCTTGACCATACCGGTGAACCTGATCCACGGTCGGTACAGATAGCGGGCGGCGAACCAGAAATGCTGGCCTTGGCAGCAAAAATGAATCAAGAGCGTGGCGCACAAATCATTGATATTAATATGGGCTGCCCCGCCAAAAAAGTATGCAATCGAGCTGCCGGGTCTGCTCTGCTGAAAGATGAGCCACTAGTCGCCAGCATTCTTAAGGCTGTTGTAGAGGCCGTTGATATCCCGGTGACATTGAAAATCCGGACCGGCTGGGACACCGACCATAAAAACGCCGTCACGATTGCGCGTATGGCTGAAGAGATAGGTATTCAGGCGCTTGCTATACATGGTCGAACCCGAACCTGTGGTTATAGCGGAGAAGCAGAATACGACACCATTGCTGAAGTTAAGCAGCAAATATCTATTCCCGTCTTTGCCAACGGAGATATTGATACACCAGAAAAAGCCCGTTTTGTTCTAGACCATACCCAGGCAGACGGTTTACTGATTGGGCGGGCCGCACAAGGCCGTCCATGGATATTCAGAGAAATAGACCACTACCTCAAAACAGGTGAACACCTTGCAGCGCCGTCTGCCTCAGAAGTTGGAGCAATACTGCTGACACATCTGAAGGAGCTACACCGCTTTTATGGTGAGCTCATGGGTACACGAATTGCCCGCAAGCATGTGGGCTGGTACTTGAAGTCACACAAGAATGGAAGCGACTTCCGGAAAGACTTTAATAAGCTGGAATCAGCACAAGAACAAATTGAAAATATAACCAAGTATTTTGAGTGTTTAAGTAATGGAGAGGACATCGCCGCATGACAACTGAAGCATTTGCAGAAACGACCACTGCAATCCCAGTTTCTTTATCTGAAAACCAAACCGAAGTGGGCCTGCCTTTTGGGGCCGAAGGCAACGTGACCCTGCGCGACAGTGTAGAAAAAGCGCTAATCAACTACTTTGCCCAGCTGGATGGCACCCCGGCGACAGAAGTGTACCAGCTCGTGCTTAGCGAAGTAGAAGCACCTCTGTTGGAGCAAGTAATGAAGTACACTCGAAACAACCAAACTAAAGCGTCAGTTTTGTTAGGTTTGAATCGTGGAACATTACGCAAGAAGCTAAAACAGTACGGTCTGCTATAATATTTTCTCAGAATATTGTTCGTATTAGGCTCCGTATCTTTGAGTGAGAGCACCTTTGCATTACAAAGTATCTTTACATGATGGAGTTGCTTTACAGAAGAGTGTTAGTTTACTAGAGATAGTAACTGTACTTGAAACAAAACCAAAGTAACGGCCTTTACTTCAGGCAACCAGCAGGCTACAGAATCTAAAGATCAAAAATGTAGTTTGCCTGCCTCAACTTTTATAAACTTGTTCACGATTAAAAACCATGACTGAAATGCAATCAGGTATCCGTATACGACGCGCTCTCATCAGCGTGTCTGACAAATCCGGCATCGTAGAGTTTGCCCAGGCACTCGAAAAGATGGGCGTTGAAATCCTCTCGACTGGCGGAACATTTAAGTTGTTAACCGATAGTGGCATCGCCGCTATTGAAGTTTCCGACTACACAGGCTTTCCAGAAATGATGGATGGCCGAGTCAAAACATTGCACCCTAAAATTCATGGTGGAATATTGGGGCGTCGCGGTATTGATGATGGCGTCATGGATGAGCACAGCATCAACCCTATCGACATGGTGGTCGTCAACTTATATCCGTTTGAAGCCACCATCGCCAAACCTGACTGCGATCTGCCAATGGCAATAGAGAATATTGATATCGGCGGCCCAACCATGGTTCGTTCGGCGGCAAAAAACCATAAAGATGTTGCGATAGTCGTTAATGCTCCTGATTATGATGCGGTATTAGCTGAAATGAACAGCGCAGAAGGCGCGCTGTCACTTGAGACCCGTTTCGATCTGGCCGTTAAAGCCTTTGAGCACACCGCAGCCTATGACGGAATGATCGCAAATTACCTGGGTACAAAAACCAACGATAACGCATCTGACACATTCCCTCGCACGTTTAACACCCAGTTTGTTAAAGCACAAGACATGCGCTACGGTGAGAACCCTCATCAGCAAGCCGCGTTCTATGTTGAGAAAAACCCCGCGGAAGCGTCTATTAGCACAGCCAAACAGCTGCAAGGCAAAGCACTTTCATACAATAACGTTGCAGATACCGATGCAGCACTAGAATGTGTAAAACCGTTTGCTGACCCTGCATGTGTCATCGTCAAGCATGCCAACCCTTGTGGTGTCGCTATTGGTGCAGACATCAAACAGGCGTACGATCTGGCTTACGCAACTGACCCAACCTCTGCATTTGGCGGTATCATTGCGTTTAACAGAGAGCTGGACGAACTAACGGCAAAAGAAATTATTGATCGCCAGTTTGTCGAAGTGATTATTGCGCCTACCGTATCTCAAGGGGCAATTGATGTGGTATCAGCTAAACAAAACGTGCGCTTGTTAGCCTGTGGCGAGTTTGGTGAAGCGCGTATACCTGGCTTTGATTACAAGCGCGTCAATGGTGGACTACTCGTTCAAGACCGCGATTTAGGCATGGTAAATCATGACGAACTGAAAATGGTGACTGAGCGATCTCCAACCGAGCAGGAACTTAACGATCTATTATTCGCCTGGGAAGTTGCCAAGTTTGTTAAATCAAACGCGATTGTATATGCCAAGAATGGCCGCACTATCGGTGTTGGCGCGGGCCAAATGAGCCGAGTCTATAGCGCTAAAATCGCAGGCATTAAAGCGGCAGACGAAGGTCTTGAAGTTAAGGGGTCTGTCATGTCTTCAGATGCATTCTTTCCCTTCAGAGACGGTATCGATGCCGCTGCCAAGGCTGGCATTACCGCAGTGATCCAGCCCGGCGGTTCAATGCGAGATCAGGAAGTCATTGATGCAGCCAACGAGCACGGTATTGCAATGGTGTTCACCGGAATGCGTCACTTCAGACATTAACCCCTGCATTAAGATACTCATCCGAGAGGATCTTATCTAGGCACCCTCTGATTCCAGATAACGACACCCCATGTCGTTATCTGGCAGACTACAGGACAAGCATAAAATGAAAGTACTTCTTATCGGCAGCGGTGGACGCGAACATGCTTTAGCGTGGAAAGCAGCCCAAGCTGACTATGTTGACACCGTTTATGTTGCTCCGGGCAATGCTGGCACCGCATTGGAACCTAAGCTGGAAAACGTAAACATTGATGTAATGGATCTTGAAGGTCTGGCGAAATTTGCTGAAGAGCAGCAAATAGGCCTGACGATTGTTGGCCCAGAGGCACCGTTGGTTGCAGGTGTCGTAGACCTCTTCAACGAACGAGGCCTGCGTATTTTTGGTCCCTCAGCGGGCGCGGCCCAGCTTGAAGGTTCGAAGGCATTTACCAAAGACTTTTTAGCGCGACACAAGATACCAACAGGTGCGTACGAAAACTTTACTGACATTGATCAGGCACTGGGTTACGTTCGTGAAAAAGGTGCGCCTATTGTCGTAAAGGCCGATGGCCTTGCAGCAGGTAAAGGCGTCATCGTCGCTATGACGCTTGAAGAAGCAGAAGCAGCCGTTAAAGATATGCTCGCCGGCAATAAATTCGGCGATGCAGGCCACCGAGTGGTTATTGAAGAGTTTTTAGAAGGTGAGGAAGCCAGCTTCATTGTTATGGTAGACGGTAAAAATGTCTTAGCCATGGCAACAAGTCAGGATCACAAACGCGTAGGCGATGGCGATACAGGCCCTAATACAGGCGGAATGGGTGCTTATTCACCGGCCCCTGTTGTCACCGCAGAAATACATCAGCGGATTATGGATGAAGTGATCTACCCCACGGTCGAAGGCATGGCAGCGGAAGGCAATGACTATACAGGCTTTCTTTATGCCGGTTTAATGATCGCGGCAGATGGCACCCCAAAAGTCATTGAGTACAACTGTCGATTTGGCGACCCTGAAACTCAACCCATCATGTTACGCATGAAGTCAGACCTTGTTGACCTTTGCCAAGCCGCTGTAGATGGCAAGCTAAATGAAAAGAGTTCGGACTGGGATGAGCGAGCATCCGTCGGCGTTGTACTGGCAGCAGGGGGTTACCCCGATAGCTACAACAAGGGCGACATTATCACCGGGCTACCTGAGACAGAAGTAGACGGTGAAAAAGTATTCCATGCTGGCACAAAGGACGCAAACGGCCAGGTCATCACTAACGGCGGGCGGGTACTTTGCGCGTCAGCGCTCGGAGAGTCTGTTACCGAAGCACAGCAGAGAGCCTATAAGCTAACCAAGCAGATCAGCTGGGATGGCGTATTCTACCGCAACGATATCGCATACCGCGCTATCGAGAGAGAGAACAGCCAGTAGCTAGGTACAAGGTACAAGGTACAAGGTACAAGGTACAAGGTACAAGATGAGGGTGGATTAAGCATTTAGGCTGATCCACCCTTTTTTTTGCCACGAATGAAATTTATACCATATGCTCTTTTAGTTTCCGTTCCTCCACAGGAGTTCAAGTTTTGTATATCCTAGCAGGGGTTGAATTCACTTGATTCTGCTTCGCTGCATCACGACTACAAGGGCACTGTCGATTCTGAGAGGGTTCGTAGCCTTGATGGAAGGAGGCACGACTGGAATCAGGGTTTATCTGTTCGACCATAAGTCCCCCCCCCTAGATTTTGGCTAAGGTAGCGGAACCTATGAAGGCAGAAATCGGCTAAGAGACGACCTCCTTTAGAAGCGTGAGATTAGCTCAGGGATAACCTCGCTTTGGAGCAAAAGATAGCTATAAAGGGCTCGATAAGCCTTTAGCTATGGGTGGTTAAAAATCAAAAGAATCATCAGACTCCATAAAGTTATCAAAATCTTGAAAGTCAGCGAATTCAAGAACAGTACCGAATTGATTATTTATCTGTTCAAGAGAATCAGTAAAGCGTTTTGTATCAAGTGTTGTTAACGATTCGTCCAATGAATTGAATGCGCTTGAAAATATAGCTGCTCTGCTCTCAAAATGGGTAGATAAATATTCTTCAAGCTGCGCTCTACTTTTTTGAATCTCGGGTATTAGGCGTTGACATAATTGATTTATTTCATGCCTCCTTTCTTTTGCCTCTTGCACGACAGGGCTATCCCCAAGCGCCAAAAGGCCAGATTGTTGTAATAAGTTACCAACCACAAGACCTATACTAGAACCAATAAGAAACCCCGCTACGGGAATAGGTATAGCAGCCTGACCTAACGCACCATAAAAAGACATTGATGCCGTATTAATAACTGTATGACTTATATCCTCGAAAAGTTTTTCTTTATTGATATCACCCTTCAAATAGCCAACCAGAGATATTCGTGTCTGTTCAAGAGCTACAATATAAGTGCCTCTGGGCAAAACCGCTCGGCTGACTTGATGGACCTGATTGCTTATATGAAGGTTATCTATACACCAGTTTGCAAAGTGTTCACAATTATTGAAGACAAGATTATACTGCGACTCTTCAAGTTTGGACTTTGCTCTTTCGACAATTTGTTCAGGTGAAAACTGAACATGATTATGATACTGAATTGTATATTCCCGCCCATCGCAGAACTCGCCTATACTCACTTTCTCAACTGGCCCACCCCGCATCTCATTCCCAAATCCCGAGTAATGGATTACCTGTTCATCGCCCACATATACACCATGATGCGTGTAGCCAAGACGAGGGGTTACAAGGTGGGATCCAATTTTGGGTAGATTATAATGTCTATTAATTTGGTCGGTCAATGAATGGTCTTCAATTACCGTACTTTGAAAAACCTGATCTAGATATTTCCGTGTAAGAAACTCAGAAACCTCTTTTTCTGGTAAATTTAATTCTAAATTATTCAAACCGGAAATCCTTTAATTCGTTTTTATAGAAACTTAAGAATGATAGCCTTCGAACCGGCATTAAGGTACCCGATTTTGCAATCTGTTACATAAATATACGACTGTTTCATTGTTAAATTTGGGTTAGATGACTAGGCTGAAATCCTTACTTAAATTACAAGGATATTGCATGTTTATTCACAATTTAACTCCATCACAGCAAAGTATTTTTCTAGGAATGGCAATAGAACTGATAGAAATAGATGGTCAAGTTGATGATCGGGAGTTCAGCCTGGTTGAAGAATTAAAATCCCTTTGCTCGGTTGAGAGCGAGCCGGTGAAAATCACTTCAAATGATGATTTAGCCACACTGTTTCTCGATCAAAAATCTCGAGTTTCGCTTTTGCTGGAATTAATCAGTATTGCATGCGTAGATGAAAATTACGATGAAAAAGAAAAAAATTACATTTCCCAAGTAGCAGGAATGATCAAGGTTCCAGAGGTTTTGCTAGAAGACTTGGAATCTTGGGCACAAAGACAAATGACCCTAATGCAAGAAGCTATAATTTTCATGGAGAACTAAGACATGCCTTTACCCCTTATTTTGGCAGGTGCAGCTTTGGCAACTGGTGTTTATGGAGTAAAAAAAGGTGTCGATGCCAAATCTGATCACGACTCAGCGAAACACTGGAATGAACGAGCAGAAGAGCTTTACGATAACGCTAAAACAAAACTAGAGTCAAAACGCGAGAAAGCCCAAACGCAAATGAAAACGCTTGGGAAAACAAAGTTTGGCCTCTACAAGAACTCAATTGTTCCTTTTGTTGAAACTTTCTCACTAATTAAAGCTATTGATTTTGATGATGAGTCTCTAATAGATAGTTTTGGACTACCCAATATAGACCGTGCTGAAATGCTCGCGATGGAGGAGTCAGTCTTCGAAATAAAGCAAGCTGTGACTGGAGGGATGACTGCCCTCGGAAGCGGCGGTTTAGCAGGCCTTGCTGCTTATGGCGGAGTTGGAACATTTGGAGCCGCATCGACAGGAACCGCCATTGGTAGCTTAAGTGGAGCAGCAGCAACAAATGCTACTCTGGCTTGGCTAGGCGGAGGATCTCTCGCTAGCGGAGGATTTGGAATGGCCGGCGGAATGGCCGTTTTAGGTGGGGTTGTTGCCGGCCCAGTTCTAGCAGTCGGCGGAATGATGCTAGCATCAAAGGCTGAAGCAGCAAAACATGATGCATACGCAAATTTTGATAAAGCTGAACTAGCAGCTGAAGAGATGAAGTCTGCAGGGGTTGCCACAGACGGTATTGGCCGCAGGTTCCGCGAGATAAACAAAATTCTTGTTGGTCTAAATGAGCGATTTATACCACTGCTAAATTCTTTACAGGATTTAGTTGAAGAAAATAAGGACTATCAAATGTACTCCGAAGAAAACAAGAAGCTTGTTTTCTTGGCCGCATCCACAGCAAAAGTGCTTAAAACTATTATGGAATCGCCAATTATTGATAAAAAAGGCTCGTTAACTAAGGAGTCTCGTAAAGCCGTCACTTTAGGAAAAACGACCTTATCAAAAAGCGACAGCTGAATATTTTCAAACAAAATATAGATCAGGGCCTATGTATTGGCCCTTCACTTTATGACAGATAAGCCTCAAAAAATCACTACGGTATCTTTAGAACCATTTCCATGCACACAGTGTGGAAAATGCTGCAAAAATGTTGATCTATCTGACCTGACTTCATGGTTGGATAGAGGGGATGGCATTTGTAAGCACCTAAATTGTGCCACTAACATTTGTAATGTCTATGAGAATAGACCTGACATCTGCCAAATAGACAAACAATATCAAACTTATTATTCTGAAATTTACTCGTGGGAAGAGTTTACAAACTTGAACCTTGAGATTTGTGAAAAATTACCAAGTTAAAAACAGTCTGGGCAGACTCAATGGAGGATCTACACCTAATTTATAAGTGTCTCTTTAGAGTCTTTTGCGGACGTTGGGATGTCAGTAGCCTTGATGAAGCGTAGAGGCTGTGAAAGTATTAACAAGCAAGAGATTCTTTGCCTTCAAGGCGAACTCGAAGCGAATCTGGCGCCATTACAACGCCCCTTTTAATTATTATCTGTAGAAACAGGTAATAATTATAAGCCTTTAAATATAGCTCTGAGCTGAGTTCCTTCTTTTAAGGCGAAACAGAGCTTTATTTTTTATCTCCTCAAGGAGCCTGTCGAACCCCAACACATTAAGTGTACGTGTGAAGTTATAGCATAACGCCATTAAACTAAACTCAGCCGCTACCTTCTCTTGGCCTCTTAGCAGGAAGTGGCTCCAACCTGCTTTCCCTTTTTCCCCTTACCCCCTGTTTTAGGCTTGGGAACATAAGGTGTTATCTTATCTTTTACACACTTAGCAATATGCGCCCCGCTGTAATAGCCCGCATCAGCAAGCACTTCTAACTCATCTGAATTCAGTATTTTCTTTGCTTTTAGCGACATTGGGTGCAATTGTTTAAGATCGTTTGGCTCCGTTGTGACTTCTTCGCAAACAATCAAGTGATGCTTGCTATCTACTGCTATCTGTACGCTGTAGCCGGATACCTTTTGAGTTCCTTTGTTCAGTAAACGGGCATCTTTGTCTGTACTGCTCTCTTGTGTTCTTTTAGATTTTTCTAACCTTTTTAATTCGCTCTCTTTATCTTGTTTTTCTTTTTTCCAGTCTTCGAGTTGCTGAAGCACTTTTTCCAGTTCAATATCATTGGGCTTGTTTTCTTCTTCCTTTTCCTGCGCATCTTGCTGATCTAGCTCGTTCTGCCATTGCTCGATATGCGCCTCTAGCTTTTTGAGCTTCTTCTTGAGACCTGTGGTGGTCGTAAAGCTCTTGCGGCTCGCGCTTCCTTTAAAGAAACTGCCGTCAATAGCAATGCACTGGCCTTCAAACAACGAAAGTTTCTTGCAGAATAAAATAAACTCTTTATGAGTCTCCCGAATCGCACGCCGGTTTTGGCTGCGAAAATTAGCGATCGTCTTATAGCTTGGCTTAAGCCCTTGAACTAACCACATCACCTCTATATTGCAGTGGCACTCTTGTTCTAACCGACGACTCAACTTAATGCGGTTTAGATATCCGTAGAGGTAAAGCTTGAGTAACGCACCGGGAGGGTAGGCAGGCTGCCCGCTATTAACCTTGTTCTCTAAGGTATGTTGATAACCGAGCTTTCCTAAGTCTAAACATTCAACATAGGCATCAAGGGCTCTGATGGGATGACTCTCATGCACGTAGTCATCCATATGGCTCGGAAACAAATCCCCTTGATCGCGGGAGTGTGTTTTCTTGTATTGTCTTCCCATTTTCTTATATCTTCGAAGTCGTTAGGCGACGATATTATACAGCGGGGAGCCTATGGATGCTTTCACAGCCTCGCAGCGGAATCAGGGGAGAGATGTTCATCTTCAAACCTAAAGATACCAACATTAGCTATCAACCAAAACCCTGATTCCAGTCGTGCCTCCTTGCATCAAGGCTACGATTTTAGACTCTTTTCGAAATATCCACTTTTTAGCAATTGAACAAACGGTTCCTAAAAACCTCCTTCCATCATCGGTAACGCTAAGAAGAACTTGAGTATCAAAGCATTAGCGATATCAATAAAAAATGCACCGACTAACGGAACAACCAGAAAAGCTTTGGGTGATGGCCCAAACCGGCTAGTAATCGCATTCATATTACCAATCGCAACCGGAGTTGCCCCAAGCCCTAACCCGGCAAAGCCCGACGCCATTACCGCTGCGTCATAGTTTCGCCCCATAACGCGAAACACCACCCACATGGTAAACAGCGTAATAAGTGTCACTTGAATGCACATAACGATAACCGCTGACAGAACCCCTTCAGACAGCGCCGCAAATTGCATGGAGATTAAACTCATTACGAGGAATATCTGTAGGCTCAGATTATTTGCAACACTGACCGCTCGCTCGCTAATCTTAAACTTGACCAGTTCCGCACCATTGGTAATACAGATAGCCATCAACATCGCGGTCAGAAAGCCAGGCAACAGCATTCCCGTACTAAAAAGAAACCGGTTAACCAAGTCACCGACTTGAATACAGATAGCAATAATCAAAACCGTTTTCAGAATATCCTCAAGTTTGGTGGGGTGATACTGCTCTTTCACTTCAGCCACTGTTTTGATGGTATCAAGCTCGCCCTCCGGCTTGAGTCCGTTCACTTTAATCAACCGGCCAGCAATAGGCCCGCCAATGATGCCCCCCATAATTAAGCCAAAGGTCGCAAAGGTAATACCGAGCGCTTCTGCGTGCTCAAGGCCCGCTTTTGCAGCCTCTGCCCCCCACGCGATAGCCGTACCATGCCCCCCGGCTAACGAAATACTGCCTATAAAAAGCCCGTAGGCCGGATTGCCGCCGAACGATGTAGCCACCAGCACCCCGGTCGCATTTTGCAAAAACAGAAACATCATAGAAATAGCGAGCAGGATCGCCAATGCTTTTCCACCCGCCAGCAGCAACCTGAACTTGGCTGTTAAACCTACTGTTGTGAAAAAGACCAGCAGTAGAATGTCCCTCAGTCTCATATCGAACTCAACCGTAAGCCCCCAATGACTGCTTACAAGTGTGATAACCAGACTGAACAGCAACCCTCCGGTTACCGCGTCGGGAATATTATTTCTTTTGAGTAAAGGAATAACACGATTAATAAATGCCCCGGCAAACACGGCAATGATGCTGAGTATAAGAAAGTCGATTCCCTCGATGCGGTAACTCATTGTTATCCCATTTATATCAACAAAAAGACGGTGCTAGATTACCAGCACCGTCTGATAGCGACAAGAATGGGAGTGATTGTAATTACTTAATAGTTAAGCGCCAGGCCCGCAATCCAAGCAGCGCTCTATCACGTCTGGCCCAATATGCAAGTTATGGTTAAGATCGCGCAGGGCCGTTCTAACCCCTTCTTCTATCACCGGGTGATAAAACGGCATATCCAGCATCTCGGATACCGTCATGCGTTTTTGAACTGCCCACGATAGCAGGTGTGCAATATGCTCAGCGGCTGGGCCAAACATCTCTGCCCCCAAAAACAGTCCTGTACCTTGTTCCCCATATACTTTAAGCAGACCTTTGTTCTTTGCCATTACTCTGCTTCTGCCCTGGTCTTCAAACGAGACCTCTCCCGTGGCATAACAGGTTTGGCAACGTTCTTTAACCTGATCCAGTGTTAGCCCGACTGCCGCAATTTGCGGATCGGTAAACACCACCGCAATGGGAGCCCTTCTGTTACCCGCAAGAACCCGTGGAAAACCTCCAGCGTTCTGCCCAGCAATACGGCCTTCATCTGCGGCCTCATGCAACAACGGAATATCATTATTGGCATCACCCGCAATAAAAATGTGGCTTCCAGCTTTCGCGTCAATTCGCTGTGCCTGCATGGTATATCGATCAAATAGCGGAACACCTCTATCATCAAGCTCAAGGGAGGTATTTTCCAAGCCTAGCTTATCAACATTGGGCACCCGGCCAGTAGCAGCCAAGACAAAATCAAACCGTTCCACCACATCACCCTTTTTCAGGTGTTTGTAGGCAATTTCTACCTGTGGCTTTGTTTCACCATCGACGGTTGATTTCACTCGCTCCATTCCCTGCACTTGAGCATCGGGATCAAGATAGAATTCATCATTAAACGCTTTTCTGGCATAGGCTCTGATATCAGGGTCTCGTATCGCCCCTAAGCCACCTCCCAAGCCGAAGACTTTAACCCTAACACCCAGTCGGCTCAGCGCCTGGCCAAGCTCCAGCCCAATGACACCCGGCCCAAACACGGCAATAGAGTCTGGCAGGGTCTCCAGCTCGAAGACGGTGTCATTGATTAGTAACCGGTCATCTAACTTTTCAAAGCTCGACGGATAGCTTGGTCGACTACCTGTGGCGATAACCACTCGCTCTGCCTCTAGCTCAATTTCTGCGCCATCTTCCAGTGTGACCGCTACTTGGTGATCGCTTACAAACGATGCAACCCCTCGAAGCCGGTCATCTGCAGGAATATTTTCAACCGACTCCACAACAAAGCCCGAAAAACGATCCCGCTCTGAACGAACACGACTCATGACCTCAGCCCCGTCAATGCTCAGCGGGCCAGGGTGAACGCCAAAGACAGGGGCTTTCTCAATAGAATGTGCTGCTTCTGCTGCCGCGATCAATAACTTACTTGGCATACAACCGACTCTTGCGCAGGTCGTTCCATACGGCCCACTTTCAACAAGTAATACGCTATCAGTATGCTCCTTGGCTGCACGGTATGCCCCTAAGCCTGCGGTGCCTGCGCCAATTATCAGTACATCAACTTTTCGTATCATTTTTTCTGTTTGATATGCCTGCATCATTCCTCCCAAGCCTGGCTAAACCATGTTACTAAGTTTGCACAACCTCATGATCGCCTTAAGATATATTATTTCAGTGTGAGCCTTACCTCCAGGCAAGGCTCTTCGCAATGGTCAGTGACTAGCGGCTCATATACACTTCCAGTTCATCTGCGCCACCAATCAGAACCCCATCAACAAATACTTGAGGTGTTGTTCCTTTTCCGGTAACGGCTTGTAGTGAACTATAGCTAATACCATTTTGCCCCAACTCAATATCTTCATATCGAATACCTTTGGCGTCCAAAAGGTTTCTTGCTCTGTGGCAGTGTGAGCAGCCAGGCTTGCTAAAAAGCGTTACTCTTGCGGGTAACTTGGCTTCCTCATTGATGTAGTTAAGCATGGTGTCTGCGTCAGATACTTCAAAAGGGTCGCCTGGCTTTTGTGGCTCAATAAACATTTTTTCAATAATGCCGTCTTTTACCAGCATTGAATAACGCCATGAGCGCTTGCCAAAGCCCAGCTCATTTTTGTCTACGGCTAAGCCCATGCCTTCTGAGAACTCCGCATTTCCGTCAGGCAAAAAGTAGATATTTTCTGCATTCTGGTTCTCTTTCCAGGCATCCATCACAAACGGGTCGTTAACTGATAAACAGATGATGCTATCAACACCATTCTCTTTGAACACGCCTGCCAATTCATTGTATCGAGGTAAGTGCGTGCTTGAGCAGGTAGGCGTAAATGCACCTGGCAATGCAAATAAAACGACGGTTTTACCTTCAAAAAGCTCTTTAGATGTAACTTGTTTCCACTCATTGTTCTCTCTGATCGGAAATGTAACTTGTGGAACTGCGTGGCCTTCTCTAGATTGCAACATTTGTTTCTCCTGGGTCGTGATGTTTAGTTGATGTAAATAAGATACGATAGAGACACCGATTAAGATAATTAATTGTTTAAATTACTTTGATAGATTTTAAATATAGTTAGTTATATAGGCGACCAGACAGACCATCGCCTAGTCAACACAGCCGCCGCGATAGGAGCGACAAAAGCTCACGCCCTCACCTTCAACCATTGTATTAGCCGTGTTAGGATGAGCACCATCTCCTCTGAGTGCAGAGGGTAACCTGTGATGAGATTAGATATGTCTGTATTAGAGTATTGGCCAGAGTTTCTAACGGTTGTAACCGTTCACCTTCTTGCCGTCGCCAGCCCTGGCCCCGACTTCGCTGTCGTCGTAAGACAAAGTATTAGTTTAGGCCGTAAAGAAGCGATATGGACCAGCATAGGGGTGGGAGCCGGTATCCTGCTCCATGTGACGTACTCGTTGTTAGGGTTAGGGCTATTGATATCTCAATCAGTCCTGGCATTTAATATTCTCAAGGTTCTCGCAGTTGGCTATCTGCTTTTTGTCAGTTGGCAATGCATAAACGCAAAACCACAGTCGCTAAACCTGAGTCAATCCGATACACCGAACAGCCGCCTGCTGTCATATCATTCGGCGATGTCGTGCTTCCGCCTCGGTTTTTTAACCAACGCGTTAAACCCTAAAGCCACACTGTTTTTTGTGGCGCTTTTTACTGTCGTCATCAGCCCTGGTACTCCAACCGCCGTGCAACTCTTTTATGGTCTATGGATGGCCTTTGCGACCGGGCTTTGGTTTATCGGGTTATCGCTGTTTCTCTCGCAACAGCGGGTTCGCTCTTTTTTCTCGCACTTTGGGCACTGGGTCGAGCGTGTAATGGGGGGAGCACTCATCCTCTTAGCCGGAAAGCTGGCATTTGCTACGTTAGATAGCCCAGACCCGTCATAGATTGCACACCTCGTAAATCGGGGCTTAACAGTATATATGTCGCTGAGTATAGAGATAGTTTCTCCATTACCCTGTTCTTGAACTATGCTTTGATTATAAGCGACGCCTGAGAAGTGGTAGCCATAATCATCCAGGCTCTGTTAATAAACCGGGGGCGGATTGATTGTGCTAACATTTTTCAAGTCAATGGTCAGCAGTAAACTACTGAAGCCGGTTTTTGCCGCATTGATTGTTATCTCTATCGTGCAGGTTTTGCTGTTTATTGTACTCACCTCAAGTAACGTAAACAGCCTCAACCATAGTATCGAGTCGGGCCTGAAAAACAGCGAACAACAGATAACAACCCAGCTCGCTCAGACAAATTCTCAGGTGGAAACACTCATTCAACAGATGGCCGATAAAACCGGCCAATCGCTTTCGGCAACGCTTGCGCTCAACTTTGAAAAAGAAGAACTGATAATAGAAGAGAGCTTCCAATATTCGCTAGAGCAATCATCAAGGACACTTGCAACGGTGCTCGCTCAAATAGCACCGCCTTATATTTGGGACAACGATACGCCTGAGCTGACACGCATTGTAGAAATGGCGCATCAGACAGACAATGTTGTGTTTGCTATATTCCTGGACAAGGAAAGCAAGCCACTCACTCGCTACCTGAACCGCAAAGACCCCATCATAAAAGACCTCATTTCCAGCAGCCAGGTTCGCGGTTCAGTTAACAAAGTACTCGAGGCAGCCCCCAAAAATAACGACATTTCGGTTATCTACGAACCAATAAATTCAAGAGATGTTGAAATAGGCAAGTTTGTCTTAGGGATCAGCAACGCGCAGGTTGTTTCAGAAGTTCAGTCGCTAAAAGATCGCTTTAGTAAACTTATAAACGATAGCAATAAGACCGTTAAAGAGACGATGAGAGAAGAGTCGGTCAATGTTGTTGCTGCATTACAAACATCACTCAAAGAAACCACCAACGATCTGGGCGAAACGATTTCATCATCAATCAACACGATCAGTTCCGGGGCAACAAACTTAACAGTATCTCTAACAACCTTGGTCATTATTGCTTCATTGGTAACCTTACTATGCATGGCATTTTTGCTGACCAAGCTCGTGCTTAATAAAATTAATAGCCTGAGAAAAGCCTTATGGGGTATTGCTGAGGGCGAAGGGGATCTTACTCAGCGAGCGCAAATTACCGGGAGCGACGAGATTACCAACATGGCAACGGCACTCAACCGTTTTATAGAAAAAACGCAAAGTATCATTACAGAGGTTAACCTCGCTGCGGATAACGCCTCAAATATGACAGGCACATTGGCCAATACGGCAAACACGGCTAACAGTGCGGTAAATAGACAACAGAATGAGATTGAGCAGATATCATCAGCTATTTCTCAAATGAGCAGTTCAATTCAGCATGTTGCAGAGAGCATTCAAACAGCCGCAAAAAATGTAGAAGATATTCAATCGGAATCCAGCGAAGCCTCCAGCATTTCCACTCAGGTAAACGCTCAGTTAAACCAGTTGATAAGAGATATAACGAATGCAAATCAGGTTGTTATGGAGCTTGAAACCCATAGCAACCAGATCGGCTCCGTGCTCGATGTAATTAGAGGCATCGCCGAACAGACCAACCTTCTGGCACTAAACGCAGCGATAGAGGCTGCCAGAGCTGGAGAGAGTGGACGAGGGTTTGCAGTGGTTGCCGACGAAGTTAGAGCGTTGGCCAGCAAAACACAGCAATCAACGACAGAAATTCAACAAAGCATTGAGGGCCTTCAAGAGGGCAGTAAATCTGCCGTCAATGCCATTAACACGGCAAACCGGGTAGCCAAAGAAAGCATTGACTCATTTAGCAATTCAGATGCCCATTTAGAGAGTGTTTCGACTTCGGTCACACAGCTATTTGACCTATCAACAGAAGTAGCCTCAATGGCAGAAGAGCAAACTCATGTTGCAGAGGAGATTAATCGCAATATTGTAAATATTAATGAAGCAACAGAACAGACTGCGTCATCGGTAAACCGGGCTGCAGCCTCAAGCACTGAAATAGACGATGTGGTTAAATTGCTAAAAGATAAGGTGTCCCAGTTTAAAGTTGAGTAATGCGCCAACAAAGCATAGTGTATTACTACAGGTGATACAATCTTGAAACAGGGTGCAACATGTCGACAAAGCAGGCTCTACTCTACTCATTTACAGCGGGTGCTGTTTGCCTTTTTTGTACGTGGTTGTTTGGCCACTTATGGGTATTTATCGCGATTGTCTTCGTCGCCTCAATGGGGATTGCTGTGAAGTTGTCTGAAATAAAATCAATATCTGAGCCGGGCAAAAAAGAAGACCAGCAAACGCAGCCCTCTTCCCAAGGCGATAAGAAACAGTAATTAGCTGAATTAGTAAATAACGTCTGGCTCTCACCAAGAGAGCCAGCAAATCAAGCCTGTCGCTACACCTCAAACCAAGCCGATTAATACCCTGCTCAGACGAGTAAATTAACCGCATTGCTCATAAAGCGCTCGAATAGATTTTTCGGTTTGCTCCCAGCTCATGCAGGCATCAGTGATTGAGACGCCGTATTCCATCTCCTCAGATATGTTCTGGCGCCCCTCATTGATATGACTCTCAATCATCACGCCCATAATTGACCGATTACCTGAACTAACCTGCTCTGCTATATCACTTAGGACGTTGGGCTGCTGAAGGTGGTCTTTCCCTGAGTTTTCATGGCTACAGTCAATCATAATACGTTCATTTAACCCGGCATCACGCAATGCGTGCTGGCAACGGGCAATATTTAGTGCATCATAATTCGGCTGCCCATTTCCACCTCTGAGCACAATGTGGCCATTTACGTTCCCCCCCGTACGAACAACACCCACTTCCCCATTGTCAGATACTCCCATAAACGCATGGGGACTGGCCGCCGACTTCATGGAGTGAATAGCTGTTGCAAAGCTGCCGTCTGTTGCATTTTTAAACCCCACCGCCGCATTAAGCCCACTGGCCATCTCTCTGTGCGGTTGAGATTCAGTGGTTCTCGCACCAATCGCGACCCAACTGATCAGGTCGTCATAGTAGCTAATCGCCAACGGGCTGAGGGCTTCTGTTGCCAGGGGAAGCCCCATGGCAGCAAGCTCTAGCAGCAAGGTTCGAGATAACCTGACTCCTTGCTCCATATTGTCAGAGCCATTCAGGGATGGGTCGTGCAGCAACCCTTTCCAGCCGACGGTGGTTCTGGGTTTTTCAAAATAGCAACGCATCACTATACACAAGCGATCACTCACTTGGGCTGACAGGTGCGCAAGTCGTCGACCATAATCAATCGCAGACGCGGTATCGTGAATAGAGCAAGGCCCTGTCACCACCAGCATTCGTGCATCCTCACCATTTACGATACGATGAATGCTCTGCTGATGCTGTTGAACCTCAAATAACAACGCCGGTTTAGCTTGCAACTGGCGTTTAATCACAGCAGGTGATGGCAAAACCTCCACGCTGGTAGAGGAGGTCGCTGCCACCGTAGCGTGATTTAAGCTTGTACTCGTTAAGTGTGTCATCTATGAATTCCTTATTGTTCCCTAATTTAAGCCCTAAAACGAAAAAACCCCGATCAGCCAAAGCCTTTCGGGGTTTTAAAAATCTTCCGGAAGGCTGTTTTGTTAAACTCACCTTCCAGATACGTTATGCTATTTCATAGGCATCCAGGTTCGCTTAACCGTTTTACTAAAAAAGTAAAACCAATAGTGCCAACCAGTAAAAGTATCAGACGAAAAGACACGAGCCTGCCCCGCAATGGCTGCGGACAGATCAACAAGTAAGGAATTTAATTGCGTGCTTTTCATATTCATAATGCAGAAGCTTAACGCAAATAATCAAACTTTCAAACCTGATTTCAGCAAACTTAATATATTTTTTAGCCGCATTTTTGCATGGCGTCATCAAACAGGTGCCTGCGATTTTAGATATTTAGTGCTACATTCCATATACAGGGATGAAAAAACAGTATCTCGCTCAACTGTATCTAAGGATCTCGTTATGAAATTCAGCAGGGTTAAAACAGCCAGCAGGCCGCTGGTCAGATCAAGCTTGGTGCTTATACTTTTTATTTTAAGTGCATCTGTGCTTGCTCAAACGGTTGAGGTTATTTCTATACAACACCGTTCAGCCGAAGATATCGCCCAACAAGTCAAGGCACTCTACCCTGAACAGGAATTACGAATCGTTGGCCACAACAAGCAACTTACCGTAAGAGCTAGCGCTCCTATAGTCGATGAGGTTAAACAACTCGTTTCATCATTGGATACGCCACCGCATCAATTTTTAATCAGTATCTCAAACGATATGAACCATAAGCAGTTGCAATCTGGTATCTCTGGCGCTGCATCAATATCAACCAATTCTGCCAGCAGTAACGGAGTTAAAATATCTGCTCACAACAAAACATATCAAACACGAGGTTCGGGAAATCAAACCGTAAGGGCGGTAGAGGGTCACTCAGCCTATATCAGCGCAGGCCAAAAAAGGCCTGTCAGAGGCCGCCAACTGGTCAATGGCCAATGGGTCAACTCAGTGGATTACATTGATATGACCCGCGGCTTTTATGTTCAACCCAGGCTTATTGGGGAAAGCCAGGTTGAGCTGAAGATTCGATCTCAGCAAAACCGCTCAAGTAAACAACATTACAATGAAATAGACACCACGACGGTCGAGACAATACAGGTGGTCAGACTGGGTGAGTGGGTTAGTATCGGCGGAAGTTCGACAGCTAACAACAACCATCAAAGCGGGATCAGCTACTCCACCCAACG
Source organism: Alkalimarinus coralli (assembly GCF_023650515.1). NCBI lineage: Bacteria > Pseudomonadati > Pseudomonadota > Gammaproteobacteria > Alteromonadales > Alteromonadaceae > Alkalimarinus > Alkalimarinus coralli. The sequence goes on from NZ_CP096016.1 coordinate 3,135,218, forward strand.
ACAGAGCGTGGAAGATCAAAATGTAACCATTAAAGTAGAGCTGGTGACGCAATAGCTGCTTTAATCACGCCCCAGACTCAACGATCCAGCTGTTCTAATAATATGTCTTTCGCCATATTAACCTGTGCCGCCAGAAAATTGCTTCCACCTCGATCTGGATGCAACTTTTGCATCAATTTACGATGAGCATCCAAAATTTCCTCACGTGTTGCCCCCTCGCTGAGCCCCAGAACCTGTAGCGCTTGCGCGGTATCCATATTCGATGGGTTAACATGGGCCTTTAGCTCATCAAACTGATAGCCAGACTGTTCTGCTTGTTTTCGCCACTCTTTACCGAGACGGCGTTGCAGGAAGGCATCAAAGACAGGCACGGAATCAATATACTGGTCGGATGCCAACTGATATAGCTGAAACAGTTGTTGAGGGTTAAGCGCATTTAAGCGCTTGCCTTTAAAATCACCTTGCAATACCTCTCCGTTCATCTCTCCGTTGCGATGGTTTAGTGTCATAGTCAGCAAAGACGTTTCTACCGTTGACTGATCATCCGAGTCAGCCTGCTTAGATGCTTGTACCTGTTGTTTCAAATAACGAAATAGCGGGACATACCGAAGCAATACCGGAAGCTTTTTAGTAAACGGGATAACAGCAGCCACAATAGCGGCTATAAAGTGAATTCGCCCCGTCAGGAGCAGCAGCAACAAAACCCCTGCCGCCAGCACCACAGCGATAATATAGCCGAGTTGTCGGCGCTGCTTAGGGTTGCTATTGATACCGTACCGGATAAGGCTAAATACGAGTAAAGCAGCTAAAAAACCTATCACTATATGCATCGACTAAACTCTCTGATAACGATAAAACAACCATACGCGAGCCATCTATCTAAAATCAACCATCAAAGCGGCTCCGTCAAATCCAGATACCTCTTCAAATCGAACAGCCCTCTATCTATATAAGAGAATAGAAGAGTATGATAGATTATCCCGCGTTCGACTGAAAAAATCTAACCGCCACAACCTGTTTCAAGGAGCTTAAATTGATCGTCTATCAAGGCGTAGAAGGTGCATATTCACATCTTGCCTGCCAGCACGTATTTCCACAACGACAGGCCAGAGCATGTGAAACCTTTCTGGAAGCGATGCAGGCAGTTGAACAGGGAGAGGCAAATCTTGCAATGATACCGGTTGAAAACTCAACCGCAGGGCGGGTCGAGGAGATCTATCGTTTGATCCCCAAAATGAGCCTGCATATCGTTGGTGAACATTTTGAACCCGTCAATCACTGTCTGCTAGCCCTCCCCCAGGCATCACTGGCGTCTATTCGCAGCGTCGGCTCACACCCTCAGGCACTCGCACAATGCAATAACCATATCGCGCAGTTAGGGCTGGTAGAAGTGGCTAAGCTTGATACCGCTGGCGCTGCTTGCGAAGTCAGCCAAAGCGGGGATACTACAAAAGCGGCAATAGCATCGTCACTAGCAGCAGAGCTCTATGGCCTTAAGATCCTCAGAGACAATTTCCAGGATGAGCAAGGCAATACGACGCGCTTTATTATTCTTTCTCACACAGAACAGCTCCCCGTTTTTGAGCAGCACAAATCTTATATCACGTCGATAATCTTCAGAGTCAGGAACATTCCCGCCGCGCTATATAAAACGTTAGGCGGCTTTGCCACCAATGGTGTAAACCTCGTCAAGCTCGAAAGCTACATGCCAGGCGGACGCTTAAATGCAAGCCAGTTTCACGTAGACATAGAAGGCCACCTGAATATGCGCTCAATGGAGCTGGCAATTGAAGAGCTGAGCTTTTTCGCCGAAGAGGTCAGGGTTCTTGGTAGTTATGAAGCCCACCCATTCAGGGCCAGTGCCAATTTTCATGAGTAGTCATTTACATTTCGGTTTCTACGTATCTATAATTTCGAACAACGATCTATAATAACTCGGTTACGATTCAGCTATAGTTGATTTGAAAACCAAGTCCCACAGTTTATCGATCCCGATATAACCCCTTTTTCACTCGCCATAGCCGGGTGTCACAGTAAACTAAAGAGTGTCTAACGGAGAACATCCATGCTAAAGCGCATGAGTATAATGATTATCATTCTGGCTATCGTTTTTGGTGGCATCTTCTGGTTTTTAGGGTACTTTAAGCCAAAAATGGTCAACCAGTACTTCTCCAGTTTTCAGCCTCCTCCGGTATCCGTTTCGTCGGCTACCGCTGAAACAAGCTCCCGTACTCCTTTTCTGGAGTCTACCGGCACAGTTATAGCCGTGCAGGAAGTCGTCGTCACAACAGAGGTGGCAGGGTTGATTCAATCAATCAACTTTAAATCAGGCCAGGATGTTGATAAGGGTGCCCTACTTGTCAAACTGGACACATCTGTTGATCAAGCTGAGCTTAAGGGGCTGATAGCCTCAGGTAAACTCGCCGAAGCCAATTTTAAGCGCGACAAGCAACTTATAGAACGTAAAGCAGTCAGCTCTCTTGACTATGAGACCAGTCTTGCCAGTTTAAGTACCGCTGAGGCTAACATTGAAAGCCAAAAAGCAACAATCAGCAAAAAATCGATTCGGGCGCCTTTTAGCGGAAAGCTGGGTATTAGAAAGGTTGATCTGGGGGAATACCTGCAAGCCGGATCACCCATTGTATCATTACAGGCACTGGATCAAGTGTATGTCAATTTCTCGCTACCAGAGCATCACTTTAGCCAAGTCAGGCTAGGCCAAACAGCCATAGTCACGGTAGCAGCTTGGCCAGAAAAAGAGTTTAAAGGACAGATAACAGCCATTGACTCAAGAATCAGCGAAGCAACGAGAAACTTCACAATTCAGGCCACTATCGATAATCCTGAGCATGAGCTTCTGCCAGGTATGTTTTCTGAAGTCAGATTAATCACAGGGCAGCCTAGAGATTTGGTTACAGTTCCTGAGCAGGCAGTAGAGCGAAAGCTATATGGCACATCCGTATTTGTTATTTCTGAAACAAACGCAGAGCCCGCCCCTGATAGCGGAGAAGAGGCCAAGACAGTTTTAACTGTGGAACGACGCTATATTAAGACCGGACTCACGCTCGACGGTTATGTTGAAGTGATATCGGGCCTGGAAGATGGGGAGCAAGTGGTCGTGGCAGGGCAACTTAAACTGCAAAACGGCTCACACGTTGTCATTAATAACACGGTTAAACTTAACTAAGGGGCTTACATGCGTTTTACGGACTTGTTTATACGCCGCCCGGTGCTGGCTTCGGTGGTCAGCCTGGTTATTTTGTTGCTCGGTCTGAATGCACTGAAAGAGCTGCAAGTACGCCAGTACCCTGAACTGGAAAACTCGATTATATCTATCGCAACAGCCTACCCTGGTGCCAGCTCTGAGTTAGTAGCCGGTTTTATCACCACGCCTATACAGCAAGCAGTTGCTAGCGCTGAAGGCATTGACTACCTAAAGTCAACCAGCTCACAAGGCGTGAGCCTTATTCAGGCACACTTAAAGCTGGGTCAGAATGCCAATGCTGCGATGACAGAAGTGCTGGCAAAAGTATCCGAAGCACGGAAAGAGCTTCCTTCAGATGCAGAAGAGCCCATTGTTTCAAAATCGACGGGAGGCACAACGTCCCTGCTTTACTTGAGTTTTTCCAGTGAACAGATGGAAGAAACACAGATCACAGATTACCTAAAGCGTGTTGTACAGCCTCAGCTAGAGACCCTGGAAGGCGTCGCGAGTGCTAAAATACTGGGTGATAAGTCTTTCGCTATGCGTGTCTGGCTAAACCCTGGCAAGCTAGCGGCCTACAATCTAACACCACAAGATATTGCCCGCTCTCTCAATAGCAATAGTTTTCTATCGGCTGCTGGCCAAACCAAAGGCCAGTATGTAGCGATCAATGTAACCGCCGACACTGACCTTAAAAGCATTAACGAGTTCCAGCAACTGGTTATAAAGCGTGACGAAGGGGCGTTGGTGAGACTTCGCGATGTAGCGACAGTCGAACTGGGCGCAGAAAATGATGACTCCGCCGTTTACTTTAACGGTAAACGAGCTGTTTTTATCGCAATCGATGCCCAACCCTCAGCCAATCCGTTAACGGTTATCGACGGCGTTTATGCAAAGCTACCCGATATCCAAAGGCAACTGCCCAGCGCTCTGGAAGCAAAAATAAACTATGACGCCACCCAGTTTATTCGAGACTCCATTTCTGAAGTGGTCAAAACTGTCGGCGAAGCGACCATTATCGTTATCTTTGTTATATTTCTGTTTTTAGGCAGTGGCCGTGCGGTACTGATCCCTATCGTAACGATTCCTCTTTCGCTCATTGGTGTCTGCTTTTTCATGCTGGCAATGGGTTATTCGTTGAACTTGCTGACGTTACTGGCCATGGTATTAGCGATCGGTCTGGTAGTTGATGACGCCATCGTGGTGGTAGAGAACATTCATCGCCATATTGATGAAGGGCTCTCCCCTTTCAAAGCATCAATTGAAGGGGCACGCGAGATAGCCGGACCGGTTATTTCGATGACCCTGACCCTCGCCGCAGTCTATGCACCCATCGGATTTATGGGCGGGCTCACGGGTGGATTATTCAAAGAGTTTGCGTTCGCGCTTGCCGGTGCCGTGATCATTTCAGGTGTCATTGCACTCACACTCTCTCCCATGATGTGCTCAAAACTACTCACAGAAACCAATAGCCCAATGGCCCAGCGTCTCGATCAGCTGTTTGACAAAATCAGGGAACGCTACCAGAATCGCCTTCATCACACGCTCAATTACAGGCCTGTGACACTGGTGATGGTGCTGACCATGTTGGTAAGCTGTGTGTTTCTTTATCAGTTTTCTAAAAAGGAGCTGGCTCGCAGCGAAGACCAGGGGATTATATTCAGTCTGTCCACGGCACCAGAAAATGCAACGCACGATTATGTTGACGCTTATACGGGAGAACTGCTCAAAGCCATCGACTCTTTTGAAGAGAAAGAAGGCTCATTTGTTGTCGCGGGCATGGATAGCGTTAACTCGGTATTCTCTGGCATGCTGCTAAAGCCGTTCTCTGAACGTGAGAAAACCCAGATGGAACTGGTTCCTGTCATGCAGCAGAAGCTCTCGGAAATCGCTGGTTTCCAGTCTGTATCATTTAACCTCCCAACCCTTCCGGGAGCAAGTGGACTGCCGATCCAGTTTGTCATTACCTCCGCCCAGGATCACCAGGTTTTATATGAGCTTGGTCAGGAGTTGCTCGGCCAGGCAATGCAAAGCGGCAAGTTTATATTTTTAGATACCGACCTAAAATTTAATAAACCCAAAGCAGATATCAGCATAGACAGAAGCAAAGCCGCTGAAATGGGAATCAGCATGCAGGATATTGGCTCAGCCCTGAGCACCATGCTAAGTGGCGGAACGGTCAATCGCTTTAATGTAGATGGGAGAAGCTATGACATTATTCCGCAGGTAGAACGTGATCATAGACGAACATCCCAGCAGCTCGATGACTATTATATTCGAACCGCGGAAGGCAGCCTGATACCGCTTTCGACAATCGCCAAAATTACGGAAGACGTAGAGCCTAATAAACGAGGACAGTTCCAACAGCTAAACTCCATGGTCATAGAGGGTGTCATGCGCCCGGGGGTAAGCCTGGGGGACGCTTTGGGCTATCTTGAAAGCACGGCGTTGGAGGTATTCCCTAAAGGCATAGGTATCGACTATGCGGGGCAGTCGCGGCAGTTTATGCAAGAAGGTAACGTGCTGATATTCACCTTCTTTTTCGCACTGATTATGATTTATCTGGTTCTTGCCGCTCAATTTGAGAGCTTTAGAGACCCCTTTATTATCTTAATCAGTGTCCCTATGTCACTCCTTGGCGCCCTATTGCCTATTGCATTCGGAGCGACATCAATCAATATCTATACCCAGGTAGGATTGGTCACGCTGATTGGACTTATCAGTAAGCACGGTATATTGATGGTTGAGTTTGCCAATAAACTTCAAGTCGAAGAGGGGCTTGGTAGAAGAGAAGCTATCGAAAAGGCCGCAGGGATTCGCCTCAGGGCGATTTTGATGACAACGTCAGCGATGGTCGTCGGAGTCGTGCCGCTTATTTTGGCCTCGGGTGCAGGTGCAGCCAGTCGCTTCGATATCGGTTTAGTCGTTGCATCAGGGCTGTCTATTGGTACGATATTCACACTGTTCGTTGTTCCTGCAATGTACGTGATTGTGGCCAAAGACCGCACATCAATCGGTGTCGATGAAGACGAACGACCTGCTGGTGATGCAAAACCAGTCAGCGAGCCTGCAACCTTGCCATAGTTTTCAGGCAAGCAGTCCTGCAGCGTCATACAGGAGGGCCACCCCCTCCTGTAACCCATCACTTAAACATCTCTCCACTGAACCCCGAAGACATTAAGTAGATTTCTAACTGAAAAAGTATTATTTCAAGGGCCCTTAAAGCTTTTAGGAAGCGGAACCTTCACTACATCCCACAACCCTGTCTCTACAGTCTCTACAGTCTCTACCCCAACCTATACTTCATTCTCTTCTACAGCAATAGACACAAAAAAAAGCCCGGTGATTTTCATCACCGGGCTTTTAGAAAGTCAGCTTAAGTAATAAGTATTACTTGTTCGCTTTTCTCTCTTTCTCTGCCGCAATAACTTCTTCAGCTACTGAGTTTGGACATGGCAAGTAGTGTGAGAACTCCATAGAGAACTGACCACGACCTGAAGTCATTGTACGCAGGCTTCCGATATAACCAAACATCTCTGAAAGAGGAACGTCTGCTTTAATACGAACACCGGTAACACCAGCCATCTGATCTTTGATCATGCCACGGCGACGGTTCAAGTCACCAATAACATCACCAACATGATCTTCTGGGGTGAATACATCAACATGCATAATTGGCTCAATCAGCTGTGGGCCTGCCTTTGGAATTGACTGACGGAATGCACCTTTAGCTGCGATTTCAAATGCCACTGCAGATGAATCCACCGCGTGGTAGCCACCATCAAACAGTTCAATTTCAACATCCAGCACTGGGAATCCTGCCAATACACCCTCATCCATCATCGTTTTGAAACCCTTCTCAACAGCTGGGAAGAATTCCTTAGGTACGTTACCACCTACAACCGTTGAAGAGAATACGAAACCAGAACCAGGCTCACCAGGCTTGATACGGTAGTCAATTTTACCGAACTGACCAGAACCACCAGACTGCTTCTTGTGTGTGTAGCTGTCTTCAACTTCCTGAGTGATTGTTTCACGGTAAGCAACCTGAGGCTCACCCACTTCCAGCTCAACACCGTAAGTACGCTTCAAGATATCAACTTTGATATCCAGGTGAAGCTCACCCATACCTTTTAGAATCGTCTCACCTGAATCTTCATCAGTTTCAACACGGAAAGATGGGTCTTCTGCTACCATTTTACCGATAGCGATACCCATTTTCTCTGATCCGCCTTTATCTTTAGGCGCAACAGCGATAGAGATTACCGGCTCAGGGAATACCATCGCTTCAAGCGTACATTCATGCTTAGGATCACATAGCGTGTGACCTGTCTGAACGTTCTTCATACCTACCACCGCGATGATATCACCCGCCTGGGCAGTATCAATCTCGTTACGGTCATCAGCCTGCATTTCAACCATACGGCCGATACGCTCGGTCTTGCCTGTAAAGCTGTTAAGAACGGTATCACCCTTGTTAAGAACACCCGAATAAACGCGAATAAAGGTCAGGGCACCAAAACGGTCATCCATGATCTTAAAGGCCAATGCACGTAAAGGCTCATCAGGAGATACAATTGCTTTCTCGCCTGTTGGGTTACCTTCTTCATCAGTAAGATCCTGCGGCTCAACTTCTGTTGGGCTTGGCAAGTAATCTACAACGGCGTCTAGCAGAAGCTGCATACCTTTGTTCTTAAACGCAGAACCACAGTATGTTGGGAAGAATGCCAGTGTGCGGGTACCTTCACGAATACAACGTTTAAGGTCTTCCGTGGAAGGCTCTTCGCCGTCCATGTAAGCCATCATCAAGTCGTCGTCCATTTCAACAGCAGTTTCAATAAGCTGTTCACGGTACATTTCGACGTCTTCTACCATGTCGGCAGGCACATCTTTTACTTCGTAGTTTTCTGGCTGTCCTGTTTCATCCCAAACGTATGCTTTGCGAGATAGCAGATCTACAACACCCACAAATTCATCTTCACGACCAATCGGCAAAACCATGATCAATGGCTTGGCGCCCAGTACGTTAGTGACCTGATCTGTCACACGCAAGAAGTCAGCACCCATACGGTCTAATTTGTTAACGAAGATGATTCGCGCAACTTCTGATTCGTTAGCGTAACGCCAGTTGGTTTCTGACTGAGGCTCAACACCACCAGAACCACAAAATACACCGATACCACCATCAAGTACTTTAAGTGAACGGTAAACTTCTACAGTGAAGTCAACGTGCCCCGGTGTGTCGATGACGTTAAAGCGGTGGTTATTCCAGAAACAACTTACAGCAGCTGACTGGATAGTAATACCTCGTTCAGCTTCCTGTTCCATGAAGTCTGTTGTTGACTCACCTTCATGAACTTCTCCAAGCTTGTGGATCTTACCGGTCAGCTTCAAAATTCGTTCTGTAGTGGTTGTTTTACCCGCATCAACGTGCGCGAAAATACCAATATTTCTGTATTTGGATAAATCTGTCATTTCTATACTCGATAAGTCAGGGCGAAAATTGCGCGTAAGTATACAGGTTTTCAAAAAAGTTTTCGAAAAAAAACTGCAACTTTACGCATAAAAATCGTACAAAATTTCTAATTAAGAAAATTCATCCGATTTTTAGTGATAAAACGATCTTTCAAAATAGGAGGCAATGATAGGCTAAAAGGGATTCCCCCCGCCACATCTAATTCGCCAAAAACGCGACTTTGTGTGGGGAATTGTGTAAACCAGTATGAAGAGTTACTTAAATGAACGTAGCTAGTCATTGGTATTACCAGCGCGGCCAAACAACCCAAACAATGCGTCTTTCTCATCCTGATTTACGGAAGAGGTATCTTCCTTCTCTACAGCGGGGGCCACACAGACTCTATTTCTCCCTGCTTCTTTGGCCTGATACAAATAGCTGTCGGCTCGTTTTACCATTTCTTCAGCACCGCCTGCCTCTAGGCCAGTGTAAATATCAATGCCAAAACTTGCGGTCAGCAGCAGCTCATTATCATCAAATACCAAAGGGGTTGTTGCGACCATCTCTCTCACTCGCTCAGCCACCAGCATTGAGTTATGCCTGTCTGTGGAAGGAAGAATAATCGCAAACTCCTCCCCTCCATACCGGCATGGAGCATCCATCTTCCTTACCGCCGCCTTAATCAGTGTAGACGCAAGAACAAGAGCCTGATTTCCAACATCATGCCCCCAATCATCGTTTACTTTCTTAAAGAAATCGAGATCCATCATAATAAGCCCGGTGGCATACCCAGTTCTCCGGGTTCGCTCCATTTCTTGTTCCAGAGCCTGTATGAAATATCGAAAATTAGAAAGGCCTGTGAGTGTATCGGTATGCACAAGCTCCGATAATTCTGTGACTTGCTCTCGTAAATCAACCAGTTCAGAAATAATTTCGCAGGACTCTTTTTGAGATAGGCATGCTGGAGGTGTTAGAGGTATCTGAGCCATACAAGCAGGTAGATCCAGTGGCTAAAACTTGTTTAAGATGAATACTGTTAGTCTAAGCCACTCATTATTGCTGTCAATGCTTAGCCAGCAAATTCAAAGCTAAAAATCTCCCGCTCTACGAAACTGGTCACGCTATTAATGAATGAGCATCTCAACCTGACCATCAACAATATATGATGAGTCAAACGTCTGCCTGACTCGGCTATATTGATCTACCAGCAGCGCGGCCTCATCAGCCAGTTGATTGGTTTTGTAGTGCGAAAGCAACGCCATATAGGTTCTTTTCAGTTCTGAAAAAGCGACAGTTCTTAACGCGCCAGGAAAACGCCCATCTCTTACTACGTCAATCATTTTCTGATGAACCATTTCCAAGTAATAGGTTTGCGATACACGCACACCGTAACGCTGCCACAGGTCAGCCATATTATGATGTGATACAACCATCATGGATATGACCGCAAGGTAGTTATCTGGTGTTCTAACCTGTTCACATGACGGCGTTCTAAACAGTTTTAATAGTCGATCAGATTCGGTTATCGACTGGCAGTAGAGATCCCTTGCATCACTGTTACAGCGTCTTTTCAACGCGGCATTACCTTTCGTGATCAGCCGTTTCCATTTGTGATTAAACAATGCAGCTCTCCTTAACAGAATATGTGCGTTGATATTTTTCTTTATAACGTCATTAGTTACCGATAGTCGGTGCGCTAACGACAACGGTCAAAACTAAAGGCGTGACCGCCAATAACGGGGCAATCGCTACCCAGTACTTGTTAAGCCACCTATTGATCTGTCTCTGCTTGGTGTTCATAAGCCTCTCCTGAATGATATTCAAAGTTCCTTGGTATTTGGTGCTACATTTTTACATCATCAAATGATAATGATTCTCATTAGCGAAAAAGTCAAGAGATTGCCGCCCATTTCCAGCAAATAATATTTAGTGCTAAATTAATCAACTAAAAGTAACACTCCACCGTTTAAACCACTGAGGCCAGGATGAGCAAAAACGTACTTCAAGAAATTTCTCTATTTGCCACTGATCTGGCAATCAAAGCAGGAGAACTAATCAAGCATGAGCGTGAACAAAATACGCTGACGCAGACTTACAAGTCTAACCATGAGCTTGTTACCCAAGCAGATATAAAGGCTGATGAACTTATCACGCGTCAGATTCGTGAGGTTTACCCTGACCATAGAATACTCTCAGAGGAGTCTTCTCCAGACAGCCTGGAGCAAAACAGTGGCCAACTAGATAGCCCAATCTGGATCATTGACCCTATAGATGGCACGGTTAACTATGCTCATGGCCACCATCAAGTCGCTATTTCAATTGCTTACGCAGATGCAGGAAAAGTGCAAGTTGGAATCGTTCACTGCCCTTTTCAGGGAGAAACATTTGAGGCCGTTCGTGGGCAGGATAGCTTAATGAACGGCAACCCTATAGCGGTTAGCCACAAGAGAGAGTTAAGAAAGGCGCTAATCGGTACTGGCTTCCCTTATGACAAAAGCAACCTGGAGCCTCTCATTAAACGCCTTCGGTTGATAGTTAACAACTGCCAGGATATTCGACGTATTGGCTCCGCTGCCATTGATATATGCTGGGTCGCAATGGGACGGTTAGATGGTTTTTATGAGTCGCTGAGCCCATGGGATTTCGCAGCAGCCCAACTGATAGCTGAGCAGGCAGGCGCTCGGTGCGGCCACTTTAGTCCTATCCCACTCACGGCATCCAAAGGTCTTTACGGGGAAGACATTCTTATCGCCACACCGGAGCTATATGACGAGTTGGCGCATCTGTTGAGAAGTGCCACGGATAGAGCAGGTTAAAAAGCACCTAATCACCGTACGCACCACCTTTGATATAGACGCCATCACTCATTGCATTCAGGTAGCCTTGCAGCTCACCCGTTTCTCTCAAGCGTTTCAGACCCCGATTAAAGATATCAAGATAGCGCTTACTTTTGTCATTATTTCGGGCAAACAGTAAGTGCAGAGATTTCGAGTGGATAGGATTTGGGTTGTGGGTGATAAGTTTTTGTTCTTCTTCTGAGAATAAACGACGAACCATCGCATAACCTACTTCTTTATCTTGAGGGAATACGTGGATTCGTTTTTTTAGAAGCACCATAAAATTTGTTTCATCACTGACTATTCGTTGCACTTTAAACAGCCCTTCCCGCTCCGCTTTTTCAAACGCCTCACCATAGTAGTACCCTAACGTCCCCCCCACACTAAGACCTTTCAGGTCAGCTATGCTGCTCCACTTAAAAGGGTAATCTGTTCGATGAAAGAAAACCTGCTCACCACTCACGATCGGATCGCTGCAATAAAAAAGCTTTTCCCTTTCAGGGGAGCAGTAATAGGGCATGGTCGTATCCCAAACGCCATCCTTGACCATTTGATAGCCACGCGCCCAGGGAAAATAACCAAAAACCGTATCAATCCCCTTTTCTTGATAAATTTTTTCTATGACATGCCCAATCGCGCCATGGTGCTGGTAGTCTTTAGATACATAGGGAACCCACTCTCCGGTGGCAACACGGATTGTCTCACCACCTATCGCAACAGATGATAAAAATAAAAGCAACGCAACACCCAACCGGGCAGCAAGCTGGCTCAGGTATTCCAGTTTTATATTGGCAATAGCCATAAACAGACCTTCGATAGCAGAATACAGTGTCCTCTGAACACACTGCGTTATGTCAGTTTTGAGTTAACCTTACCTTTTATAATGAGACTTTTTCACGACTACTGCGCTTACAAATACAGCGTTAAAAAATGACTCAAAATACTCATTTATAGACCATAAACTGCGCTTTTTCGTCATGTTTTGCCTTGTCTTTGATTCGCTCATAACGTCGTGTAAAGGCCTCATAATGTCACTAATAGTAGCTACTCATCGCAGCAGAGCAAATGAGTCGCACAACCTATACTAACAGCCCTTTTGATAGATAATTCCACTGCTCACTCCATCCTTCAAGAGGCGCTTGCTTAAATTCAGACCTGACAAACTGGTGAATACGCCCTTCAGCTAGCGCCACTAAGAGGTTTGACGCTTTGCTCGCCACCAGCGTCGACCGCTTCCCTTCCCTGATCGCGGCCTCTCTTAATATTCGTTTAATTTGAGCTTCCAACCTTTCAAAGAACTGAGAGACCCTGACACGCAAACGATCTTTCTCTCCTGCAAGCGCGTCCCCCATTAAAATACGGCAGATGCCCGGGTTCTTTTCCGCAAAAGCCAGGACTAAGGTAAGAATGCCCTCGATTTTATCCTGCGAGCTTTTATCCTCTTTCATTATTCGGCTTATACGGCTAAAAACACTCTCTTCTACAAACTCAATAAGGCCTTCGAACATTTTACCTTTACTAGGAAAGTGGCGATAAAGCGCCGCCTCGGTCACCCCGACTTCTTTTGCCAAGTTTGCCGTTGTAATGCGTGCACCAGGACTCTGCTCTAGCATTAACGCTAGCGATTCCAAAATCTGCTGACGACGATTATTACGATCTTTTTTGGGTGAAGCAGCCATCCCCATCCTTCCCACTATATATGTATTGAAAAATGCCCCAAGAACCTTATCAGGCGTTAACTAAAAAAGGTGCCATCAATCGGTGATGATGCAGAAGCATAGAGTTTCCTCGGCATACGGCCTGCCAGATAAGCATCGCGGCCGCATTCTACAGCACCCTTCATCGCCCGCGCCATCAGAATAGGATTCTGCGCTGCAGCAATCGCCGTATTCATTAACACGCCATCACACCCCAACTCCATTGCAATCGTTGCATCAGAGGCGGTACCTACACCCGCATCAACTAACACAGGAACCGCTGCATTTTCTAGAATCATACGGATATTGTATGGGTTTCTTATTCCTAGCCCTGAGCCAATCGGTGCGCCTAATGGCATCACAGCAACACACCCCATATCTTCAAGCCGTTTGGCAATAATAGGGTCATCGGTGGTATACACCATCACCTTAAAGCCATCTTTAATCAACTCTTCCGCTGCAACCAAGGTTTCAGTAATATCGGGATACAGTGTTTTCTGGTCTCCCAAAACTTCCAACTTAACCAGATCATGGCCACCCAGCAGCTCTCTTGCTAACCGGCAGGTTCGAACAGCATCTTTCGCGGTATAACAGCCAGCAGTGTTTGGCAGAATGGTATATTTATCAGGCGAAATAACATCCAGCAGATTAGGTTCGCCAGGGGTCTGACCAATATTAGTTCTTCTTACCGCAACCGTTACAATCTCTGCGCCACTGGTCTCAATCGCTTCACGGGTTTCATCAAGGTTCTTGTATTTACCGGTCCCCACCAACAGCCTGGACTGGTATACCTTACCATCAATAACTAACGGACTATCAACGCCTTGATTCGTGGTATTATTTGTCATATTTTTACCTGGTTTGATCAATTTTCAGATGCTATTTTAATTCAATATATCATGCGGTTTATCGCTTCATTCAGAAACAGTGTTAACGCAGGCACTAACCACCGCCAATGGCATGAACTACCTCAAGTGTATCGCCCTGATTGAGCGTTGTTGTTGCGTGCTGACTATGAGGCACAATCTCCATATTCAACTCTACAGCAATACGCTTTCCCGTTAGGGAGAGCGCCTGAATCAGATCTGCAACGGTTGCGCCTGGTTCAAGCGCTTTTTCATCCCCATTTACGATAACGTTCAATTTAATCTCCCGCTAATGACGTTCTTTCCTAACTGCTGACGCAGAACTTAAGCCCAACATGACCCAACCTGCGAGAAAACACACACCGCCCACCGGTGTAATCATCCCCAGTTTCTTAAGGCCAGTAAACGCATATAGATATAAGCTCCCCGAAAACAACACAATACCAATCACAAAACAATAGGTCGCCAACTTAAGATACCGGAGATTTACGGCGAGCGGCAACACCATCATCAGCCCAGCGATCAACAAAGCCATGCTGTGGTAGAATTGGTACTCAACTGCGGTCTCATAGATTGCAAACAACTCAACACTGAGCATAGACTTAACTGCATGAGCACCAAACGCACCGGCAGCCACACTCAAAAACGACAGCGCCGCTCCCAGAGTGATCACGCTGTAGCCTTTACTGTTCATTAGCGACTCATTCATCAGGCTTCACTCACCGCAACTCTTTCGTCAAAACCACAGTCACAACTTGTTTTCTGCCAGGTATCAAGGTTTACAAGCGTGAGCCTTCCGCCCCAAACACAACCCGTATCGATGGCTATCATCTGTGGGTCAGATACATTCCCTTCCAACGCGGCCCAGTGGCCAAATATGATTTTAGTGCGGCCCCTCCGTCCATATGCATACCAAGGTTTATAGCCCTCAGGCGCATTTAACGGCCCCAGTTTGCTATCAAAATCTAAAGCGCCATTCTCATCAATAAAGCGCATGCGAGTAAAATAATTGGTAATCACTCGCCACCGCTCTACGCCAGTTAGTGATTCACCCCAGGTTGTCGGCTCATTGCCATACATAGCCTTAAGGAACGCATCACAATCATTCCCCCTCAGCACAGCCTCAAGCTCTTTGGCGTATTGCTTCGCCTGCTTGATTTTCCATATATGAGGCACCCCCGCATGAGTCATCACCACTTTGCGGGCTTTGTCCCTGATCATCAGCTTTTGATGACGGAGCCAGTCCATTAACTCATCAACATCTGGCGCATCAAGAATATCGTTAAAGGTATCCTTTCGCTTACGACTTTGAGCCCCTCGCGCAACGGCCAGCAAGTGTAGATCATGATTACCCAACACCACCCGTGCAGATTTATCCAGGGACTTAATATATCGCAACGTTTTAAGCGACTCAGGCCCCCGGTTAACCAAATCTCCAGCCACCCAAAGCGTGTCTTTCAATGGGTCAAATTTAACGTTGTCTAACAGGCAGCGCAGGCTATCGTAACACCCCTGAATATCACCTACCGCATATATAGCCAATACACCACCCTCGTTATTGTCATCACCGATTATGCCCGATCAGTAATTGCATCACTTATTGTCACATACTCTTGCAACGATAAGTTTTCAGGCCTAAGTCCGCTGTTAATACCCAACAGCTCCAACTCCTCGGCAGAAATCATCGCCGATAAAGCGTTTCGAAGCGTCTTCCTTCGCATCGTAAACGCGGTTCTAACAACGCTTTCCAGTGTTTTTATATCCTTGGCGGGGTGTGGCAATGTTTTATGAGGAGTTAACCTGACGATTGCAGAATCCACTTTAGGCCGAGGGTCAAACGATTCAGGCGGTACGATAAACAGAGGCTGTATCTGGCAATAGTATTGAGCCATAATACCCAACCTGCCATAGTTATTGTCACCAGGCCCCGCAGCCAGGCGATCCACCACCTCTTTCTGCAACATAAAGTGCATATCGCGCATATTTTCTACATGTTTCAACAAGTGAAAAATAAGCGGCGTTGAGATGTTGTAAGGAAGGTTTCCAACAAGCCTCAAAGGCTGTCCCGGCAATGCTAACTGGTTAAAGTCAAACGTCAGGGCATCCGCTTCATGAATTACAAAATCAGGATAATTGAAAAACTTGGTTCTCAGAATGGGAATCAGGTCGCGATCAAGTTCAACAACGTTTAGCTTACCTTCTGTTGCAGCCAGCAGCTCCTCTGTTATGGCGCCCAACCCCGGCCCAATTTCAACCAGACACTCATCGGGTTTAGGGTGAATGCTTCTGATTATCCGGTCAATCACACCATGATCATGCAAAAAGTTCTGGCCAAATCGTTTTCTAGCCTGATGTCCCAAGTTGGACGATTGCTTTGCCATCTGCGTTTTCTCTATATTGATGGTAAATCTTAAGTTATGCCTGCCTGGACTAAATAGGCTAGTTGCTGTTTGATCGCTCTGACATTAATGTCGCCGACTTAACCGCCTGTTCCAGACTGCCAACATCCGCCCGGCCACTGCCCGCAAGGTCTAATGCCGTGCCGTGGTCGACTGAGGTACGGATGATCGGCAATCCCAGCGTAATGTTCACAGCAGAACCAAACCCCTGATACTTCAGCACGGGGAGCCCCTGGTCGTGATACATGGCCAGAACGGCATCAGCATCTTCCAACCATCTTGGCGTAAACAGTGTATCTGCAGGAAGAGGGCCTATCAGGTTCATTCCTTGAGCGCGAAACTCATCCAGCACCGGCGTAATGGTCTCTATCTCCTCCATCCCCATATGCCCTCCCTCTCCTGCATGAGGGTTTAATCCGGCAACAAGAATTCTAGGTGATGCAAGGCCGAACTTGGTCTCTAGATCGTGGTGGAGGATATTAATAATCTGTCGCAATAGTGGCTTGGTAATCGCACCCGACACTTCAGACAGGGGAAGGTGCGTCGTTACCAGGGCAACTTTTAGCTGCTCAGACGCTAACATCATCACGACCCTGTCAACGCCGCATAAGGCCTGAAAGAACTCGGTGTGGCCAGTAAAGGCAATACCCGCATCGTTGATGACACCTTTGTGAACTGGCGCAGTGACAACCCCCGAAAACATCCCATTTATGCACCCTTCAGCCGCTACTTTCAGGGTTTCGAGAACATAATTGGCATGTCTGGGTGAAAGAATGCCCGCTTCAACGGGGCCTTCCAGCATGCCATCAAACGGCTCAGAGTAAACGGAAATATGGCCAGGCTGGTTTGAAACGCTGCCACCAGGCTGCCACAACTCAACAGTGAGAGGTAAGCCTAATATACGGGCTCTCTCCTGCAATACCTCTGCTGCGCATACCAACACCACCGGGCTCTTGAAACCTTTCTGAGCCAGCTGTATACATAGATCCGGCCCTATGCCCGCAGGCTCTCCTGCTGTTATTGCGAGTGGAGACATTTAAACTAGCCTTATTTGCGAAATATATAGTGAGCATTTTGCACGACTACTGCGCTCATAGTGTTTTTGTAGCCTACTCGGAACCATCACGATATTTAAACTCAATAAACGCTTCTTCACGAATTTCGCGAAGCCATAGCGTCAGCTCTTCATCATACTTACGACGATGAATCACCCGTCGCGCTTGATTGGCCTGAATCCTGTTTCCCAAATCTTCCATCCGGGTATCCTGCACCTGAAGGATGTGCCAACCGAAATCTGACAGAAATGGCTCACTAATTTCGCCTACTTTGCTATGTTGCATGATATCGTCAAAAGCGGGCACCATCTCCCCCGGACTGACCCATTCAAGGTCTCCCCCACTAATTGCAGAAACAGGGTCTTCAGAGTGAGCCTTGGCAATTGCGGCAAAGTCATCTCCACTGATAATCCGCTCGCGCAACTGTTCAATAATTGTTTTGGCCTCTTGCTCTGTACGCACCTCACTGGGTTTGATCAGAATATGGCGTACATTGAACTGCTTAACCAGCTGCTCTTTTCCTCCCCGCTTATCAAGCACAGACATAATGTGAAAGCCACTGGGTGTTCTGAGTAGTTCCGAAGGTTTACCTACTTTCAGGGTTTGAATAATATCCGCCGCAATTGATGGCACCTCGTTCTCTTTACGCCAGCCAATAACCCCCCCCTGCAAAGCGTTTCGCCCATCCGACTTTGCGACGGCAGTCTGCTTGAAGTCAGCGCCATTGTTAAGTTCGGCAACAATGCCTTCTGCCCGCTTTCTGGCCTCTTCAACAATGACAGGATTGGCAGGGTCAGAAATAGAAACCAATATGTGACCTAAATAGTACTCGGTGGCCGTGCGCCGTTTACCTTCGGAAGAAGCCAGGAATGTCTCTACTTCTTTGTCGGTTACCCGAACCTTTCTGTCTACCTGACGTTGCTGGAGTCTGCTTATCAGGAGTTCACGCCGAATCTGCTCACGAGCCTCATTGTAGGTAACCCCTTCAGACTTTATCTCTTCCTGAAACTCATCTAACGTATAGCCATTTCTCTTTGCAATGTTCTGCATGGTTTCATTGAGTTGGTTATCGTCTACACGCAAGCCATTTCTCTCTGCCATCTGCAGCTGAATACTCTCAAGAATCAACTGATCCAAGACTCTTTCAGACATAACACTGGCAGGAGGAAGCGCTGTCCCTTGAGCCTTGAGTCGGGCGGTAATCGTTTTAATGCGCGCTTCTAGTTCTGACACCATGACAATATCGTCATCCACAATAACCAGAACATGGTCTAGCGGCTTCACCTTACCGTAAGCCGTGGAGAGCGTTAACAAGAACAGCATCGTTAATGTTAAGCAACGAAACAGTATGTTTTTTAACAACATAAATCAGCACTACCTAATAGAAATAAATTCAAAAACTAAACGTTTGCCTTTTTAATCGGCGATCTAGTCGACGATGTATCAGTGGTATAGGCTTTCTCGCCCCAAGTATCCGGGTACCTGTTTATCCAGCTCTTCGCCACTTTCACCAAACCCAGCAATTCCCTTCAACTCAATGCGAAATAAAATCGTGTGAGATAACTCGGAGTCATCAGTCAGGTAGCTGCTAGACAGCACCTGGGCTCGCCAGCAACAGCTTCGGTACTCCAGTCCTGCCAGCGTGCCTGCGGTTCGCTCATCATTCAGATCATACAACCAGCGGCCAAAAACACTGACCTTTTGGGTCACAGGGAAGATGGTTGATATATTTGCCTGCTCCAAGGGGTCACTAGCATCTTTATAGGTATGCCCAAGGTTCAACACATAACCATAGTCTGCGGTATGAAGGCTCAATGTGCTATTGCCCTCTACCGTATTGCTTTCGTTATCATCCCATAGACCGGTCACTTTTAAATCCATCCCTGCGATAGGTGTCAGAATAAACTCACCCGCATAAGGGGATTCACTTTCAGTTGAAGCTCCAGCGCCGGCCAGGCTCACTTTTCGATCCTCAAAATGATAAACCTTACCGATACTGAAAACAGCACTATCGATACCGCTGGAAAGCTGCGTAAAACGGGTTGTCAGCCCTAATGTAATCCGGTTGTTGTCGCCAACCCTGTCGCCCCCGACAAACCGGTCGTCGTTGAACAACTGGGAATAGCTGAATGAGGTAACGGACGTGTCGAAGTCAGGAATATCATCCTGTTCAACTTCAGGGGAGTATACGTAAAAAAGCCTGGGTTCTAGTGTTTGATTATAGTCTTGATCACCGACCTGAAATGGACGGTCAAAATAAAGGCCGGTATCCAGCGTGGCAAAAGGGACGGTTCGGTTAATATCGTCACTTCCCAGTCCGTTGTCTTCGAGCACATAATTGGTCTGGTCCACTTTAAGAGCAGGAGTCAGGTAACCCCAGAGTGCTTCCATCGGCATAGATACCTCGGGCTTTATTCTTAGTCGATTACCTTGCACCTTATCATTACCAGTCAGGAATTCATCATCTCTAAAAAAGTAGACATACTGGGATCCCACCGTCCAATCAAAAACGTCATTATCCCAGTCTCCCACCAAGTTAAGCTCAGGTAGCCTGGAGTAGGGTTTATTAGGTTCTGTTACAGCCGAGTCAACCGTTTGGTAACCATGAAGCGAGCCATCAAACTGCCAAATATCGTCGACATAGCTGACTTTCCAGACTCTGTCCAAGTGGGTTTCATTCTCTATGCTCAGTGCCCGGGCAAGGTCTTCCAGGTAATCATCGTCACTGACGACATTGTAATCAATACTCGACGACCACCCGCCAGAGAAGGTTGAGTCATTCTCAAAGCTCAAGCCCCAACGCTGGCCATCACGCCATGGAAAATCATTAATATGCTCTTCATCCTCGTGAATGTAACCGAGGTTTATTTTTGATAGGCCATAGCTCGATAGATGCCGCCCCTCTAACTCTGTATACAAACCACGGCCATGGACGTACTGAGGGGTTAACGTGGCATCGTAATCAGGTGCCAGATTAAAATAATAGGGGGTCGTAATCGCCATACCCCGGCCAACATTTGAGCTTCCTATTGAGGGATAAAGAAAACCACTTTTCCGTTTATCATTTATAGGGAAAGTAACCCAGGGAAAGTAAAAGATAGGCACATCTTGCACTCTGAAACGAAAGTGCTCCGCGTAACCAACCCCTTCTTCCTGATCCAGCGTAATTTCACTGGCGGCAATTGACCAGGACTTATCATTTGGGTCGCAACGAGTAATGGTTCCGTCCTGAATCACCATCACATGTTCAGAAGGTCTGGAAACAGTGGCCGATTGTCCACGAAAACCTTGCTCATGGGCCAAATACGAGGCACCTTTAATATCGAAGGTGCCCGTTGAAATATCGTAGTTGACTTGCTCCCCCGTCAGCAGCATATCCGGGCTTCTTAACAAAATGTCGCCGTCAACAGTTACATTGCTGGCCTGTTGGTCAAGATTGGCGGATGCCCCGGTTAGCAGATAGGGCTCCTGAAAGATTTCTACGTCGCCATTTAAATATGCGTTCTGTTCAGCATCAAATGTAGCGTTATTAGCACGCGCTCTTAAAGGTTTTTCGGACTGGCTTGCCGCAGACATTGGAGCCCCGTCAGGCAGATAAGAGGGAACCACATACCCTCCTTTACATACGGGAGGAAGCTTGCTTTTCTGCTCGTTAGTCATTAACTCAACGGGACGCCAATCGATCTCCGCAGCCGTTTTTGGCTTCCGTTCAGGCGAAGCATCCGCTAAAGAGTCAAAAGAACAAGTAGCCAGCGGCAACACCATAACCTGTGCGAGTCGATAAACCATTTTTGTCATTTTGTGCCGACTACCCCAAAAAATAGAGACTTATTTGTTTGCAAATAAACCCGCAATGATAAACGGTTATGGCAATAGTCTCCATAGCTTTAGCTTAATCCCTTTCTTGAAGTCAACGAGCCAATCACTTATGGTTCCATCCAAAATCAATGCGGGGCATAATAACTCGCAATTAACACGGGTAAGTGGTGCGATGGATCAGAGATTACAGCAATTACGTCAATGGGTAGCGCTGCAGCTTGGTGGCAAATCATTAAATATTACCCCGGTTTCGGGCGATGCGAGTTTTCGCCGCTATTTCAGAGTCGAACAGCTGCCTGAGAGTGAACAAAAAGAGCTAAAAACCAGCGCCGCCAATAAGTGCTGGATTGCAATGGATGCGCCACCTGAAAAGGAAGATAGCCTTCCTTTTGTCGCTATTGCTCAACACTGGGAAGCAAATGGTATTCAGGTTCCCCATATCGAAGCCTTTGATTTAACCCAAGGGTTTATGTTGCTGCGAGACTTTGGCGACACTTTATTACTTAACGCCCTTTTCGCACCACTCAGTACCGCAGGGTCAAACGCAGCCATAGATATAGAAACCTACCTGGCTGGGGATCCAATAGCCGCCAAGACACTTTACCAGTCGGCATTAACAACACTGGCTCAAATTCAGGCCTGCCCCCCACCGGCTGATTATGCGCTACCGCCCTATGACAAAGCGTTACTGGCCCGCGAAATGGAACTGTTTCGCGAGTGGCTGGTATCCAAAAAGCTTGGACTGACCTTAACGCAAAACGAACAAGCGCTTCTTGATCAAACGTTCGGCGTCTTAATTGATGAAGCATTAAGCCAACCCACCACCTGTGTCCACAGAGATTATCATTCACGCAATCTGATGGAGCTCAGTGATCAATCTATTGGCGTCCTGGACTTTCAGGATGCCGTGACAGGCCCCATTACCTATGATGCCGTTTCGTTACTAAGAGACTGCTATATCGTTTTACCCGATCATTTTGTTGAGGAGCGCTTGCAAGCGTTTTATCAGGCGACACGCAAAGCAGGGCTGCATACTGCTGACTTCACTCAATTTACACGCTGGTTTGATTTAATGGGTATCCAGCGACACCTGAAAGCAGCAGGGATTTTTGCTCGCCTATCGTTAAGGGATGGTAAACACGACTACTTAAATGACGTTCCTAGAACCGTCAATTATATCAACAAGATATCAGCAAAATACGACCAGCTAGCAGACTTTAACCACTGGTTAACAAGCACAGTAATACCAGCCATTAACAGCAGTTTACTTCCAGTGTCGAGTGTAACGGCTCAGTCAGCAAGCTCTGCACAGCAGAGCCTTTAATCACATGAAAGCAATGATCCTTGCAGCCGGTCTTGGCACCCGCATGCGTCCGTTAACCAACCATACCCCCAAGCCCCTGCTCAAAGCGGCTGGCAAACCCCTGCTTCAATATCACATTGAGGGGCTAACCTCTTCAGCCGTAGATAGCCTGGTTATAAACACCTCATGGCTAGGCGCTCAAATTTCAGAATTTATCAACATCCACCCGTTGTACAAAGATAACGTTCAAGTTATCCATGAAGATGAGCCACTTGAAACGGCCGGAGGAATAATCAACGCACTTCCACTACTGGTAAGTGAAAGCGAATCATTTTTCATTGTCGTTAATGGTGATGTATGGACAGACTTTGACTATCAAGAGCTATCAGACATTGCCTCCAGGCTCCCAGACTCTGTAATGGGCCACCTGGTCATGGTGGATAACCCCCCTCAGCACCCAGATGGTGATTTCTACTTACACCCGAACGGGCTGCTGACTGACGAAGCACCAAATGATGGTGACCCTGCCGAGAAGCTAACCTTCAGCGGTATTAGCCTGCTCAACAAAGCACTTTTTCAAGGGTGCGCTCCCGGTAAACGCCCTCTTGCACCGCTACTTAGAAAAGCCATGGCCCATCGGCAAATCAGTGGACACAAGACAGACTGTACATGGATGGATATCGGCACCCCCGAACGGCTGGCGCAGCTCAATCAGCACATATTATCGGGCAGTTCGGCGAGTTAATATTTAACAAGGTACCTTACGGTGCTCTCATGCCAGGGGCATTCACTTTAAGCCAACCGCGAACCCTCTGAGTCAAGGTGCTTACCGGCAGCGACTTCACCTCCATAATCGGCAGCCTTACCTGAGAGTAGCCACTGTAGTTATACCTTTTAGCCTGCCCCAGTCTTTGCCTGCCATTTTCAGCACTCGTGCGAGAGGATGAGTCCACCAGATCAAGCATCTTAAGTGAAAAATCTTCACCAAGTGCTGCCGTAAACCCTGCCTGCGGGCCATCCCGCAGCTGCGCATCAATCCAAACCATGCTCATACCCTGCTCTGGCAACAGACCTCGATTGCCCGCCAGATAATCCAGCAGCCCCTGCGCCCCCTGTTTGTAGCCAATAATTACGATATTTTGGTAATTCTTTTGTGCCGCATGTTCAAGAGCCGCCCTAAGCCTCATCTGCACCCTCTCTTCGAACGTTATGCCAGAAGGTTTGGCCGCTTTCTCATCTGCGGAGATATCAATTAAATCTTCTCCGGTTTCGCTTCCTGCCTCTTCACCGGTCGCTTCGGATGCTTCATTTTCGGCTGCGGTCACCGCCGTGTTATCTGGCTCCTCTTCAGTCTGACCGCCGGTATCTTCTGCGCCATCATCACCCTCTTTACCTCCCTCTTCACTGCTTTCAGCATTGCTGGCATCTGCTATTTTGAAATATCGACCTGAATAACGCGGTGCAGCCTCATTGCCCGGAACGGCTTCCGCCAACTTCACCGGTATTTCTCTTTCTGGAACGGGCCGGTCATTTTCGTAGGGCAACATAATAGACAATGTATACCAGCCGTCATCCGTTAACAGAGTTCTCAGCGGCTTAATCACCTGAGGCCAATCAGGGTGTTGGTCTGCGCCATGCAAAAAAATCACTGCCCCCTGCGGCTCGGGAGTATTCTCATATAGCTCCAAAGCGAGAAATGAGCTGGCGCTGCCCCCTTTACCTTCTGGGCTATCCAACCAAACAACCTGCTTTCTCACACTCTCATCAGCCAGCGCCGCCTGCTCTATTGACTCCGGTAACAAGTGAACTCTCTTTGGGCTGTCAGGCTCCTTTGAAGCACTACTTTCAGCGCCACCAGAACTTTCAGGCCCATCAGATTCTGCACCAGGCACCACCTCGCGCTCTTCTTCCCCTCCTTCCTCTTCACCATAGAGAGGTGCAGACAAACAGCAGCATAGTGCAAATAAAGTAACTGAAAACCGAAACCGTTGAACCAACATCAAGCGAAATGTCCTTTTAGGTCATAATTGTTCTTATTAATCTCAAATGCCTCTTTCAAGAGGGCAATTTAGCGGTATAGAGGATTACTATTTCAACTCATTACGTTAGAATATCGCAAATTTTATCTATATAGGGTAGCAGGTCAGCGCAACCCGGACTCCACCCTTATTTTTAATGCTTTCAACACTATTCAACAAAAGAGACTCTCATGCCTGAATTTAAAATTGCTCCTTCTATTTTATCGGCTGATTTTGCAAAACTTGGAGAAGAAGTTGACAACGTGCTGAGTTCCGGCGCAGATATCGTCCATTTTGATGTCATGGATAATCACTATGTGCCCAACCTCACCATTGGCCCCATGGTCTGTCAGGCATTAAGAAAGCACGGCGTAACAGCCCCTATAGACGCACATCTGATGGTTAAGCCAGTAGATGACATGATCCGGTCATTCATAGACGCTGGCGCGACCTATATCACCTTTCACCCGGAAGCATCCGAGCATATTGACCGTTCACTACAACTAATCCGCGACGGCGGCTGCAAAGCCGGGTTGGTTTTTAACCCCGCGACACCGCTTCACTACATGGACTATGTTATGGACAAACTCGACATGGTGCTGCTTATGTCAGTCAACCCCGGGTTCGGAGGGCAGAAGTTTATCCCTGGCACCCTGGATAAGCTTCGGTTAGCCAGGGAAAAAATAGATCAAAGTGGTCGCGCCATTCGACTTGAAATAGACGGAGGTGTAACCATCAACAATATTCGTGAGATTGCGGAAGCCGGAGCCGACACATTTGTAGCAGGTTCAGCGATTTTTAACACCGATAACTACAAAACGACGATTGATGCGATGAGAGAGCAGCTAGCGCTGGCCAACAGCACCCAGGCTTAAGCCTGTTTAAGCATTAACACGTTATTCAGTCATCGCTCGCAGCCTCAGGACAGTTAAATGACAGCACTCGAAACCTTGTTCCCCAACAACTCACCGAAACTGGTCATGTTCGACCTGGATGGGACGCTGGTTGACAGCATTCCAGACCTTGCTGCGGCTATTGATCACATGCTGCACCATCTTGATCGAACAGCCGCAGGTGAGGACAAGGTACGTTTATGGGTCGGCAATGGCGCTTCAACGCTGGTAAAACGCGCTCTTGCTGACAGCATGGGCACAACAGACCTCGATAGCATTCCTGATGACATATACGAAGAGGGCTTTCGTCATTTTCTGATCCAGTACCACAAAGTCAATGGCAACAACAGCGTACTCTACCCGGGCGTTATCGAGATACTCAATAAACTGGCGGCTGATGAGTGCATTTTGGCCATTGTCACGAATAAACCCGGCCGCTTTACTGAACAGCTGCTTGACAAGCTCGGCATTCACTTCAACTATGTGATTAGTGGAGACACGCTGGAAAACAAAAAACCTGCACCAGATCAGTTGGTTTATTGCATGCAAGAAGCAAACTGCTCAGCCGCTGAGAGTGTCATGATCGGCGATTCAAAAAGTGATGTTATGGCCGCGAGAACAGCGGGAGTGCCCGTGATCTGCGTAAGTTATGGTTATAACCATGGGGAAAGCATACATGACACCTCGCCCGATGCAGTTATTGATTCACTCATAGAGCTGCTGTAACCTATCGGCGTCAAGTTATAGCAGACCATGACAAGACTTGGTATCTTGTTAAATTCATTCAAACGAGTCTATTTTCTGGAGTATTCTGAAGTGCAGAACACAACAAATAACAACTTTAACCGGCTTGGCGATAGGTTTGTCGCCCGATGGCGTAGGTAACAAAACGCTGATAGAAAGGCTTTCAGCTAAAATACCGTTAAAGTTCGATATTTAAGCGACGCTCTGCCCACCAAAGGATCAACGAGCGTGTCGTAGTGACAAGCATAACTGCCGTAACAAGCAGTAAAGGATACAACATGACACCAGAACAGTTCGACCACCTCGCTAAAGAGGGGTTTAATCGCATACCCGTCACCCGGGAAGTTTTAGCTGATCTTGACACACCTCTCAGCAGTTACTTAAAACTTGCCAGCGGCCCCTATTCATACTTATTAGAGTCAGTACAAGGGGGCGAGAAATGGGGGCGTTACTCTATTATTGGCCTGCCTTGTCGAAAGATATTGAAAGTATCAGGCCAGCAAATCACCATCTCCCTGGACGGTAAGGTGGTAGAGTCTTACGAAGTCGCTGACCCACTTGAATTTATCGAGCAGTTTCAAAAACGCTATCGCGCAGCAGATCTGCCTGATCTGCCTCGCTTTAATGGCGGGCTGGTCGGTTACTTTGGTTACGATACCGTTCGATATATAGAACCCAAATTATCGGGTAAAGCGCCCCATGACCCGCTTCAGACGCCAGACATTCTGCTAATGGTCTCTGAGGATGTCGTGGTATTTGATAACCTCAGCGGAAAGCTGATACTGATTCACCATGCAGACCCTGCGGACGAGAATGCTTACGAAAACGCGCAACAAGCACTCGACCAACTGGTTTACAAACTCCGCACCGTCTCTACCTCATCGCTTGAGAAGCAAGTAGCACCAATCGAGGTAACTGAAAGTGACTTTATTTCAGGTTTTACCCAAACCAGCTTCGAGTCATCTGTTGAAAAAATAAAAGAGTACATTTTATCTGGCGATATCATGCAAACCGTTATCGCACAGCGCATGTCGATACCCTACGAAGCAGAGCCGCTGGATCTATACCGCGCTCTGCGCTGCTTAAACCCATCGCCTTATATGTATTTCCTGAATCTGGATGAGTTTTACATTGTCGGCTCGTCCCCTGAGATTCTGGCACGGGTTGAGGATAACGAAGTCACCGTAAGACCCATAGCAGGCACCCGCAAAAGAGGCGCAACCGAAGAGCAGGATCAAGCGCTTGAGAAAGAGCTGTTAGCCGACCCTAAAGAGATCGCTGAACACCTGATGTTGATTGACTTGGGACGAAATGATGCAGGCCGCGTCAGCCAAACCGGCACCGTTAGAGTCACCGATAATATGGTGGTTGAGAGATACTCCCATGTGATGCACATTGTCTCCAATGTAAAAGGCCAGCTTAAAGAAGGGGTATCCCCTATTGATGTGCTTAAGGCCACACTTCCCGCAGGAACCCTCAGTGGCGCACCAAAAATCAGAGCAATGGAAATTATCGACGAACTGGAGCCGGTAAAACGGGGAGTATACGGAGGCGCTGTAGGCTATCTGTCATGGAATGGCAACATGGATACCGCTATCGCTATTCGAACAGCCGTTATAAAAGACAAAACCTTACATATACAAGCAGGTGCTGGCGTAGTCGCAGACTCGATCCCCAAACTGGAATGGAAAGAGACAATGAACAAGGGACGCGCCATATTTAAAGCGGTTGCGATGGCAACCAAAGGGCTGGACGGCTAATGACAGGGCAGGCTCAACCTGCTCTACTCGGCTAAATTTAATATGACTGGAGCAACTTATGCTTCTTATGATCGACAACTATGATTCGTTCACCTATAACGTAGTGCAATATTTAGGTGAATTAGGTGCAGATGTTCAGGTTTATCGCAATGATGAAATTACCATTGAGCAGATAAACGAACTCAAACCAGAAAAAATTGTGATATCTCCAGGCCCTTGCACCCCCAATGAAGCGGGCATATCCATGAAGGTGATAGAGACCTTTGCTGGCAAACTTCCTATTTTAGGGATATGCCTGGGCCATCAAAGTCTTGGCCAGGTGTTCGGCGCGAAAATTGTTCGCGCCGGGCAAGTCATGCATGGTAAAACCTCTATGATCCATCATAGCAATGCGGGGGTATTTAAAGGCCTTAGCAACCCATTTGAAGCCACCCGTTATCACTCTCTGGTAATCTGCAAAAACCACATTCCTGACTGTCTGGAGGTAACCGCATGGACAGAAAATCAGGATGGCAGTATGGAAGAAATTATGGGCGTCAGGCACAAAACGCTGGATATTGAAGGGGTTCAGTTTCACCCTGAATCTATTCTGACTCAACACGGCCATGACCTGCTTAAAAACTTTTTGGATAAATAGCGTCGTTTGCAAGCCGGTTAGGCTTGTAATCATCTTAGAAGAATAATGATTGGAGCCTCATCCATGGATATCAAAACTGCACTCAATGCCGTTGTCGAACGCCGAGATCTTTCTACAGAAGAGATGAAGGTGGTAATGCAACAGATTATGACCGGCCAGGCAACAGACGCCCAGATTGGCGGGTTCCTGATCGGCCTGCGCATGAAAGGCGAAAGTATTGACGAAATAGCAGGGGCAGCAGAGGTGATGCGGGCGCTTGCTACCAAGGTTTCAATTACCGGCGATCACCTTGTAGACACCTGCGGAACAGGCGGAGACGGATCCAACCTTTTTAACGTCTCAACAGCCAGTGCATTTGTCGTCGCAGCGGCAGGAGGCCAAGTTGCAAAGCATGGTAACCGCAGTGTGAGTAGCAGCACAGGCAGCGCCGACGTACTAGAAGCTGCGGGCATTAACCTGAATATATCTGCCGCCGAAGTTGCACGCTGTGTTGATGAAATTGGCGTAGGTTTTATGTTTGCGCCAGCCCACCACAGTGCAATGAAGCACGCGATTGGGCCACGAAAAGAGATGGGGTTGAGAACCATCTTTAATATGCTTGGCCCAATGACAAACCCTGCTGGCGTCAAAAATCAGGTGATTGGTGTATTTAGCCAAGCGCTATGCCGACCAATGGCAGAAGTACTTAAGCGGCTCGGCAGCGAGCATGTACTGGTTGTGCACTCCGCAGATGGGTTAGATGAAATCAGTATCGCCAACGAAACCCATATTGCTGAACTAAAGAATGGCGAGATAACGGAATATACCATCAAGCCAGAAGACTTCGGCATCAAGAGCAAAAGCCTTATCGGGCTAAGCGTTGACAGCGCGCAACAAAGCCTTGCACTGATCAAGTCAGCCCTTGGCAAAGACCATTCAGGCAACGCCAATAACGCACGTGATATCATCACATTAAATGCAGGCGCAGCCATTTACGCTGCCAACCTTGCAGAAACACTCGATCAAGGTATAGCCATGGCAGCGGATGCAATTGGCAGCGGCCTGGCGCTGGCAAAGATAAATGATTTAGCCAGCTTCACCACCTTATTAAAAGACTAAAGGTTTAATCACGAAAATGAGCAGCTCTGATAGCACTCCGACTATTTTGAAAAAAATCGTCGCACGCAAATGGGAAGAAGTTAAAGAACGGCAGCAGACGCTATCGCTGGCAAACTGCAAGTCAATGGCGTTTGACCAACCTCAAACCAGAGGGTTTGTTAATGCCATTTCTGAAAACATCAATAATGGTAAGCCTGCGGTTATTGCAGAAATTAAAAAAGCATCACCCAGTAAAGGGGTTATCAGAGAGGACTTCATCCCGGAAGCGATTGCGCAAAGTTATGAGTCTGCGGGCGCGGCTTGCTTATCGGTACTGACCGATCATGACTTCTTTCAAGGGCATGAGGACTACCTGAAACAAGCAAGAAACGCTTGTTCATTACCCGTTATTCGAAAAGATTTTATGGTTGACCCTTACCAGATATTTGAAAGCAGGATAATTGGTGGTGACTGCATTCTATTAATTGCAGCCTGCCTGAGCAAAGGGCAAATGCAAGACCTTGCAGGCCTTGCAGATGAAGTGGGGCTTGATGTTCTGGTTGAAGTACACAACGCACAGGAGCTGGAAAGCGCACTAACACTTAATACAAAGCTATTAGGCATTAACAACCGGGATTTACACTCATTTGAGGTCTCTCTCAACACCACATTTGATCTGCTGAAAAGTATCCCTGAAGATCGTATTGTTGTCACAGAGAGTGGAATCAACACTATTGACGATGTTCGCCTGATGCAGCAGCACAATGTAAACAGTTTTCTGGTAGGCGAGTCATTTATGCGTGCAGAGAACCCTGGCGAGAAGCTATCCGAGCTATTTTTCTAACCTGTAGCCAGTCAAACCATGAGTCGCAATGTTTGATGGATCGAATATCCATAGAGCATAGTGACTCCTCCTTATTTGCCTCGCCCTTTACTCGCGTCGTCCTTTACTTACTGGCTCCCTTCCAAACATCTCCTTTATTTAAGCACTAAATAGCGCTTATTCGAGCTATCGTTCGTTATTATTTGAACTATAGTTAAAGATTAAACGACTTACTTAATGTTCAACCCTACTACCTGCGCTAAACCTGCTGGTTAGCTCTCAATTTGTACGCTTTATCACAATGGACGTCTAGTTTGCTGTTCAATAACACTAAAAAGAATCTATCCATAACCTTAAAAATTGTCATTATGACATCCTGCATACTGGCAATAGCCGTTGCACTGTCAGACTGGCTGGTTTTTAAAAGCGCAAAAGAGTTGATACTTAGCTCTACCTTAAAAAGGATGGAGGGCACGCTATCACTCGAAATTGAAAGGATTACCCGCGAGATTGATGAAACCCGAGACCAGGCCCAGCAACTAGCGAACTCGCCTATCGTGCAAGGTTTTCTCTTTGCCCGTGAAAACCAACAATATGATCCGAAAACAGAGTCGACTGAAGGTGAGTGGCGCCGTCGCTTAGAAGAACATTTCTCAAGGCTTATTGAGTCCAAGCGTTACCTGCAAGTAAGGCTCATTGATACCGAAACCGGACGCGAGCTGGTAAGAGTAAATCACCCCAAAAAAGGCCTAATACCCGAGCCTGTGCGCGGGGACAATCTGCAGAATAAAAGTGATACGCGCTATGTCATAAATGGCCGCGAGCTAAAAAATGGCGAAGTCTATATTTCTGATATCACCCTCAATCGTGAGAGCGGGAAGCTGGAAGAGCCCTATCAACCGACTCAGCGAATTGTGGCTCCGGTTTTTTTTGATGCCGACACGTTTACGTCGGGCACCAGTTTATCAGGGCTGGAGCTGGCAGAGCAGCTTCGCAGTTATGGTCAACAGCGCACCCTCGCAGCCATGCGCATCGCCCAATCAGGAAACCTTGCGTGGCATAGTCGCTACGAACAAACCATCCATAAGCTTAATATCATTCTCGACAAGCTTGAGTACATGTCCCCCGAGGAAGGGGGCATATTGTTAAAAAAACTCAGATTACACCACTCAAATCTTCAGAAAGCTGAACAACGTGTAATTGACACGGCAAGCTTTGGGCAGCTTATCAATGCCACCCGCGAAATTATTGGTGAAAGCTACTGGTCAAGAAAAGAAGCATTCAAAAATACTCTTGAAGAGTTGATTTTAACCTTTGAGAGTGAATACATTACCTCCAACTATAAGCGCAGGTCAAAAGCACTGCTGGTTATCAACACCAATGCCAGCATGCTTCTACAAACACTTGAAAACAAGCGCTCTGAGACGATAATGCTCGTTAATGCCAAAGGGCAATATATCTATCATCCAGACAAGAGCAAACGTTGGATATTTGAACATGACCCCGCCACTCGGGACATACGTCACGACGAGCCATGGGTCTGGCAAGCCATTTCAGAAACACACAATACCCGCCTCTCATTTGATGAGCATGGCGAACTGCACATTACGGGTAAAGTACTTTTTACCAACAATGATCGACACCGTTTCTTGGGGCTGGTTGTCACCCGCACAAAAGAAGACGTATTAGCCCCGATCGAGGCATTCAAAGCCCAGTCTATCTACTCCGCGATTCTGGCAATCATATTATCAGGGTTGGCAATCGCCGTGTTTACCCATCGTCAGCTCAAACCAATCACCTTGCTGACCGAGCAGGCCAAGCAAATCACAGCAGGAAGTAGCAGCACTACCTTGAGCATCCCAGGCGCCAAAGGTGAAGTTAAAACCATGGTTAGTGCTTTTGAGACGCTGATTTCACAGCTGCAGCAGCAGACTCAGGAAGCCAATGAAAACGCCAGAGCCGTATCTCAGCTTGCCGAAACACTTGATCTGCGCGTTAAAGAGCGGACCGCCCAGTTGGCGGAATCAATGCACAAAGCAGAGGCCGCCTCTGTTGCTAAAAGCCAGTTTCTGGCGACGATGAGCCATGAAATTCGCACGCCGATGAATGGCGTGCTGGGAATGGCCCAGCTCTTAGCCAAGAGCGACCTTACCTCCCAGCAACAGTATTACCTGAACACCATTAATCAGTCTGGAGAAGCATTACTAAGCATCATCAACGATATATTGGATTTCTCAAAAATAGAGTCAGGCAAGCTGGAACTCGACCCCATTGAGTTTGACTTGGAGCATGTTGCTCATGATGCCTTGCACCTGTTGGCAACAACGGCAGCGCAAAAAGGAATTGAGTTAATATTTAACTACGATATTCACAGTGCCAGATATTTTAAAGGTGACCCTGGCCGTATCCGTCAAATTTTAATTAATCTGGTCGGAAACTCGATTAAGTTTACTGAGAAAGGTCATATTCAACTCAATATTTATTATCGTGAAAGTGAGCCTGCACCACTCAGGTTTGAAGTGATCGATAGCGGCATTGGTATATCAAAAGAAAAGCAGGAGAATCTGTTTGAAGCCTTCACTCAAGCTGACGCATCAACCACACGACGTTACGGTGGAACCGGACTTGGCCTAACCATTTGCAAACGCCTAATAGACCTTATGGGCGGCAGTATTGGAGTAACCAGCGAGCCTGGCAAAGGCACTAAATTCTGGTTCAATTTACCGCTCGCTGTCAGCCAAAAACCCGCTCGCCTGGCCCGTGCAGACCTTGCAGGCATCAAAGCACTCATCGTTGATGACAGCCATACCAACTGTGTAATTTTAGAAGAGCTGCTGGTTCACTGGGGCGTGGATGTCACTATCGCGACCACTCATTCCGAGTCTTTGCGTAAAATAGACAGTGCAATCAGCGATGGGTCACCTTTTCAACTCGTAATACTCGACTATATGATGCCAGGCTGCGATGGTTTTGAGCTGGGCCAGCAGATTAAAAACAAATACCATATTCCCCAGGTCATGCTCACCTCATCGCCTGACCAGAATAAAACTGAAACGCTACGCAGTGCTGGTATTTCAGTCTGCCTGACCAAACCCTACAAGTCAGAAACCCTTAAGGATGCGCTGGAAATAGCACTCATAAAGAGTAGCGACAAGCTGCAACATGAACCGCTTTCTCAGTATGGTGTTGACGAGCAGAGAACCGCCATGCCGGAAAATGTAAAACTTACCGGCCATGTTCTATTAGTTGAAGACAACAAGGTTAACCAGGAAGTCGCTAAAGGGTTTCTAAGCCAGCTAGGTTTAATAGTCGATATCGCTGATAATGGACTGGAAGCCTTGAAACGCTGGAAAAGCACCGAGTATGACCTCATCCTCATGGACTGCTTAATGCCTGTAATGGACGGTTATGAGGCCTCAAGAATGATTAGGGAGCAAGAGACTGGAAAAAGCCATACACCGATCATCGCACTGACAGCCAACGTGATGAACAGTGACAAACAAAACTGTGAAAAGGCTGGAATGGATGACTTTCTCGGGAAACCGATTGAGCAAGATGAGCTGGTTAGAAAACTTTGCCATTGGCTAAACTCAACCAAAAAAGAGCCTACAGACAAGGAACAACAAGGCATAACCCCACCGCATGCTGAAACATCAGCAAAAGATACCGGGCCAACAGTTATGGACAATATCCCAGTTGTAGATGAAACACATTTCACCCGCATGAGCAGCCAGCTATCAAGCCGCTTTCAACAAATTGTGGACTCATACGTCGAAGAGAGCCAGGACATCATCAATGAGTTCAAACTCGCGGGGGAGCAAGGTGACACCCAAACCATGGTTCGAGCCGTTCATAGTCTTAAATCAAGCAGTGGCGCGCTGGGTGCCCAGCAGCTCTCAAAGCTGGCTGCTGGGCTCGAGCAACGATATACCGACGGGCTAACCGACAGCTGGGAAACAGATTTACATGATATCGAGCGGGTTTACCACAAGACCAGAGTAATGATGGACTCTCTCAACAAAACCCTTCACAACAGCTAAACACTGGCTTTTCCGGGTTACTTAACGACGATATTCTGCGCCCCTTTGACAACCGCTTCAGGGTCTGGCCGCTGAGGAATGCTGATGCCTTTTGCTGCCGCAGGACGTGCGGAAACCTGCTCAACCCAACGAGACAAATTGTCTAAGCCGCCGATGTCAACGCCTGACCATTTATAGGTTCTCACCCATGCCCAGTTTGCCATATCCGCAATACTGTAATCACCTGCAAGATATTCATGGTCTGCCAGACGATTGTCCAGCACGGTAAAGAGTCTTCTCACTTCATGTTGGTAGCGGTCAATGGCTGGTTGAATTTTTTCTGGAAAGTAGCGGTAGAATACGTTGGCCTGCCCCATCATCGGCCCCACACCTCCCATTTGGAACATCAGCCATTGCAGGATGACAGAGCGCTCTTTTGCTGAGCCCCCGTTAAACATCCCACTCTTTTCAGCGAGATATACCAGGATCGCGCCTGATTCAAACACCGTAAAGTCATCGTTTTCCCGGTCAACAATGGTCGGTATCCGGCCGTTGGGGTTTAACTTCAAGTATTCAGGTTGTTTCTGCACCCCAGTTGAAATATCCATGGCAATGACGTGATAGGGCAAACTCATCTCTTCTAGTGCAATGCTTACTTTGTGCCCATTTGGAGTCGGAGACGTATAAAGGTCAATCATAATAATATCTCTATGTTCTTATTAAGTCGTATTAAGCTTTTGCAGAGGGTCGGCTTGATACTTCTTTATACCAGCGTAGCAGATGAACCTGCTCTGGCTTAATCGATAACCTGTTTACCCGATTAAAGTCCACCGTGCATAAGGCCGTTATATCCGCGATAGAGAATTCTTCTCCCGCAACAAAACGGTTGTTGGCCAACTGGTTGTCCAAAATATCAAAGAATTTCTCCGCGTGAGACCTGCACTCACGGCCCCACTCTTCAATCGGGTTCATTCGGTCTTTAAAATAACCACTGCTATGTTGAAAGCACATGCCCGTTGGCATCAAAAAATAAAACTCGACCCAACGCTGCCACATTTCAATAATCGCTTTCTCTTCTGCATCGCGACCAAACAAAGGGCGCTCCGGGTTTGTTTCTTCAAAGTACCTGCAAATAGCCACGCTCTCACAAATAGTCTTTCCGTTATCAAGCTCTAACACTGGCACTTTCATTAGCGGATTTTTTGCACGAAACGCCTCGGTAAGGTTTTCACCTTTCTGCACATCCAGCTCAACAAACTCCATCGGTATATTTTTCTCAGCAAGAAAAATACGTACTCGACGTGGGTTAGGTGCAATTTTCATCTCATAGATTTTCATGACAGTCCTTATAGTGATTGCCTGTAAAACGCATTTTCTGAACGATTGGTTAGAAATATAGAGAATAACTAAACGAATGGTCAAGTATTAAGTTATAATTTCCAACACAGCAGGAATTTATTGGATTTCTCAATGGCTAGACAAACAGCATTTAACCCGGACGAAAAACTTCATTTAGCTATGCAGCTTTTTTGGCAAAAAGGCTACGGCCAAACCTCAATGCAAGAGATCGTAGACACACTGGAGATCAATCGCTTTAGCATTTACAACACCTTTGGCGATAAGCAGCAGCTCTTTATAAAGTCTCTCTCGCATTACCTTGATACGGTGTTTAAAAATCTTATTGCACCGCTCAAAGGCACAGGAAATGGCAAAACCCGATTAGACCAATATTTGCAAAATCTTGGCGAGAAACTGCAGTCGCACAGCGGTCGACTAGGCTGCCTGATTCAGAATACCGGGCTAGAGCTCACCGGGTCAGGAAGTAACATCGAGCGTGAAGAAATCGGCCAACATCTAACGGGGATGTACAGTGCATTACAAAGCGAGCTGGAACGTGCATTTGAGGATGCGCTTAACGAAGGGGATCTGTCCGCACAACGTACTCCTTTACAGTGTGCGGATCATGTTCTTGCGGCCATTCAAGGGCTGATACTGCTGCGGAAGACCTTGAACCAACCAGAGCGGATTAAAGACCAAATGGATTTCTTAAGGTCTACAATCAAAGAGTGGTAGTGGCCGCTTGCTAGTGACACAGTTACTCTTCGTCATCGTCATCCCAGCGTCTCTCCATTTTCTTCATGCGTTTTTCGATCATACGCTGCATTTTCTGTTTTTGCTCTTCGGTTAAAATAGCATATACATCCTGTCTGACCTGAGCGAAGTGCAGCATTTTGGCCTTCATATTCGAGGCCGCCATATCAGCCTGTTCTTCAACCTTCGTCATGAATTGCGGGTCATCCGGGCTTATAGACATCATCGCTTGACGCATACCTCTTCGCGATACTTTATTCGCCTTTCCCTGCGCTTTTGCATTTTTGAGAATAGCCTTAAGCTGAGCTTCCTGGTCATCAGTCATATCAAGCATATCGGACAAGTGCTCCATTCTTTCATAATGGTGCTCGCTTCCATAATGCTTCCCTTTACCAAACCAACCTGAGTCGGCATTGGCCATGCTTGCGGTAAACAGCCCTGCCGCAATAACGGTAGGAATGATCAGTGCAATACGTAACTTCTGTTTAACGGGTTGTTGTTTCATGATATTTCTCCAATGGTGAATCGACGCCGTATTTCAATACCAGCAGGCACTTACAAATCCCCTTGGCATTTGTAAGCTGAATTTTTAATACCGAATCAGTGTACTAAACCGGATGTAAAGCAACGTTTTAAGCGTGTAAAGAAGGTGTAAAGATAGGCGCAGAGGTACTTTACAATTTATTCGCTATGCTAGAATCAAGCTTGTTCAATCGTTAGTAGCCTCAGAATAGAACGTCATGAAAAACTCACCCCGAATACTGCTGGTTGAAGATGATTCAGAAATCAGCGAACTATTAGTCACACTTCTCTCAAATGAAGGGTTTAGCATTAGCTGCGCGTTTAACGGCGACGACGGCTTAACGTCCGCCATTGACAGCGAATTTGATTTAATAATCCTGGATATCATGCTACCAGGACGAGATGGCCTCGACGTATTAAGGGCGCTGCGAAAGGTTAAAACAACACCTGTGCTGATGCTCACTGCAAGAGGTGACGACATCGACCGAATCGTAGGTTTTGAGATGGGCGCCGATGACTATCTGCCAAAACCTTTTAATCCTCGTGAGTTGATCGTTAGAATCAAAGCAATCTTGAGACGGGTAGGGCTGGATCATGCAGAGTCCACCACGACCGCACAAACAAAACTCGCTATCGGCAACATAGAGGTAAGGCCGCAAAGCCGACAAGTATTTCTCGACTCAGACGAAATTGAACTCACCAACGCCGAGTACAATATTCTGGTTGAACTGATGAAGCACCCTGGGGAAGTCATTGAGAAAGGCGAACTGACTCAACGCGCGCTCGACAGAAAATTGACCCTGTATGACCGGGCCATTGACATGCATGTCAGCAACCTCAGAAAAAAACTGGGAGAAACGACAGGCGGGCAACCTCGTATCAAAACCATTCGCGGCGTCGGATATCTGCTTAGAGTCATTGAAGAGCCCAGTCTATGAATAACCGACCGCCCCCCAGTCACGTTAAAGTACACCATAAGCTTTTTCTAAAAATTATGGCGGTATTCTGGATGACAATTATCCTCACCACCATTGCCAACATCACCATCACATCTCAAATCAGCAACATTGAACATAAAGCGGATAAGGTTAGAAGCCAAATTGAGAGTCTCGCCAACGACGGCGTGACCATTTATGAAACGTCTGGAAAAAAAGCGTTGAACAAGTGGTATGAACGCATCTACGACGATTATGAAATTAGTGCAGTGCTTTATCTTCATAGCAGCGATAAAAGCAGCCGCAAGCGCAAGAAGTTAGGTGCCCCTGTGCGCGGGGAAAGAGAAGACGATCATAGAGAAGACGATCATGACCGATATAGAGATCGGCATGATGAGCGGGAGGGTCGCTCACACGACAGAGAAGAAGTAGAGTACGACGAAAAAGCGGCCCCCAGAAAACACTTTGATTTCCGCCGCCCCCCTATTAACCCGAGGGTTTCAGTTATATCTCCGAGTGGCCAGCGATACCTTTTTAAGGTACTTCCATCACCCTACCTATATAAAACACTTAGATCTTCCAATGAATTCCGCTGGCTGCGCTTGGGCGTGACACTGCTCATTATTCTTATTGCATCACTCTGGCTTGGCAGGCACGTGGTTAAGCCGGTCATCACCCTCAAGCAGGCAAGTCAGAAAATGGCAACCGGTGAATTGTCAGCCCGAGTGGGGGCACGTGTTGGCAGTAGAAAAGACGAACTGGGGGAACTGGGCCGTTCCTTTGATGAGATGGCCGACCAGTTGGAAAAGACTATTACTGGGCAGAAGCAGCTACTAAGGGATATTTCTCACGAAATAAGAACACCGCTCACCCGGCAACGCATTGCCATAGACCTGGCACGCGAACAACTCGCTGAAGACGACCCCTCTCTCTCAATGCTCAACAAGATTGAGACCCAGAACAACAAACTAAATGAACTTATCGAAAACCTGCTGACCCTGAACCGGCTTAATGAAGGTGCAAGTCAGCTACCGATGGAGCTAGTAGATTTGCCCCCTCTATTAGCTGAGCTATTAGATGATGCGGAGATCGAAGCCCGAACAAAAAAAATTAACATGCAGCAACAGGGACTTAGCAAAGCGCTGATCAACGGCAACCGCATACTGCTCGCCAGAGCATTTGAGAATATTGTAGGCAATACACTCAAATACAGCCCGGAAAGTGCCATTGTTTCAGTTGATATCTCATCAGTAGATGGTGGGATACTGGTGGCAATAGAAGACCAGGGGCCCGGCCTCAGCGAAGAAGAAATCAAACACGTCTTTACCCCGTTTTATCGAGCGGATAACTCACGCACTCAGTCAACCGGTGGGTATGGGCTTGGTTTATCAATCGTCAAAAAAGTGATTGATTTACATGGCGGTAACGTTGAGCTGCAATCGCCCGAAACCGGCGGCCTTTGTGTACGGGTTTTCCTTCCTTTGCCACAGGGCAATAACCGCTAGTTAGTGATCAAACACATAACCCACTGATCGACGACTCCTGAAATATAGCGGTTTTTTCGGGTCATCTTCAAAGTATTTTCGAAACCGTGCGACAAAGTTATCGACCGTTCTGGTGGTTAAACTTTTTGATACCCCCCAGGCGACTTCGAGTATTTCTCCCCGGGTAAGCACTTTCCCTCTGTTGGCAACAAACAACCTGAGCAACCGTAGCTCTTGCTCTGTTAGCAATATCTTCCGGCCCTCATGAAAAGCAACCCCGTGCTCGAAATCTATTTCGTTAGAGCCAAACGTGTAATTTCCAGGTGGGTTTGATGGCTCAGGAGACGCGTCATCAGTTAACCAACCGTTACGTTTTAGTAAGCGGTCAACCCTGAGCAAGAATTCATCTAAATTAAAGGGCTTCGACAAGTAGTCATCAACACCATGTGACAGTCCGTTAATGCGATCTTCTGCCGAGTTTCTAGCTGACAGTATTAACACCGGAAGACGCTCATCTTCCAACCGAATACTTTTCAACACGGCAATGCCGTCAATGCCGGGTAACATAATATCCAGTACAACCAAGTCAGGCTGCCACTGTTTCCAATCAATCAGCGCGGCCGACCCCGTCGTTGATATTTTGACATCATAGCCTTGTAGCTGAAGGTTTATTCTAATCCCATCGGCAATATGAGATTCATCCTCAACGACTAAAATACGCTGACGGGCTATCGGCTTATCTTCTTGTGTTGAGCTACCCATTTTGCCTACCTGTGTTATTTGATGTTCGCCTGTTGCTCAGCGGAACGGTCAAAACAAAAGTCGCTCCCTTCCCTGCGCCATCACTTATCACGCTGATCTTGCCACGATGCGCCTTTGCAATATTCTCTACAATATAAAGCCCCAGACCGCTGCCCTTTGCAGACATCACATTGGAGTCACCGACTTGATAAAACTTTTTGAAGATTTTACGGTGCTGAGACCGGTCAATACCCACACCATTGTCGACAAATTTGATGGCTAGGTGGCGTGACCTTTCTGCAAACTCAACGCTCAGACAAGGCGTATCGGAGTGATTATATTTAAAGGCATTAGTCGCTATATTAATCAGTAGCATTTCAAACAATGGCGGGTTGATAGCAATATTATAGGAGCCGCCCTCAGGGCAAATAACATCGATACAGCCCTTATGAAACAGATGTGCGTTTCGGCGATAGAAAGACGAGACAAATTCAACGGCGTCACGGGCGACAAACTCACCTTTAAACTGTTTGCTTTCAATACTCCCCAAATCAAGAATATTGCTGATATTGTCCGATAAACGATGAACATCCTGAAGCATATAGCCAATAAACTGCTGCTGGTCAGCTTTGCTCAGCTCGTGCTTTTGAAAGGTTTCCAAATACAGCTTTAAAGACGTTACTGGCGTTTTTAGTTCGTGCGTAAAGTTATTAATAAAGTTGTTCTGCAGCCGGTAAAGCTGCTGCATTTTCTGGTTGTAGACAAATGTCATAGACAGACCTGTGAGAATCAAACCAACCAATAAAGAGAGCACAACAATAACCAGTACAGTTTGAGATTCAAAAACCTGCCTCGGATCAAGGTCAAACTTAAGGACGACATCATCTAACCCGCTACTGATTTCTATATACCAGTAGATATAAAGCACAAAAGACGATACCAGCGCGATAATGGAGAAAATAAAAATAAATATCGCGTTGGGCATGAGCTTATTTCGTTTCACAACCCCTTCTCCTCAAACCATCTTAAAACAGGCATAGTTGGCTTTGCCGTTCATTAGAGACATCATAACATGGGGGGTAAATAAGGCATTCATTCATGGACAAGGGGCGCAGCCATAGCTGGATAGATAATTTTGCTGGCGCACCACCCTTTGATGCAGTGCCTTTTAGCATTGAAGATGCTGAGTAACGAGATATTGATTGCCCCGATGTAAACAAAACAATTCTGTTGGCTTACAGCTGGCGCAAAGTCTGGTAGAGCGAAGGGTAAAATCACTAATTAAAGGAAGGCCAATCACTCGCCTGCCTTTAATTAGTTTAATATAGTCATTTGGCGGCGACAGTCGTATGCGTCCTTTGAAGCCTGCCTGCATCACTCAGCATCTGCTCCGATACAAATATTTTCTCAAACTCTCGCAATAACCGTGGGCTTCCTTCCCCTAACTTATGCTGGTATATCGCATCAAACGCCAACACATTTTTAACATAACGCCGGGTTTCATCATAAGGTATTGTCTCGACCCAGACGTCAATTGGCAGCGCCGCTGACGACTTTATCCACTTTTTTACTCTGTGAGGGCCTGCATTGTAGGCGGCGGTAGCTAATGCTCTGTTATTGTTAAACCGCTCATACATAGAGGCAAGGTAAGTCGAGCCTAACGTTATGTTGTATTGAGGGTCATACAAGGAGTTTTTGGACGGTTTTAAGCCTATTTTTTTTGCCGTCTGCCGGGCCGTTGCGGGCATCAACTGCATCAAGCCTCTTGCACCAGCACCTGAGCGAGACTTCTCTGCAAATGCGCTCTCCTGGCGAGCAATCGCAAACAACCAGGATGACTCCAGGTTCACCTGTGATGCAGCATCAATAAACGTCTGCTTATGCGGGGTCGGAAAGCGAATAGACAGGTCATTCCAGTGGTCAGCTGCTATTACCGCAGTAATCGCACGATTATGCCACCCCCACTGATAAGCCAGCTTTGCCAGTGACATCAGACCAGCCGGACTCTCTTTTTTACGCGCCAGATACTGCCACTCCCGCTTTGCAGTATTGGTATGCCCAATACTGAGAAACTCTTTCGCCCGATCTATTTCAGGCCGACGACCAAGCGCCTCATACACATCCAGTGCGACTGGCAAGGGCAAATGAGTCAGGGTTAAGGGCTTACCCAGAAACTCCGCAGCCAGAAAGCCGTAATAGCTTCGTGTATCTGCCAACCTCTCCAGCTGAACCTTGTCTAAGCGAGGCACATCCATATTGAGCGCTAAATAAGCCTTATGTTTCCAGTAGTGCCACTTTTGTTTCATGCCATCTGTTTTTTCAAGCGCCCTGATCCACTTAAGAACAGACGCCCAGTCACGACTTCTCAGACTGACGCGAATTTGCCACTCCAGCACCTCACGAGAGTCATAGTCTGAAGGCAACGATGCCAACAAACTGCTGGCAGAATCATCATACTGTCGAGCCAGGCCAAGATAAATGCGCTTTTCCAGCTCAACCACTTCTGACGGGGCAAAATCAAATCGGCTACGATGCACGTTCCAATACTTTAGTGCGGCATCGGGTCTACGGCGGATGCGGCGCTTGATACCGTGCAGCACCACCTCTTTCATGTAAGGGTTAGCTGTAGGGAAAAGCTTGGTACTGCCGAGAATATTGGGGTTCTTGTGCACCCAAATCATAGTCGAAGCCGCTTTGTGCTGATCACCTTTGAGAAAGTTACTGGCGTAGCTGGCCAGTGATGTGTGACCCTTTCTCAATGCCAACTTAACACGCTCATATGCAAACTCCGGCTTGAAATAGGCGGACTTTAGCCAGAGCTTGAATAGAGGGTCACAGGCTTTAGGTGACGAACTGCCAACAACCCAGGCGTCGGCAGTCATTTCAAAAGCCTTATCCTGCTCCCCCGAGCGGTAGAGCGCCCGCAAGTAATAGCAGTTAAGTGTGCGTGACTGAATAGTATCGTCATAATTATCAAGAAATTGCGCCCACTCCCCTCTTCCCGGCAGGCTTAACAACCACTCATATTTTAAACGAGCACTGATCGACTGGTCTGGGTAGCGTGCTAAAAAGGCCTTAATTGATTGCGTGTCTTTATACTTCCCATGCTTTATACGTTGATACTCAAGATAAGGGCTTAAAACGTAATCGGAAATAGATTCACTGAGAGATTTAAAGGTGTCTACTTTTCCTGCACTCAAAGCATCCAGCGCAGCCAGGTAGGTTTGCTGGGTCGTATTGAGCTGAGCTACCAACGGTGCGGGTAACAGCAAAGTAAAAAATGTTAGCAGTACTGCATTTTTGATCATGGTATTCCCAAAATAACATTCGTCCTCTTACTAACCCATACAGTGTAGTGGCAGAGTTTGTTGGGCTCGAGAAATACCGGTTAACGACTTAAATAGGACAATTATAGACTCATAAGATTCACAGCCTACTACTAATTTTTTTAATGGCAATAGGTAATACCCACAAAACTTAAATATCAGCCTCAATTTTATGGGTGTGCTCTCATCAAACTTAGCGCGACTCCCAACTTTCCCACTTGGTTGTAGCCTTGTATGCAGTGAGGAACGAACGGAATCAGGGTTTTCTTTTCGGTGCTTGAAATACCACTGTGGATAATCAAGACTCCGTGTTTGACCTTGATTCCAGTCGTACCTCCTTTCATCACGGCTACATAGGAAGCGTTTTGAATACCTCAGAAAAAGTCGAGCATCGCACTATACTTAGCTATCAATCGTCAAAAAGCTAATCAAATTTAGCTCGGTCGTGGGGACGACCAAAGTTTTCCAGAGGCCCTAAAGGCACAATACCCGTTGGGTTTATCGTCAAGTGGCTGCCATAGTAGTGTGTTTTGGTGTATTCGAGATCAACCGTCTCTTTAACACCCGGTACTTGGTATAGCTCTCTCAAATAGTGACTTATATTCTCAAACTCGCTTAACTTCTGGCGATTACACTTAAAATGCCCATGATAAACAGCATCAAAGCGTACCAGT
Organism: Alkalimarinus coralli; assembly: GCF_023650515.1. Lineage (NCBI taxonomy): Bacteria > Pseudomonadati > Pseudomonadota > Gammaproteobacteria > Alteromonadales > Alteromonadaceae > Alkalimarinus > Alkalimarinus coralli. The sequence goes on from NZ_CP096016.1 coordinate 3,179,598, forward strand.
GTGGTAAATAAGCGCCAATCAGCCTCGGTAACCGTATTACCAACCAGGTAACGTTGGGCACTTAAGCGTTCTTCTAACCAGTCCAGCGAATCAAACAGTGAGTGATAAGCGTTCTCGTACGCATCCTGAGTTGTCGCAAACCCGGCACGGTATACCCCGTTGTTGATAGTGTTATAAACTCGTTCATTAACAACATCAATTTCAGCGCTTAACGCTTCAGGGTAATAATCATCGGTATTTCCGGTCAGCCCATTAAATGCTGAATTAAAAATTCGAATAATCTCTGCTGACTCATTATTCACGATTGACTCTGTTTTTTTATCCCAGAGAACAGGCACAGTCACCCGCCCTTGGTAGTCGGGTGCCGCTTTCAGGTAGAGTTGGTAGAGGTAGTTTAACCCATACAAAGAGTCGCCCGATTCGCCAAACTCCCAGCCATTTTCCAACATTTTAGGTTGCACTACACTGACCGATACAATGTCTTCAAGCTGCTTAATTTTACGAAAGATAAGTGTTCGATGCGCCCAAGGACAGGCCAGCGAGACATATAGATGGTAGCGTCCCTTTTCTGGTTTGAAAGAAGCGCCCTCTTCGGATGACAGGTGATTTCTAAACCGGCTTTCCTGACGAACAAATTCCCCCTTTGTCTTATCAGTTGAATACCACTTGTCTACCCACTGACCATCTACAATTAAGCCCATACATCCCTCTCTTGAAGCCCATTAGCCAGTTGCTACGGGGTTCAAATTGTTAAACGTTAGCCCTCATAATACATTCACATTAGCGATTGATTTATTCATATTGCAACCTTTTTCAATCAAAATATCCAATCAATAAGCAGCCAAAACAGCCTTAACGGAACTTAACTGAGCTAAATTTGGCTTGCGGAGTCAGTACGTGCATTTCTCTTAGTGTCAGTAGCTCCAGCTCGACCTCTTCTCCATTTTCACAACAGAAAAGCAGCACCTCCTGCTTATTTGGGGAACCAGCCTTTATTAGGGTTGTCTGTGGAACCCCCACATAGCTTTCACCCGCATTCGATAAAAGCTTTACTTTATAGCGATATAAACAAGCGATTTCGAGGTAGTCATGCAGGTCGCAACTCAATATCTTACTCATACATTCACCTGCCACCGATTCATTTCACCCTCTGTAAATTCACGTTCGACAACGGCCAACCGGGTGCGGTCTGGCGCTCACCGTATACCGTGCTGGCTTAGCCATTTTTTCAGTTGCACCAACGGGACAGCGCCAGCCAGGCGGGCAACCTCCTTGCCACGCTGAAATAGAATTAACGAAGGTATCGACTGAATTTTCCACCGTCCTGCCAGCGACTTATTCATTTCTGTGTTAAGTTTAGCAAAGCGTACCTTAGGCTCCAGTTCTTTAGCCGCCTGCTCAAAGACTGGCGCAAAGCTCTTGCAAGGCCCGCACCATGGCGCCCAGCAGTCAACCAGCACAGGTATTTCATTATGATTGAGAACCGCGGCGACATTAGCCCCGGATAACTCCATTGCCTTACCTGTGAACAACGGTTTTTTGCACTTCCCGCAGTTAGGGTTATGCGTCAGGCGATCGCTAGGTAAACGGTTGGTGGTATTGCATTTTGGGCAAGTAACATTAGTAGTGGACATAATGGTATTTATTTCACTGAATATGAGGAGGTTTCAACAACGATTAGTCATGATTATATTAGTAATACAATGCTAAACAAACCTCACCAAATTCAACGAAAATTGAACACTCACCACAAATAACTTAAATACCGCTACTCCCTGCTCTTTTGGGCTTTGTCCAGGTCATTTAACATGTTTAAATATGCTCATTCACACAGTCTGTCCACACCTCCTTAACCTAGGGATGACAACAGGCAGATCGGTTATTAAGTTCAGTTTACGGAAACATTGATGTTTCGATTTTTTACCATCAGAAAAACCATTGGCATAATGCTAACTGCCCTGTTCTTTTTTACCAGCGTCGGCGTCACGGCTTATCTGGTACATGACCGTTACACCGCGGAAAAACAGCAGATAATCAACAATGTTGTCCAGAGTGTTCGTAGCGGTGCCCAACAGCAGTTTGCCATTTACTACCAGGACACCAGCGTATTGCGGGGGTTGCTAGATGAGTTTATGAGCGCTCCAATGGTCGAATATGCTTCGGTGTATGACAGGCTAGGAAACGTCATCACTAGCAGAACTCAACACAACGACCAAAAACTTCCTGATAATTTTACTCAAGTTCGGGAAGAGTACTCATCATTTGATGTGACCCAAACAGAGCGTGACAGCCCCTTCACAGACGCTACTCTCATTGAAGTCTCAGTGCCTGTATTTTCATTTGTAAACCCATACCAGGACAACATTAGCCGGGAAATGTTTGGGGAGACACTTGCTCAAGCCCGCAATCGGGGAGCGCAAAACATCCTCGGTTATTATGTGCTCGGCATTAGTCAGCAACAGCTGCAACAAAATATGTTGGGGTATGCAACGAAAGTCGCTGCCATCTGCTTCGCACTCTTTCTTGTGGTGATATACATCGCTCTGATGATCACTCACCGCATTACGGCGCCACTGGCAAATCTTGCGCAACTTGCTGATGATATTGCAGATGGCAAGTTAGACAAAACGTTTAGAACGCAGGGCTCTGGCGAAGCACGCCAAATTGCAGGCATGTTAAATCTGGTATTGTCTGATTTGAGTTCACACAAAGCAAAAATGGATGTCGAGAGCCAATTGTTGAGTATGAAAGTTGAAGAGCGGACAGAGCAGCTTTCCAAGCGAAACGAAGAGCTGAACCAAGCAGTGCAACAAGTGACGCAAGCAAAAGATCGCATGAGGCAGCTTGCTTATTATGACAGTCTAACCTCGTTGCCCAACCGGCAGCTGTTCACCGAGCAACTGGATCTACTGCTTAAAATTTCAAAACGGGAACAATCCAATATCGCGCTGTTATTTCTGGATCTGGACAATTTTAAGCGCATCAACGACTCACTTGGCCACACGGCAGGCGATATGTTACTGCGGGAAGTGGGCGCAAGGTTATCTAACTGTATTCGAGAAAGTGACCTTATTTCTCAATATTTTGATGGCGAATCAAAAATTGATGTATCAAGACTGGGAGGCGATGAATTTACCGTCGTTCTCAACAAACTTGACGAACCAAAAACTGCGGGCATCGTCGCTGAGCGGCTATTAGAGTCACTGCAAGCCCCCATGTTAATTGAAGGCCATGAGATTGTTATTACGCCAAGCATTGGCATTGCTATCGCCCCGCAGGACGCCTCCACCGTAAAGGATCTTCTCAAGCGCGCGGATACCGCAATGTATCATGCAAAAACAACAGGGAAAAACAGCTTTAGCTTTTACTCCAGCGCAATGAAAGGTACCTCTGTCGGCCGCCTAAAGCTGGAGGCAGACCTGCGCCGAGCAGTAGAGCGCGAAGAGATGACCCTGCATTACCAGCCACAAGTTAACATTGAAACCGGTGAAATCTCCGGTGCAGAGGCACTCATTCGTTGGAACCACCCAGAGCACGGCTTGGTATCACCCGCCCGTTTTATTCCCTTGGCAGAAGAGATGGGGCTAATCGTGCAGCTAGGCGCCTGGACACTATTAGAGGCTTGCAGGCAGTGCAAGGCATTTCATGAACAAGGGTTGAAGCTCCCCAAAATAGCGGTCAATGTATCAAGCTTACAGTTCAACTCGGCCTTTATCGAGCTGGTCAAACAGGTCTTAATCGAAACACAGCTAGAACCCAAGCTTCTTGAGCTTGAACTAACTGAAGGGGTTATTATGAGCAATGCAAAGGCCTCCGTGCAGGCCTTGCATGAACTCAAAAGCCTCGGCTGCACACTGTCGGTTGATGACTTTGGCACCGGCTATTCGTCGTTAAGTTATCTCAGTCGTTTCCCGCTGGATGAGCTTAAGATCGACCGCAGCTTTGTAATTGATTACGACAAAAGTGAAAATAATGCGAGTTTAGTCAGCGCTATTATCGCAATGGGAAAGAGCCTTAATCTGCGCATGGTAGCCGAAGGTGTTGACGATATAGAGCAGTTTCACTTTCTGCGTAAGCAAGGTATCCAGATAATACAGGGTTACATTTTTAGCCGGCCCATTCCCGGAGAAGCGTTTACCAGGCTGCTCACTGATGAGCCGTTCAAGCAGCAAATATTAGAAATGACTGAAGCCGCAACAGACTAGCCAACAGGCGATAAAGCAAATGCCGATTTTTACTAAACATGGATCAGCATCCACCCCCGGCGCCTTAATAGCAGAAGCAAAGGGGCTCGACCAGCTGAGGCAGGCATTGAACCAGTGTGGCAATCACTACCTCAGGGTTCCTAACGTATTTAAGGTGACTGAAACGACTCTTGAAACGTCAGAAATTAGAGTTCAGTCGGCCTCCCAAGCACAGATGGTACAGTTAGGGAAAGGGCTAGCGCAGCTGCACCATATCAAGCAGCCACACTATGGGCTCAACGAAGATAACTTTATTGGTCTTAACCCACAGGCAAATAAGATCAGTCAAAACTGGGGGGATTTTTTTGTAACAAACCGACTTCAGTATCAGGTCAGCTTGATCAAGCAACATTCAGTCAGAGGCGAGTTCGATAAAATATTGTCATCGCTTCAGCACAAGCTTATAGATTTTTTGAACCTTCATTGTGAACATGCAAGCCTTGTTCACGGCGACTTGTGGTCAGGTAACGTGCTGTTTGACCAAGACTCGGTATGGCTGATAGATCCTGCTATTTATTATGCCGACAGAGAAGTCGACCTCGCGATGACTGAGATGTTTGGTGGTTTTAGCAGAGCGTTTTATCAATCATACGATAGTGAATATCCTCGCACCGCTGCATACCAACAAAAGAAGGTATTTTATAACCTTTATCACTTCTTAAATCACTACAACTTGTTTGGTAACAGCTACCTGCCCGCCTGCGAAGCCGGGTTCAATGCCCTGGGAAGTCTTTAACCGGGTTATTTGGAGAGCCTTTAGCGGTATTACTCAGGAGTGTCTTTAACGACATTATTCTAGAGAGCCTTTAGCGGTATTACTCAAGAAAGCCTTTAGCCATGCTCCGTTTTGACAATGAGTCTAATCCAGCTGCGCCAGCAAATCCTGGCTATAGTCGTCTGCACTAATGGTTAAACCAAGGCTCTCAATCTTGTTGTCCAGCGCCTTCATCTGTTCCTTCAACTCAGTCAGCGTCAAGTCGTTGTCATCCAGTTTGTAGACCTGGTAAGAGCCCTCTAAGTTAAACTTCATAATAGTTAATGCGCCAATATCATTTTCTTCTGCAGCACTCTTAACCTTTGAGTACTTACGATAGATTCGGTTAAGCTCCTGCTTAAGCTTCCAAACATACATCACCTCGCGCATATAGGGGTGCGAGCTGTAATGTCGTAAACCAAGGCCGACAAGGCTTGCAGCAACGACAACGCCTATCAAGTTAAGCACGAAGTTAGAGCCTCCCAGCTCGCCAAACATAGCTATTAGCAACGTAGAACAACCAAGCCCAAGAGCCATCAGTGTCACAATAACCACCGCAATCGCTCTATTAAGATGCTTCCGGTAAGTGGCTTTGTCGATTGTTTGTAGGTGCATGGGAGAGTTTTATCTATAACAGAAAAGGATGGCTATTATAGCACTCGAATTGGCGACATATTAGCTAAAACTGCACAGACTTAAGATGCATAACTCAATAAGAGCAGCAGAAGAATGAGTATAAGTGAATAAAAAAGAAGGGGGATATACAAAAAACCCCGGAGAATCCGGGGTTTTCAGTCAATCGGGATTAATCTACAAAAGATTCACCCAAACTAACTTGTGCATGATGGTGCTTATGACTTACGCGCTAAACGTAAACCAAGAAGACCTAAACCAAACAATGCAACAGAAGCAGGCTCTGGAACAGAAGCCTTAATTTCACGAATCAACTTCTGCTCGATTCCAGCTTGGAAATCAGAAAATGTGTCAGCGTGCAACTGGAATGCATTCGTTCCACCAATTACGTTATCGGTGTAGTAGCTTTGCAGTCCGTATGCGTTACCAATGGTAATACCGTTAATAGTGTCAACACCCATTGCTAAAGCTGCATCACGTGCAGTGGCCGGGTTTACACCTGTGTTATTTTTGCCGTCGCCAGAAACGTCCATTACCTGACGCGCACTTTCATAGTTGTTATTGAAAAACAGGTCATCACCGTAATCAATAGCTGAGCCGATACCAGTACTACCACCGAAGCTTCTGGTTGTTCCATCCAGCAAATCTGCAAATGCGTAAGCAGACGCGTAGCTGTCGATCAATGTCCAGTCAACCTTAGTTGCTTGCTGTGAACTACCTGACCACTCGATATACTGAACAGCGATGCTACCCGTTCCTCCAGCAAGAATTGCGTCGATTACGCTGCTTGAACGAAATGCATCTGAGTAACCCTGAAGCTGCAGCTGGTACTCGCTAGAGTTGACACTGCCAGATACATCGGCCAAAAGTTGCAGCTCTAGGTCTACAGTGATTGGGCTCGCCTGTGCTGCACCAGAAAGTAAAGATGCACCAATGATTGAAGAAGCTAATATTTTTTTCAACATAATAATAATCCCGATTTAAACGATTCCTTTTCGTGCTATCTAAAATAGCTCCCCAGCATAAGCATAAAACACACCAACATAAAATTAAAAATTACTTATCAGCAACTTAACAACGAATACTTCACTTCATTTCTATTACAATGTAAAAATATTCGACAAACTACTTCCCTAGCTGAGCCCATTTTTTCAGCAGCGCCACAACCTTGTCAGCATACCCGTTCATTACCTCCTCGTTTATCGCTGGCGAGGGGCCAGTAAAGCAGAGTGTTAGCGCCCCATTTAAAGTGCTGGCGGTAATATTCATTCCCGCGCCAGAGACATGAAAAGCGGCGTATATTTCATACCCTGTAACGGTTAAGGTTTGGCAGCTAAAGTCAACTCGCCCCAGGTTTGCAAAACTAATAGGCGTCGCAAGAGGCTTCTCACTGCTGTCTAAAAACATCTTCTTGAGCCCCTTAAACCCAGCCAACTGATAGATACGTAAAACTTTCCAGTGCTGATCCTCTTCCAGCGCAGCGGTAACGCCTGACGCGATCTGGTCACCCAGCAGCCATGGAGCCTCTTGATAAGCAGAATCAATACACTGCTGATCTACCTTAACCATTCCCGTAACACCCGACGAAAAACTGCCTGCCACCTTATTGCTCAATGGCGGGTCAATTTTATCTCTCACGTTCACAGTAGTAACAAACGGCATGGCAAAATCATCACCTATATTGCTTAGGTTTCCCGCGTCTTTAGAGTCTGATAAAAAAGCACTCACCGTTGCTGCGCCGACCAAGCCATGAATACTTTTATTGCTTTGTTTTACCAATGAGAGCAAATGACCGAAGTGACCCTTCTCCAGGGTTCGGTAGGTCGAACGGCAGCGGTGCTCTTCTGCTGGCACATTGTCCCCCACCTTAAATGCCAACCCTTGATCAGCCAGTTTTTGCGCTTTAACAAAGGTAGATAGCATACCAAGCGAGCGAAAAGCCCCAAAGAATCCCGATATTTTCTTTGGCATGTAACTCCACAAAGAAGGCGCAATTGCGCCATCATACGCATCCAACAACTGACTGCCATCCATTGCCTCAAGCCAGCGGTTTAGTAGATAGTGCACCGAGGTGCCATCCGACAAGCCGTGATTAATACTAAAAACCAGACAGTGCTCCAGGTCTCTTGAGAGCAGCCTTGCTCGCCACAGCAAATGCCCTCGCTGAAAAGGCTGATTAAGTAACGATTCTCTGACCTTGGCAGCGCTCTGAGCTATATCGTCACCCTCAGCTAGCGTTAGCTGTTCAAAGGGAACGCCTTCTGAGTCTACTTCGACCGCGTAATAATTTTCAGGCTGTCCCTCTGGATGTAACCATTCAATGCCTACTCGCAATGAGGGCTCAACAGACATGAGTTTGGAGAAACCATCCATTGCTTGCTGATAAGACAGACTTCCCCGTAAGCGTAAACAGGCAACAATGTTACCCGCTCCAGGAGAAAGCTCTGCATAAATCGGGAAGCTGGCTTCATGAATACTTAATGCTCGCTGAATAGTGTTCATTACTCGCCTACCTCCTGAGCGCTAATATCCTTTGCCATCTGAGCACCCGCTTTTGACATATCAGCTTTTTGAGGCAAGGCTTCGACCTTAAACTGAAGCGCTGTCTTAGTCGTCCAGACTAGCGATAAAGCAGGCTCTACTTTTTGCCCTTCTGGCCAGCTGAAACGGTATGATCTCAATAACTGTCCTATAATGACCGCCGCCTCAATCATCGTAAACCGGTGGCCTACACAGATACGGGGCCCCAGGCCAAATGGGGCAAAGGTAAACTTCTCCCGCCGGGATTCGACCTCTTCATCAAAGTGCGAAACATCAAAAAAGCTGGCATTATCTCCCCAATACTTCGGGTCTTTCTGCATGGCTCCCAGCATAATGAGAATCGGGGAATCTTTCTTAACCGCATAATCACCCAGCATTAGATCCTCTGAAGCGGATCGCAGCATAATGGGTATGGGGGGGCGAAGCCTCAGGGTCTCTTTCATGACTTTATCCAGCAAAGTCAGTTTCTGGTAATCGTCATAGTCGATATCTTGTTTATCGCCCATCACCTGATTCAGCTCGTCTCTCACCTGTTCCTGCAATTCAGGGTGCGTCGCCAGGTAATACATCGTCCACTGCAAAAATGCGCCGGTCGTTTCATGGCCGGCAGCTATAAAGGCGTGTACTAGCTGAATCAGCTCATCGTCCCCTATGTGCTTGCCGTTGTCATCTGTCGCAGTCAGTAGCTGCTGCATCAATACCTTGGCTTCTGCGCGCCCTTCTCGGTGGTCGCGAATTATCTCTTCAAATATTTTTCGCTGGCTCATCAACAAACGATCCAGACGATAGTTCGAAGGCAGCGGAAGCTTCTTCCAGTATTTAGTTCTTTGAATACGCGTCATTAACTCTTTACAAGCCACTTCCTGTGCTTCCAGCAGCGGGTCTGTCTTTTCACAGGGTTTTAACGAAGCAATACGATAGTCAAAGCCTACGTGACATATAATGGCCAACGAAACACGATTAAAGAATCCTTTACCATCAACCTCTTTAGCGTCAGACAGATCCGCCACCGCTCGATGCGATATCGCATTCATATCAACCATCATCGACTTAAGCTGCTCGGGTCTAAACGCCGGCATCACCAACTGCCTTTGCCGAAGCCACTGCTTGCCTTCAGTCACCAGAATCCCCTGATCACCTCCAATCGCTTTCATCTCATCGACCGCATCCCCTGTTTTCGGGAACCTCTCCCGATCACTCATCAATATCTGCTGAATCATCGCTCGATCAGAGACCACAACCCAGGGCTTATTAAGGATATTAAGCTGGAAAATGTCGCCATAGGTTTCACGCAGTTGCATCATGGAGTCATACATACAGCCATGCTGCCCTTTGGCCATCAAGGGTAGATGCCCCAGTAAACCACTCGGAGGAGTAGGAATAGGTTTACCTTTTAATGCGGATGCGGCAGCATCCTTGTTAGCATAACGTGTAATCAGCCAGGCCGGCAGCACAACCAAGTCCATCACCAGTGCGATCAATATCGTCACCGAAGTCATCAGTCCTAAATCAGCATTAGCACTGTAATGAGAAAAGCTAAGGGCACCGAAGCCTCCTGCGAACACCAGCGTGATGGTGATCATTGCCATGCCGGTAGTCGATAAGGTCTCACGCACAGCCATTTCAACACTCATGCCCGCCTTTCTCGATTCATTAAATCGGTGCAGGAAGTGAATCGTATCATCGACGACCAACCCTAGCGTTAGCGTGGCAACAGCTGCAACACCAATACCGATTCGCCCATCAACCAAACCCCAGAAGCTAAACGCCAAAAGTGCAGGGAGAATATTGGTAAGCACACTGACGAACCCCAAACTCCAGGAACGCAACGCAATAATCAAAATGGCCGAGATCAGCAACATAGTGAAGAACGTGCCATAAACCATGGATGGAATATTCTGTTGCGCCATTTTTGAGAACATCAGGTCTAAGCCTGCCCCACGACTATGCATCGCTTCAGGGGCATTATCTCTTAACCACTGCTCGGCCCGCTCATTAAAACGAATCATGCTGTTGGAGTCCGACTCATAGAGGATGGCAATCAATAAGGTACTGCTCTTATCCATGCTCACAGTGTTGGTTAAGCCTTGTCCGAACGGCAGAGACAGCTCATACAGCAATGCGTACTGGGAGGCTAGCGCCAGATCATCCGGCACACGATAGAAACTCTGCTGATTTTCATTCATCGCTTTATTGATGCGTTTCTGGATATCGGTATAACTGCCGACATAAGCGACCTCCGGCTGCTTTCGTAACCAGTTTGAATACGCTTCCAGCACCGCAAGATATTCAGGCTGGTGAACGCCATTCTCGCTGCCCGAATCAATGGAGTATAGCAGGCGGTGCAGCCCACCAATTCGCTCGTTCAAAAAGTCGTTCGCCTGCCTGAAGCTAAATGTTTCATCCATATATTCTGTGAACATTTCGTTCAGCTCATTACGAGGCAAACCAAGAGCAATGAGCAATACGATTCCACTTAGCCCTGCTGCCAGAATCGCTTTGCGATAGTTAATAACCAGATTACTCCAAGCCAGCATAAAACGTTTTGATTTAACCTGAGCACGGCCCGGTTTTATCGGCAGAAGCAACACAAATGCAGGCAGCAGTGTTACACAGAGCGCAAATGCCACCATGACGCCTGCGGCGACGATGTTGCCAAGCTCTCGGTACATGGGGGATTCATGAAAGTTAAGACAAGCGAAACCAATCGCGGTGGTGATGCTGGTGAGCAGTACCGATTTGAAGTTATGGCTCAAAGCAAGGCGCATTGCATTTATTTTCGGCTGCCCGGCTCGATAGTACTGAAAAAAACTAACCATTAAATGAACACAGTCTGCCACGGCAATGGTCATAATCATGGTGGGGGCAAACGAGTTAACAGAGTTAATATCGCCATTAAACCAGGTTTTGAACCCCATGGTGATGGTCGTCGAAAAGGTCACAATGGTCAGCGTAATTACCGTCGCCCAGACACTACGCATTAAGGTAATCAGCAAAAAAACCATGATCGCATACCCGACCGGGATGAGCGTTATGACATCTTGTATTGTGGCACCAGCAAACGCCTCTGCGTTTTCTACTGTACCAGTAACATAGAAACTCAGCTCAGGGTGCTCACCCCGTGCTTGTTCAACAATCTGGTGTACATAATCAGAAATTTCTGATGTTTCCCCCACAGGGTTATCAGAGATCTCAAAGGTCATAAAAACAGTCGCCGCCCTGGCATCTTCTGCAATATAGTTTCCTACCAGTGCAGGCGTAGACATTATGACCTGCTTGGCCTCTTCAATTTGCTCAGCAGAAAGCGCGGCGGGGGTTTCCAGAATCTGCGATACAACCAGTTCGTCCTCAAGGCCTTCGGTATGGTTGTAATTGATGATTGAGTCAACTCGCGAGGAGTACGGGGCCATCCAGGCTTTTTCTGTTAGCCCGTGCAGTGCTTGCAACGCCGATGGCGTAAACAGGTCACCCTGTTCGGTTCCAACAATGATCACCATATTGTCGTATTTGGAATAGGTGGCTTCCTGCTCATTCATCGCCATCAACAGTGGATCATCACCATCAAAAAATGCTTTGTATGACGTATTGAGCACTGCATTTTTATAACCCACGCAGGCAAGCAGGGTAATAATCGAGACCCATAGCAAAACCTGTTTCGGCTTTGCTAACATCAGTTCGATAAATTGCTGAGGCATTACTATTCTCCGAGTATACGGCTACAACCATCACCCTAAAAAGAGATGAGATCATCATTATTAAACGTGGCGGTTTTGACTTGCTCCATTCATTAAAGCAAAGATCTAAAAAACTGCTGAGAGCGAACACTAAATGCACAATTGTACCATATAAAAATAACAAGGTGATTAAGTAATAACGCTCAGAATAGATCCAGGTAAAAGCGACTAAGCCTGGCTGACCGCCTTAGGCTCGAGGGTAAACATGAACCTAGGGTAGGTACCCAGCTGGTAGCGCACATGGTAACGTGCAAATCGCTGCAAAGGAGGGAAGTCATAACATTTATGAGGCAGCGTTATTTCGGACTCATAATCGCCCAAAACATAATCTTCGAAAACCTGAATATGAGTCAGCATCAACACGTCGTAACGGTCTATATGATCAATTCCCGGCATATTAACCACCACCGTGTTGAACTCTAAGTTAGCCCCATCACTCCCCTTTTCCGATAGACCTGCAACGATATTGGCTGGAGATAGCGTAAAAATAGTCCCTATGGGTTGTCTAAACACCGAGGGTGTTCGCAACATTGACTTGGCGCGCTGGCGACTGCTCTTCGCTGAGGCATTTTTTTCTATTTGCTTTCGTTCATTATCCCATTGAGCCAAACATAGTTGTACGTCTATCTGCTCTGGAATAAAGATACCTTTTTCACATAGCTGGGGGGCAAGATTAGCGGTTACCGCGACCTGTGGTTCTTGCTCAAGTGCCTTTTGCATCACCTCCGCAACAATAATGTGCAAATCCTCAGGGTGCTGGTATGTACACGCATCACCTTGAGTGAGGCTTACCGCGTAGTCGTCCATTCCTAACTGACTCAACAACCGACCAACACTATCTAAAGAGCGCTGGTGAATGTCCAGCAAATGCAGCTCTAACTCGTCAGACTCGAACTGGGTCATCAGTGGAAGTAACAGCGTTGCAAAGGGGCCGCAACCTGCATAGAGGATTTTCAGTTTCTGAGCCGGAAACCTCAGTTTAGCGACATTGATAGCCGCATAAACACCCCTTATAAAAACGACACTTCTCTGATAGTCGTGAATACAATATGCCGCAGCCTGAGGATTAATCGCTACGCCATAATCTAAAAATGAATCCTCCGCCCAGGCATCAAAGCTGGTGTCAGGCTTAACTCCAGTAATACTGCTGCACAAATGTGAAAATTCATCCAACGCGAGGCAAACATCCTGGTGCGAACTGTCCTCATCTAGAAGGGTTGCGGTAATAGCAGAGAGCTGGGTTGAACGCATCGGTGTCTCTTTACTGGTTATTGACGACGACAGGGTAACGCATTTTTAATTGGCTGGTAAGCGTAACACCCTGCCTCATCAACACCTGTGCTACGGGCTGTTAGTTTCGCCCCCCTTTTTACGACGCATCAGGTAATAAAAGACTGGCGTCAACAATAGGCCAAAAATCGTTACGCCAATCATGCCGGAAAACACTGCAATCCCTATTGCCTGTCGCATTTCAGCCCCAGCACCTGTTGAAAGTACCATAGGCACTACCCCCATAATAAATGCAAAAGAGGTCATCAAGATGGGCCGCAACCTTAGTCGCCCTGCTTCTTTAATGGCCTCGATAACCGTCATGCCCTTGTCTTCCAGCTCTTTAGCAAACTCGACAATTAAGATGGCATTTTTTGTTGCCAGGCCGACCAGTACAATAAAACCAATCTGTGTGAAGATATTGTTATCCCCACCAGACAAAATAACACCACTCATCGCCGACAGTAGTGTCATTGGTACAATCAGGATAATCGCCAGTGGCAGTCGCACACTTTCATATTGAGCTGCCAGCACCAGAAACACTAACAACACCACCAAAGGGAAAACAAACAGCGAGGTGTTACCTGCCAGTATCTGTTGATAGGTTAATTCCGTCCACTCATAACTCATGCCCACCGGTAGCGTTTCATCAAGAATACGCTCAATCGCGGCTCTTGCTTGGCCTGAGCTAAAACCGGGGGCAGCAGAGCCGTTAACCTCTGCCGTCGCAAAACCGTTATAGTGCATCACTCTGTCAGGCCCCGCACTGTGACTCACATCGACAAAAGAGCCTAGAGGAATCATCTCGCCATTCTGATTGCGCACCTTAAGTTGACCAATCTGCTCAAGCTCCTGCCTGAAGCGGTCTTCTGCCTGCACGTTGACCTGATAGGTACGACCAAACTGGTTAAAGTCATTCACATAAATAGAGCCGAGATACCCCTGCATGGTCTGAAAGGCATCATCAACTCTAACACCCTGACTTTTCGCTTTGGTTCGATCCAGGTCCACATCCAGCTGAGGCACATTGATCTGAAAACTGGAAAAATTACCCGTTAACTCAGGTGCAGCCCAGGCTTTCTGAATCACCTCTTGAGTTACTTCATACAATTTCTCGTAGCCAAGATCGCCCCGATCTTCTATTTGCAACCTAAAACCGCCAATGGTACCTAACCCTTGCACAGGGGGTGGCGGAAAGATCGCAATAAACGCATCCTGAATCGAGGCAAACTGCCCATTAAGCTGTCCTGCAATACTGTGCGCACTTAGCTCAGGAACGTTTCGCTCAGCAAACGGTTTTAAAGTAACAAAAACAATTCCACTGTTTGGGCTATTGGTAAAGCCATTAATACTCAAGCCAGGAAACGCAACAGCCGATTCTACGCCGGGATGTTCAAGTGCGATTTCAGACATATCCCGAATCACCGTATCTGTTCGATCCAGCGATGCCGCATCAGGCAGTTGCGCGAATGAAACCAGGTACATTTTGTCCTGTCCCGGGACATAATCCGTCGGCGTGGTATTAAATTGATAATAGGTTAACCCCATAAGGCCAGCATACAGCACCAATACCACGCCACTCAGACGAATCAGCTTTCCGATGCCAGAGGTATAGCGCTCGGCAGCAGCATCAAACAATCGATTGAACGGTTTGAAGAGCCACGCTCCAAATAACCAATTGATCAATCGAGTGGGCTTGTCTTTAGTTGCACTCTCGCCTTTCAATAACAAGGCCGATAACGCTGGGCTTAAGGTTAATGAGTTAATCGCTGAGATAAAGGTCGAAATGGTGATCGTCAGTGCAAACTGTTTATAAAATTGCCCGGTTAACCCGGACATAAACGCCGTAGGAATAAACACCGCAGCCAATACCAGCGTGGTGGCAATAATTGGCCCGGTCACCTCTTTCATCGCCTGCTGTGTGGCCTCAACTGGAGACAAGCCTTCACTAATATTTCGCTCCACGTTTTCTACCACGACAATCGCATCGTCAACGACTATACCAATAGCCAGAACAAGCCCAAACAGCGATAGGTTATTCAGGGAGAACCCCATTACATGCATCACCGCAAAGGTACCAACTAATGAAACAGGAACCGCAGCCAGAGGAATGATGGACGCACGCCAGTTTTGCAAGAACAGCACCACAACCAAAACAACCAGCGCCAGGGCCTCCAATAACGTATTAACAACGGCTTTTATCGAATCGCGAACAAAAATCGTTGGGTCGTAGACAATAGAGAAATCCACCCCTTCAGGAAATACCTTTTTAAGCTCGGCCATGGTCGAGCGAACATCATTGGATATCTGAATTGCATTTGAACCTGGCGCTTGAAATATTGGAATAGCAACCGCGGGCTTATTATCGAGCAGTGAACGCAAGGCATAAGAGTTAGCGCCTAACTCAATTCGCGCCACATCCTTAAGACGAGAGATCTCCCCGTTCTCCCCCACTTTAATAATGATATCCGCAAACTCTTCTTTTGATGCCAACCGCCCCTTCACATTAATCAGCAACTGAAAGTCATTGTCGCCCGACGGCTGTGCCCCTAGTGAACCAGCGGCGGCCTGTTGGTTCTGCTCTCGAATGGCCGTCACAATGTCACCTGGGTTGAGGTTCAATGCAGCCACTTTTTCCGGGTCAAGCCAGACTCGCATACTGAACTCACCGGCACCAAAAATGCCCACATCGCCCACACCTTCAATACGCGCCAGCTCATCTTTCACCTTCAAGTTGGCATAGTTGGATAAGT
Organism: Alkalimarinus coralli; assembly: GCF_023650515.1. Classification (NCBI taxonomy): domain Bacteria; kingdom Pseudomonadati; phylum Pseudomonadota; class Gammaproteobacteria; order Alteromonadales; family Alteromonadaceae; genus Alkalimarinus; species Alkalimarinus coralli. Next base: position 3,195,526 of record NZ_CP096016.1, read on the forward strand.
AGAGCATGTCGTAGCGATCATCGGGTGATGTCAGGTGCACAACCATGGTAAGACTGGGCGACGACTTCTTAGTCACGACGCCTAATCGTTGCACCTCAAGCGGCAGGCGCGGCACGGCTCGATCAACACGGTTTTGCACCAATACCTGAGCTTCATCGGGGTCGGTACCAATGGCAAAGGTAATCGTCAGCGTCATAAGACCATCAGAAGTGGCCTGCGAAGACATATATATCATGCCCTCAACACCATTAATCTGCTGCTCTAACGGCGAAGCTACCGTGTCAGCAATAACTTTTGGGTTTGCACCAGGGTAAGAAGCGGTCACAATAACCGTAGGTGGTGCAACACTGGGGTACTCTGTTACTGGCAACTGCCAGACAGCCAGAGCCCCGGCAATAAAAATCATTAAAGAAATAACGCCCGCGAAAATCGGGCGAAGTATAAAGAATTGCGAAATACTCAAACCAGTCACCTAAAAATGATTCGCCTATAGGGCGTGATCTGTTACTACAGGACGATTAATGGCAACTGTTTTGCTGTCCAAACGATTATCCAGTCGATGTTGAAGCGCCTGCAGCTCAGCCAGAGCATCTGGGCTGACCATCTCTGCAAACTCAGGCGATACCGTTGCACCTGGGCGAACCCGTTGTAAGCCTTTCACCACAATCTGATCATTCTTGCTCAATCCTGATTTGATAATTCTGAGGCCATTCAATTTCTCGCCCATCGTTACCGGGCGGTATTGAACGGTATTGTTCTCACCAAGCACCAACACAAACTTGTTATTCAGGTCAGTGCCAATCGCTTTATCATCAATGAGAATGCCTTCGTATGTTGAACTTCCAACCAGTTTGATCCGTGCAAACAGTCCAGGTACAAATGCCCCTTCCTGATTGGTAAATACAGCACGCCCTCTTATTGTACCTGTCGCAGGGTTAACCTGATTATCGATAAAATCAATATGCCCCTCATGAGGGTAATTTGACTCATTCGCCAACGCCATCAATGCAGGGTTATTAGCCTCTCTGGAGCTAGGCCTTGAACCTTCCCGCGCTAGCTTAATGTACTTGAGATAGGTCTGCTCGTCGGTATTAAAGTAAGCATACACCCGGTCGGTCGATACAATACTGGTGAGTATGGATTGCCCCGCCGACACATAGTTCCCGGCGGTGATTTCGGCTTTTGAAACGCGGCCGGTAATCGGCGCTTTCACTTGGGTATAACCCAGTTTAAGCTTTGCCAACTCTAGCGCAGCAGAAACCGATTGAACGCTGGCTTTAGCCTGCTCCAGTTCAGCAAACCGTTGATCATAAATTTCTTTTGATAAGGTGTTTTTGGCACTAAGCGTGTCTGCTCGCTGATGGCTTATTTCAGCCAGCTTCAGGCGGCTTTTAACCCCCTTTAGCTCTGCGCTCAAGCGTTTTACCTCAGCTTCAAAAGGTCGACTGTCGATATAGAACAGTGGGGTTCCGGCCTCAACCAAAGCCCCTTCTTTGAACGCCACTGAGTCAATATAGCCCGACACCCGCGGGCGCAGTTCAACGCTTTCAGGTGACTCAAGTCGCCCAGTAAACTCATCCCACTCCGTAAGCCGTTCATGAACAACAGGCGCTACCGTTACAACAGGTAGCTGAGCCGAAGGCTGAACCTGAGTCTCAGTTGCTTCCCCACAGGCGGCCAACACGCTTACAATAGCGACCAACAAACCCAATTTATAGCTTTTGCGTAAGGGCTTAGCACCTAAAAACTTGGCACCAAAAAACCTGGCACCTAAAAACTTGGCACCAAAAAACCTGGCGCTTAAAAAATTTGTAGTTAAAAACATAGTGACATACCAGTTAAATTTACATTAACGCCAGTATGCAACGTTAATAACAATAAATATAATTATATTTACATATAAAACACATCACTTAAAATGATATATTTAAGCTCTGGCAATTAAGAGTAAGAGGTTGGCGTGTTATGAGAAATCAAGAACTGAATCTACTGGTAATTTTTGACGCCATAATGACGGAGCGCTCAATCACAAGAGCGGCAAAAAACCTTTCGCTGACACAGCCGGCAGTGTCTAATGCCCTGTCTCGAATGAGGGTCGCATGGAAAGATGAGCTTTTCGTTAAAGACGGGCGAAATATCCAGCCTACCCTCTATGCGCAAAACCTATGGTCTCAAATCAAGCACCCCTTGGAGCAACTGGAAGAGGCGATTGATAGCAATAGCTTTGACCCAGCAACCGCCAAGCGAACATTTCGCATCGCAACAGTCGATGTAATTGTGCAAACCGTCTGGCCTCCGCTACGCAAACTCATTGAGCAGGAAGCACCCGGCATCAACATTCATGCAGTGCCTTATACTATCTTCAATGCAGAACGAATGCTACATGATGCAGAGGTTGATATGGTGGTGGGGGCATCGCTCACCTCTGGCAGCGTCATCCGCAGCCAGTACCTTTATACTCCCTGCTATATATGTGTGATGCGTCCCAAACACCCTCTTGCCAAGGCAAACCTGACGCTTGAAGAGTTTGCAGACGCAGAGCACTTGCTGATCTCTTTGTCGGGTGACGCGACAGGGTTTTCGGATAACGTACTGGCACAGCATGGCCTGTCCAGGAGAGTAGCAATGACGGTAAACCATTTCTCCGCAGTTCCAGCGCTACTCAAAGAGACCAACCTAATCTCCATTGTTCCGTCAACAGCGGTCGAGAAGGCAATATTCAGTGGGGAGCTAACCGTAGTAGAGCCGCCTATCCAGTTATCGCCTAACCCCGTAGCCTGCTATTGGCACAAAAGACAGGAGAGAGATCAAGGGCTGATATGGCTGCGACAACATGTAAACAGCATGATTAAAGCCAGCTCAGAGTTGCATTTGAGAGAATTGAAACAACATATATGTAAAGAGTGCGCCTAATTACTAAACCTAACCACTAAACAAGGACGTTACATGACAGGAAAGAATAACCCAACAAAGCCTACTGCTCGCGCCACGACAAAACATAAGAAAAATCAACTCATTACTCCAAACCAACCTCTCCAAGCGCAAACCAGCGACTCCCCCCCTCTTGTTACATTTCGTTAGATTTCAGAAAAAATTTAGCAACGTTTTTATTGTTCACTGATCATCTTAGCGTTCCGCCTAAAAATAAGGATAAAAAGATGCAAGCGATCAAAAGAGACAAAGGGGCTGAGCAGCCCTATTGGCCAGCAGGGCCGTTTAAAATTCGACTCCCTTTTATTCATTACCGGTGGGAAACACCCGAAATGATTCAAGGGTTGATCATGTTTGTGGTTGGGCTCGCCATGATCCCTCTACTGCAATCCTATCTGGGTATGCCATACGAAGCCGCATTAGCATTTACCTTTATCGCAGGCGTCTGTTATATCCTTCCTTCACTGCTGGGTGTTCCATTGGTTCCCGGCTGGATAACGCCCGCCATCCCCGTTGTACTGCTCTACCTAAAAGGGTTTGAGCCAGGGCCTGACGCCATCAAAGCCATGTTCGCATTGCAGCTGGAAGTATCGATCATATTTTTAATTCTGGGTATTACCCGGTTAGGCTCAAAGCTGGTTCATATTATTCCTAACTCACTTAAGTCTGGCATCATTATTGGTGCTGGTATCGCTGCCATGATGGGCGAATTAAAAGTAGGAGGACGTATTGATGCGACGCCCATTTCGCTGATCGTGGGGTCAATCATTTCCGCCTATGTTCTGTTTTCTCTTTCATTTAAAAATGTGGTGGATGGCAGCGCCTTTGCGAAGAAAATTGCCAACTTCGGCATGGTGCCAGGAATGATTATCGCAATGATCGTCGGCTGGACAGTCGGTGAATATACACTGCCAGACATCGAGTGGGGAATTACCCAGCCAGACTTTGCTCTGATGTGGCAGTACCTGGCGTTTTCAGTAGGCTTTCCGGGCTGGGATGTATTTTTACTGGCGATCCCGACCGCGCTCATCGCTTACGTGATTGCGTTTGGCGATATCGTCGTAGGTTTTACACTGGTTAAACGTGTCGACCACCTGCGTGATGATGAGAAAATCGAAGATAACGTTGACCGTGTTCACCTTGTTACCGCCATTCGCAATGCAATTCACGCCTTCTTCGCCCCTTGGCCTGGGCTGGCAGGGCCGTTATGGACCGCAGCACACGCAACGGTAGCTGAACGATATGCAATGGGGCGCAAGGCAATGGATTCAATCTATAGCGGAGGCGGCACATTCTGGATAAGTGGCCTGGTTGCTCTATTTTTACTTCCGTTAGTGACCTTCTTTAAGCCTGTGTTACCTATAGCGTTGTCCCTAACGCTAATCCTAACTGCCTATATCTGCATCATGGTTGGCATGGAGCAGCTTAAAAACTCTACCGAAAGAGGCGTCGCCGGTATCGTTGCAGTGACTCTGGCCATGCCAGACCCCAGGTCTACCGTTTATGCCGTAGTCATTGGTTTGGTTCTCTATTTCTTAATCGAAAGACCAAAACTGCTGGGACGCCATAAGCCAGAAGACAACGTAATTTTTGAGGACGCGCTGAAACAAGAGTCTGCGTAAACTAACCTCCATAAGATGTGACTGAAACAGGTATAGACTATGAACCAAAATAACAACATCTTCGAACAGTGCCTTGACCCAAATGCAGCGAACTATGCTGCCCTAAACCCCATTTCATTTATGGAACGATCAGCATTTGTTTACCCCCATAAAACAGCAACCATCAATGGGGATATCCGCAGGAGCTGGGCAGAGGTCTATGCTCGCTGTCGCCAATTGGCAAGCGCCCTTAATAACAGAGGCATCACAAAGGGACAAACCGTCTCGGTTATAGCCCCCAATATCAGTGAACACTTTGAAGCTCATTTTGGCGTGCCGATGAGTGGCGCAGTACTTAACTCCATTAATACCCGCCTTGATGCAGAAACCATCGCGTTTATCCTTCAGCATGCTGAAACCAAGGTGCTGCTAGTTGATCGCGAGTTTTCTGAAGTCACTGCAAAAGCACTGAAGATGGTGCCAAACAAACCGTTGGTAGTTGATATTGATGACCCCGCTTATACAGGCGGACAGCTTATTGGTGAATTAACCTATGATGCGTTACTGGAAGAGGGAGATCCTGAGTTCAAATGGTCAGTCCCCGAAAACGAGTGGGATGCCATTTCGCTAAACTATACCTCAGGAACCACTGGCGACCCCAAAGGTGTGGTGTATCACTACCGAGGCGCTTATCTGAATGCCGTAAGCAACGTGATGTCTTGGAATATGGGCTCTCACCCCGTTTACCTCTGGACGCTACCCATGTTTCATTGCAATGGCTGGTGCTTCCCCTGGTCTATTGCTGCCGCATCTGGCACCAGCGTTAGCCTTCGACAAGTGCGTCCCGAGCTCATTTATGAATTGATAAGGTCGGAAAACGTAAATTATTTCTGCGGTGCCCCTATCGTACTCAATATGCTCAACAGTGCGCCTCAGGAGTTGAAAGAGGGAATCAGTCACGACGTTAACGTCATGACGGCAGGCGCGGCACCACCCGCATCGGTGATTCAAGGTATGGAAGCGATGGGCTTTAAGGTCACCCATGTTTACGGGTTGACCGAAACCTATGGCCCATCGGTGGTCTGTGCATGGCATGAGCAGTGGGACGCCGAAAACGACGAACAAAAAGCAAAACTCAAGTCTCGCCAAGGTGTAAGAGCCCCCATGCTGGATGAACTCATGGTCGCTGACCCATCTACATTGGTACCGGTTGCTAAAGATGGGAAAAGTATCGGTGAAATTTTCATGCGTGGAAACCTCGTCATGAAAGGGTATTTAAAAAACTCCTCAACCACACATGCCGCATTCAAAGGCGGCTGGTTCCACTCTGGTGACCTGGCCGTCTGGCATGAAGATGGCTATATCGAGATAAAAGACCGCTCGAAAGATGTCATCATTTCAGGAGGCGAGAATATTTCGAGCATTGAAATCGAAGATGTTCTCTACCGGCACCCTAAAATTCAGGAAGCGGCAGTCGTCGCCAGGCACGATGAAAAGTGGGGAGAAACACCTTGTGCCTTTGTCACCCCGATACCCGATGCCGAACTAACGCAAGAAGAGATTATTCATTTTTGCAGAGATAACATGGCCCACTTTAAAGCGCCGAAAACAGTGGTGTTTGGTGATCTGCCGAAAACATCCACCGGTAAAATTCAGAAATTTGTGTTGCGTGAGCAAGCCAATGATATCAGTAGCCGCTAGTCCTTGTTCCTAGCTAATGCTACTTTTGGCCGAATTCAATTCGGCCTTTTTTGTTTTAAGATGGTACTAAATAAGCTGTAGAAACCGCGTATTTCGGTTTCTCTTAAGTTAGTATTCGCCCAGAAGCTTCAGTCATTCACACCTTCGCGAGGATGACATAGTCAGTTTGTTTCTAGGCGGTGACTAGTAAGGACAAGGTCGAATAAGTAGGTACGCATGTTTTCTCAGCACAAATTAGCCCGCATTTTCTTTTCGACAATTATTCTGATTTTGCTGGCCTTGTTTATCGCTATTTACTGGTATTCAGTTCCCCTGATAAAAAAAGAAGTTTACCAAGTAGAGCGCAACTCAAGCAGGCTCGTGCTCAATAATATCTTTGAGCTCGCCAGCAGGATGCACCTCAATCTGGAGTCGTATCGCCAGGAAGCCATCGGAGCCCACAAAAGAAATCTTATCTCGGTTATTTCCCTTGCAGAGTCTTATGTTAAAGATAGCCTGAATAATGCAAAAAAGAATAACCTTTCAAAAGAGCAGGCGCTGGAGAGCGTTTTTGAAGGGCTGCGACATTTCACCTATGGTCGTGACGACTACATCTGGGTCGCCAACTACGACGCCAAGATCCTTTCGCATCCCGACCCACGATTTCATGGCACGGATGCGTCCCAATTAAAAGATGCAAAAGGAGAGCTCATTATCCCTCGGGTCATCGACAAGGTGGTGGAGAAAGGAGAGGGATTTTATCAGTACATTTGGCACCGTCTGAGTAAGCAAGAAGAAGTAGAAAAAATATCCTACATTAAGTACTTCCCCGAGTGGGACTTTTTTATCGGTAGCGGCGTATACCTTGACGATATCGAGGAAGAAATTAAATTAAGAAAAGCCAAGGCTATCAAGGAGCTAAGGCAAGCGCTGAATCAAATAGTCATCGCTAAAACCGGCTACCTGTTTATATTTGATAAGCAAGGCAACATGTTAGCCCACCCCAACCCCAACATCGACAAAACCAACGCCTTATTATTAAAAGACCCTGCGACAAATCAATCCATCCTTAAAGAGCTGATCGATGTAGCGGATACCGGTAAGGAGCTCTCATATCTATGGGACAGACCCACCGACCCGAATAATTACATCTACGAAAAGCTCTCACTGGTAAGGCACCTGGAAGGTTTCGACTGGTATATCTGCTCATCGGTCTATGTCGATGAGCTACAGAGCAGTTCTGAATTGTTGAGTAAGCGGCTACTAACGATTGGCTTGATCGCCCTTTTCTTCGCCATCATTCTCGCGTTTCTGTTTGTTAAATGGGTGACTCGCCCGATCACTGCACTCGCCAGCGTTGCGGCAAAAGTGACTAAGGGCGACTTGTCGGTAAAAAGCGGCATAGAAAGAAGTGACGAACTGGGCATATTAGCCCATGCATTCGACAGTATGGTTAGCCGACTACGCAACAGTATAGAAACGCTGGATTCAAAAGTGGCCTCAAGAACCAAGGCGTTGGAACATACCAACGTACAGTTGCAAGCGGCTGTCACCTCAACACAACAAGCACAGCAACAACTGACGATAGTGGAAGCCAGGCAACGACGTATACTAGACTCACTGCCCGCCCAAATATCTTATGTAGACCAGCATCTTCACTATCTGTTTGCCAACAGCAAATACAGCGAACAGTTCAATATCGATAAACCTAGCATTGTGGGTATGCCAATGCTTGAAGTGATCGGTTTGTCTATGCTGAGTGACATTTCGCCCCATATTCAACAATGTTTAAATGGCGAAGAAGTAACGTTCAACTATACCCTTGTCACCAGCGGCAAAGAGATGATAACCAAGTGCGTGTTAATTCCGGATTTTTCTCCCGAAAATACAGTGATAGGCATACTCAACCTTACCATTGATGTCACCACCGAGAAACAGGCAGAGCGCCAACTTGCAGAAGCCCAGCGAATGAACGCGGTTGGACAGCTTGCCGGAGGGCTGGCCCATGATTTTAATAATATTCTCACCATTATCCTGGGCAACCTGATCGCAGCCGAAGAGCAGTGTTCGAATAATACAACGTTATTAAAGCGACTTTCTCCCGCCATAAGGGCTGCAAGGCGCGGCGGTAATATAACCAACCGGCTACTGGCGTTTTCCCGTCGTCAATCACTGATCCCCTGCGCTATCAACCTGGCTGAGTTACTTGAAGAAACCGTTGAGTTGCTGAAGGGTTCTCTGCCCAGCAACATCAACGTCTTTTATGACCTGCAAAACCAAACACTGACACCCTATGCAGACCCGGGGCCGTTAGAGAACTGCCTGATTAACATCGTCTTAAATGCCAAAGATGCCATGCCCAAAGGCGGCCACATTGAGATACGGGTATCTGACAAAACAGTTTCAGATTACCTGCTATATGATGACGTCGTTGAGCCTGCTCAATATGTTGAGATAAGCGTGATTGATAGCGGCACAGGGTTCTCGGACGATGCCATCAAGATGGCTTTTGAGCCCTTTTTTACCACCAAATCAAAAGGTAAAGGTGCCGGCTTGGGTTTGAGTATGGTGTACGGGTTTATCAAGCAGTCGAGAGGGTATATCAAGCTGGAGAATCCTCATCAGGGCGGAGCCAAAATAGCTCTGCTGTTACCGGCACAGGAGGCTATAACACCAGAGAACAATCAGAGCGTGTCTACCTCTTCATTTCACGTTGATGACTTTCAAGGCCAGCTCATGCTGTTGGTCGAAGATGATGAGGATGTCAGAAATATTGTGAGAGAACAGTTAGTCTCGCAGGGGTTTAACGTCATTGAAGCAGCCGACGCCGACGAAGCCGCGCAGTTGATCAACTCCATTGATGAACTCTATGGCATGGTATCAGACATTAGTATGCCTGGTGAACAAAACGGTTTTAACTTAGCTACAATGTTAAAAGCACGCTCACCTAACAGTAAAATTGTGTTGATGAGTGGTTATGCCTTCGAGGGGTTAGAAGATGATAATGAAAGCCCGCAATATCAGGTGTTAAAAAAACCATTTGATGCTCACGCGTTACATACGGCATTAAATGAGGCCTGTAACGAATGAACTTAAAACGCCATAGAAGATGTCAACGTGGAAAACAGACCTTTAGTCTATGTAATAGACGATGAGCAGGATATATGTGACTTGGTATGTGCCGAACTGGAACGTTATAGTTTCTCGACAGAAGCCTTTTCAACAGGTTCCCAAGCGCAACGGGCAATTAAAAAGCGTATTCCTTCTCTCTGTATTATAGATTTAGGATTGCCTGATATGGATGGTTTATCGCTCGTTCAGAACCTGTTCAGCGATAAAAAAATCGGGGTCATTATACTATCAGGCCGCAACAGTTTACCTGATAAGGTGTTGGGCCTGGAGTTGGGCGCAGACGATTATATTGGCAAACCGTTTGACCCAAGAGAGCTAGTCGCGCGGGCGAAAAGTATCGTTCGCAGGCTCAACCCCAGTGACAAAGTAGCGGCCGAACACAATAGCGCGATATTCGGTGAGTGGACATTTGATCAACCGACCTTAACCCTCACCAATACCGATAGCAGAAAGGTCATGCTAAGTGCTGCTGAGGCCGAGATTCTTAACATATTTTTAAAGGCCCCGAAAAAAATTCTCTCAAGAGAACGCCTGTTAAGCGAACACGCCATGCCGTTTGACCGTAGCATTGATGTCAGAATGTCCAGGCTCAGAAAGAAAATAGAACAAGACCATAAAAACCCCAGAATAATTAAAACCGTTTATGGCGCAGGATATATCTTTACACCTGATGTTATTTGGCGTTAATAGTCAAAGCCCTGCCCCCCCGGATGTTGAGAGCCAAATAGTGAGGGCCAAATAGTGAGCGCCAAACGGCTCTACCGTATTGAAAATTAACTATCTACGCCTGTCGATAACACAACGGTTTTATTGTGAGGCGGGCGAGAACCCAATGCCTAAACAATTATATTTTCGAAATAACTAGTTTTGATACTGCTCTGCCAACTTGATTCGCTGCTCGGTCGGCGGATGTGTTGATAAGAAGTCCGTGACGGCCTTGTACTTGTTGTCGTCCGTATCTGAGTGGTCAGCATAGGACTTGTCCAACTTCTGCATAATCGACGCAAAATGTTTGGCTGAAATGCCCGATATCTGCATGGCATCCAGCGCGAACTGATCGGCCTCCAGCTCGAACGAGCGGGAGTACGACAGGTCGAGCATCAAAGTGGGTAAACCGGTAAGCAGGTCAATCGTATCAATATCGCCGGTGATAAAGATTACCATCAGCGTAATCATCGAGTCCTGCAGCACTCGTCGGGTTATATGCTTGTGCTTCAGGTGGCCAAGTTCATGAAACAGTACCGCAATCAACTCCTCGTCACTCTCAACCAGTTTTAAAAAATCATCGGTGAATACAATCTCGCCCCCCGGTAACGCAAACGCGTTGGCAGGCATACCAGATCTGAACTCGATTTTTGGGCCAAGATCTTCATAGGGTTCAAGGTATGGCGCCATCACTGCTCTATACCGATACTGCTCTGACTCATGCAACTCAGAAGGCGAAAAGATCGTCTCATCCAGCATGGTCAAGCCACTTCCCAGCTTTTCCGAAGTAAAGTCAGGTAGTTGATGTGCGATATAGTGAGCAGATGAAGGTATACCGTACACCACCGCGGCCCAAATCATCAGAATGGTGACAGCGGTCGCTCCCAGAATCATCGTGAGACTATTTTCCATCCGATGAAGGAACGAAGCAGAGCCTCCTCCTTTGAAGCCACGAACAAACTCATCAACGGCGTCGTTATCATCCGTCACAAACAGCTCATTGTCCCCAAATGCAATCTCTCTTGGAGTATTCCCCAAGCGGGATGACACCTTCATCTCATCAAAGTTTAAGGGGCACTCTCTGCGCGCACCCTCTTCAATGTCGGGTTCAATCACCAGCGTAATGTTTACAGGATGATACGAAGATACCTCCAGGCGGGCATAATGCCTGCTGGAGGTTGTTCCATCCATGTAGCGTCCTTCTATCTGCATGAAACCGCCTTACATAGCGAAATCGAAAACTTGTCCCATCTCTTCACCTAGCGCACTGATATTGTCTTGCTCGGCCGCAGCAAAGTTATCAAGTGGGCCTTTAGCATCCATCTCCAGACAAGAGGCAATATACTTGGTCATTCTAACTTTGGCTGCTGGAAGGTAGAGCCCCAGGGTAATAATGGTCAAGAAGCCATTGATCAAAATAACTTTACCCAGCCCCAGCATGGTTAACTGAGCAGAGAAGCGGTGTTCATTCAGCGCCAGGCAGTTAAAGAATAAGTTATTTGTCTGCACCATAAAATACAAGAAAAGACCAATATAGAGACCGGCCAGAATAATCGGTGAGATAAATGCGGCGTCTTTAAAGAACGTCATAATGGCCCAGGCTGGCAAGCCAAACATAATAGCGACACCCAACATAATCAGGAAGATCATCCCGTAGTCTTTAAAGGTCGCCGTAAAATCAAACTTAGTCGTACCGTAAGCACTATTTCTAACCACATACTGGTGCATTTTCAACATCGCTAGCGGATACAGTATCCCCAGTGTCAACACGCCGATCAATGGCCACACATATAGCGCCATAAAGGCCTCACCATACCCGGCCTTAAAACGGAACTGTACATTTTTGTAGGCCGACATGCGGCGATGAAAGGCCAACGACTGGTTGATAAAATAAGGGATGGCAAATATAAGCGCTACCGCCAAACCAAGCGCAACCATAGGGTAATGCTGGGATAGCAGCGAATAAACAATAAATGCTGCGATGGCGATAAGGCGACTTTTCAGTATCTGTAACGGCTCTGCAAGATAGCGAAAATTCTCCCCATCCAAGTATAGATTGGAGTAGAAATAGCGGTTATTTCTAACGGTAGCCCAGGCGGAGTAAATCCCCAATGTAAGTACCGTCAGTAGAATATTGACGATCCATATTTTGAAGTACTCCAGTCCGTTGCCACGGAATTCAAAATTTAAAATGGTAGAAGAAGTTGAAGGCGATGTTGAACCTGACACAGCGTTATCATCCATTGATTATTCCTTTAATAGCTAATTGTAAAGTGAGACCTTTGCGCGACGTTACGAGCGAAGCAAAGACAAGACAAAAAATGAAGAAAAAGCGCAGTTTATGAGTAATAAATGAGCATTTTGAGTCATTTTTTAACGCTGTATTTGTAAGCGCAGTAGTCGTGCGAAGGTCTCAATGTACCTTAAACCAAGCCTATTAAGGCAAAGTGCTGTCAGTATAGGAGCGACCAGAAAGGAGATATATTTCATTAATGTCACGTTTTGTAAGGATATCAATGCTTTGTAACAATAGTAGTGATTACCTCAGCGCTTACGGGCAGGTCTTGTTACTAACGGAAGTTATACGTTGCTGCGCCAGACCTATTCTATAACAATCAACAATACCAACTAGCCAGACAGCACCCACGATAAAAGAGAGATAGGTCGCTGTTTCAGGGCTTAAATGTCCAGGCGTTAACACGATTTGTTCTCTAATAACCTGAATATCAAGTGGAATCACGCCATACACTATTTTTTCAGCGATAATTTGAGCCTTGTGGTAAGCCTCAACCATCAAAACGGACAGCGCTGCCAGCGTAATAGCAAACGCAACGGCACCACGTACTCGTTTTTCAACAATAAAGTACCCAGCCCCGGGAAAAACAATAGCTGAGAACAACGCCGCTTTGGTTGCAATTTTCATTGAGTAACACGCCTCCATACCTATAAAGACCTGACATTGTACACAGTCTGCCAGTGTTTAATGAGGATCTTTCCCGAATTTACGTCATAAGGACTCAATACCGAAGGATTCCCCCCCCCTCTACACAGCCCAGCGTCCCTTTGATTCTATTCAGCAGCGTCTATACTAGTTGATCATCAGACAAGTTGTATCCGTCTTCGCTTCACCCATCAAACGTTTCCAATTAAAGGGGCCTTGGAGGAAAATATGGACGGCCAAACACCATCAGATGAAATACAACAGATAGAACAAGAGATATATCAGTTAGTTCAACGGCTGGAGGAATTGCGTAAACGCTCTCAACTAGAACCGATAAAGAACTACCAATTTGAAACGACCCAAGGGCCTGTTTCACTGCTGGATCTATTTGCAGACAAGCAGCAACTATTCGCAATCCACAATATGGGCCAAGGGTGTCGATACTGCACGTTATGGGCAGATGGTCTAAATGGCTTTATCCCCCACCTGGAAAACCAATTCGCTGTTGTTTTGTTATCAAAAGACGCCCCTGTTAATCAAAGAAAATTCGCTAACTCACGGCAGTGGCGGTTTTCAATGGCTTCTCACGGAGGCGGTGAATATATTCAGGAGCAGAGTGTAATGCCTGGAAACAATAATATGCCAGGGATCGTATGCTATGAAAGGAACGGCAATGAAATCTACCGGAAAAATTCCAGCGTGTTCGGCCCACGAGACGCGTTTTGCTCAATCTGGCACATATTGAGTTTAGCCGGCGTGCAACCTGATGAATGGACACCGCAATATAACTACTGGCAACGCCCCGGAAAGCTGGATGACGGGGGAGAAAACTTATTGGGTTAACAGTGAAACACAGCGCAACAGATATAGCCTACCTACAGCCTGCCAATAACGGCAGGCCGTCCCGTCCTCTCTGCTTGTATGGGAAGTACAAACAGAGGGCATCTTTTAATGAGAGGATGCATCGCCAAATGGGTGCCAAGTATGCGCCAATGCTCTACGATGCTATTCCACGCTATCCAAAACCTCCGCAAGTGAAAACTATTTTGGAACGTGTGTATGCCTTTCCAAAGGGGGTAGGTAACAACGAAGTAATTGGCAGCTCAACAATAGCATTTAATCAATCCCTTCCCTTAATAAGACATGTTCTAAAAATCAATTTAAGCGGTTTTACAACACCTGAGTGTAGTTCATAAATAGCGATATAATTATCTCTTGTTTATTTAAAGAGCTATAGGGGACGGCGTTTAAAGGGTCGTTGCGACTCCTTTAATTTTTTCAGCAGCCAGATCAGGTTCATTGAGCTGCGAGAGTATGGCGATACGCGCCTGTTTACTCAGGTTTACTGCAGATTTCCAATCATCCCCGACGGGACTGATAGCAGGGCTAATTACTATGGATATTTTTCCCTTGTGAGGAAACCACGAACCTGAACGCAAAATAGATCTGGCGCCTTTAATAGCGACAGGAATAACAGGCACGTTTGACTCTGTTGCGGCGACAAACGCCCCCATATAAAAAGGAAGCAGTCCAGGCACCCTGGTTAGCGTACCTTCTGGGAAAAAGAAAAGAGACAACCCTTGCTTTACTTTAGCTGCGGCTCTTCGTGCGTCAGCAACTCCCCGCTGTTTATCGAAACGTTCCACAAACACCGCGTCTATCTTGCGCAGAAACACTCGGGGGAAAAACTTTTTCTTTAGCTCTCCTTTTGCCACAAAACCAAACTCAATGGGCAGAATCGAGGCAATAATAATTCCATCGAGATAACTGGTGTGATTTGCAACAATCACACATGCACGTTGTTTCGGTAGGCCCTCTAGGCCTGTAACGTCAACAGGTACAGAGCATAGTTTTAGAAATAAACGTGCTGCCTGACGCATAATAAATCTAGCGGTATTTCCATTTGGAGATATCGCTACTAACAACCAGACAGAGGGGGCAAGAACCCAAAATATTGTTTTTACATAACCGGCATAAAGATACTCTTTGCAAAGACGATTTAATATTTGAAATCTGGACGCAAAGGCTTTTGCAAACAGCCTTGCTAGCTGCCACCACAAATGACGCGGATGAAGAAACATATCACCACGTTCGTATAGTTCACGAACCGCAGACCGTCTGATTTTACCGCTTGAGGTTTTTAACACCGTATGAGGAGGCGCTATTACAATATCGTCAGTGGGCATTCCAAGAATATCTATCGCCAGTAGATCTATCTCCTTTCGAAGGCGTGTCGACTCGTTTTCGTTTTTCAATCGAGTTTCTGCAACTATAACTAGTTTTTCAGTTTCAGAAACTGAATCAGTTGCACCGAATACAGCTACGCAGCCTTTTCGAACGCCTTCTATATTTCCAATAGCCTCCTCCAGTTGATGAGGATAGAGGTTCCGCCCAGCTCTGATAATGATGTCTTTCACTCGGCTTGTTAAAAATATATCCCCTTCAGAGCTATAGGCCAAATCGCCTGAGTCAAGCCACTTACCGTGGAATAATGCTTTAGTTGCTTTTGCGTTCCGATAGTATCCGCTAGTTGCTGAAGGCCCTTTAAACTCCAACCGCCCCTGCTGTCTGTCGGGTACTTCACGACCGGCGCCGTCAACTATTCTAATTTGGTAACCAGGTAGCGGTTGACCACAAGCTACAATCTCAAGAACATCATCACCCTCTCCAACTTGCCTAACCACTGGAATCGCAATGCCTTTTGATACAAGTACTTCCCTCTGGATACGATCAATGACTGGTTCTCTATCGGGTGGTGGAAAGGCCAAACCGACAGCGACCTCTGCTAAACCGTAAACGGGTGCTAAAGCACGAGCCTTAAAGCCGTATTTTACGAATTTGTTTGAGAACTGCCTGATAGTGCGAGGACTGACCGGCTCTGCACCGTTAAACAGAAACCTAAGACTACTAAGATCCAGGTTTTTAAGTTTTTCTTCTGGTATCTTTTTTAGACAGAGTTCAAAGGCGAAATTGGGTGCTGCTGAAATACTCCCCCTATGGTTGGCTATAGTCCATAGCCAACGACTTGGCTGAACAAGAAACGAAAGTGGAGACATGAGAACAAGCGGCATTGCATAATAAAGGCTGGTAAACCAAGCACCGATTAGCCCCATATCGTGATAAAGAGGTAACCAGCTAACAAATATATCAGTCGAATCTACTTCGGTTGCTTCGCCCATTGCTCGTATGTTTGCTAACAGATTAGCATGCGTAAGCGTGACACCTTTCGGTTGCCCTGTGCTTCCTGAGGTATATTGCAAAAATGCAATTTCATCTTCTTTTCCCTTGTGTTCGACAAAAACTCCATCTGCCAACGCTAACTCTTGGGGAGGTATAATTGTCACCGACAATGTAAAACTGACCCACTAACGACAATTTAAAATTGACCCACCTGAGGCACAATTACCGCTTTTTGTTAGCGAAAAGGCGGTGTCGATGAAATGTTGACTCAGGAGAAATTAGTGGAAATACACGTTTTACACCGACAAGGCATGAGCATTCGCAAAATCGCTAAAGAACTCAATGTATCCCGAAATACGGTACGAAAGTATTTACGCGATGTTGCTCGAACACCTACGTATAACCAGCGCGAACCTAGCCCCTCGAAATTGGATGCCTTCAAGCCGTATTTAAAAGAACGTATCGACGCGGCAAAACCGAACTGGATTCCGGCGACGGTTCTGTGCAGAGAAATCCAGGCCATGGGTTATCAGGGCAAAGAAGGTATTCTGAAAAACTATATTCGACAATTTAAGCCCAAAGTCGACGACCCGGTTGTCCGCTTTGAAACCGCATCTGGTCAACAGATGCAGGTGGACTTCACCACGATATGTCGAGGGCGAACCAAGCTTAAGGCCTTCGTGGCAACACTCGGTTATAGTCGTGCCAGTTATGTACGGTTCAGCGAATACGAGCGACAAGAAGACTGGTTAGCAGGGATCGAAGGTGCACTGCATTACTTCGGTGGTGTACCACAGGAAATGCTGTTCGATAATGCCAAATGCATCATGATCGAACGGGATGCCTTCGGGGAGGGCCAACATCGGTGGAATGCCAGTCTGTTGGTTATGGCGCGAGACTATGGATTTAGACTTCGTGCCTGTCGTCCGTATCGAGCCAAAACCAAAGGTAAAGTGGAGCGTTTTAACGGCTACCTGAAAAACAGTTTTATCACGCCACTTGCGGCGTCATTGAAACAAGCAGGACTAACACTGGATATCGATATTGCTAATGCGCAAGTGGGTCCATGGCTGGCTGACATTGCGCATCAGCGCATTCATGGTACTACGGGAGAAAAGCCTCAAGTATTACTTGATACAGAGCGACTTAGTCTAATGCCACTGCCGTCACTTCCCGAGTCTGCGAGTGAAATCAAACCGCATGATAATGTGCAGGCCATCCCAGTCGAAAGCCTTCAGCATCCACTCAGCACCTATGACCAGTTGTTGGGAGTGGCTTTATGAACCTACAGATGGACAGAATACAGCAGGCTTGTGAAACCCTTAAACTGAATGCTGTCGCCCTGGAGTGGTCGGCCATCGCAGATAAAGCTTCTGGGGATGAATCATCACTGGCAGACTTCCTTGAGCGACTGTTACAAGTTGAGTTGGACGCTAGAATGCAACGGACCCGAGAAACCTTACTGAAGTTCGCCGGACTCCCGAGCATTAAGCGCTTTGAAGACTATGACTTCAAGTTTGCTACCGGCGCTCCCCGTAAGCAGCTACAGGAATTAACCAGCTTAGCCTTTATCGAACGTGCCGAGAATATCGTTCTACTAGGACCAAGTGGAGTTGGCAAAAGCCACTTAGCAATTAGCCTGGCATACAAGGCCGTTATGAACGGCATAAAAATCCGCTTCATTACTGCTGCCGATCTCATGTTGCAGTTAGCGACAGCCAAAAAGCAAGATCGATTAGAGGCATATCTCAAACGCAGCATACTGGCACCTAAACTTCTCATCATTGACGAAATCGGCTATTTGCCATTTGGCCGAGAAGAGGCCAACTTGTTCTTTAATGTGATTGCCAAACGCTATGAACAAGGAAGTGTCATTGTGACGAGCAATCTACCGTTCTCACAGTGGTCAACGGCCTTCGCTGATGATCAGACTTTAACTGCAGCCTTGCTTGATAGGCTACTGCATCATGCGCACATCGCTCAGATATCGGGAAACAGCTATCGACTAAAAGGCAAGAAAGCGGCAGGCATAGTGCCAGTTACTGACCAGCAAGTGAGAAAATAAACGAAAAGAAAACGCTAAGGGTGGGTCAATTTTAAATTGCCGTTTTACAGGCAAAGTGGGTCAAAATTAGATTGCCGTTGACAATAATCGAGTGAATTGACTCAACTTGAGCCTTAATAAGTCCCGCCGTTTTTTTAGCTTCGGGTACGGTAATTAAGATTGAACATTGTGCATTCTGCAGTATTCCAACGTGCCTTTTTACATGGTCTTCAAGCTGATATAAGTTTGCTGGAGGATAGATTGGTACAGGAACGCCTCCCGCTAATAAAACACCAAAAAAACTAAAAAGGTAGTCCTTTCCTGTAGGCAACATTATTGCTACGGTTTGGCCTGCTTGTAGATTTTTATTTCTCAATCCTACCGAATACTGTTCTGCGCCTTTAAGGAGGTCGTTATAGGTGATCTGTTCAGGTTCGTCGCCTTCTCCATACAGAAAGATATGTGTTCTATCGGGGTGAGCGCCCGTATGCCACCTAAGCATTTCAGGTAACGTCGATGCCTGAGCCGGAGCGCCATTGACGACATCAAGAAGAGGCGCTTTGAAAGCAGTTGCCAATACTGAACCAGTGGAGTTTTTGCTCGTTTGGATTATAGACGCGAGAATATCGTCTGGTGTTTGAGAGCGAGTTAAAATTTGCTCGGGCAGTTTTATCGAAAATACGTTTTCTACTCGTGTTATTAGCTCTACTTTCGACAAGCTGTCAAACCCGAGATCTTTATCAAGAGAGCTATCTAAACGAACATTTAAAGCATGAGACTTACGCGGATGCAGTTCTTTAAGCATCTCTGAAATGAGCTCTATCAAACGCTCTGCACTTTCAGCCTGATTGATAGGCGCTTCTGGTGACTTGCCTTTTTTTTTGATGTGTGACTTAGCTTTTTTGCTCATGCCTGCTCGTCTCAATCATCTAAAAAGTAACACTTATTTAATAAATCTTATGTTTAATATAGTCTGAAACGACTCTATTTCCTCTTTGAGACCTCTGCACCATTAATAGTTGAGGCATCCCAGATTAAAAATCACCTTAGTTATTAGGTAGTTAACGATAATTTTGGCCCTGTAGCCAGACGGTGTCAACAGCCCGCAACAGTTTATCTAAGCCACCTAGAGGATAGTTTCGTAATTAATTACTTCTTAAGTAAGTACTATCCCGCTACGAGCCCTATATTACTCATCTGCTTATTAAAAACTCATTTTATCGGGCGCGGTGCACCTTCTTACCTCTTTGTCGCCACACATTTTGCCAAGGTCTTTGTATGAGGAGTCCATATAAGGGTGCCCTGCGCCCGAATCTATGCTCAGCAGAAAACTAGAAGGTATTAGCAAAGCCGCCATCGTATAAAGCCATTTATATAATTCAATATATTTCTTAAGTACGTGGCATTCGGGTCGTAACTGTTGTTATGGGTGTCTTGTTAAAATTGCTTCACCCCTCCATGTTAAACCCTAGAACCATTACAACCTTTGCTTGTCAGGTGTAACTAACCTGCCTCTACTTAACCTTCTGGTAAGTTAAGATCAATTGTTTTGACTTCTGCTGAAAGTCGTCTGATTGTAAGAGTTGATTCAGTGAAACGATTAATTTTTCGCTCTCCAGATGTGATTTTCTGATGCCGATATGAAAGGGGATGACGTTTAGTGATGGGAGTTCTATTTTTCTAATGCGAATCAGGTCTTGATAGCCGAGCTCTTTAGCTATTGAAATGGCTTCTTCTGGGTTTCGTATCAAATAGTCACCTGCATTACGCAAAAACAGTAAGTGAAACGCTATTTTAATGTTTTTAGCGTAAATTCTGCGAAAAACATTAGGTGGGAGGTTTACCTCTTCCCAAGATTTAAAGCCAGGGCTCGAATCGGAAATGAGCACGAGGTCTTTAAGCCCTTTTTCGGTCTTTATCGAGTCAAGCGTTGAAGCATGTGTGCTATTTTTAGAATAGATGATGTAACCATAGTCTATTAGATATATAGCCTGGTCAGTAAAACGCATGTGTTGAGTTAAAGGTTCAGAGGGGTAAGTAATGAGCCCATCCATCTGATTTTCCTTAACATTGGCCTTGGCTCGTCGCCATGGAAATGCTTTCATTGTTAAGTTGTAATCAGGAAGGCTATCAAACGCTAATAATACTAACTCCGGCAGTATTCCTTTCAGCTGGCCTTGTTGATCTAGATAAGAGGTAGGAGGATCAGAGTTAGAAAAGGCAAAATTAATTGGAACCGGGTCTTTGGCAAAAGCAACGTTAATTAGTGAACTCAATAAAATGAGAACCACGCAGATTTGGGTATTGGCAGATAACCCTTTCTTAGTTTTTCTGGGTGGATTCCATAAAATTCCTTTCCAACTATTGTTCGTAGAACTCATTCAGCAGCCATGATTAAAGTCGCGTGCTCAGCTATAAATCTGAGTTGTAGCAGCAGGCTGTAAATCGCAAAATCCACAACCCACTCGAAGAACGATCACAATGCATATTACCTTCCTAAGAAATCGTCAGCAACAAAAAAGCCTGTTTCTTATTAAGGAAGCGATAACTACCACTATCTAGCGTTTATATACGCCTTTTCTGATATCTAAAGATTAAAGGGGCCGTAACGGTTTATTTTTGATAAGCCCATTCAAACTGATCAATTTTCAATCACTAAATCCCCTTTTGGATAACTCTGTTAATCCACGATTTTCGCTCTGACTATATAGCCAGTATCTACGCCAAACCAGAACTCGTGCTTTGGTTCATGGTAGTAGATATGTCGAATGGAGCCACCACTGGGAACCTCAGTGGTGTAGATAAACCGCTCTTGATGGGTGTCGAAGCCAACCAACCGATTAGGCATTATTCCCGTCTCCGCGATCCATATTATTTGATTTCTATCGATAGCCGTCCCATATGGGCGGCTCTTTTCGCCACTAGGCATTGGCCATTCTTTAAACCTTTTGCTGGATGGAGTGTAACGGCCAAGATAGCCTTCTGCATAATCAACGTACCAGATATTATCTTTATGATCGATTTCCAGTCGGCGAGGTCTCGCATCATCTCGCGGCAATGTGACAACAGAAACTTCAAAGCTGGTTGGGTCAACGGTGGCCAGCAGATTGCTACCCAGTAAGACAATCCAGGGTTCATTCTTAGACGAGATTTTAATGCCGTATGGGCGAGCAAAAAAAGTAGTCGGCTCAGCATATTTTATAGCCCCCGTGGACGTATCAAGGAGACCAATGGCGTTGCCCCATTGGGCGGTGAACCAAATATTACCTTGATGGTTAAATATCAGGGTATGAGGGTCTTTTAGGTCGGAACTGGGCATATCGAATCGCTTGATTTTGCCCGTTTCAGGGATCAGTTTGCCGATATATGCATCTGCATTACCGGCAAACCAAACTTGATTCTCTTTATCAATAATCAAATTGTGTGGATGAGTATCATCACTAATTTCGAAACGTTTCATTTGCCCCGTTTCTGGCTGTAGATAAGCTAGATAGTTTCCCGCCTGACCACAAAACCAAGTCCGTCCTAACCCATCTACAAATGGGTCTCTCGGACGCCCTTGCCAACGGACTTCCCATTCATTGATTTCCAACTCAACTTGAGAGTCGGCGACAGCGATATCCATAAGCATCGCTATACAAAGCATTGAGAAAACATGAAGTACCTTTAGCATGATTTCACCCCTTAATTAAGCGGTGTTTAGCCCATATTTAAGGATATTAGGCCAGCAGATCAAAAAAACAATGCGTCCTGGCAACCTTTCAGAATGTCTCATCCAGAACGGTTAGTCGCGCTAATTCTCGGTGGTGTTTTTTTAGGTGCCGCTTGAAACGTGGCTTGAACCAGTTGCGTGGTGGTTGCCACTGACTATTGAATCGGGCGCAGGGCCCCCTCTTACGAAGACCTTGGCGAAATGTGTGGCAGCAAAGAAGTAAGAGCGCAAGACACGCCCCTACAAGAAGCCTTGCAAAATGCGTGACTGCAAAGAAGTACGAGGGTGCACCGCGCCCGATAAAATGAATGTTAATCAGCAGGTGGGTAATACAGGGATTGTAACGGTGTGACGTTTACTTAATGGTTAGTTCATTGAATTAATTAAAGATCGTTCTCGCGGTAGACTGTAAATCGCGAAGTTCACAACCCACTCGAAGAACGATCACAATGCATATTACCTTTCTAAGAAATCGTCAGCAACAAAAAGCCCGTTTCTCATTAAGATAGCAATCACTGCATTATCTAGCGTTAATATACGCCTTTTCTGATATCTCGTGATACTGAATCACACTATCCCGGAATGCCTTGTATGAATCATAGACTTTGGCAATCGCAGGGTCGCTATCGGCAATCTCTTTAACTGCGCTTTCTGAGATCACCTGCAGCTTCTCTAACACATCTTCCGGGTACTTTCTGAGTTCAACATTGTGCTTGCTGATAAGCTCTACCAGTGCCGAATTATTGCGTGCAGTGTACTCGTCTAGCATATCCTGATTAGCGACTCGCGCTGCGTTTTCAACAATCGCTTGCAGATCTGTCGGGAGTTTATCGAATGCTTTTTTGTTGATAGTAATTTCCAGCGCGGTGCCAGGCTCATGCCAGCCGGGGAAGTAGTAGTATTTAGCGGCTTTATGCAACCCAAACGCCAAGTCATTGTATGGGCCAACCCACTCTGTGGCATCAATGGTGCCTGTTTGTAGCGCGGTAAATATTTCACCTCCAGGCAAATTAACCGGCGTGCCTCCTGCTCTTTGCAGCACTTCGCCCCCTAAGCCGGGAATGCGCATTTTGAGGCCCTTAAGGTCGTCCAGTGAGTTGATCTCTTTGTTGAACCAGCCGCCCATTTGCACTCCGGTATTACCACCAGCAAAAGGAATAACACCAAACGGTTCATATGCTTCACGCCATAGCTCTAAGCCGCCGCCATAATGAATCCAACTATTAAACTCCTGAGCATTCAAGCCAAAGGGAACCGTTGAAAAGAATTGTGCGGCGGGGATTTTACCTTTCCAATAATAGGCTGCACTGTGTCCTGCTTCAGCAGTGCCATGTGAAACGGCATCAAAGACTTCTAACGGGGGAACCAGCTCTCCACCACCGTACACTTTGATCGTTAAGCGCCCGTTACTCATTCGGTTCACTTCTTCTGCAAACCGCTCTGGTGCTTCGCCCAGACCGGGGAAGTTTTTAGGCCACGAGGTAACCAGCTTCCACTTGAATTTTTCTTGCGCGGTCGATGTCGCGTCCTGTTTATTGCTATTCGCATCATCTGAAGGTGTGCACGCTGCGAGCATTGCCCCCACAACTGTTGCCCCTACCGCTGAAATAAAATGTCGCCTTTTCATATATTCTCCTGCTTTGTTTATTATTGTTCCTATTAGAGAGCTTTGCACGACGTCATGAGCGAAACAAAGACAAGGCAAAAAATGACGAAAAAGCGCAGTTTATTGAAATAAATGAGCATTTTGAGCCATTTTTTAACGCTGTATTTGTAAGCGCAGTAGTTGTGCAAAACTCTCTATTAATAGTTACGCGCTAAACCGCTTCCAACTTAGCATAGGATAGAACCAGCCATTTACTGCCTTCACTGAGAAAATTAACCTGAATTCGCGCGTGCGGGCCTTGCCCTTCGTAGTTGAGCACTGTGCCCTCACCAAAAATCGGATGGCTGACCAACTGCCCTAGCTGAAATGCTGCTTCGCCAGCCGCTTCGGATGCCCAGTTTTCTTCACTTCGCTGAAAGCTCACAGGCCGGGAGACGGTGTTTCTTAACCGTACTTCTTGTATCAATGATGCCGGGATTTCACGGATAAACGGCGAGATGGCATGATACTTTTCCTGACCATATAGCCGTCTGGTTTCTGCGTGAGTCATTACCAGCTTTTCCATTGCACGGGTTATCCCCACATAACACAGTCGCCTTTCCTCTTCGATCCGGCCTGGTTCTTCAGCCGCCCGGCTATGAGGGAACAGCCCTTCTTCCATGCCCACCATAAAGACTAGCGGATACTCAAGCCCTTTAGCGGAGTGTAGCGTCATCATCTGCACGCTGTCTTCATGTTCCTCAGCTTGATTCTCGCCAGCATCCAGCGCCGCCTGGGCAATAAATGCAGCTAACGGCTCTATCTCATCATCTTCGGCTTCAAAATCTCTAGTGGCGTTGATCAACTCATTCAAGTTCTCAACCCGCGCCTGGCCTTTTTCCCCTTTCTCGCTGCCATGGAATTCTTTTAGCTGACTCTCGTTAATCACTTTTTCTACCAGCGTATGAAGCGGCAGCTCATTGGCTCCATCTGCCAGGCTTTCAATCACATCAATAAACGCTTGTACGGCGTTGGCTGCGCGCCCTTTCAGACTGCCTAGAGAGATCATTTCGTTACACGCCTGCCAAAGCGTAACGGACTCCATTCGGGCGTGTTCACGAATATCCGAAATCGTTTTGTTGCCGATTCCACGTGGTGGCACATTAATCACCCGCTCGACCGCTGCGTCATCGTGACGATAGTGAACGAGGCGAATATAAGCCAGTGCGTTCCTGATCTCCATTCGATCATAAAATCGCAAACCGCCGTATACGCGATACGGAATTTGCTGTCTGATAAAGGCATCTTCTATCACTCTTGACTGGGCATTTGAGCGATAGAGTATTGCAACATCACGTCTCAGATTGCCTTTCTTAACCCAATCCTGAATGCAGTCAGCCACATAGTTGGCTTCGTCTTGCTCGTTGAAGGCGGAGTACAAATCAATCGGCTCACCTTCATTTTCTTCTGTCCATAGCTGCTTGCCTAATCGGCTGCCATTGTTAGCGATAAGTCCGTTCGCCGCATCCAGAATAGTGCTGGTCGAGCGATAGTTGCGCTCCAGTTTGACCTGCATCGAATCAACAAAATCATTTTGAAAATGTTGAATATTCTCTATCTTTGCGCCCCGCCAACCATAGATAGACTGATCATCATCACCCACCACGGTCAACGGAATACTTTTACCCGCCAACACCCGTAACCAGGCATATTGAATGGTGTTGGTATCTTGAAACTCATCGACCAGAATATGTCTGAATCGTTGTTGATAGTGCGCCAGCAACTGGGGATTATTCAGCCAGACCTCATGAGAACGAAGCAGTAGCTCTCCAAAGTCAACCATCCCTGAGCGCTGACACTGCTCTTCGTAACCCTTATAAACCAGCGCCATCGTGCGCATATACATGTCACTCGAAGCTTCTATATATTCAGCTCGAATACCTTCATCTTTCTGCGAATTGATAAATGACTGCGCCTGTTTGGGCGGCCACTTTGTCTCATCCAGCTGTAAATCTCTCATCACGCGTTTGATGATTCGTAACTGGTCATCAGAGTCAATGATTTGAAAATTCTCTGGCAAGTTGGCATCACGCCAGTGAGCCCTGAGCAAACGATGGGCAATACCATGGAACGTGCCAAACCAAAGCCCTCGTGGCGGCAGATCCAGCAGTTTTTCTATCCGGCCACGCATCTCGCGCGCAGCCTTGTTAGTAAACGTCACTGCCATAATGCTGGTTGGCGTCAGGTGTTCAATTTCCATCAGCCAGGCAATGCGATGTACCAGTACTCGTGTCTTTCCGCTCCCGGCTCCCGCTAAAACCAGCAGGTTGCGAGCTGGTGCTGCCACAGCTTGCCGCTGTTCTTCGTTAAGGGAGTCTAGAATATGGGAAACATCCATTCAGTTAACCTGTCAAAAAATAAAATCTAAAATATTGTTTATTATCATAACAACATACCAATAAGTTATGAGCACCTAATCACAGTTTACTAACACATATCAAGCGGTACAGATGTCAATAAAGTTAGAATGCAATGCATCGCTACTGAGCAGTAATATCCAACAGTGTGCATCTAATTTATAGCATTATCCCAAACACTGCCGTTAACATCGATAGCATTCAGTTAAACAGGGAATTATAACAAGATGACAGGGCCATTAGAGCGCCATCCGTCGCCAGAACTGCGTTTAATGACAGAATTTTCTGCACCTGAGCGCTCAACCATTTTGCTACACCAGCTAAAAGCGACCTACCACCAAAGCTTGCCGCTGTTTATTGCCTCAATCGGGTGCGCCCTGCTTGTCACACTATTGCTCTGGGAAGAGCATGTTACCCAAGACCTGTTGCTCACCTGGCTCATATCAACCTCCTTCGCATCACTTCTGCAAATCGCTCTCATCGGTCAATTCAAAAAAAGATGTCAGCAAGCTTTCTCACTTGAGCTGTGGCAAGGCCTGTTTCTGGGCGGGGCATTGTTGAGTGGCGCACACTGGGGGTTTGCCGCATTAACGATGCTGTCTGATACGGTGGGCGTCACCCAACTTGTTGCACTGGTGGCAGTGGCAGGTCTGTTGGTTTTTGCGACCACTATTTTCACCATGAGCATAAAAGCCTTTTTATGCTTCGCGCTGCCGCCGTTTTTTTGTTTGGTCATTCATACCACTCTGTCATTTGAAAATTATGGCTATCCTTTTTTCTTCGTCAATATCATATTTGCG
Source organism: Alkalimarinus coralli (assembly GCF_023650515.1). NCBI lineage: Bacteria > Pseudomonadati > Pseudomonadota > Gammaproteobacteria > Alteromonadales > Alteromonadaceae > Alkalimarinus > Alkalimarinus coralli. The sequence continues at coordinate 3,222,254 of NZ_CP096016.1, forward strand.
GGCTTCGTTATATATAGCGCATACCGTCACTACAAAAACAGAGAACGGACGCTGATAAAAGAACTGGAAAACGAGTCACTCATTCAGTACCTCGACAACGGCCGCAGAGTAGCAGAAGAGCTAAACGAGCAACTTAGCAACGAAGTGTTTAGTCGAGAGGCCGCTGAGAAAGAGCTTCTTTCAGCTCAGAAAACACTTGAAACCCGCGTCGACCAAAGAACTCGAGATCTCACGGCAACAAACGAACGCCTCAATCAGCAGGTCGCCTTGCGCAAGAGTATCAGTGATGCACTTGTAAAGAGCCAAACCCGTCTATCTCAGGCAATAGAAGCCTCACAGCTTGGTTTGTGGGATTGGGACTTAACATCAGGAACCGTTTATCAGTCTGCATTTCATGACGCATTTAAACAGCGGGAGCTCACCTCGGCTGATTTTATTGCCAACCTGAAGCAAGCCATTCATCCGCAGGACTACCCTATCGCCAAACAGGCACTGAGCCAGTACTTAAAACTACAGAACAATACCTATCAGGTGCAGTACCGAATCAAACAAGCGGACGACTGGCTATGGATAGAGGATAGTGGCAAAGCTGTAAAACATGACTCATCAGGCAACCCTACAAGAATGCTGGGCACACGGCGTAATATCAATGCCGAGAAAAAACGCGACGAACAGGTCAGGCTTGCCAAGTCAGTTTTTGACCACACCTCAGAAGGTGTCTTCGTTCTCGACAGCCATTTCTGCTTTGTCTCCGTGAACCCCGCGTTCTGCAATATAACCGGCTACTCCAAAGAGGATCTGGAGGGGCACTATTTTATCGAGCTAAGTAATACCCCACAAAAATACAAGGTCTTCAGCCAGGCGAAAGATGAAATCGACCATAGTGGGCAGTGGCAAGCCGAGTTGTTTGAAAAACGGAAAGACGGTAACTACTTCCCCGCTTGGATTCAGATAAACAGCATCACAAATAATCAGAACGAGGTTGAGTATTACGCGGGCTTAATATCAGACCTTTCAGACCGAAAAGAGGCCGATGAGAAACTAAATTACCTGCTGAACTATGATGACCTGACAGGCCTGGCCAACCGTTCACTGTTTAGAGATCGGCTTCATAACGCCGTGATTAAGGTGCGTAACAGTGCTGGGAAGTATTGTTTGGTGATGGTAGATATCGACCGGTTTAAACAGATCAATGACAACCTTGGCCATGAAGCCGGTGACTATTTACTAAAAGATGTGGCCCAACGTATCAGTGGCGCTATAAGCAACGCGGATACTGTTGCACGCTTATCCAGCGACGAATTTGCCATTTTGATTGAGTACAACACTGACAATGATATTGCCCCTCAAGCCGAAAAGGTTCTCACATCGTTATCCGCCCCCTACTTTGTGGCGGAAAATGAACTTCTAATTTCATGCAGTATCGGCATATCAAAACTCCCGGAAAACGCCAAAGAGCTCCAAACACTGCTTCAGCAAGCAGCCATGGCCACGCAACAGGCGAAGTACCTCGGAGGCAACAACATTCAGTTTTATAGCTCTGCACTGCAAAACAAATCCCAATATCATATGGAGGTTGAACGGGAGCTACGAAAAGCGATGCAGAACGATGAGCTGGAGGTTTTCTATCAACCTAAGGTCAATGTTCACACTAAACATATAGATTCGGCTGAGGCGCTAGTACGCTGGCGACATCCTTCAAGAGGGCTTATTCCACCATCCGAGTTTATTCATATCGCCGAAGAAAGCGGTTTAATTGCAGAAATAGGCCGGTTTGTTCTGCTTAAGTCTTGCCAGCAGGCCAAACAGTGGTCAGATAAAGGCATGGCCGATATTAAGGTTTCAGTTAACGTATCGGCTCATCAGCTACGCCAAGAAAACCTGGTAGAGGCTGTGTCAGAAGTACTTAAGAAAACCCGGTTACCTGAGAGTCAACTTGAGCTGGAATTGACCGAAAGCGCCCTAATGGAAGACCTCAACGCCGCCACCTCGTTATTAAAGCAACTCTGTGCACTTGGCGTAAGCATCGCGCTTGATGATTTTGGAACCGGCTACTCATCCCTCAGTCACCTGAAACGTTTTCCGGTTAACGCGTTAAAAATCGACCGTAGTTTTATCAGGGATATTGTGTCAAAGCCTGAAGATGAAGCCATCATCAATGCTATTATCGTCTTGGGTCATAACCTGTCGCTCAAGGTGATCGCTGAGGGGGTAGAAAGCAAAGAGCAGCTTGATATTCTGGAACGCTTGGGCTGTGACGAGATTCAAGGCTACTTTATCGCAAAACCGCTTTCACCCGCGGACATGACAGACATGCTGGAACAGCGAAAGGCGCTTATCTCTTCAGCAACATAACCCCTCAGCAACTTAGCGTTTTTTGTGATCTACCTCTCAACAATATTCAGAATTGTTAACTCGGTCACTTTAATTTCACATCAGTTCTATAACGTAGTACATGATCCACAAACACAGGAAGCTGATCATTTCCGAAGGAGAAATGTGCACATGAATAACAACAATAATGCCGTTGTCGAATCGACTAAATCACAACTGGTTGAGCTGTTTATGGACTTCAACAAGCTTGAACCAAAAGTTAAAGAGAAAGAAAAATCCACTCCACAGCAAAAGCTGGCCGCAAGACGCGCAATTGAGCAACACTTTGAGAAAAAGCGCCTCGAGCAAGACCTTGAAGATTACTGGTTCGATGATTAGAAAGCGCTGCAAGTAAAGCCCATAACAGGGTCTGCTGACAAAGCCCATATAGCAATCGAGGCTTCGTTCGTCGCTTCTCAATTACTCTGCTATAGTTTTAGGAGTCAATAATCGGTGTGCTCATCATCTGATGATCTGTATTGACTCTTAACAACTGATCTGCACGAGAACATGATGTCGCAACACAAAGATTCCTTAACCAGCCTCAATAAAAAAACCTCCATTGCCAGCAAGCTAAAAGCACTACACCATACAACCAAGCAACATCACCCGTTTATTTCAAGAGTAGCCGTGGCACTTTACGACCACGACACAGACCTGCTTAAAACGTTCATTTCCAGCAGTGATAACCAGACCCCTCTGGCAAATTATCAAGCAAAACTATCAGACACAGAATCTCTCCAAGAGGTAATCAAAAACGCCGACCCGCGAGTAATCAATGACCTTAGCACCCTGAAACACTCAGACAAGGCGCACACCAAAGCGCTCCTCGATGCAGGTTATTTATCCAGCTATACGTTACCGATGATCTTTAATGATCACTTTTTTGGATTCGTATTTTTTAATGCTGGCGAAAAAGATGTCTTTACCGAACATGTAATGGTTGAGCTGGATATGATCGGCCACATGATCGGCCTGCTGATTTACAATGAACGCTCAAGTATTCGCACGCTGGTCGCCACGGTCAAGTCAGCCTTGGACATGACCCACTCCCGCGACCCTGAAACCGCCTATCATCTAGAGAGAATGTCCCGTTACACTCGTTTGATAGCAAAGGCTTTAGCAGATAGGTATGGATTTGATGATCAATATATCGAGCATATCTACCTGTTTGCACCACTACATGATTTAGGAAAAATTAAAGTACCTGACCGCATCTTGCTAAAACCCGACAAGCTTACACGTGAAGAGTTCTCAATCATGAAAAGCCATCCGCAAGACGGCAGAGACCTGATCGACTCATTACTGGAGAATTACGGGCTGAACGGGATCGGGCATGTTGATATGCTTCGGAATATTGCCAACTATCATCATGAATTTATCGACGGAAGCGGATATCCAGAAGGCCTGGCAGGGGAGGATATTCCAATTGAAGCGAGAATCGTCACGGTAGCGGATGTATTCGATGCTTTGACCAGCGAGCGCCCATACAAGAAAGCATGGAACAACGAAGCAGCCTATCAAAAATTAAGGGAGTTATCAGGGATACAGTTCGACCCCCAATGTGTTGAAGCACTGCTCGCTCATACCGACGAGATAGAGGAAATTCAGCGAACCTTTGTAGAAAATGATTATGGGTAACAACAGTTAAAAGGGGCGATGCATTTAGCCCGCCTTCAAGCCCGTGATGTGCACTTAACAAGGAGGGCTATTTACAAGTTGAACCAATACTGCAGGAACTGAGCGGCTTAGATAAACTACTCAGCGCTTACCCAGCTGACTGAATGCCTCTAATATGCTGTATAGCTTGATCAAGCAGGCTTGTTACGGCTGGTGCTTCAGGCTCTTTCAGGTTCTCAGCAATAATCTGATTCCAATTCATTACCGCTTCCGTCCTGTTTGGAAATGTCGCAGAGCGAGCCCCGCAGTTAAAACAACAGACATTCCAACTGCGAGCTCCAATAGAACCCGATTCACATACAGGCTCACAACCACAGGTGCAATCTGACAAAACAACCATTTCTATATTCTCCCGGAACTCAAAGTCTTGGCTCAACTACTCGGGCTGAATTAATTCAACGTATTATTTTTAGCGTTACATAAGCAGCAAACACGCAACCAACTCAATGATTGCGCAGTGTGGTTTTTAAAGGCTCCACCATTCTACGGCCGAGATTCTAGAGTCAACAACCTAATCTGACCTTAACCTTGGTCAATTTAATTGGATAACGGCTCTATCATGACCGGCACATGCTTGTGATAGGGTGTTTTCGCAATAGGGTCACAGTGGTTTGCAGACGTTAACTCGTTTACAGAAGGCCCATTTTGCACCAGCGCGCCCTCTTCATTCGAATATAACATTCCATAGCCATGGGGCAGTGTCACCATTCCGGGTTGAACACTGTCATCCGCCATCAACAACACATCAACCTGCCCGACTTGTGAACGGCAAACCGCTTTCTCACCATCTTTGAGGCCAAGTTGCGCGATGTCGTCCGGGTGGATTCTCATCGCGCCCTCTTTATCTGTCTTGCGCCAGTCAGGCGTTCTGAAGATCTGGTTAGCATTGTATGAGCGGCGCTCGCCTGCCATAAGAGTAAAGGGAAACGCTTGTTTCCGGTCACTTTCGTCTACAGCGGTCACTTCATCTGCTAAACGCGCTAACTCATCCGACATCTCTTCAATGTACAGCTCAACTTTTTTGTCGGCGGTTTTCATCAGTGCCCAAGTGTCAGCGTAGTCAAAGGTTGCAAGCCCTACAGGCCGGTCAGATGACAAAACCCGTTCAAACAGCGCATTCCCCTGAGCGTATCCCTTGCCTTTTGTACCTGCTTTGGCAACCTGCTTGCTAAATTTGGCTGCGTAAAACTGACAAACACCCCACAGTGTTGCTGCGGACGCCATCTCTTTTGGCAGCGCCTTACCCAATGTAGCGTAAAGAATAACAGGCAAATAGGGCATCCAACTCGGGTTAGCCTTAACCGCTGCGGCAAGCGCTAATGGGAAAAGCCGGCCCGACGGAAATGTTCGGTCAAGCTTTGCAATTTTCTCAAGCTTCGGAAAACGATCAGGGATCGCCCCCATCGCCACCACCAGTCGTCGGTAGATCTCAGGCTCAGGCAGCGTATCACCTTGAGGTTGAACGACTGGTTTACGTAAATGAAAGTATGATGTTGGGAAACCAAAGGTAAAAAAGGTGCACTCTGTTTTTTCAAACTGCGATGAGGCAGGCAACACATAATCAGCCAGTCTGGCCGTTTCAGTAAGCGCAACATCAATCACTACCGACAGTTCAAGGTTTTCAAAGGCTTGTCTATAGGCAGAGCTATCGGCACCAGAGAGCACAGGGTTAGCACTATCAACCACCAGTGCGCGAATACGCTCAGGGTGATCCGTATTAATCTCCAGTGGCAGTATATTAGGTGGAAATAACTTACTAATACCCTTCATGCCAGTAACACGAGTAACCGGGCCGCCCTCTTCAGGCTCTTTTGAATGCCCGATGATCGGGGCAAACTGTGCAATCAGATGATTTCCACCTGACTTGTTAAAGTTACCAGTCACTAAAAATAGCAGCTTTTCAAGGTATGAGTTAAGTGTACTGTGAAGGCTTTGCTGAATACCCAGGTCAGCTCTGACCGTTGCCGTTTTTGCAGTGGCAAAACCAATCGAAACCTTGCGTATAGTCTCTAAGTCAACGCCTGACTCCTCTGCATACTGGGCGATAGGCACCTCGAGAAAGCGTTTTTTGACGGCATCAAACCCATTAGTGTGCGTCTCGATAAACGAATGATCCTCAAGCCCTTCCTGTAATATGATTGCGATCATCGCCGAGAGCAGAAAAGCATCTTTACCCGGCTTAACAGCCAGGTGAATATCAGCCATTTTGGCAGACTCGGTTCGCCGAGGGTCGATCACTACCATGGTGCGATTAGGGTCTTTTTTATATGCTTTCAATAAGTCTCGCGTTTTAGGAATGCCATGAGCATCCCACGGATTAGCACCTAAAACGATGGCATAGTCTGCATGCTCCATACCTTCAACAGCAAAGCAATTTTGCCGCCCGAAAAGCTTACCATTGACCCAAAAATCTCCCGTCTTTTCCTGTGCTAACGCGGTATAGATATAGGGCGTTCCCATGGCCGCGTTAAGCGCAGAACTGTAGGTGCCGCCAAGGTGGTTTCCCTGCCCTCCACCGCCGTAATAAGCAAAAGAGTGTCCACCGTGGGCTTCGCGAATTCTAACCATTTTTGCAGCAATTTCATTAATGGCTATATCCCACTCAACCTCTTCAAGCTCTCCTTTGGCGTTTTTACGTAGCGGTTTTGTAAGCCTCTCACCATGGTTTTGATAGTGATCCAAACGCGCGGCTTTCTGGCAAATATAACCTTCCGAGGACGCAGCCCCCTTGTCACCCCGGATCTTTTTAAGGTGTTGACCTTCAACCTGAACTTCAATCGCGCAACCAATACTGCATAACATGCAGGCAGTCGATTTCCAGTCTTGGTTGTTAATTTCAGCCTTCCTTACTGCACTCATTTGACGATCCTCATGCTATTATCAGTAAGTTCTATTTTGGAACTAACAATAATAGTAAGTTCCAAAATAGAACTTGTAAAGTTATAATTAACCCCAATCAGGCAAGCAATATAAGCATGACTGCGTACTCAAAACTTAATCACTTAACCCAACAGGTAAAAAAACCTTAGATGAAATGGGATGATATTCAAGAGATGCCCTGCTCTGTAGCGAGAGCATTATCAATCGTCGGGGATCGCTGGACACTGCTAATCCTTCGTGATGCTTTTATGGGTATCAAGCGGTTCGATAAGTTTCAGAAGCAGCTAGGACTAAGCAGACACCGTCTTACCGATCGGCTAAACAAGTTAGTAGAGCATGAGATTCTGCGAAAGAGCCCATATCAGGATAAGCCCGTGCGGTTCGAGTACCGCTTAACACGAAAAGGGGTAGAGCTATACCCGGTGTTAATGACATTGGCAAAATGGGGCGATAACTGGATGGCAGGAGAGGATGGCCCGCCCATTGAGTATTTTCACACCAAGTGCCAACACAATACATCTGCTGAACTTTGCTGCACCGAGTGCGGTGAAGCCATTAACCCCAAAGAGATAATACCCAAGGTAGGCCCAGGGCTAAGGGCCTACTCTGAAAGGGCGCAATCAAAGTCATAAACCGACTAATTGAGCCGGGCGCGGGGGGGCGCATCCAAAGATCTAGAGAACTTGTAGGAGGGTGCCCGCGCCCGATAAATAAGCCCGATTTACGTTTACTCATCGGCTAATTGCTCAAGCACGGTACTTCCACAACCACCCTCACTCAGCAATTGATCCAGCACCGGTAATGCCATTTCCATATCAGCTTTAAGCGTATAGGGAGGGTTCACAACAATCATGCCACTTCCCGTCATTCCTCGCTCGACGTCGGGCAATACACAGTGCTCTATACGCAGCATGTTGCGAATGCCCAAATTCGCCATTTGACCTACAAACTGCTCTGTAGCATTTCGCGTCAATACCGGGTACCAAATAGCAAATATGCCAGAAGAAAACCGCTTATGTGCTTGCTGCAATGAAGCCGCAACGGTTTTATAGTCCTGCTTGACTTCATAGGAGGGGTCAATCAGCACTAACCCTCTCTTTTCGGCTGGGGGCAAAAGTGCCTTTAGGCCCTGCCAAGCGTCCTGCTGATACACCTTTACTTTTTTGGCTTTACCGACCACTTCCTGAAGGTGCGAGTAATCTGCTGGGTGGAGTTCAGTGAGCTGCATTCTATCAATAGAACGCCTTGCCTTAAGGGTTATTTGAGGGGAGCCTGGGTAAGTATTCAATCTGCCCGTTGGATTGAGCGAAGCGATCAAATCGGTATATTGATCAACCATTTTCACACCGGTACGCCGACCAAAGAGTTTACCAACACCACTTTGATATTCGCCGTTTTTTTGCATTTCGGCAGAAGCAACCGTATAGCCACCTGCCCCGCTGTGAGTATCATGATAGCAAAAGGGTTTCTCCTTTTTTTTAAGGTATTCAATAATGGCTAGCTGGGTGCAGTGTTTAAGTACATCTGCAAAATTCCCTGCATGATAACTGTGCCGATAACTAAGCATACCAATCCAACCCTTCTAAACTAATCAGTTCGTGCGACAATGCCTGCTGCATAAACGAAAATCAACCTAAAATCGCCTTACTAAAAGTATCTTGTACTGTAAGCCCTCATATAGACTGCGAACACAGCCCCTAAATCACAATACCATCTGCACCGCATTCATTTGTTAAAAAACTGGCGTCTCAACCATTATTAATCTACATTATTTTATGTAACATCAAACAATGTATTATGCATACAGCCTTTTAATTTTAGAGAGGTGCGCTCGATGAATGCTTTTATCACCCCCTTAACTCGAAATCTGAAATTCAATCTTCCCAAAAGTAAAGTCGCCAATTGGCACGACGAAGGTACACATGTATCTCAGTTCTTCAATACAATGTCGTTGTTTTTTCCTGAAGGTGAACGTTTTTTCATCCAGAGCGTACGGTATTACCGAGGCCGAATAACAGACAAGGCACTTCAAAAGGCGGTAACTGCTTTTATCGGGCAGGAAGCGATGCATGGCAGGGAACACGCAGAGTACAACGAGGCGATGGTAGAGGCTGGCTTTCCGGTTGACGAAATGGAGCAACAAGTCATTCAACGGCTTAACTTTTTCAAGCAACATACATCGCATTCAGCACAGCTTGCCATCACGATTGCCTTAGAACACCTAACGGCCATTATGGCGGACTCACTGCTAAAAAACCCGGAAATGCTTGAGAACTCAGACCCTCACTTTGTCGCACTATGGCAGTGGCATGCATTAGAGGAAACTGAGCACAAGGCTGTTGCGTTTGATGTTTATCGATCAGTAATGAGGAGTACGGTCAAAAGCTACGCCCTTCGCACCACTACCTTGGCATGGGTCACGCTACTCTTTTTCATCCACTGCTATCGATTTCAATTCCAGATAATGAAGCAGAGTAATGAACACCGAAACATCAGCGGCTGGATGTCTCTATTGAAAAACCAGTGGATAAAACCAGGCGTACTAAGGAAAGCCGTGCCCGCCTGGCTGGACTACTTCAGGCCCGGCTTTCACCCCTGGGATCATGACAATGCCCACCTACTTGGCATGATTGACGAACTAACCGAGCGGGTCAGTTCTTTCAAACAAACAATAAATGATGAACCTGAGTTAGCTGAGAGAGAACTCAACGGCTTTGGCGGCATGAATTTGGGTAGTGTCGTATAAGGGGGTTGACGTATCGTCGGCGCTGACCAGTAAGCCTATTTCGGTGCAACCCAAAATAACCGCTTCTGCCCCTGAACGGCATAGTTCATCAATAATGCGCAAGTACTCAGCTTTTGATGAGGCTTCAACACGGCCCAGGCAAAGCTCCTGGTAGATGACATCGTGGACTATTTTTCTATCTTCCTGATTGGGTATTAGCACCTCAAGACCGTAACCCTCTGCCAGTCGGCCTTTGTAGAAGTCCTGCTCCATGGTAAACGCAGTCCCTAACAGGCCAACCCGCTTTACACCATTTTTAAGCAGCGCCTCAGCGGTTGCGTCTGCAATATGCAAAAGGGGAATCGATACGACACGCTCGACCTGCTCAGCCACTTTATGCATGGTGTTGGTGCAAATCAAGATACATTCAGCGCCTGCAAGCTCCACCTTACGCGCGGCATCGGCCAGCACTTCTCCACTGGCATGCCAGTCACCCTGCTGCTGTAGCTTCTCAATCGGGTCAAAGTCTACGCTATAAAGCGCAATTTTTGCCGAATGCAGGCCGCCTAAAGCGGTTTTAACCCCCTGATTAATCGCACGATAATAACCTACCGTGCTCTCCCAACTCATCCCACCAATGAGTCCAATTGTTTTCACTTCGACCACTCCTTAGTAAATTACGTTTTATACAGAGCATCCTGTCCGTGACGCAGCTCCAAACCTTGTCGATCAAGCTTTTTAAGGCCTTTCACGATCAACGTGTAGGAGTGATCAATCATCCGCTCTATTTCACCATGAGGAATCGAACCATCTAAAATGACCGTATTCCAATGCTTCTTATTCATATGGTAACCAGGAATAACTGCATCAAAAATATCCCGTAACGCCACCGCTTCATCAGGGTCACACTTAAGGTTTAGCTGCCCAACCCCCTCCTTCATACCAAGGATGGCGAAGACCTTGTTGCACACTTTGAACACTGGGATATCATCGCCAAAAGGTTCACTTTCGTCTGCTTCGGGTTTGCTTAAGAGGTATTGCTTCGCGGTGTTATAGTCCATTATCAAAACCTGCTTTCACTCAATATGCGATCATGCTCAGGGTCAGTTTTTAAGGGGTACCCGCAGGCCCCCTTTAAGAAGATAGCGAAGTGTTTAGAACTCTTCAACAGGAATGGACGACTCTACCTGCTCTAGCAAGTGCACCGCGACGCCGACAAAATCGGTATCAGTAATAATCCCTTTTAACTCGCCATCAGTAACAACAGGCAAACAGCCATGTTTATACTTTCTAAGGCGTTGCGCCGCAGACCTAAGACTATCGCGTTCATCAATTGTTTTAACCTGGCGCGTCATAATCTCTTCAATTTTGTGCTGTTTTTCCAGCTCAATACGCGCGTCATTGCTGGTCGCATACAAGGTTGACTCCGATGCGCTGAGTAAGTCGCGCTGAGTGACTAACCCGACAAGTTTATTGCTGGCATCCACAATGGGCAAGTGGCGAATATCTTTTTCACTCATGATACAGCGTGCATCATATACGCTGCTATCAGGCGTTAATGTAACTACATTACTGGTCATAATTTCATCGACACTAATCATGCTGCACTCCCTGGCTTTTCAGATTTATTGTTAGTTCTCAGTTCAGAGAGGCCTTTACACAACGTTATGAGCGAAGCAAAGACAAGGCAAAAAATGACGAAGAAGCGCAGTATATACGTAATATAGTCCCGGTCGACCCAGGAGAGCGCACCATTTTGAGTCATTTTTTAACGCTGTATTTGTGAGCGCAGTAGTTGTGAAAAACCCTCTCTTAGATAAACAGACATACCCCCCCCATAGCATTGATACCCGTCAAACTTAAGATGACCAATTAACATTCATCCATTGAATTACGGGCAAGCCCTACAACTAAAGTCTAATAGGCTTTTAATTCAGCTATGCTTAGCTAGACACTGTCACTTTTCTGTAACTTATCGTTGTTAGCTTGAGGTGGAAATTACGAACACAACGTCGAATTTCCCGCTGTAGTCCAGACGAAACAACTAACAGTACCAGCGAATATAACAATAAATCTGTCATCAGCCTCGACGTTTAAAACGTCTAACCAAGATAGGTATTACAATGAAAGGTCTACTCAATCTCAAATCGCTCGGGTTAATCACCGCAACTGCCGCGTTTATGTCCGCCCCTATTCAGGCAGAAACGCTCAGGTTACTTACATGGGGTGGCTACGCACCCAAAGAAGTTATTAAAGACTTTAAGAAGGAGACCGGCATTTCGGTCAAAGTAACCAAGTCAAATAATGAAGACATGATATCGAAACTCCGGGCAACAGGCGGTGCGGGTTTCGATTTAGCTCAACCCAGTCAGGACCGTATCAGCAGCGCTCAAGCAGACTTTAATATTTATAAACCTATCGACTTAAACAACATCAACGCAGCCCAGATTATTCCTTCCATGTTTGAGGCAACACAAAAAAGTACCACCCATAACGGGGAGGTATATGGTGTTCCTCACGTATGGGGAACCAGCGGTTTGGTGGTAAACCGCAAAGCGGCTGGCCAAGTGGCTGACTATACCGACTTATGTGATACCAGCCTGAGTGGCTCGGTTTCATACCGTTTAAAACGCCCCACGCTGATTGGTTTTGCGTTTGCGATGGGGGAAGACCCATTTGCCGCCTATAACAATAAGTCTCAATACCAGGCCATTTTGAATAAGGTCGAGAAAAAGCTCATTGACTGCAAAAGTAACGTTAAAGCCTACTGGAGTGGTGGTGACGCGCTATTGAACCTGATGCGTTCAGGGGAAGTTAACGCCGCGATGGCCTGGGATGCAGGCGGCTGGAAGCTAAACAAGGAAAACAAGGATATTACCTTTATCGCGCCGAAATCCGGTGCTTTAGGGTGGATCGATACCTTTGCGCTGCCACGCAAAACCAAAGCAGAAGACGCGGCATATAAATGGATAAACTACGTTATGAGACCTGACGTCGCGGCAAAAATCACTGAAGCAGCCGGTAACTTTACTGCAGCAAAAGGTAGCGATGATTACGTTAATGAAACCCTGAAAGCACAGTTTAAAGAGAGCTTTTCGCAAGAGGCGATTGATAATATTAAGTGGTACCCACCAGTGCCTGCGGGGCTAGAAGAGCTGGAAGGTAAAGCGCTTGACCGGATAAAAGCAGCCAGTTAAAGGGCTTTCGTCACTACTTAACTAATAAACCACAACTGGAAACATACTCAATGTCGACTGATGATCACTCAAAGCAACCTTTATTCGACTTGGAGTGTCGTAATATTAGCAAGACTTTCGACGAGTTTGTTGCGGTAGATAATGTCTCATTCTGCATACCAAAAGGCTCTTTTTTCTCAATATTAGGGCCTTCTGGTTGCGGTAAAACGACGTTATTAAGAATGCTGGCAGGCTTTCAGCAACCGGACTCCGGCGACATTCTGATTAAAGGCGCGTCGGTGCTCCATACACCGCCCAACAAGCGCCCGGTAAATATGGTTTTTCAACACCTGGCCCTATTCCCAACCATGTCCGTCGCAGACAACATTGCCTATGGTTTAAAGCGCAGAGGGATTAGCAAAAAGGAACAACAACCTCTTATCGACGATGTGTTAGAACGGGTCGACCTGCCTGACTCGGGCAATAAGCGCATTGATCAGTTATCAGGCGGCCAAAAGCAGCGTATCGCCATCGCCCGCTGCCTGGTATTAAAGCCCGATGTTTTACTACTTGATGAACCGCTAGGCGCTTTGGATTTAAAGCTTCGCGAGCAGATGAAAATAGAGCTCAAGCGTTTACAGCAGGTATTTGGTACCACCTTTATCTACATTACACATGACCAGTCAGAAGCACTGGTCATGAGCGATCAGGTGGCAGTGATGAATAATGGCCGTTTTGAGCAAATAGGCACACCTCAAGAGCTCTACTACGAGCCAAAAACGCCGTTTGTCGCCAGTTTTGTCGGTGACAGCAATTGCTGGCGCGGAAAAGTCACCCGTCAAGAAGGTTCAACCATTTCACTTATCACCGAACAAGGTCTTGCACTCAACGGGCTATCGCGCTCCCCCCACTCATTTCGTCAACATGACGATGTTGCGGTTTACCTCCGCCCCGAAGCGATATCAATAACAAGCTCGGAGGCCATAAACACAACGAGCACCAGAACCGCTGATGAACAGGACAGCCAGATCAATCAGTGCCAGGGCCGCATTACCGACATACTCTTTGACGGTGCTCGTAGCCAGATTCTGGTCAACACAACCGGCAGTGAATCCTTGAATGTCTCTCTACCCCAGACAGGTCATCATTTACAGTTGTGCAAAGGCGATAGCGTGACACTTCGATGGAGTCAACATCAGTGCCTGTGCTTCCCCAGCCAACGTTCGAGTGTCGCTAGAAATAATCAGCCCTCACACTAAAAGAGCCAGCTATGACATCAGTTCAGTCCGCAACATTGCCAAGCGCGCGTCGAATAGGATTATGGCTATTGCTTGCCCCGATTTTACTGTGGCTGTCATTGCTTATAATTCTGCCCCATGTCGACATGGTGCTGATCTCGCTGCAAGAGCGGGTATCAGCCAGACAGTATAACGTTAGTCTCGACAACTACACCGCATTCTTTACAGAGCCACTTTACTGGAACACCTTTGTCCGAACGGCGGTTATGTCGATTATTGCAACAGCGCTGACGCTGCTCATCGCATTTCCGGTCTCATATTACATTGCCAAGATGCTAACAGGCCGCGTAAAAACCGTGCTATTTGTTCTATGCCTTATCCCGTTTTGGGTTAGCGAGCTGGTGAGAACCTACGGCTGGATGATTATCTTAAGGGAGACCGGCCTGATCAGTACGCTTTTTCAATGGCTTGGGTTAGTCGATCAGCCTATCGAGATGCTGTACAACGATGTTGCCATTATGGTCGGCCTTATCTATACCTCAATGCTGTTTATGGTCGTCCCCCTGGTCTCGACTTTAGACAGCCTTGATAACAGCTTAATTGAAGCGGGCTATGATCTAGGCGGCAACAGCTGGAATGTGCTCAGAGAGATTGTATTACCCCACGCCATGCCCGGCATCGTCAGCGGCTGTATTGTGGTGTTTATGCTGACACTGGGCAACTATTTAACGCCAACACTACTGGGCGGCAAAGACAGTTTGTGGTTCACAGAGCAGATTTACACCCAGTTTATTACCCGTTTTAACTGGGAACAGGGGTCAGCCTTCGGCATGTTACTACTTATTCTATCGTCGATTATTGTATGGCTCGGCTTAAAACTGACGAAGCAGTCCTTTTCGAAGGTGATGTCATGATACCCACCCTCAACAGCAGCCGATTTTTCAAACTCTCTTATGCCGCTTATGTGACTTTATTCTTTATTTTTCTAATGGCGCCACTGGTTGTCGTGGCGGTCTTTTCGTTTAATGATTCGATGTTTCCATCCCTGCCCTGGAGTGGCGGAACACTCGATTGGTACATCAATGACACCGAGCCAAAGCTCGGCATATTCCACGATGAAGAGTTATTGGAGAGCATTTGGACAAGTGTCAGCATCGCCATAGCGACGACCCTCATCAGCCTGACACTGGCAACCTGCAATGCATTCTTGTTTGAGCGTGAATCATTTCCAGCTAAAAACCTGCTCTATATCCTGATGCTCACGCCGCTGGTTATTCCTGGAGTCATTCTGGGTGTTTCTATCCTCGTGTTCAGCAGCACGATTGCAAACTGGGTGGAGCTGCAATTTGGCTATGATATCGAAGCACTGAGACCCGGCTTAACATTGGTTGTTATCGGACAGTTTGCCTTTATTACCACCATTGCCACACTGGTTATATCTGCCCGCTTGCGTAAGTTTGATACAACGTTAGAAGAGGCCGCCATGAACCTGGGCGCAAGCCGACTAACCGCTATTTTCACCGTCACACTGCCTTATCTTAAACCTGCCATCATCGGCGCGGGTATCGTTAGTTTTCTTATGTCATTTGAGAACTTCAATACCACATTAATGCTGGTTGGTTCAGATGCCCCGCTGACCATCGCAATGTTTGATCGACTTAAAGAAGGGTCGACACCGGTGTTGAACGCGGTGTCGGTGATACTGATGGCGGGGTCTGCCTGCTTAGCGTTATTGTCTTTGTTTGTGCAGCGGAAAGAGCGTTAAGAGCGCTGTAGAAAGTTAACTATCCACCTGGCGACGACTAAATGATCGGTGCTTTCCAACAAAGAAGCCATCCCCTGTTCAATGACGTCATCAGGAATAATCCCCCTGCGCATCTCCATTAGTTTGCGGCTATATCCCCGAATAAACTCTGGATGCCCTTGAAACCCCAATATATTATCCCCGAGTTGGAAGGCCGAATTCGGGCAATATTCACTACTGGCTATCACCGTTGCCTCAGAGGGCAACTGAACGACTTGGTCTTGATGACTCACCAGCAACGAGTAGGATTTCATTTTCGGCTCCATCCACTCAGGGCTGTCAATCACGTCACTGGACTTTACTCCAACACCCCAGCCATTTTCACTTTTTTGAGTACGCCCGCCCAATACATGGGCGAGTAACTGATGCCCAAAACAGATCCCGACCATTTTTTTGTTCTGACAGGCAAGGGTTCTTACATAATTGCGTAATTCACCAATCCACTCATCATTATCATAGGCACTGCTTTTACTGCCGGTAATGATGTAGCCATCACACTCATCAACATCATCAGGGTAAACACCCTCAACAACAGGATAAATAGCAAAGTTTATGGATGGTTCAACCTGCATAAAGAGCGTCTGTATCATGTGCGCATACGACGCATATTCTTTACGCAGTGATTCATGCAATATATCGCAGTCGAGTATGCCGAGCTTTAGCTGTTGCTTCATCACGCGACAAACCCGATGCCCGCTACGGCCGTACTGAATAGAATGCCATAGTCTTCTGCGGTTAACGGGACAGGGTTGCCGCCCGCAGAAGGGTCTTCTGCGGCCATTTCGCCAACACGTTCGCTGTATTCCGCGGTGATGCCGATCTCAGACAATGAGTGGGGAATATTAAGCTGCTTACGCAGTTCGATAATCCAGCCAATAAACCCGTCGAAGGTCTTATCGTCAAGCCCCAGGCAGGTAGCGACGTGCTCAATCCTATGCTCAATGGCCAGACGGTTACGCACCAGCACATAGGGCAGTAAGATGGCATTCAGCAAGCCGTGATGCGCATCAAACAGCGCCCCTAAAGGATGGGCCAAGGCATGTACGCCTCCCAACCCTTTCTGGAATGCAGTGGCCCCCATGGATGAAGCGACCATCATATGGCTACGTGCAATAAGGTTGTTGCCATCTTCTACCGCTGGAACCAACCACTCTTTAATCAGTCGCATTCCCTCTAATGCAATACCATCGGCCATCGGGTGGTACCCTTTTGCACAGTATGCTTCGAGGCAGTGCACAAATGCATCCAAACCGGTTGCGGCGGTTAAATGAGCGGGCAGCCCCTTCACCAATTCAGGGTCTGCCAATACGACCTGAGGCATCATTTTGGGATGAAAGATGATTTTTTTTATTTCGTTCTCTTCATCTAAAATAACCGATGCCCTGCCGACCTCTGACCCTGTACCCGAAGTGGTTGGCACCGCCACAATCGGTGCAATACCGTCTGGGTCTGCACGTAACCAGTTTGACCCAACGTCTTCCAAGTCCCAAATAGAGTGCGTTTGGCCACTCATCAACGCAATTGCCTTGCCTGCATCAAGGGCACTGCCTCCCCCTAGCGCAACAACGCCGTCATGGTTTCCGGTTTTATACGCGTCAACACCTTGCACAATATTGTCGCCGGTGGGGTTGGGTTTAATATCGGTAAACAAGCCAATACTCGCACCTTCTGCCTTTATTAACTCCATTGCCTTGGCGACAAATGGCTGACCAGCCAACCCGGCATCGGTCACCAATAAAGGGTTACGAATACCCAATGATTTACAGACAAAAGGCAACTCACTAAGTCGGCCACACCCCATTCTTATCGTCGTCGGATAGTTCCAGTTACCTTGTATATCGTCAGCGGTTGTAAGGTCTAACGGCTGTTCCATAAATACTCTCACTTCTCTGATCGTGTCATCAACCAATGCGCATTCAATCTTTACTCGACAATGAGTTTATTGAATACGTGCTAAATGCGTTTTAAATGAAATGACTTGGGCCGTGTTAACTGGTCATACCCCAGCCTCGACAGTGCGCACCCTCGCCCCGACTGCTTAACCCCAACCCAGGGCAGTGCCGGGTCAAGATAATCACAGCGATTCATAAATACCGTGCCGGTTTGCAGCTGGTCACCAATCATCAGGGCCTGCTCTTCGTCTTCTGTCCAGATGGACGCAGTTAACCCGTAGGGGCTATCGTTCATCAACTTGATCGCTTCTTCATCACTGGTGACCGACATGACACCAATGACCGGGCCAAAGCTCTCTTCTGACATCACGCTCATCTGGTGATTAACCTGTGTCAGTATCTGGGGGGCGATATAGGCCGTGCCCTCTTCGTCGCGCTCAAAATAGTGCTGATCGATATTCGCTCTGGCACCTTGAGCAATGGCCTCTTCAATTTGCTGCCTGACGGCAGCGGCGGCTTTGGCATTGACCATTGGGCCTAGGGTCGTTTCTGGTTCAAGGGGGTTGCCTAAAACATGTTCATATACCTGATTGACCGCGCCGGTGACAAACCGCTCAAATAATGATTCATGCACGTATACACGTTCAATACCGCAACAGGACTGCCCCGAATTGAAAAACGCGCCATCGAGTACATTCTCAATAGCATGGGCCAGATTGGCATCTTCTCTGACATAAGCGGGGTCTTTACCACCCAGCTCCAACGCCAGGCCTTTAAATGACCCGGCCAAGGCCTTTTCAATGTGCTCTCCCCCCGCCACGGAGCCGGTAAATGAGACAAAGTCCACTTGATCATGTTTTATCAGCGTAGACGTCCCTTCATGATCAAGGTGCAGGTATTGGAATATGTCGTCAGCAAGGCCTGCATATTGAAAGGCTTCGGCAAAGCGCTCAGCACATAACAACGTTTGATTGGAGTGTTTCAGGATAACACTATTGCCCGCCATAATAGCCGGTATAATCGAGTTAACCGCCGTCAGATAAGGATAGTTCCAGGGAGCAATCGTCACCACCACACCAAGGGGCTCCTGTCGAATAAACCGGTTAAACCCGGCCTTTTCTTCCACCAATTGGTCAGAAAGCGCGGATTCAGCGATATCGATCATATAGCGACCACGCTCTTCCAGCCCTTTGATCTCTCCGGCGGCGTACTGGATAGGTCGCCCCATCTGTAGAGTAATCTCTTGAGCGACCTCCTCCTGATGCTGGATAAAATAATCAATCGCTTTATGACAACATGCGGCGCGCTCTTTTAAGCTAACCTGTCGCCAACTTTGCTGGGCAGCGGATGCGCGATCAACCGCTGCGGCGATTAGCTCTGCCGACGCCAGTGTTCGTTCTGCAATCTCCCTTCCATCAATCGGAGAATGTAATATGATACTCATCACTCTACCTACCTGATCGCCTGTTAAATAATTTCAAAATACCGATCCAGTTCCCAATCGGAGATGTGTTTTCTAAACTCTCGCTCTTCCCACTCGCGCGTCGCAGAGAAGTGATCCACAAACGCATCGCCAAAATAGTGTCGCGCAATCTGGGACTTTTTAAGCCGTTGCGCTGCATCCCACAAGGTGTAAGGCAGTTGCAGATAATCCGGGAACCGGTGCTCGTAGGCATTGCCTTCAACCAGAGGTTCGGGTTCCGCTCGGTTTTCAACCCCCCACAGTCCTGAAGCGATAACCGCTGCCTGGATGATATAAGGGTTGGCGTCGGCCGCACCGATTCGGTACTCAATGCGCTGAGAAGCTTCTGAACCAGGAATAAGCCGGATCGCACAGGTTCGGTTATCAATCCCGACACTCGCCTCAGTGGGCGCCCAAAAACCAGGCACCAATCGTCGATAAGAGTTAACCGTGGGGGCAATCATCGCCAGCAAGTCAGGCATTAGTTTTTGTTGCCCGGCATAAAAGTGGCGCATGGTATCGCTGATGTTGTCCGGTTTGTTCTCATCATAGAACATGGAAGTGCCGTTTAAATCTCTAACAGACAGATGAATGTGGCCACTCTGCCCAGGGTAGTCTGCCGACCACCGGGCCATGAACGTCGCCATCTTTCCTTCTTTTTGCATGGCAATTTTAGTGAAGGTTTTAAAGAGCGCTGCCTTATCGGCCGAGGACAACGCGTCATCATGTGCAATCGCCGCTTCCAGCACACCGGGGCCAGTCTCTTCATGCAGGCCTTCCAAAGGGATATTCATCCTTTCACATAGCTCAAGCAGGTTCAAATAGCTTTGAGAGCCGACACTGTTACGGATAACCGAATATCCAAACTCGGATGGCCCCATGGGTTGAAGGGATTGGTAACCTTTCTCGCGAATACTCTCTGGCGTTTCGTTAAAAACAAAAAATTCATACTCAAAACCCGTTTCTATCTGCATGCCAAGGGCTTTGGCTTTTTTGATCACATTTCGCAGCACGCCTCTCGGGCAAATGGCTTCAGCATCGCCCACAAACTCCGCCAGAAATAGCAGGCCGTCACTTTCAAGCGGCATATCACGGCAACTTTCGGGGATAATCCTGACAGAGGCATCCGGATAACCGGTATGCCAGCCGGTGTATTTAACATTATCGTAAAGCTGGTCTCTCACATCCCAGCCCAATACAACGTCACAAAAACCAAACCCGCTTTTCAGCGATGATAAAAACTTATCCTTCGACATGTATTTGCCGCGCAAAACGCCATCAACGTCAAACACCCCCACCTTTACATGACTGAGGCCTCTCTCTTCAATAAGCTCTCGTGCATCTTCAATGTTCTGGACATCTTTTGCTTCCATGGCTTTCCCCTGCCTTTATTTGGTTCTTATTTTTTGAGCGTTATAACGGCTTAGAGGCCTTGTCTAACATTATAAGCCTAGCCTTAAATCCAGCATCCTGCGCTATTAGCCGTCTCTCAGCAGTAATAAAAGCGAAAAACTCAGCATCCAGATAAAAAAGCTGGCTTCTGCTACACGTTGTAATAGCCCTCTGGTTCGCTTAAATAACGGTAAGATCAATAGCACTAAAGACAACAGTATCACCGAACCACTTAGTATTAAATAGCCATTCCAAACCCTTAGCCCTAAGGCATCCACAGGGGCGGCCCCCATCAGGATTAGCCCGAAGCCCGCGCCTAAGTACTCAAACACGCCGGCGACATTATGTATTTGATTACTCACTGAGCCGAGAACCGGCGCACCGGCATCACAAGGAAAAAACGCCGCGATGATATACCCCGTCCCAACAAGGCTTAACAGCACGGTACTCAGCACGTCATACCTGAAAGACGTTTCCAATAAGTGACCCAACACCAAAAACACACAGACCGATACGCCAAGAGGCAAAAAATAATAACGTGAGACAGCCAGTTGATGGGGGCCTCCAGTCACGCCTAATTCACTCAATGTGTTTACGATTGGCGAATACCCTTCACTCTTGCTGGCAAAATAAACAGGTGCCAACAGCGCAAAAATAGCGGTCAGAATGCCCAGTATCGCCAATAGCTGTATTACCAAGTCTGACTCCTTTAAAACAATGCTGGTGCCTAAAAAATGTGCTTATAAAAAATGTGTATCAAAACCAGAACACGAATCGAAATATGGAGCAACTAAAACTAAAGTATAACCCTATCTTTTCTGCTATAGCATTTTGCTATAGCGCGTTTCACGCTAAACTGAACCATAACATGCCACCATATCACGACACTCGCAAAGTGACGTTCTTCAATTGAACATAGAGGCTTAACATGACTCAAGCAATCCCCCAACACTTTAAAGCACTGGTACTTCGACAAGATGACGGAAAAACCGTAAGTGCAGTGGAGCAGCTCACCGTCGATGACCTGCCTGAAGGTGATGTATTGCTATCAGTGGATTATTCAAGCATCAACTACAAAGACAGTATGGCGGTAACCGGCACGGGTAAAATCGTTCGAACCTGGCCAATGGTGCCGGGAATTGACCTTACCGGTACGGTCATTGAGTCGCAGGCCGACAGCTACAAACCAGGCGACAAAGTACTACTGACAGGCTGGAGCGTAGGGGAACAATTCTGGGGAGGTTACTCACAAGTTCAACGGGTTCAATCAAAGTGGCTGATCCCCCTGCCCGATAGTATGGAAAGCAAAACAGCGATGGCTATCGGCACTGCCGGCCTTACAGCGATGCTTTGTGTTATGGCGTTGGAAGAGGCTAACGTCACGCCAGAGAAAGGCCCTGTTATCGTCACGGGCGCCGGAGGGGGCGTTGGCAGTATCGCCGTTGCGATTCTTAGTAAGCTGGGCTACAACGTTACCGCTGTGTCGGGGCGCACGTCAACCCATGACTACCTAAAAGGGCTCGGTGCTAAAGAGATTATCAGCCGGGAAGAGATGGAGAAACCCGCCAGACCACTGGAAGCACAGCGCTGGGCCGGGGCAATTGACACTGCTGGCGATGCTATTTTAGCGCGCGTTCTGGCAGAAACCGATTATAACGGTGCAGTCGCGGCCTGCGGACTGGCAGCAGGTTTCAAACTTCCGACCACCGTCATGCCATTTATTCTTCGCAATGTCCGCCTGCAAGGTGTTGATTCAGTAATGTGTCCAAATGGGCGCAGGCAAACTGCCTGGAAACGTTTAGCGCAGGATTTGCCAGAAGAAGCCCTGACAGGCATTAACCGTGTAGTGGCTATAGACGAGATCAAGCAGGTCGCTGAAGATATGATGGCCGGTAAAGTACAAGGGCGCACCGTCGTTGATCTGCAAGCTTCATAACATGTTCAAACCGAAGTGCCTGTACCCAACGATGACACGCGCTCATAAAAGTTAGCATTCATCTATTAGCAAACTACACTGAAATAATAGCGTAAAAGTGGAGGCCATCCCGCAGGAGGCCTTCTTTGTGAAAACCCAGAGTCAATCAAGACAAATAGGGCGCTCTCTTGAAAGTGATAATTTGCACTGTGCTTTTTATGCTCTCTTGCACTTCTGCTGCGAAAGAGGTGGTGATGGCATTCGGTGAGGCCATACCGCCTTTTTCGTTTCCTGAGTCTAATTCTGGCATCGAGCTGGATGTTATCGGCGAAGCTCTCGCGTTCCACAACCATACTCTGCGCCCCAAATACTTCCCTCTTGGCCGTATTCCCTATATGTTCAAACAAAAACATCTGGACGCCACCATGACAGATCTTGGTCATGATATGGCCGCCATTGGGGCCTACTATGGCAATTCAGCGGTCACCTATGACAACGTATTTATTTCTCTGAAAGAGAGAAACCTGACCATTGAGAAACCCACAGATTTAAAAGGCCTCTCTATTATCTCGTTTCAGGGTGCCAGCAAACGGTTTCCCGAATGGTTGCAAGCGCCCAATAAAGCAGGCCTGGTTACAGAGCAAAATAAACAACTGCAACAAGTATTGATGCTCAACAGTGGTCGCCGCGACATTGCTTTAAGTGACATTAATATCTTTAAGTACTACTCGCTTAAAGCTGAGCAAGAGCTGGGAAAAAAACTAAAGCATGTAAAAATCCACCGCTTTACAGAAATCAACCCTGAAGACTATCGTCCTGTTTTCTGGGACAAACATATCCGGGATGACTTCAATGAAGGGCTGGAACAGCTGAAAAAAACTGGCCGCTATCAAGCGATATTTGATAAGTATTTAAAGCCGGTATCTCAATAAATATAACCTGCTTTACTCGACGCCTCACCGATCAACCTGCACAAATCAGATCAGTCGCAGGCACATAGTCATAGTTTAAGTCCTCCGCTACCGGCTCACAGGTCACTTTGCCTTTAAATATATTGAGTCCATTGCGCAAATGTGGGTCATCAGCCAGCGCTTGCTGACAACCTTTGTTCGCTAATGCGATTGTGTAAGGCAGCGTAGCATTGGTTAGTGCAAACGTCGCTGTTCGCGCTACGCCGCCCGGCATATTCGCCACACAGTAATGCACCACACCATCAACTTTATAAGTAGGTTCCTGATGCGTAGTCGCTTTACTGGTTTCAAAACACCCCCCCTGATCAATGGCCACATCTACCAGCACAGCACCATCTTTCATTTTGGTAAGCGTTTCCCGCTTAAGCAGCTTTGGCGCTGCAGCACCAGGCACCAATACAGCGCCAATCACAAGGTCTGCACTACAGACGGAATCCTCAACAGACTCGACTGTAGAATAAAGCGTTTTGAGCCGTGGGCCATAGAGGGTATCCAGTGTTTTCAGTCGGTCTAAGGAGCGGTCAAGCACAGTCACATCAGCCCCTAACCCCATCGCCATTCGCGCGGCATTTTCCCCAACCACACCACCTCCGATAACCACCACCTTACCCGGCAGCACGCCAGGCACACCACCGAGCAGTGTTCCATTGCCGCCTTGCGCTTTCTCAAGCGAGTGCGCTCCGGCCTGAATAGCCATACGCCCTGCAACCTCGCTCATAGGGGCTAGAAGCGGCAATCCACCATGGTCATCGGTGACCGTTTCATAGGCGATGGCTATCGCCCCTGAATCCACCAGCAGTTTGGTTTGTTCAGGGTCTGGTGCTAAATGAAGATAGGTGAAAAGAAGCTGCCCGGGCCGCAGCATCTTGCATTCGTTTGGCTGAGGCTCTTTGACCTTTACGATCATATCTGCGGCTAAGAAAATATCTTCCGGTTTATCTATTAAGTTGGCACCTGCCGCTTCATACTGCTCATTAGCCAGCCCTATTGCTGCTCCTCCGCCACTTTGTACGAGCACTTTGTGGCCATGGTTAACCAACTCTCTAACGCCTACCGGGGTCATACCTATTCGATATTCATGGTTTTTTATTTCTTTAGGCACACCAATAATCATGGGAGAGGCTCCTCAGTATAGAAGGGCTATGACGCCCCCTATTACAGAAATTCACTACAGCAAGGTTTAAACGCTCCAACCTTACCAGCACATACCTTTAGTATAGTCATCCGTTTCGGATATTTGGCGCTATAACCTCCATATAAACCTTACAAAGCGTGGAAACAATAAATGAAACTCTGCCCCCCTATTCGCTGGCGGAGTGAAGGCAATAGAAGAGCCCCCATTCAACAACTAGAATCAATACTGCTATAATCTCCCCCATTCGTGTTTGATGACTCTCTTTTTTGGAACCTGATATCCCATGACAAATATTGAAACCCCAACTTATCTGAAAGATGCCTCACAATTGCTGTCTAACGATGGATTTAAAACAACTGGACTCTGGTATCACGGCACAACGTCAGGCTTATCTGACTCCATTGCAGAGAAGGGGTTAATCGGGTCTGGTGATGCAGAGCTGAACAAGATGGCAAAAAAAGCAATGGCCACCATCGGCAATAACTACACCGAAAGAAAAGAGCCCGTTTTTTTAACTCAAAGCAAGGAGCTTGCGTATTACTGGGCCAACGAAAAAGCAAAACTACGCAAAACCCGCTTTGGTTCCGATGAAGCCCCTGTCGTTTTTGAAGTTAAACTACCGGATGAGTTAGCCAGTACTGTAAAAACAGATGTCGGTGCAGCAACAATGCTACTGGAAGAAAATAACGCGTACATCGAGCACGTAAAGGCACTATACGAGCAAAATAAAGTCCTGCTTCCCGAGCTGGATCCAACCCAAATCAACCGTATGGCGTACTTGAACTTGCTAGGTATGGCATATATCGATGCGGATATCGCAGTAGACTATATTGACCAGATAACCGCTTAACGAATACTCAACGTTACCATCAGACTGTAGCCTTGTATGCAGTGAGGAACGAACGGAATCAAGGGTTCAATTCCCGCGGCTTGAAATATCTCTGAAAATATTCAAGATTAAGTCAGTGACCCTGGTTCCAGTGGTGTCTGCTTTCAGGTAAGGCGATAGTATGCTGTGCTTGAATACGCTAGAAAAAGCCGAACAGGTTGCGATGTGGCCCCATTATTGTTTTAACAGCCCCTTCGGTAAAAGGTCGTGCTCTACAGTGACCTGTAACCCTGCATCAAGCGCCAGATTGGAGAGGGCAACGGCATGGTCGCAGATATACTCATAAGGCGTCCCCCATAAGTCCTCTGCGGGGATGTATGATTTTTTATAGAACTTCAGTTGTAATGCCAAGCCTTCATTAAACAGGGCTTCATCCAGCTTCAGTATGCCGTACAAGGTCATGCTGAGGGTAAAGTAATTCATATCTGCTGTTGTTTTGGGTGGTTTGGCAGCATACTCCTGAAGTGTTTTTTCTAACAATCGCTGGCCTTCTTTCAGCTTATTCAACAAGGCATATTTGTAAGCATAGGTATAACGATTTACATCTGCCTCCATTTTTTTGCCATCTTTTCTGTCCTGATACCAGTAAGCCAGCTCTCTGGCGGTCTCAAAGTCGGCCCCTAGCAGGCAGTAATTAAAACCGTCAATGGCAATGGTCTCCATGACCTCAGACCAGTCCACTTGGCCGTAACCTGCACTGGGTGCTTTTGGGGGTTTTGGTTTATCACCGACATAATCCGGATCTGTGAGGTCATAAGCCATTTTGAAGCATTTAACCATACACTTGCCAGCAGTTGAAAATTCATGCCTGAACCTTTCCGGAGATTCACCATTTAGAAAACGGGCACGGCCTAAACCGGCATAATTCATAGCTGTACCAGAATAAACACTCTGCATGGGGATATCCTGTTCCTTATACCACCCGGTTTTGTAATCATCCTCAGACTGTTGAATAGTTTTTAACTTCACCTCAATCCAATGATCAATATCTTCCTGATCTGCTCTTTTCATTGTTTAAACGCCTCCATAATGGCCTGCTTTACCTTATCAAAACTTTCTATACTAAAATCATCCAGAATATCGATGATCTCACCCTCTGAATCACGCTCCAGCACCCGTACCCGCCCGGTCTCTGTATTGGTATGAGTCGACAAATGGCGCTTTTGTCCATAGCTACGCAGAACTTTACCCCATAATTCAAGTTCGTTATCAGTATAAGGGCCGCCTTGTCTAGAGGATGGCTTGTCAATCTTTTTCCGTTTTTCGCCAGTCATTAACTCGGCCCGGCGTTTATTTTTGGCTTTTGAACTTTGCTTTTCCCTATTGCTATTTTTAGCGACTGTCAGACTGTCTTTATTATTTCCTTTGGCCTCTATTTCAACCAGTTTACCGCTTTTGTCCAGTGCAAGATCGTCTGGCCCATGGTAGCGGTCAATATAACGCGGGTCTGTGGTGATACCCTGACGTTTTTTGGCTTGCTCCATTCCTACTTTGCCCAGCGCCTCGCTGCTGGAGCGACTGTTTAGCAAGGCTTGCTCAATATCCTGTATTATTTGGTCGGGCTTGCGTAGCAGTGATTTGCCCCGGCTACCCAGCGCCATAATGGCAGATACAACCGCCGGTGTTTGCGGCAGGTTGCGCAGGCTCTTTGCTGCTGCCTGCTCTGTTTCATTGCTGAGCGGAATCATATCCCGGCCTTCGGCTTTATAGCGATAAGCGACTTCGTCAGCGCTTAGTATTTCGCCTGTGGCCTGATCCTGATATTGAATAATGCCGCTGCCTGCCATCCACTCCGCGTGCATTGCCGCATTCTCTCTGAGAAACTGGTTAAGCAACTCCTTGGCCCCGCCAACCAGTGCATCAACAAAGGACTCTTCGGCTGCAGGTGAGAGTTCCACTGGTGTGACATCACCAATTAAGACATCCCCAGCCCCCCCCGATAATAACGCCACCGTGGGCAGTCGCGCTCCCCATGGTCGCGGCGGGCATTCCGTTAATGAAAACCGTTGAAGAGCCTTGAATAATGGTATGAGGGATACAGCGTCACAGCTTGATTTGATGCAAGACTATGTATGTGATATTTAAATACTTCAGAATAAATCTGGCATCGAGTTAGCCCTAAGTAGCAGCCACGTCATCGATGATATCTTCACTTCTTCCTCGCTCTGTCACGCTACGGCATCACATACTTCAAAATGGCGAAGTAGTGAAGCGCACTCCCCAGAATAACAAAAACGTGCCAGACAACATGATTAAGCGGCAGAGACTCCCATAAAAAGAACAGCACACCGATGGTGTATGCCACCCCTCCTGCGATGATCAGGGCAATGCCGCTTGCATCCATCACTTCATAGAGGGGGTAAAACGCCACCAGTACCATCCACCCCATAACCAGATAAGCAAGCGTACTCAGCAGCCGATAACGGTCTCCCAGCATCCCTTTAACAAACATCCCAATGATCGCCATGCTCCACTCAATACCCAAAATCCACCACCCCCACTCTCCATGCAGCGTAACCAGCGCCAACGGTGTATAGGTACCCGCGATAACAAGGTAGATTGCACAGTAGTCGCAAATCAGAAAGATTTGCTTCCACCTGAGTGAGCGTGCGCCATGATACAAAGAGGATGCGCTATACAGCAAAACCAGGGTGGTGCCGTAGATCGTGCCACTGACAATGTGCAAGGAGTTGCCGTTTAAGCTGGCATAAACAACGATCACTACCAGACCTGCAATGCTCAGTGCGGTTCCCACTCCATGGGTTAAGGTGTTCCAAAACTCCTCAAGCCGGGTTTGCCCGGAAATCGGGCACACAGCGCGTTCACGATTCATATCAGCACCTCTAGCAGAGATCATTTATCACATAGCTGAGTATCCTCGCCTCATATGACAGTTCGGTTTAAACAATTCGACAGTTTTATGATCACTGGATCATTTTTGCCAGTTCATATTTGTTGCACATTTCCTCCCTAGTTCTTACTTATTCCCCTCTTAATATTTCAGCCATGGAGAAATAAATACAGCCAGCCTGTTCAAAGTGAGAACTAGACGCGAGATCACAATAATGAAAAAAACCACCGATAACACTGCAAACTTAAACCCCTTGGTACTGGCCAGCACACTGATGTTGGTGTTGCCTGTACTCTCTGGATGTAAGTCTGAGTCAGAGACAAGTATTGATCCAGGCGCGACAGGTTCAGGTACAATAGAGCCAGAGAATACGGAAACACTGTCAGAGTTAGATATTTCACTGCAAGCACTGATCTCTGATCTGGACTTGGCAATAAGCCCTGTCGAGAATAGAGACCTGCCCGACATTAATGACCCTTTGCCACAGTTAGGCAAAAAGCTCTTTTTCAGCAAGAGCTTAAGCGGCCAATTTGATACCGCCTGTGTTAGCTGCCACCACCCTGCCCTAGGTGGCGCAGATGGGTTATCACTACCTGTTGGCGTTGAGTCCGTTAACCCGGAGCTGTTAGGCCCCGGCCGAGTTCACCAGTCTGGTATTCCCCCCGTGCCAAGAAACTCACCAACTGTATTCAATGTCGGCCTGTGGGATACCGGGCTGTTTTTTGACTCCCGAGTCGAAAGCATTGGCAAGGAGCCGGGTACCAACGGCGCGATTTCAGGCATACGAACGCCTGATAGCATATTCCTCACCGCTGACAGTCAGGCAGGCGCAAACCTTGCCGCCGCCCAGGCTCGCTTTCCCGTTACATCAGTTGATGAAATGAAAACGTCCACCTTTGAAAACGGCTCTGATAACAACACCATCAGAGAGCATCTCGCGGCCAGAATAGGTGACTATGCAGTCGGCGCAGGAGAGCTCACGAGCAACAATTGGCTTCCTGAGTTTCAGCAGGCATTCGCCACAACGGAGACCGCCGAAACGCTGATCACGTTTGACAATATTGCCTTGGCTATTGGTGAGTATGAGCGGTCAATGGTTTTTGTTGACAGCCCTTGGCAGCGTTACCTTGATGGTGACACCAGCGCACTAACTGAACAACAGAAGCAGGGGGCGGTGTTATTTTTTACCCCCAGTACAGAAGGAGGAGCAGGATGCGCAGCCTGTCACAACGGGCCTCTGCTCTCTGATGGGCGGCACCATACTGTGGCCTTCCCACAGTTTGGCCCCGGAAAAGGAGATGGTGATAATGATGATTTTGGCCGCGAACGCGAAACCGGCGATAGCGATGACCGATATAAATTCAGAACCCCCAGCCTGCTCAATATAACCCTCACAGCCCCTTATGGACACACCGGTGCATACGAATCCTTACGCCAGGTCATTGGGCACTACCGCAATGCTAACCGCTCGGTGAACAATTTCTTTGACCGTGGGGCCTGGTGCCAGCTAGATCAGTTCGAGTCCGTTGCCAACTGTGCAACCTTGTACCCAGATGCAGCGAGTAATAGCCAGCTGGCGCTAAACAAACTCAATGCTGAACGCCAGGCTGGGCAGTCGCTATTTGTCCCCACCGCAATATCCAATGAAGATGAGGACAGGCTGATCGCATTTCTTACTGCCCTGACCGATGATTGTGCTTTAAACCGCAGCTGCCTGTCCCCTTGGGTCGCTGACTCTTCCAGTAACGGCCCGGATAATCAACAACTCAATGCGACAGATGACCAAAACAACCCACTGTAGTCGCATGTAGTGATCTATCCTCACAAATATCTCACCCTATATAGGGTGAGATATCCACATCATCGACCTGCTCAGGTTCAAGGTACTGTCGGCCATATTGCTTATACACCCCTGATGTTAAGAACAGTTCAAACAGGTCAGGATCAATATGGTTATCTTTTTTCATATGCCCCATTATCTCGATAGCCTGACTCAGTGTTTTCGCTTTTTTATAGGGGCGGTCAGACGCCGTTAGTGCTTCAAATATATCGGCAATGGCCATCATGCGTGCACTGAGAGGCATATCTTCTCTGCGCAGTCGTTTTGGATACCCGGTACCATCCATTTTTTCATGGTGGCCACCCGCAATTTCAGGTATGGCTTTCATCTGCTTCGGGAACGGCAACTTACTCAACATGATGATTGTCTGAGTCATATGATTATTGATAATAAAACGCTCTTCTTCCGTTAACGTGCCTCTTGCCACCGACAAGTTATAAAGCTCACCTTTATTAAATTTGTGCTCAGGTATTTGTAGTTTAAAGCCCCAAGGGTTATCCGGGTCATCATAGACACCAGGGTCTCGTTCAATAATATGATCTGCCCGGTCAGCTAACAGCGGCTCTACAACGGGCAATGCGGGGGCTGGTATTTTGGCTTTGCGCTGCTGCTCTTCCCATGAAATACCCAAGCGATCATCCAGTGTTCGAAGCCATTTTCTTTGCGCGATCTTATTTAGCCTGGTTAACGCTTCTGGCGCCATAAACTCTGCCCCAAGATTGCACTCAGCAATAAACGCAAAGTCATCATCCAGTTCAGCAAGCGCTTTATCCAGCCCTGGCTTCAGCTCTTCTTTGTTCGCGCCATTGGCAACCGATTTCCAGAACTCAAGTTCAGTTTCACGCTTGATGACTTCAAATCGCATCCTGACTTCGTGAATACGATCATAGAGGGTTTCAAGCTTGGTTGATTTATCAATGACATACTCAGGGGTCGTCACTTTGCCACAATCATGCAGCCAACTCGCAATATGAAGCTCTTCCCATTGCTCCTTTTTTAAATCGAAATCAGAAAAACGGGCGTCATCGCTTTTACAGGCAGCTTCCGCAAGCATATTGGTCAGAACCGGTACCCGCTGGCAGTGCCCGCCGGTGTATGGGGACTTCTCATCAATCGCACCCGCAATCAGTTTAATAAAAGCCTCCAGAAGGTTTTTGCGAGTTTCTACCATCTGAGCGCTTTCAATAGTCAAAGCACTAAAACCGGTCACTGCCTGTACAAAATCTAACTTTTCGGCTGACTGCGCGGCCTCCCCCTTGGTTAGTGGGTCAAACAGCAGGCACAACATGCCAATATGCTCAAACTGGCGATTTTTTAGTGGAAAAACAACGACCTTTAACTCATCCACCGCTAACGCATCCAGCACCTGAAAAACCCCGCCCTGGGAAGCCTTATCACTCGCTTCACCAATTAGCCGGTCAACCGTGAATGTTATGGTTTGCTGGCTGTTGATACTTGTGCTGAATAGCGACTCTTGCGTGATATCAACATCATTCAACAGGCTGTCAACCACCCCAGACGGGGTCATAAAACAAGACGGCTGCAAGCGGGTTTCATCTTCGTTTAAAAGATACACCACGGCCCCGGATGCAGAACTGACCTCAATAGTGTCTCTGGTTATTTTTTCCAACAAGCGGTCAAAGTCTTTCTCACCGGCTACCGAGTTGATCATCTCAATAAAGTTATGAATCGTATCCTGCATCAGTTGAATTGAATTCCCTAGATCACTGATTTCAAGAATGAACGAATCAACCTTCACCGGCTTAGTAAAATCAAAACGGCGGACACGAGATGTTTGCTCGGCTAGCATTTTAAGTGGGTTTGATATTTTCGTGGCAATAAAAAGCGCCGCAGGAATCGACAAAATAATAATGATTATGGTGATTAGAATGGACTGGTCCCTAACCACCAGCGCCTCAATAAGCAACTCTTCTTTTGGTACAAGAATCAGCAACCGTAAGTTAAGGTCATCACTGAGATCTACATTGCGGGCAGCGGCTAGCCACTCATCGCCTTTTACTTCAAAAAAACTCCCTTTTTCGTAATAAGTGCCTTCGCGGTGCACTATTTGATTAAGCAGCGGGTTGTTCAGCTCCTTTATCGATTTCCGTTCCGTCTTATCGAGCGTACTGCTGAGTATAAAGTTGTCATCTTCAGAGCTTGCTAACAGGCGGTTCTCTTTATCAATCAGGTACAACCTGCTACCCGGCGTAACCTGACTCAGCCTTAGTGTTTGCGATAGGTTTTTAAGCGAAATATCTGCGGCAATAACCGCATTTTTATTCGTATTATGTTTGGCAACGGTGATGCCAACGATGCCGGAAAAGTAAAACAGGTAAGGTTTGGTAGTTATTATTGCATCATGCGCCAGCGCCTGCTCGTACCACAGCCGTTTTAAGGGATCATAGGTGGTTTGCTCCAACGACTTATGGGCTATCTGAACTAATGAGTGGTCGTAAAAGTAGCGACTCAAAATAGCGCCGCCAGAGTCCGTTTCAATATTATCGATCACATAAGCAGTATTCACCGGTGCAGCATATAAATTCCGCTCATCATTATTTTCAATACGACGGAGAATTAACGCTTCGCTATTGGCATTGCCGACAACCAGATTAACCAGTTCGGGTTTGGTCTTTAGTACATTGGCAAGCTGCTCCAGATAAACAATGCGCTGCTCAAAACTGTCTGCTTGCAAAAGGTTGGAAAAAGAGAGCAGATCAACCGTGGTGGCAACGGGGTGGTAGGTGGTTTCAAACTTCAAAAAAACATCTTGCGCGGCTCTGTCAAATACCGCTTCGGCATCTTCAATAATAAGCTTGGTGATCTTCTGGTAGTGAAAAACCCCCAAAGAAATACCCAGCAGCAATACAAACGACACGATCGCCACAAAAAGATGTATGCGGATAGGGAAACTATACGTTTTTGATTGTGGCTCATCACCAGAGTTCAATTTGACTTCTCGCTTCACGCTGTTTTAAATAGGATCACAGATAACTCAATTTAAGCAAAGAAACAGTCTAACGCTCAACCCCCTCTGCGTTCTTTAACGAATCTGTATATAGCTGCCAAACCAGATCTTCACTATAGATAGCCCGTACTGCTTTTTTAATTTTTGGTATCAGTGCTTGATAAGGGGATTTATTCGATACATGAAGCCACCACTCTTTTTTATTGAGCAGAAAATGAGGGTTCCAGCGGTGAATATCGTAATTGAGCAACCGGTTTGCTTCATAAAGGCCAGATTGTGAACCAACAATGGCCGATGCTCGCCCTCGGTTCATCATTTTCAGCCCTGCGCTATAGTCAACTACCGTAAACTTGTTCAGTTGACTATCTTTATCAAACCGTGGTTCAAAGTTTGCCCTTCTCAGCACAGCAATACTCTTTAACTTGTACAAATCTTCATAGTTATTAACATAAAACCCTTTGTTTGGAATTACCAGAACTTTGGATTTTGAAACTTCCCCTGCATAGGTGACATACTGTTTTAGAGACGCATTTTTAAATATAATGGCGATATCCAAATCACCATTTTTCATGCTCTCTATCACCCGGGGGTATGGATAATAGTGAATGCGTATTTTTTCGCCGAGCTCTGTTTCCAACATTCTGTAGATATCAACAACGGTGCCGCTCTTAGACTTATTATTTGGGTAGGCAAAAGGAGGGAATGGAGGCAAACCAGCCTTCAAGACGAGACCGCCTGAATACCGATTCTTTCCCGCAGGGTCATCGGCATAACTAGTGGGAGAAAAAGCTGCCAAAGCGCAGGCCACGGAGAGAAAAGTTCTGACTAAATACCGAAGCGAGTTGTGCTTTACAAAAGCCTTTAACCAGCCGCCCATCATAATATCTTCACCAACATGCGCTGCTTATGACAGCGATACATATACAAAAGATACTTCAACTTTAGACGTCAACAGCTTGATGTCAACGGCATGTCTAGCCTGCTTTGGCAACTCCGCTCGATAATTTATACATGCTTGAGGTAAATGGGCGGGCAGGCTGAACAGGTTTCAAACTCGCCATGGTCATGGGAGCAAAACAGAGTAATATCCGGGTTATCACGCTTCAATGATCTTAGCTGTTGCTGGTTATGCAACCGGTCTGCCCTGCTTGATTCATCGATCATTTGAGTTAGCGACAACCCTGGAGTACAGCGAGGCTTATCAAGATCCATTTCACTTTGATGAAAATAGGCATCACCACAGTGCAATACCCACCCCTCTGTTGTGGCAACCGCTACACCGCAGTGTCCCCGACTATGGCCATGAAGAGGCACCAACAACAAGTCCTGCAACCGGTTATTCAAGACGTGAACGCTATCAAAGCCAAACCACCGCTCTCCTGTAACCCGGTGCAACTGCCAATCGGGGTTATGCTGCCACATTTGTGACCGGTAGCGGTATTTTTCAACCAGTGTGCAGGGCTCTGTACCGGCCGAGTACTCTTTCTCGTGCACATGTATTTTGGCATGAGGAAAGTCGACAATACCTCCAGCATGGTCAGGATCCAAATGAGTAAGCACGATATGCTTTACGTCATTGCGGCTGAAGCCAAGCTTCTCGATCTGATACAGAGCGGTCTGCTCCACATCCATCACCGGGTTCATGGCTTTAGCAATTAGCAACCCCATTCGACCGGTGCTTTGCATATCTTCTACCGAGAACCCTGTATCTATAAGGATCAGGCCTTCATTAGACTCGATCAATAGACAATGGCAGGACAGTATCGACTTTGCGAACAACCCTCCTTTGCCATTAATTAGCCTGGCACCTTGGGGGCAAAGCGTTGCGCAATTCAGATGATGTATTCGGTGAGCCATTCAATATTCCGGATAAAAAGTAATAAAGGGGTTAAAAGCGATGCGAGACCTCTCCACGGCGTGATGAGCAAAGCAAAGCAAAGCAAAAAATGATGAGTAAACGCAGTAGCCTTGGAAGCGTCTCGATACACATTACAAAATCTGTAGGTGTATTAAACGACTGGACAGTTCATACGTCAATGAGCCTTCATTCAATTAATGTACCCATGTCTCACTTTACGCGATTTAAAGCGAGTGTCCGGCTTTCAGCCCTGATATTAATATAGTTCCCCAAAAACATAACCGTTCCCCCTACCAGTACAGCCCAATCAAGCGGTTCGTTGTACAAAAGAAAACCTATCAGCGCAATAAGCGGTAGGCGCATGAAATCCATCGGCACGACCACCGATGCATCAACTAACTGCATGGCTTTTGCGATACAGAAATGGGCACTCAGGGCAGTAATAGCTACCAGGCTAATTAAAAACCATTCAAACAGCTGAGGCATTGTGAAATCAGCTAACACCGGCAGCAAGCCTAGCGGAAGTTGAATAACCGTCATATAAAACAAAATACATAGTGGGCTATCAGTGCCCACCAGCGACTTGGTTTTAATATATGCCAGGCCATAACAGAGTGCACTCAGCAACACCGCAATAGATGCGGGCTGAACAACTTCGATGCCAGGCCTGAGAATGATTAACATCCCGGTTAAGCCAAGTAAAATGGCTATCGCCTTACTGCCTGTCATTCGCTCACCGAGCATCACAACCGCAAAGATGGCCGTCCAGACGGGCACGGTAAACTCAATTGCGAAAACGTCTGCAAGCGGGATAAACGCCAACCCCAAAAACCAGCCAAACTGCCCTCCGTAGTGGGCCAGATTTCTGACGATATGCGTCGATAGGTGCCGGGTGCGAACAAGCCCCCAACCTTTGCGGCTAATCAATGTGCACACTATCAATAAGCCTACCAAGCTCCTGAAGAACAGAATCTCAATGGTGCTAAGTGTCTCCGACAGCTCTCTACCCGCAACAGCCATAAGAGAAAATGAAGACAGCGTTCCCAGCATCCAAACAACGGCGACTGTCGCAGGGTTAAGTCTACTCATTTGCTCATAATTCCCATCAAATAAACGCCTTCCTTCGGTGTAATATAGTTAACTAGGCACTATACTTATTCTTGCAATTAAATTCTTGCTGGAGAGCAATGCACACGTGTTCAAGACAATCACAACGTTATCGGCACTCATACTTTTAAGCCTAAGTACCAAGGCATTCAGCGAAGAGGTTCATTACCTCATTGTCGAGAGACTTAGCGAGCCTTTTCAGTTAACACAGGATGGAAAAAGCAACGGCGGCATTATTTCCGACATCGTAGACAAAGTGTTCGAGGACTCCCCGTATACCGTTAAGCATCATGCGTTTCCGCTTAACCGGCTATATAAAATGGTTGAGTCCGGTGAGATCACAAACTGGATTGCATATGATGCCAAAGTCTGGAACTCACTCAGCAAATGGGGAGACTTTGTAGACGAACCACTCTTTCCAGTAAGGCACACCTATTTAACATGCAGCCCAAACGCCCCCGAGCAGATCGACTCCGCAAGCGATATTAATAATCACTACATCGCCGTACTCAAAAACTTTGATTACCCTGAGCTTGATGAACTCAGGGGCAAAGAGCAGCTGAACTTGATTCCTGTTAGCGACTACGATCAAGGTATCAGCCTGACGATGCTAAACAGGGTTAATGCCTTTGTTGAAATGGATTTGCGCGTACGCTTCAAGCTCAAAACTGCCTCCATTGAAAAGCCCTGCTTACAGTTTGTGGATATCAGCCATATTATTCCCGCTTACTCGATCTACTTAACTACCGACAAAAACAACCAGTCGGGTGTTAATGAGTACGCAGCCAAAAGAATCAAACAACTTAAACAGAATGGAACCATTCAAAAGGCGCTGAGCCGATATATTAGCGTAGACAACCCACTATCGACGGAGCCAAAAGTAGGGCTGCAATAAGCAGTGTGTCGTTAAGCAGAGCAAGGTTAGTTTCATGGAGCAATCTTTAACGGGAGGATCTACCCAGCACCACGATACCTATCCCCCCCAAGATCAGCACCCCAGACACAATCAAATCTATACTGATAGCTTCAGACATAAATATCACACCACCCAAAGCAGCAATAACAGGCACTAGCAGTTGTACCACTGCGGCTATCGTTGCCGATAACCCTCTCAGCGCCATATACCAAATAGAGTAACCCATACCCGAGGCAATGCCCCCCGAAATAACCGCTAACAAAGCCCCTTCCGTTGATAACCGCATATCCTTCAGTGTGATAATCGCAAGCACCAAAACCAGAGGAACTGAACGGAAAAAATTATAAGCAGTATCCCCAAGCGGGTTCTCTGATCCACGCCCCTTTAGGGTATAAATCCCCCACGCAATACCTGCGATACTCATCAATAAAAAGCCAAGTATCGACGGAGTGGTTACGCTGGGAAGGATCAGGTATACAAAACCTCCAAAGGCCAACAGCACTCCAACAACCTCCCCCACTTTTAGCCTATTGCCAGACAAAATTGAGAGCACAATGATGGTCATCTGTACCGCACCAAAGAGAATAAGCGCCCCCGTACCGGTATCCAGGGAAATATAGGCGTATGAGAACGCTACCGCATAAACAAACAACATCAAGCTGGCAGACAAACTGCCTTTAGGCGTTGCGTGTCGGCGACGCTTATTAGGGTTGACCTTCAATATCAACAACAGCATCAACGTGCCCGAAAGCAGACGTAGCACAGAAAAACCCGCAGCATCAATTAAGCCTTGGCCTAATGCCAATCGACACAATACCGAATTCGCGGCAAACGCAATTAGGGCTGTGGCGGTTAATACCGCATAATAAAACGGGTTCTTTCTGGTGTGTGTGTTCATGTTATAAAGAAGCCAAACTGGCTCACAAAGGACATGTTATCCACTGCAAATGCTTTACCTGTGTTAATACGGCAATGCCCCCGATAAAGATCAACAAAACATCACTATTTTAATCCTACAGGGTATTTGCCCCTTCTGCATCGAATACGTTTTCATTAAACTGGTGGCTGTCTAAATATAGACCAATATGACTTTAGTAAACGTTCATGTTAGAGTAATTACTCTATACAGCATTTAAAACATTCTGTATTTAAGATATTCCGTATTCAAGGTATTGTGTCACTCAGGGATCAATGGGCTTAAGCGTTAGCATTTGTCCATCAACCTCTCGAACACAGGGAACAAATAAAAGGGTAATAAAGATGCTATTTTCTCTTCAGGTTAAAGGTTATCAAGGCTTAATGGGTGCAATGAAGTTCGCTGCAAAAGTGGTTCCTATGCCCAAGCCAACGTTATTCACTGGTGTAGACTCATCTCTTGAGCTTTGCGATGCAATTGGCCAGATGGGTACCAAGAAGGTTCTCATCGTGACTGACGAAATGCTGGTGAAGTTAGGCGTGCTCGACAAAATCCAAAAGAGGCTCACCAAAAACGGGGTTGAGTTTGTCATTTATGACGGCGTTTTACCTGACCCAACCTATGACCAGGTAGAAAATGGCCTTAACGCCTATAAGCAAAACAAATGTGAAGCCATTCTGGCAGTGGGCGGAGGCTCTCCGATTGATGCAGCAAAGGTAATCGCAGCGCGCGCTACGAATAACCGGGCGATCAAAAAACTGGCCGGCATGTTTAAAGTATGGACAGCTCCGGCTCCATTATTTGCTATTCCAACAACAGCCGGCACCGGTTCTGAAGTGACTATCGCGGCGGTTGTATCTGACCCTGTCACGCACCAGAAAACTCCGTTGATTGACCCTAAGCTGGTACCGATGGTCGCAGCACTTGATGCAGGCCTTATGACCGGCCTACCTGCACACGTCACTTCAGCGACAGGTATGGATGCGTTAACTCATGCGGTTGAAGCGTATATTTCAAAAAATGCGTCCAGTGATACCGACGGGTATGCCATTGCGGCAACTCGCCTTATCATGGAGAACCTGTCTAAGGCGGTTAAGAAAGGCGACAACCTGGAAGCACGCCAGAATATGGCTCTCGCTTCATACTATGCCGGTTTGGCATTCACCAAGGCAAGCCTGGGCTACGTTCATGCTATTTCACACAACTTTGGAGCCAAGTACTCTACGCCCCATGGTTTAGGCAACGCGATTGTACTGCCTTACGTTCTGGACTACTCAAAAGCTGAAATTAACGACCGTTTGGCAGACCTTGCTGAAGTCAGCGGTTTGAAAAAGGGTAACGAAAGCAATGCCGAGTTAGCTCAGAAGTTCATCGATAAGATTCGTGCCATGCTGAAAGAGTTTAATATCCCTGAAAAGCTGGACGCGTTAAAAACAGAAGATATCCCGGAAATTGCTCGATTGGCCTTAAAAGAAGCCCATTACAACTACCCGGTTCCGAAGTATATGGATCAGGAAACCTGTGAAAGCTTTATTAAGCAGATGGTTGCTTAAATAGACACAGTTGTTCAAACCTCATATCCAAATTTAAAAAATACTGTCATTCCGGCATTGTTTTAGCCGGAATCCATTGTTTTAGAGGTTTAAATAGTATTCCGAACTGTGGATTCCCGCCTTCGCGGGAATGACAGCGGGGACTATGTTCATATCTCTATGGATAACTGCTGCTTAGCAAGACTAATCGGCAAACAAAAGAAGTAAAAAGGGCGAGTTGACGCAATATCAGCTCGCCCTTTTTGTATCACAAGAGATCTTTGTAGACGTTATGAGCGATTACTGCCCCATTTCATACTCCCCATTTAGGGTATAAACCTGCGCCTTCCAGATTTTTTCAAATCGTTCCGCATTCGGCACCGGCGCTTTAATCAACCCTTGGCAAGCTCTTTCTGCTTTTCAGAGTTGCTGGGCTTAGTCAAAATGGTAACCGCATACTTGGAGAAGTCGCGAATCAAAAAGTCAATGATTTCATCAATCAGCTGACCATACACGACCAGGGTAAAGCAGTCTCCCAGAGCCAGCAGGTAGTCGATATCTTTAGACTGATGCTCGTCTGGAGAGGCTTTTAACAGGAACGTTTTAAAAGCCTCAATTTGCTCTTTAAACACGTTTACGTTGGGCAAATAGCCCCTATAAGGGTAGCTAATTGTTCTCTGTCGTAAAGTACAAGTGCCATCTACTGTTACACAGCGCTGTGCATTTCGTTATGTTTGCCGTTTGATGCTCGCAAAATACTAAGCTACGGTTAACATTGAATTGTCTTTTGTTAACTTGGACTATTTTTTACAATCTTTTAAACTGCGCGCGGCGGAGTTAGCGTAGAATCGGCCTATAGCTTGTAAAGCACACCTTTGCAGGGTGTGTAGTGAAAGGTGGTTTGACGTTGTTAATAGGCTAATTGAGAGTTGTCTTCTGTGGTAAAAACAATCCCCCCCTATAAACTTTCCAGTGCTCATGGTTTTACGCTAATCGAGTTGGTCGTTGTTATCGTTCTATTGGCCATATTGGCGGCATTTGCGCTACCTCGCTTTGCCGACCTTCAGGTAGAAGCACAGCGCTCGTCCGTTGAGGCAACCGCCGCCGCATTTAATGTCGGCGTGAGAAATGTCCACCTTCAATGGAACGCCGCCGGAAGCCCGGGCGCCGTGCTTAATTTTATCCCTATCAGCGACCCTGTAGTAGGCGGAGACCTTAGCGTCAACGCAGCGGGCTGGCCTGCCGATACCCGGGGTGTCAGTCTAACGCTCAACAGCCAGGACGATTGTCTGGACGTATGGAGAGCTGTACTTTCAGCCAACTCGGAGCAAGTCGCCAGCTCAGGCACCAGTGACTATCTGGCGACGTATAACGGCTCGAACCGTTGCACCTATACCTATCAGGAAAACACCGCATTCACCATACAGTATGATTCGAATACCGGTGAAGTCGTAGCGAATACTTAGTGGGTTAGCTTCTAACAGGCAAGCCAAAAGTGCTTGGAGGGTGTTTGCTCCTACAAATTTATTTCAATATCAGGTCACTATGTTTCCGTCAGCCTTTGATCAGACTGAAAACCCGGCCTGCAATCGCTCAATATTCTGAACAATATGTTGGGGTACGGCGCTACTTTTCTTATTTTCATAGTCGTAAAACACCACTAACCCCTCCCCTTCGGCTGCTAAGCAGTTCTGGGTCAGGCTATGAACCCTGTAGTGCATGGTAAAACGCTTCTCGGCAATTTGATCAATCCACGCACCAATAATAATCTCATCGGGAAAGTTTAAAGGCGCTCTAAAGTCACAGCGGGTCGACGCTAAAATAGGCCCGACCTTTGTCTCCTTAAGGTGCTCCATTACACCCAGCCGGATAAAAGTCGCCATCCGCACATCTTCAAAATAACGAAAGTAAACCGTATTATTCACATGCTCAAATGCATCCATATCTCCCCAAATAACGCTCTGCTTAAGGCTTACCGGGTATTGTTTATCCATATCTTGCAACGCCATCTGCCACCTCACTCAATAGTATTATTCCAGGATGTTAATCACATTTTACATTCGTTTACACCGACATTTAGGAAAAACCTTTATGCTTACCCCCATATTCATTCTAATGCATAAAACAGGGTCGGTTTATGAAAAAAACAACGTCAGCATTATCAGCAGTTGCAGCATTCGTTTTTAGCTCAGCAGTTAATGCCAGCCTGATAACACTTGATAGCAGAAGTATTGATGCAGCTATCGACGATACTGACTTTGTCTCATCATGGGCTAACCAGGCTTCCTCAGTAACTCGCACTGAGCTTGAGGTGTTTGAATCCTATCGCTCGGGCAACCATACCATTAACCTGCTAACCATTGACTTTGATATGGTATCAACGGGCACATGGAGCTTTGATTTAGGCTTAGACGCCGGTTACGGTGCAGCGTTTTATCTGGACGACACCTTAGTCAGCAATAGAACAGATGACCTCTGGTGGTCATATAACTGGAACCATGGCGATGTGATGCATGTGATGGACAATACACTGACTGCCGGCAGCCATAAGATTGAAATCTACTGGGCAGAAAAGTGCTGCAATGGCGCCAGCAGCGCAAAATTCACCACCGACGGCTCAAACTGGTTAGCACTATCGACCGACAATATTGATGCCGCAGCATCAGTACCGGAGCCTGCCAGCCTGGCTCTATTCAGCTTGGGACTGGTTGGTTTAACCTTGGCCCGTACCAAGAAAAAGAGTTAAGCGATACAAACAGCTATAAAATGGTCTACCTGCTTAACACAGCAGGTAGACTCAACAGTCTTAAGTACGTTCTCAACAACCAACTATCCTCTTGGCTTCTGCGACTCTGACTCTAGCTTAATGCCACTAACGGCAAATTTAATCCACTTTTGCAGCCCTTTATTACCAAACAACGCTTCAATAAATTGGCTGAATAACTTGTACTTAGCTCGGGTATAGGGATACCAGTTGGCCTCCAGCTTGTCGCTCTGTTTATCGACTAAAATGGCTTTCGACTGTGTCATGCCTCGTAGTCCTTCCACCCCTTTGACTCGACCAAATCCGCTCTGCTTAGTGCCACCAAATGGCAATGCTGGGTTGCCTTCAGTGAGCATGACATTATTGATTGATACCGCCCCGACTTCCAGCGCTCTGGCAACGCGGTCTGCACGAACCAAATCTTTACTCCATACGCTGGCACTTAAGCCAAATTCAGTATTATTGGATTCATCAATCACCTCTTGCTCAGTAGTAAAAGGTGAAACCGTAATAACCGGACCGAACGTCTCTTCACTCATAACCGCCATATCGGTCGTGGCGTTTTCAATAATCGTCGGCAGGTAAAAAGGCAGCTCTCCAGAGAGCATCTCTCCGCCAGCAATAATACTGGCCCCTGCGGCACGGGCATCTTCAACCTGTTTACGAATAATATCCAGCTGAAAATCTGCCGTAATGCCGCCAATATCAGCACCGCCATCATCCCCGGCATTTAACACCAATTTTGCGCACTCTTCTTTGAGCTTATCGACAAACGCCTGATAGATACCTCGCTGCACGTAAACCCGCTCAACAGAGGTACACGACTGTCCAGCATTGGTCATCGCCCCCCATAGACAACCAGCCACAGTGCGATCAATATTGACGTCATCAAAGACCACCATCTGGTCTTTGCCGCCCAGCTCAAGCTCAACGGGAATCAGATAATTAGCCGCTTGGCTCAGTATTTTTTTGCCAGTACGAGCACTACCAGTGAAGAAGATTTTTGCCGGCCGTTGATCTATTAGTCGTTGCGCTGTGATGCCACTACCGTACACCACATTGACAGATGACGTTAAAAGCGGTGAAGCCGACATCATCTCTTCGATTAACCCGTTCAAAGGCGTAATTTCGGATGGTTTGAAAACCACCGCGTTACCGGCAGCTAAAGCCGTCAAAATCGACACCATCGCAATATTAAACGGGTAATTCCAGGGTGCGATAATCAATACCACCCCTAAGGCTTCATGGTAGATTTTTGACTTCTTGCCCATTAACGAAATCGGCGTATGGGCTTTCTCATCGGCCAGTATTTTGGGCGCATTGGCAATCAACCAATCAGCATAGTCCAACACCCCCATGGCTTCTGACACCAGTGCATCCGTTCTGCTTTTGCCGGTTTCCAATATAACTTTATCAACAATTTTCTCACGGTTTTCGTAGATCACATCCCGCACTTTTTTAAGTGCCTCTACCCGCTCTTTAACCGTTGTTTTCTTTAGCTGCTGGAAGCCTTCGCGGGCATTGCTAAATGCGGCTTTTATCTGCTCTTCACTGGATTCGTTTATTTCGTAAAGCGTTTCCAGCGTCACGCTGTTTTTTACTGCAATCGCATTCATCGCGCTACACTCCCATTTGGCTTGTTAGTTTCACTCTTCCCCTGCTCATCCTCAACCGGCTCGCAATGCACCTGATACCCCATCGCTTCATGCACGGAAGGCCCTTGGTAAAAGTCACTGCTTTTACCCGAATAGTAAAGGCTAAAAACAACCCCTTTAATGCCTACATTCAAAAGCCTTAGAAGCCCGCCTATCGGTTCTGGAAAAGCAGACTCTTTGTCTAGCAGCTTCAAAATACCTTTAATAAGAAATACAGGGGCCACACTAAAGACCTTCATCAGTAGTTTGAAGTCCTTCACGTCAGCCTCAGGTGTCGGCGCCATCACCTCATCCACATGGTTGATACAGCCCGTTTCTGAAAATGAAGGAAAACCGTAGCCACCTGGAATGACCAAGTCGCCCACTTTGTTTAAGCCACGAAGTTCAGTTTGAGATAAAAACAGAGACATTAGAGTTGTACCTCCACCACCGGTGATTCTTTTTTCGTTTGAGTTGCCGGCGAAACACCGCATTCTGCGAGGATATGCTCACTGGCCTTATGCCCCAATGCCATAATACTGAGCGCAGGGTTAATTCCCGGGGCGGAAGGAAAGGTCGAAGAATCGGCAATGAATAAATTGGGGTGGTCATGAACCTGAAAGGTCTCATTCACCACCGAGGTTTTGCCATCTTTACCCAACGTACATCCCCCCATTAGGTGCAAGCCGATTTTGATCGGCGACTTCATTACCTCTCTGGCTCCCAACGTATTAAACAGCGTTTCAACCACTTGCAGGCCCGCATTAGCGCGCTGCCAATCCGCGTCAGCCATGGTTTTTTTGATCTTTAAAC
Source organism: Alkalimarinus coralli (assembly GCF_023650515.1). Taxonomy (NCBI): domain Bacteria; kingdom Pseudomonadati; phylum Pseudomonadota; class Gammaproteobacteria; order Alteromonadales; family Alteromonadaceae; genus Alkalimarinus; species Alkalimarinus coralli. The sequence goes on from NZ_CP096016.1 coordinate 3,266,985, forward strand.
GACCCGATTTATCGATATCAATGGTTCCGGCAGTGGCGTCTCTTACCGCTACTTCAATGCAGGCCATGTTGCGGTATTTCTGCATAAATTGCTGGTGCTCTCTGCCAAAGCCTGGCTTTAGCAATGAGATGGCAATAGGCCCGGCAAAAACATTCTCCAGCTTAAACCCTTGTTGACGAAAACGAGCGTCTTGGGATTTAACCGATTGAAAGGCCCCTTTGTGGGAGTCGACAATGTCATCAAAAAGCGCAATATTCATAAATTGCGGATGGCAGTTAAAGTTCTGCCCCAAGGCGGGCAGCTTATCTTTAAAGCCTGACTTCAATAGCATCTGAGTTGACCCCAATGCGCCCCCCGCTACGATACAGCGGCGACCATGTACCTGCTTGGCAGTTCCATGCTGCTGTCCATACACCGTCACCAGATTCGAACCATGGATAATCTGCGACACGTTGAACTCAGTCTCAACCGCAAGGCCGTGCTGTCTCGCTTTTTTGATGAAGGTAACCAACGAACTTTGCTTGGAATTTCTGGGGCACCCTCCCAAACAGACGATACAGTCGTTGCCATCACCACAATTATTTTGCCCGCGGCGAAGTGGCGCCCACTCCATGCCGCACTTTTCAAACCCTTCAACATAGAGTTCTGCATTGCGATTCCAGTCACTTCTCTCCATCGTATGGAGGGACAAATGCGACTCAACCTCATCATAATGGCGTGCCATAGCATCCGTTGAGTAAAAATCAACACCAGTACGTGCCCGCCAGTCATCAAACGCGTTATCATCAAAACGATCCAGCAGACATTGGTTGATAATGCTGCCACCGCCTAGCACCTTGCCGCGAAGAAACAGCAGACCGGAATCGGTTGTGGTGTCCATTCCGCCACTCCACATGAGCGAGGCATTGGCATTCAGTTCATTACTCGGAAAGGTTTTAGCGGAAAACTCTTTACCCGCTTCCAACATCAAGACCCGTGCACCCGCCTTGCTCAGGTTATATGCCAGTACGCCTCCCGACGGCCCTGAGCCTATAATCACAAAATCATAAATATCTGCCACGTGCTATCCCTCTCATCATGTGAAGCTCAAACTTATACGACCCTATTGCTACATGTTCAATGCATGTTTAACGGTCTTTAGATAAATGATTTTCCCTGGCCTCGATAGGTCAGGCATTTATCAACCACTTCACCATTCTTAATTAAAACCAACTCATTAAAACGCTCACAGAGCTCGCCCGCTTTGCAATGCCTAAACAACACCGGGTCGCCATGAGACAGTGCATTTGTTACATTCTTGTATTTTTTATCAGAAGACCTTTTTAACGGGGTCTGAACCTCTCCGGCCCCTTCGTTTTCATCCAACACAAAGCCCTCTGGCAAATAAGGTTTGGGTGATTTTTCAACCCCCACACCTCCAGAGGCAATATAGCCTCCTCCGCTACATGTGGCATAACCACTGCCCGGTAGCCGAGACACTTCCAGCGCAAACCCTGCTGCTGGCAAGTATTGAAAGTCAGAGTAATAATCAAACAGATGAGGGCTGAAAAAACCAGAACCTACCGCCAGCTCGGTAACAGATGGGTCTTCACGGGTGGAATCGATGCTGCCTGTGCCTCCACCATTGACAAATCTCAACTTGGCTCCGGCATCTTGCAACGCCTCTACCACGGCCCCTCTGCGCCGGGTCAACAGGGGTATTGATATGCGCTTTAGCCACGGTATCGCTCTATTCTGAAGCTCTTTGCCAGGGACTTGGTCACCCACGCCCGCTATCTGCCCTTCATAGCCCATTACCCCCTCAAGTTTAACGGCCCCCTTTTTGGCAATGGTTCGGTACAGCTCAACGGCCTGTGCTGGCGTGCTGATCGGTGACCGGCGTACGCCAAAATGAACACCGGGGAAACGAGTAGACATATCTATTTCCATACAGACAGGCTGCATAACGCCTACTTTTTCCGCGATGCTGGCAATCAGCTCAACATGCGCGGCTGAATCCACCATCAAAACAATACGCTTGCCTGACCGCGTAGCCTCACAAACCGCGGTGATGGCTTCAGCCTGCATCGATGGGTATGCCACCAGCAGGTCATCCAGGCCTTGCTCAGCCAAAAACACCGCCTCATCGGGGTGAAAACACATCACCCCCTGAAATAGAGACGAATGGCCCAACAGCTTTTTGATAATATCAACACTGCGCAGCGACTTTGAAACCACTCGCACAGGCATACCACCTGCTCGCTGCAGTATCGCGTTGGCGTTCAGCTCAAGGTAATCAAGATTAACGTACGCCAACGGCAGCGTTTGACCCTGTAAGCTTTGTTTATAACTCTGGTAGTTCATTATTGTCCTGAAAAGCTAAGTCCCTTAAATTGGCCCATTTAAGGGATGTTCCTAAAAATATGCGCCTAACCGGCTACTCTCCAAACTTCCAGCGAAGGCCAACCGCAAGCGAGGTGTATTGTGTTTCAATATGGCTTTCTGTCGTCGCCGCATCACCAAAAATAGAGGCATTGCCCTGGCTGACATTTCTGTCAAACGACAAGGTATGCTGCAAGCCAGCATCAACCACGATGGTCTCGCTGGGTTCGTAACTAAAACCAACCGACAGCGCCTTATAATCATCAAACGCGAAATCGATAGACGCGGTTTGATCTGGAATCGGCGTTTTTTCAAATGCGATGCCCGCGCGAAGTGTCCACTCTGGATTTAACTTAAGCCCGCCCCCAAGCGCCAAGCGCCAAGAGTCATTCCAGTGTTGTGGGGTACTCAGTACACTGCCGGTATCCTCCAACACAATGTCTATAGATTTAAACCGACTCCAGTTAGTCCAGTTGGCATCCGCCTGAACATACCAGCGTTCATTAATCTGATGAAAACCACTTATAGATAGTGTTTCAGGTGTGACTAGTTCGACGGTGCCGGATGTTGCATGTGTTGTTAAGTTTGGGTCAAGTGCCGACAAAATAGCTTCTGCATTGGCCGGAATAGTAAAGTTAGCGCTGCCTTCAAGGGTATGTTCTATTTTGCTTCTAAAATTCATCCCTATACGGGTATTTTCATTGAATTCATACAAAACGCCCGCAGTAAAGCCGTAATCTGTATCATGCCCTTTTACTTTGAAGTAGCCGTCACTGCTGCTGGTTCCCGGTGCGCCGATGCCTATACCGGAGCAGGTATTTCCCCCGGTAAATCCTAAACTTTCAGCCCCACTGCAAAACCCTGCCACGTTAATACCTTGCTCAATACTGGCTGAAACCCGCTGCATATTGACGCCGCCACCAATCGAGAGTTGATCACTCAGCTTCAAGCTGGCCATAAAACCAACATTGATACCGGCAATCTCTGACTCAATTGAGAAATAGCGGCCAACAAAATCACGATTAAACTCCGTACCACTAGCATAAGGGGCATTAATGGAGAGGCCAAACGCGAGTTGATCATATTGAGGTAGAGCGAGATAAATGCTCGGGAGGGCAAAGACTTCACTGACCGATGGGGAGCCATCACCTTGCAATGGCGTGGTGGTATATGTATTTAAGCTGGTCATTTGATCCAGGCTGGAACCCGTCGCACTAACGTCGGTTTGAGTATTCAAAAGACTAAGGTTAACCACCAGCTCCGACTGTTTTATTCTGCTGAGCCCGGCGGGGTTATAAAATGCCGTTGAGGCATCTTCCGCTTCGGCAGCGCCACCTGAGAAGGCGTCCCCTAATCGTTTGGCACTTTGTTCATCAACATAATAACCTTGAGCCGAAAGCTGACCGCTGACCAGCAAGGCACTTATTGCCAGCATTTTTGAGGGTGTACAGAGCCCTTTATCCCCTTTGGTGTTATGGCTATTTTTAGACCGACAAGCATTTGCTAACTTCTTATTTTTATTCATGGCATACTCCAGTTACATTTTCGCAATAGCATCGCTACTGCTCCAGAAGCCTGATGAGTGCCTGACTTATCGTGACCGCCCACTCTATTCCGAGGTTGCGCGTTCCTTCAAATAGGCTTTCACCATCAGCTTTAATTCTGATAACAACATCGCAGATTGCGCTTCATCCATTGTCATTGAGAGTCGCAATATTGCGCCACAGGTTCGTGGCAGCATCACACAGATGAGCCAAACCCGCTCATCATCTACCCCTTTAAACCTCGACTTTGCTCGAACCGACAGACTGTCAGCGTTGTTATACAGGTCTCCGAGATCAAGCTCTTGCAACTCCGGCATAGACTCGACCCCAGACCAAATCTCTTTGTAACCCGGCTCTGAGCGATAAAATTGTGCGTATACATCGATAAGGTGGTCAAACCCTTCGTCCAGGTCAAAATCAACCAGGAACGCCTGCATCAAACCGCTCAACTTTTCAATGTGTTGTTGGGCGATAGCCTTAATAATCGCGGCTTTATTTGGAAAATACCGATAAAGCGATGGCAGCGAGATGCCAGCCTGGCGCGCGACTTCCGAGGTTTTTAACCCTTGAACACCCACCTCTTTTATTAGCTCAACCGTGCAATTAAGAATCACATTGACTCGTTCACGGCTACGCCCTTGAACCGGCAATCGGCGCGGCTCAATATCAGTTGATACTGCATCAGTCGATGCAGTCTGGTCGTCTTTAAGGCTTTCGGTACTCATTCAAGACCTCTTATGTTAGCTAAAGTGTAGTCTTAACATTAAAAGATGACAATATATCACGTTTTATGTTCTGTATGATTTGTGAACAAGCATACAGCATCAATAATTTCCCACGTTTCTAGATAAATATCAGCACAAAATAACGTGACATATTATCTCGTTTAGATCATTATTGTTCGGTTACCCTCACTAAAAGCAGCACGCCCCCACCACTTGTAATCACCACAAAGAGTGGAGCACTGATGATTTCTAATCTATTCTCAAGTCTAAACGATGCAGAGAACAGAGGCACCTGCTTAACCCGCCCTTCTTGTAAATAAAGGGGGTTGCCCCGAACATCAATAGCAGTTCTGGCCTCTCACGCTTCCCTTGATCTACCCTGCACGATGACATCACGCGAAAAACAGCCTTAACAGGCAAAAAATAAAAAAGCAGATAACGCGATGCAAAACCGATTAACAACAGCCCTGACCGCATTTCGCAAACTATGCCGCAACAAAGAAATACGCGGGCTGTTTCTTATCGGTTACCTATTACTGCTGATGTGGCCTTTTTTTGCCACCGAAACACCTTCGTTATGGTCACTATACCTATACTACCACAGCGTTTGGGGCATACTTGTTATCGGCCTCGCTGTGCAAGGGTATCTGGTGCTGACATCTGAGCGCTCCGCTGAGGAGGCCGATGATGATTAACGTCACGCTATTGGTTTCTGTCATGCTGGGCTATATGGGCGTGCTGTTTCTGATCGCCCGATGGGGGGAAGGCCACTCACCAACCGCCAATAAATTTGCCAAACACCCCATGACCTACGGCCTCTCTCTAGCCATTTATTGCACCTCATGGACGTTCTATGGGCTGGTTGGAATGGCGACCCAGTCTGGCTATTTATATATGGCTATTTTCTTGGGGCCATGCCTCATTATGATCTTTAGCTGGAGTATTCTCCGCAGGCTGATCAAAATTAAAAATCAGTTTCGTATTACCAGCATGGCTGACTTTCTCGCTGCGCGTTATAACAAGTCAAACACCCTTGGCACCCTCGCGGCGATGCTGGCAATGGTCGGCAGCATTCCTTATATCTCAATCCAACTCAAGGCGATTATTGTTAGCTTCAATGAACTGGTCGCGTTTAGTGACCCCTCCAGTAATGAGCAGGTGCTGATAAACTATTTTGATTGGATCATCATCGTGATCATGATTTTCTTCACTATTATTTTTGGCGTCAGGCGGCTAGACCCCACTGAACGGCATCAGGGAATGATGTTATCACTGGCGACAGAAAGCATTGTAAAACTCGCAGCCCTGCTAAGCATCGGAGTATTTGTCTGCTATTCTCTGTTTGACGGTGTTGAAGAGCTGTTTGAAACCGCCCAGATTCACCAGCAGACACACCCGGTCATCGCCAGAATGGCATCGGCGCTGCCTTCCGAGCTCTGGATAACACTGTTAATGCTGGGGGCAGCCAACTTTTTCTTCCTGCCCAGGCAGTTTCACGTTGCCGTGATCGAAAACCATGACCCCAACCACATCAAGACAGCTCAGTGGATGCTGCCATTGTACCTGCTGGCAATCACCCTGTTTGTTGTACCTATTGCCTTAGTCAGTCTGATGTCAGGCCTGCCCTCTTCTGATGCAGACATTTTTGTTCTTTTACTGCCGCTTTGGTCTGACGCGCTGCCATTAGCATTTTTCGTTTTTATTGGCGGCTTCTCTGCGGCAATGGGCATGATCATGGTGAGCTCAATGACCCTGTCGACCATGATCACCAACAACCTGATTTTACCCATCATTGAGCGTTACAAAGTGTGCCTCTTTATCAGGCGAAACCTGCTTGCCTGTCGCTGGGTGGTCGTAGCCGCCATTATACTCAGCAGCTATTTCTTCTATCTTGCCGTGGGAGGGTCATATATGCTGGCCCGGACAGGGCTCATCTCATTTGCGGCGACACTCCAGTTTGCGCCCGCTATACTTGGTGGCATCTACTGGAAAAAAGGCAACCATTACGGTGCCATTTCAGCCATTCTTGCCGGGTTTTCAGTTTGGTTTTATACCATGGTTCTGCCTGCGCTCATTCAAAGTGGCTGGTTTCCTGTGGCATTAATGCAAACAGGCGTCGACGCCATAACGTTTTTAAACCCTCAAGCACTATTTGGCACCGGCGGGGTTAATGCACTCACTCATACCGTATTCTGGTCACTACTGGTTAACATCACGACATATATCGTGGTCTCCCTGATCACCAAAACCTCCAGAGAAGAGTTAATGAACGCCAACCTCTTCACAGGCATTCTTGATCAGGAAGATTTTCACCATCTCAAGCAAGACCAGAAGGTCGATATAAACGATAAAATCGATATCATCCAAGCGGTATACAGTGACTACTTTACCCATAACATTGCCCAGCAGAAGCTTAAACAAACGCTAAAGCGGGAATCATTAAATCCTGATGAAAAGATCAGCATTCTCCAATTATCACAATTGGTCAACGCAGCAGAAAGTACATTGGCCGGTTCTATTGGCGCGGCTTCGGCACATATCGCAATAAAGCGTTCCGGGTTGCTCAACCGGGACGAATATAAAGAGCTCTCGGCAACCTATGCCGATCTTCTGGCGGAACTAAATATCTCCCCACACGCGCTAAAGGAGAAAGTTGATTACTACCAGGAGAGAGAAGATCTCTATATCGAAAATGCAAAAGACTTGAAAAATCAGGTCGAAAAGCAGACCACAGAACTAAAGGCAACCAATGATCATTTGCTAAAAACACTGGTTGAACTCAGCGAGACACAGCAGAGTCTCGCGGAAGCAGACAAAATGGCGGCCCTGGGCGGTCTGGTTGCGGGCGTTGCTCACGAAATAAATACCCCGCTGGGTATATCCATTACCGCAGTGTCACACCTCAATGACAGTACTCACCAATTCAAAAGTAAATTCGAGTCAGGGCAGCTCACCAAACCTGACTTCTTAAAATTTATCGAGACCAGCGATGAGAGCATTCGCATACTGCTCAATAATACCGGCAAAGCGGCAGAGTTAATAAAAAGCTTTAAGCAAGTAGCGGTTGATCAGTCCAGTGAAGGGAAGCGATCATTCAATTTAAAAACCTATATCGACGAGATTCTGCTCTCGTTAAAACCCAAGCTCAAGCACAGCGCCTGCACGATAAGCGTCAATTGCAATGAACATATTGAAATCAACAGCTACCCTGGGGCGCTATCACAAATTATTACCAACCTCATCACCAACTCGCTTATGCATGCCTTTGAAGAGACCGAAAAGGGCCAGATTTCGATTGATGCATCCACTGAAGGTGACAATGTCATCATTATCTATAAAGACAATGGGAAGGGCATGAGTAGTGAGGTCTTAGAGCACCTGTTTGAACCGTTCTTCACAACCAGAAGAGGCAGTGGTGGGAGCGGCCTGGGTGCTCACATTATGTATAATATTGTGGTGCAAAAACTGCAGGGAACGATTCAGTGCAACAGCTCACCCAATGAAGGTGTCGAGTATACTGTGCGTTTTCCCAGAGTGGCTCAGTAACCTGCGCCATTCAAAGGCGGCCATACCTCAATTTCTACCTCTACCTCAGCCTCAACCTCAACCTCAAAACAGCTTGCAGCTTATGAGTCTGCGCCATTGCCATCTTGATAGCGGGCACGAATAGCAATAATGTCATCGATATGAGTAATCACCAGATCAACAAGCGCAGGGTCAAACTGCTTTCCTTTCTGCTCGTTGAAGTATTCAACGACATCATGAAGCGGCCACTCTTTTTTATAGCAACGGCGGCTGCTCAAGGCATCAAAAACATCTGCTACTGCAACAATTCGTCCACGAATATCAATGTTTTCACCGGCTAACCCTTGCGGATACCCGGTGCCATCCCATTTTTCATGGTGTTGTTGTGCGACAATCGCAGCACACTGTAACACCGGCCGAGACGAACGTTTCAGCATTTCATAACCAATCGAAACATGCTGCCTCATCACCGCCATCTCACCCGGAGTGTGCTTGCCGGCCTTGTTTAGAATAACATCCGAAATACCAATTTTACCCAGATCATGCAGAGGTGCCGCCGCCCGCAGGATGTCGACGTCCGCTTCCGAAAGCCCAACCTTGTTAGCCAAAAAGCTCGAAATTTCAGCCACTCGCTGAACATGGCTGCCGGTTTCTTTGGAACGGTTTTCCACTGCTTCACCGAGTAAACAAACGGTTTCTCGTTGGGTTTCTTCGATCTCGGTTTTCAGCAGGACATTTTCAAATGCTATCGACGCATTGGTACAGAAAATCTCGATCAGCTGCTTATCCGTATCAGAGAGAGGGTTAGTATTTTCAAGGTAAAGCAGGTTTCTAGCCCCTCGCGTCGACTCAAAAAAGATCACAATATGATGATCAGAAAAAATGCTCTGACGCGCACTGTTAGCTTCGCACAAAGACTTAATGACATTCAAAGGGAGGTTTTTTAGTGGTTCACCACAGTTCAGGCTGGCATAATCGCCCGTGCCTGCCATGACCTCAAAGTGGTCTTCTACCGACGTTGCCGCAAACCCCTTTACAAGCTCCACATACGCAGCATCTTTTCCCAGGTGGAGCAAAGACGTTAACTGCATCAGCGCCGCAGAAAAAAATCGTCGCAGGGACTGAAGCTGAAATATAGTGGCAGAAGATTCTATCACCTGCTTTAGACCAAGGCGGTTATTATCAAGCGCGACAATATCACGGTAACTTCGAAGGCTGGAATAGAGTAGTGTTTTGAGCTTTATTGCGGTGAGTTCGGTTTTATCTTTGTAGTCATTAATATCATAGTCGACAATCACCTGCTCTTCTGGTGCCTGGCCCGGCTGGCCGGTGCGCAAAACCAGGCGGGTTTTACTATTTTTGAGCGTCTCCCGAATGGTGCGAACAAGCCTTAAGCCTGCATCATCGGTTTCCATGACGACATCCACCAATGCAACCGCGATATCATCCTGCTCTCGTAAAATCTTTTCAGCTTCGCTGGCCGAATGAGCACTAATTAGTTTTACGCCTTTCCCTGCAAACTCAAAGTCAGACAGAACCATACTGGTAACAGAGTGAACTTCTTCCTCATCATCAATAACCAATACGTTCCACTGGTTCTCTTGTGGTATCAGCGCAGAGGGTAATAGAGGTTCTTCGTCTGCAAATTGAAATAGCTCTTCAGTCGCCATAGAGACACTAATCCAGTTAAATAATCAATGAACTACTTAAGTATAGTGTCTCTTTTGAAGGTTGCGATGACGGCTTAACTAACAAACTGTTTTGCAACTCTGTAGAAGGTCTTAGCCCTTATACACCTAGCCCTTATATACCTACCCCTTATATACCAGGACATTATCAAACCCTTGCCCTTTTAAATGACTGGCATGTAACTGGCTCATGGTGCCTTTATCACAGTACAGCAGGTAGCGCTTTGATAAATCTATCTCCTGAGTTTTGCTCATAAGCTCAAAAAATGGAATGTGCACGATCTCGTTGTTGGTTAAGTGCAGGGGCTTACGCTCTGCCTCATCCGGGTGACGAATATCAACAATCACATCACTAACCGCTGGAGTCGAAACAATTTCAACATCGTCAACGGTGACCACCGAGTCCATGACCTGATCAATATTAACCGCCACCAACTCTTCTACTGCCTTATCCAGTACCGAAAAGTCAAAACGTTCTTCTTCCCTGACTATTTTATCCAGCTTCGCTCGCGTAGTCGGACGATCAGAAATGACACCGCAATATTCAGGCATTGTTTTAGCAAAATCTTCGGTGCCGATTTCAGCTGAAATACGAATAATTTCGGGTTTATCCATGGTAACCAGTGGTCGTAACACCAGCGTATCGGTTACCTTATCAATCACCGACAAATTGGTCAGCGTCTGGCTCGACACCTGCGCAATACTTTCGCCCGTCACCAGCGCCTGCACACTCATATTTTCGGCCACTTGAGAGGCCGCTCTGAGCATCATCCTTTTTAGCACAACGCCCATCTGTGAGTGATGGACGCTCTTGAGGATTTCTGCCACCACCTCTTCAAACGGGATCGTGATAAACTTGACCTTGTGTGAAGACCCATACCGCTCCCACAAATAAAGCGATACCTGTTTAACCCCTATCTCATGGGCAGAACCACCCAGGTTAAAGAAACAGTAGTGGGTTCTTAAGCCTCGCCTCATGGTGAGAAAGCTGGATACTGTCGAATCAAATCCACCGGAGATCAGTGATAAGACAGAGTCAAGGCTGCCAAGCGGGAAACCTCCAAGCCCTTCAAACCGTTTCTCAATGATATAGAGTTTTTCATCTCTAATTTCGAGCTTAACCGTCACCTCAGGGTTGCGTAGTTCTACAGACTTGCCCTCAGTCAGCTTTAACAGCCCACCCCCCACATAACGCTCAACGTCAGTGGATTTAAAGTCATGCTTACCAGCCCTCTTGACTCTGACCACAAAGGTTTTGCCCGCAATCATCGGAGCATAGACCGCGCGGGTATGCTCTAGAATATCGTCAAAATCACTATAGGTATGCTCTGTCACCTGAAGAATATTGGCGATACCTGGAATGCGTTCCAGCGCCTCAACCACTTCGTCAGATCTATCAATTAGCGCCTCGGGAAGACCTACTTCGATTTTATCCCACAGGCCAATAACCTCAATTCCCTCATCGATTCGCTTAATAATCTTTCTGATATTACTTCTTAGCTGTTTTACAAACTGCTTTCGAACGGGCTTGCTTTTAATAGTGATTTCAGGAAATAGCTTGACGATAAATTTCATGTGTTTGCCTGTAAAACTGAACCTATAAGTGACTTAACGAGGGCGTAGCTGAGCATTTTACCTGTTTGTCATCAAGATTTCATAACAATGATTTATCCGTAAACATATCGGCTTAGAAATACGGTTCTACAGAATTTACTGAAATCAACTAAGCTTATTAATAAACAACAAACATTAACCCCAACGTCTGGCTCGTCCGTGCGCCACCTATTTTTTCTGCGCATGTTATAGGCCAATAGTAAACGAAGGGCATCACCTATAGAGGCATTATGGCCAACTCTGGAATAAACGCGCGAATCACCCCTGAAGGTACAATGGAAGTACTATCGCGGCATGAAGTAAGCCTGCTCAAAGATAAAAGCAAAAAGGGGCTGTATGACCTGTTCCGCCAATGCGCCCTGGCTGTTCTGAACTGCGGCAACGAAAGCGATGACAGCAAAGCCATTATGGAGGAATACAAAGATTTCGATATCAAGCTGGTTAACCAGCCGAGAGGGATCAAACTAGAGGTCATTAACGCGCCGGCGAGTGCTTTCGTCGACGGCGAGATGATCAAGGGTATTAAGGAGCACCTGTTTTCTGCACTAAGAGATATTGTTCATGCCAACAGTGTACTAGTGAAAAGCAGTGGTTTTGACCTTGAGTCCTCAGACGGCATCACGAATTTTATTTTTCACCAGCTACGTAACGCGCAAATTCTAGCGGCAGGTACACAACCCGATATCGTAGTCTGCTGGGGCGGTCACTCAATCAGCCGACAGGAGTATGACTTCACCAAAAATGTCGGTCATGAGCTTGGGCTAAGAGGACTAAGCGTCTGCACGGGGTGTGGGCCTGGAGCAATGAAAGGGCCAATGAAAGGCGCGACCATTGCGCACTCAAAGCAGCGTATTAACAATGGCCGTTATATTGGCATCAGTGAGCCGGGCATTATCGCAGCCGAGTCACCCAACCCTATCGTCAACGAGCTGACGATATTGCCCGATATTGAAAAGCGGCTTGAGGCCTTTGTTCGAACCGGACACGCGATTATTGTGTTTCCCGGTGGAGTAGGCACCGCAGAAGAGATACTTTATCTACTGGGGATTCTGCTGCACCCGGCTAACCAAAAGCTTCCGTTTCCAGTTATTTTTGCCGGATCGAAAGAGAACGAGTCATATTTCAATATGATCGATAAATTTATTGGCGGAGCGTTGGGTGAAGAAGCCCAAAAGCGCTACAAGATAATTATTGATGACCCAATCAGAGTCGCCCAGGAGATCAAGTCAGGAATAGAAGAGGTCGCGCATTATAGGCGGATTCACAGAGATGCGTACTACTTTAACTGGCTGCTTAAGATCGACCCGCTTTTTCAACAGCCGTTTCAGCCAACCCATGAGAATATGGAAAATCTTCAGCTGCATAGAGAGCAACCGGTCCATATCTTAGCGGCTAACCTTCGAAGAGCTTTTTCCGGCATCGTCGCAGGTAACGTTAAAGATGAAGGCATTCGCAGAGTCGAAAAGTTTGGCCCGTTTGAGATTCACGGCGATAAGTCTATTCTTGATCCATTAGAGTCGTTGCTTGAATCCTTTATACGTGAACACAGAATGAAATTGCCAGGCAAGGTCTACACGCCGAGCTACCGTATTGTGAATTAGTAGTTAACGTCTGGCGATAGACGTCCGAAGGGGCATAACGTTGATATAAACATCAAGCACAAAAAAAGCAGTGCCCAGACGGGAACTGCTTTTTTACTCTCTCCGCATAACAGCGGGGTGAGTCGTCGCTACGTCAAATTAGCATTACTTCAAACTAGCGCAATTACTTCAAGCTAGCGCAATTACTTCAAGCTAGCTCGATTACTTCAAACTGGCATTATTTCAAGCTAGCATAGTACGCTGCAAGGTTAGCAATATCTGCATCGCTCAGAGCGGCAGCTTGGCCTTGCATAATTGCTGCCTGACCACCTGTACGCTGCTTCGCTTTGTATGCTTTTAGAGCACTTACCAGGTACTGCTCGTTCTGGCCTGCAAGGTTAGGGTAAATTGGAATCATTGCAACCCCTTCTGGGCCGTGACATGCAGCGCAAACACCCGCCTTTGCCTTTCCAGCAGCAACATCACCGCCAGCATTTGCCATCATAGGCGCAGAAACGGCTAATGTAGCAGCTAATGCCAAAACAGACTTTTTAAGTGCTCTCATATTGTGATCCTCTCAAATCGTAGTATTTTTCTAATATCTAACCTAATTCATCCACTGCGCCGGACTCGCATTAGCAGCGATAACGTCCAGACAACAACGTCTATAACAGACTAACTATCAGCGTTCTATAAAACACGTCATTTAAGCAATACTACTGTTTATTGAAAATGATATCCATCAAGGAGATACAGTTTAATGATTCATTTGATGCCCGCTGTGTTGCATCTCCATGTCACCATTGCTCTGCCCTTCTGGCGGGTGCGATACAACCAGTTGCATATCTACGCGGCCATGATGCTCAAAAACCAGCGTAAGCGGTACCATGCTGCCCACTTTTAACGGCTGCTTCAAATCAATCAACATAATATGATTACCTGCCGGCTCGAACATCACGAACCCTTTGGCTGGCACCACGACCTCCTGAAGCTTAACCATCTTCATCACCCCATCACTCATGTCCGATGCGTGCATCTCAACCACACCCGCAACAGGCGATTCGATCCCAATCAGCCGGTCATCTTGCTGGCTGTAATTATGCAGCATCATATAGGCTGCGGTAATCGTTGCGACAGGGGGAACGGCCCTAACCCAGGTCATATGTGCTTGTATATCCGTTTTTTTAGTATGGTTCATCTCTGCGCTTGCAGTAACTGCCGACAAACTCAATACCAGAATCAAACAACTTGCTGTAAAACGCCCAAGCCATCGCATCATTAACTCTCCTATCGTTCATAAAATACTGCACAAAATACAGGTCATTAAATACTGACCGTTATTCTAACGACTAATAGACAAAGATACCGAGCACGATCTGCGTCATTTTGTCACACTAAAAGCAGTTTTCTACCGTGCCTATGATGCACCTCAAATTATGAAACCATTGCAGGTTAATAGCCGGGATAGACGCTTATATTAACCATATCCCTTGCCAACCGGCTCATCCGGCGATAATCTAACGCCCCAATAAAACCCGCCAATTGACCACATTTAGACAAAGAGACAAGCATGAACCCGAATGACGCCCGTAAAAAAGCAGTTCTTTTGGTCAATCTTGGTACGCCTGATGAGCCAACCACACCCGCGATCCGACGCTATCTCAAAGAGTTTTTAAGCGATCCGCGTGTTATCGAAACGCCCAGGCTGATATGGTGGTTCGTACTTAATCTTATCATCTTAAGGTTCCGCCCGGCGAAGCTGGTAGAAGCGTACAAAGGCATCTGGAAGGATGGAGAGTCGCCAATCCGCCGCATCACCAATCAGCAAGTCAGTAAGCTTCAGCAACGTCTGGATCAGAATACCAACGGCCCTCAGATCAAAGTTGCCGCAGCAATGACCTATGGAAATCCGTCATTTACAACCGTATTGAACACACTTAAAAATGAAGGGTACGAAGATATTTTGGTCTTACCGCTATACCCTCAATACTCGGCGACTACAACAGCCGCCTCATGGGATGCGCTGAGCAAAGCATTAAAAGACATGCGCGATATCCCTCAGGTGCACTTCATTAAACGATACTACCACCACCCGTTGTACATTGAAGCATTAGCCTCCACTGTGCGCGAGCACTGGAAAACAACTGGCCGACAGGCAAAACTGTTTTTTTCATTTCATGGCATTCCCAAATCATACGTGGATAAAGGTGACCCTTACCCGGACGAGTGTGTTGCTACCGCACAGTTAGTCGCCAAAGCACTAAACCTTTCAGACGATCAGTGGCAGCTGAGTTATCAGTCTCGAGTGGGGGCCGCTGAGTGGTTGAAACCCTATACAGATGAAACGATGAAGGCGCTGGGCAAAACAAACCTGAAAGGGCTAGATGTGATCTGCCCAGGTTTTTCTGCCGACTGCCTGGAAACAATAGAAGAGATAGATGAAGAAAACCGCGGCTACTTTGAAGAAGCTGGCGGCAGTGACTTCCATTACATTCCCGCGCTAAATGATCAAGCCCCCCATATTGACCTGTTGGAAGCGTTAGTGAACGAAAACATCTGATATCAAAAGCCCTCTTTCAAGTTAAGAGGGCAAGCAGCATAGTTAGCGATATTTACTGTATATCTCTTCTAATTGACCGTTCTTTTTTAACGTTTCTATTGCGGTATTGAGAGACTCAAGTCAGATTTCTACGACCGAAATAGGCTGAAACTTTTCCTTATCTGGGCGGGTGACGATGCTAGGTTTTACATCAATGAATTGAACTTCTTTTACGCGGGCACTGAAGATTCCAGGCACATCCATCTCAATATTTTCAAGAACATACCTTACATATATTCCTCTGCTATTTCGTCTTTTTTTAAGGAACCTTTCAGCCTCATTCGCCGCCATTTTTAAGTTTGGCAGCTCATTAACATTGTTCACACTAACAACAATTTCTTTTGGTAAGACATTTATATTATTATCCGATTGAAGAATAAATGATTCAGCTAGCATGACAGGGAATTCCTGTTTTTCAAAATCATAGCCATCTATCTTAGATGAAACAGTAACCTGATATGCAGGTTTCAAACTATGCGAGCTGACTGCACTCTTAAGATCACCGACTGCTTGATTAACATTACGCTGATAGGCTATTTCATTCCCCTTCATGGAAACCACTTTATTTCCATATTGATACCGTAAATAGTCCTCACCGTATATATCTAAACTATCTCTTTTGCCATTAAGTCCCTCAAGCATTAGCTCATGCCATGTAAGCACCTCAGTATTGTTTGCCCCGGCAGCATAGTTAAGAGGCTCTTGCGTAAGAGGGTTATTCCAACAGGAGACACACTTGCCTCCTATATAAGAGTGCTGTCCGTTAACAGCACAAGCAGTTAAAAGGCTCGTGATTAATAGAGTTATTAGTATTTTCATAAACATTTTCCCTGTTCAGATCAAATAATTCCTTGTGTTACTTTATACAATCTCATTATAACTAAAGAGACTCCACATACTCTTTAGCTTTTCTCAATGAAACCCCTTTGTTCATCTGTCTATAGCGCTTAATAGCCCAGACCGGATACCCTCTTTTTTTTAAGCAGGCAATGTCTTCATCAGTCGTTTGATCAAGTGGCTTTAAAATACCTTGTTTAACTAAAAACTTTTCTTGAACATAGTTAGATATCTCAGATATCAAGATAACAATCAGCCCTAGACCTACAACCAAAAACAAACCATTCCAATTCTCAAACATCTAGATCAGCCTATAGGGTTAACAAATTATGGATGGGGTAACAACTCAGTTGATGCCGGTAACCCAATCGCATTCATGTTCTGCTCGAAATATGAGCCAAAATTAGAAAAATCAGTGCAGGGCATAATACCTCCTTGTTTATGTATCCATTCCATGGATAGTAGATTATTTGAAGCACCCAACATTTAATCAATGAGGGGGTACGGAGTATAATATTCACAGCCATTGATAATTACAACCGATATGAATGGCTTAATACGATGGCAGCCTTGCTAATACCTTCTAGTTTTCTGCTGAGCATAGAATCGGGCGCAGGGCACCCTCGTACAAAGACCTAGGCAAAATGTTTGGCTACAAAGAAGTAAGGGTGCCCCGCGCCCGATATTATTCCTTCGTCATCCACCCCCAAGCCCGACCCAGGTATTCATGCCACGCCATCTGGGTCATAGCTAACGCGTCTGGCCTTGGAAGATAGTAACGCCAATCGTTTTCTTTAGCTTCTTTGACCGAAAAATAGGTGGGTGATGCTATCGGGTCAAGACCCTGTCCTTTAAACAGGGATACCGCCCGAGCCATATGAGAAGCAGACGTCACCAACGCAAAAGGGCTTTCATTCACAATATTCACCATATACTGGGCCTCTTCTCGGGTATCCCTTGGTCGGGGCTCAGCAATAATATCCTGCTCTGGAATACCAAGCGCCAGTGCGACCCTCTTCATGGCAATGGCATGAGGCACAGAATCACTGCCGCTATAACCTGATAGTACAAGCTTCGCACCTGAGTTAAGCCGATAGACTCGAATGCCTTCTACCAACCGGGTCAGGGATGCGCTGCTAAGCACACTGGAGACCGGAAGATAGTCATCCGTCACATGTCCGCCTCCCAATACCACAACATATGACACCGGCTGGCCGGCATAGGCAGGGTACGTTCTTTCAAGGGGTTTGGTGATAAGTTGTGCAAATGGCATTGAGCTGCTTAGCGCAATAACCAGACATCCGAGCGCTACCCCCACCCGCCCCAGTTTCTGCCTGCCGCCAACCAGCAACACCAGCCCAATAAGGATAATAATCAAGGAGAGGGGTAACGGCATCATTAACCCCCCTATTACTTTTTTAAGCTGAAATAACACGTCAATGTCCTTTTATTCGCTATCGATATCTAACTTTCTTGTATTCCGTCGGTGACATGCCGATGACTTTCTTAAACAGGCGAGAGAAATAGTATGCATCATCGTATCCCAGCTCTCGCGCAATCTGATTCACATGCTGAGTTGATACATCCAGCAGATAGCAGGCGTGCTCCATTTTCAGGTGGATAAAATGCTGAATCGGTGAACGACCGGTAAGCTCTTTATATTTTTTTGAGAAATAATATTTGGACAAGTTAGCCTTCTCTGCCAACGAGTCCAAATCCAGATGCTCGTGAATATGATGCTGCATAATGCCATGAATCTCATCCAGATTCAGCGACTTACTTTCACCCGCTTTAACCTTGGGTATCTGAATCGCAATATAGGTCAGCAACTGTTTTAGATGGTTGGCTATATGGATATACACTTTCTGGCCAAAGCCCGATGCACTAATCGCCAGCAGAGACTCAAATCCTGAGACTAATCGCGGCAAAACACCCAGGGGAATAATCGGGGTTTCAAAACTATAGTTGAGGTTATCGAGATACGCCTGACTCAGTTCACCTTCAAAGTGAATCCAAAAGATAGTCCATGGATTATCATCATTGGCCGCGTAGGAGTGAAGACTATCTTTCGGCAACAGAACCAAACTGCCTTTGCGTACCCGATGATGGCGTCCCTCCACCATCAAGTCAGCCTCTCCATCGATACAGTAAATTAACAGGTGGTCATCGTGGTGCTCATTGCGCTGCATGTTGTGCCCTACCGCCTTTGGGTAGTAGCCAAACCTTAGTGGGTAGAGGTCTTTGCACAGCACATTTCCTGTGAACAGCGTCACAATAAAGTCCGGTACAAAAAAACGAACACCGTCAACCGGGAGCGGCCAATCAGAGGTTAAAGACATACGACAGCCTGATATACCAATAAATACGACGAAATAATGAGTTTTCAAAACCTATACTGAGAACAATATAGTCCATCAATACAGCAATTTAGTCAATCCAGAGTCTCGCACGGTTCGGTTTACAATCTTCTCATCGCTGCTAATCAGGGTTCGATCAAGAAATTAACTGGCTTGGGATACTGGCTTAAATATGAGCCACCCTACCTAAGCAAACCGGCACACAGACATCCAAATAAAAACAATAGTCTAGGTGCAGTAAACACAGATAAAAAAATAAAAATAAGTGAATAAAAATAACAACGATGTGGAAGGGTGGAATCGTTACTGATTAGCAGTTTTGTTCTTTCTTTGGTCGTCTTGGCTGATGAGTATCCTTACTATAAAACCATTCCGATCTAACGCTTTCCTGGCCCTTTCAGGAAATGAACGATCATCACTACCTCTTCCACTATTTAGACATACATCTATCCGGCCTAGCGCTAACCTATTGAGCAACAGGGCCTCAAGCACCAAAGCAGCAACCTTGATTTAAACGTGTTGTTAGGTGATCAACGCTCAAATTAGCACCACCTTGCGTCGCATAGGCCGGGTAAACAGCGACTATACTTATAAATAGCCGTTTATGCCCCACACCACCGGTCAGAAGGAACGAGACAATGCACAGTACACTACCTTTATATATCAATGGCGAGTTTACTCCCAGTAAAGCCGAACGCACGATTCCAGTCACCAATCCCGCCACACAGCTCACATTAACCAACGCCCCTTGTGCAACTAACCAGGAAGTTGAGCGGGCAATTGGCAGCGCCAAAGCCGCATTTGCCAGCTGGAAAGAGACACCCTCTCCCGAGCGCGCCAGGTTAATGCTGCGATATCAGCAGCTCTTGAAAGAGCATCATGATGAGCTTGCAGAGATACTCAGTCAGGAGACCGGAAAAGTCTTTGCTGACGCCAAAGGGGATGTATGGCGAGGAATCGAGGTCGTAGAGCAGGCCTGCAATATATCGTCATTGATGATGGGAGAAACCGCAGAGAATGTCGCGCGCGATATCGACACCTATAGTTATATTCAACCGCTCGGTGTGTGCGCGGGCATTACCCCGTTTAACTTTCCGGCAATGATCCCTCTATGGATGTTTCCTTTGGCGATAGCCTGTGGCAATACGTTTGTTCTGAAACCATCAGAACAAGACCCGATGACCCCAATGCGGCTGGCCGAACTATTTGATGAAGCCGGATTTCCCAAAGGGTTGTTGCAGGTGGTTCATGGCGATAAAGAACAGGTTGACCAAATCATTAATCACCCGGATATTAAAGCCATTTCATTCGTAGGCTCTGCACACGTTGGCCAGCATATCTACCGCACAGGCACCCACAACCTTAAACGCGTGCAATGCATGACCGGCGCAAAAAATCATATGGTGGTTATGCCTGATGCGAATAAACAACAAGTCATTAACCACCTGGTTGGGGCCTCAGTCGGGGCAGCAGGGCAACGCTGTATGGCCATCAGTGTTGCCGTCTTTGTTGGTGAAAGCAAAGCCTGGATACCTGAAATCAAAGCAGCCATTGCCAATGTCAAACCGGGGCTTTGGAACGACGAAGATGCAGGTTTCGGCCCAGTGATCAGTCCACAAGCCAAAAGCCGTATCCTCAGCCTAATCGAGCAAGGTAGAAAAGAAGGCGCAAACTGCGAACTTGATGGCTCTTCATTTACACTTCCCGAGTACCCGGAAGGCAACTGGGTCGGGCCTACCCTGTTCAGCGGTGTAACCCCAGATATGACCATCTATAAGGAAGAAATATTCGGCCCTGTACTGCTCACCATGGAGTCCGAGTCACTGGAAAATGCGGTAACACTGGTCAACCAGAACCCCTACGGTAACGGCACCTCCATTTTTACAGAATCTGGCTCCGCTGCCCGCTATTTCCAGCACAATATCGAAGTGGGCCAAGTTGGCATCAACGTGCCTATTCCCGTGCCACTGCCGTTCTTTTCTTTCACTGGCTGGAAAAACTCCTTTTACGGCGACCACCATGCGTATGGAAAACAAGGCGTGCGTTTTTATACTGAAACCAAAACCGTCACCTCACGCTGGTTTGATGAAGACGCACTTCACGGGCCAAATATGACCATTACACTTAAATAGACAGAACGCTTAAATAAACACCATGCTTAAGTAAAAACTGTGCATAAATAAACAAAGAAGAGACATCGAGTTAAAAATATGGACTTTAACCTAAGCGATGAACAAAAAGCCTACCAGCAATCTGCCCGGGCATTTGCGGAGAAAGAACTCGCGCCCAATGCGGCCCGCTGGGATGAAGAATCAATATTTCCCATCGACGTGATTAAACGAGCCGGTAAAACCGGGTTTTGCAGCCTCTACACCCCCATAGAACTGGGTGGCATGGGGCTTGGGCGACTTGATTCCTGCCTCATTTTGGAAGCTCTGGCTAAAGGTTGCACCTCAACAACCGCGTACTTCACCATCCACAACATGGCGACATGGATGATCGCCAGTTTTGGCGATGAAAGGCTGCGCAATGAGTGGTGCCCTAAATTGGTCACGGGTGACCTGCTCGCCTCGTATTGCCTGACCGAACCCAATGCGGGGTCTGATGCGGCATCACTCAAAACAACGGCCCGCCGAGAGGGCGAGCATTATGTGATTAATGGCAGCAAGATGTTTATCTCCGGGGCTGGCGCAACCGATGTATTAGTGCTGATGGCACGCACAGGTGGGGAAGGTGCCAAGGGCATATCAAGCTTCGTTATTCCAGCGGATCTGGAAGGTATTAGTTATGGGCGAAAAGAGAGCAAAATGGGTTGGAATAGTCAGCCTACCCGAGCGATTACGCTGCAAGACGTCAAAGTACCCGCTGAGAACCTGTTAGGCCGTGAAGGCGAAGGGTTCAAAATTGCCATGAAAGGCCTAGATGGTGGGCGAATAAATATCGCAACCTGCTCGCTAGGCACTGCCCAGGCAGCCCTCGAACAGGCTCAACGTTACCTTCACGAGCGGCAGCAGTTTGGCAGGCCACTGGCTGACTTCCAAGCACTGCAGTTTAAGCTTGCCGATATGGCAACAGAGCTTGTCGCAGCAAGACAAATGGTGCACCTTGCCGCCTGGAAACTCGACCAATGTGACCCGGAAGCCGGTGTATATAGCGCGATGGCAAAACGTTTCGCGACTGACGTCGGCTTTAAGGTATGTAATGAAGCACTGCAAATACACGGGGGCTACGGTTACATTCGTGAATACCCGTTAGAGCGACATGTACGCGACAGCCGGGTGCACCAAATACTGGAAGGCACCAACGAGATTATGCGCGTCATCATTGCCCGGCGTTTGTTAATGGAAGGGGCAACAGACGTAATTAAATAACGATAAAACGTATATATCGCAATTAATCAGACAGCAAAAGCAGGTCAATAGAACATGACACCCGAAACATCAAAATTACGCCTTGAAATTATCGACCACACTGCGGTTATTACTATCAACAATCCACCGGCCAACACCTGGGATGGCGAGAGCCTTACAGCGCTTAAGACGCTCATACTTAACCTCAATGATGACAGCACTATCTATAGTCTGATCATCACTGGGCAAGGCGAAAAGTTCTTTTCGGCAGGGGCTGACCTCAATCTGTTTGCAGATGGCGATAAAGGTAACGCCAAACACATGGCAGAGGTTTTCGGCGAAGCATTTGAAACACTCAGTCAATTCCGTGGCGTATCCATCGCGGCTATTAACGGCTTTGCTATGGGCGGGGGGCTTGAATGCGCCTTGGCCTGTGATATTCGCATTGCCGAAACACAAGCAAAAATGGCGTTACCCGAAGCAACGGTTGGCTTGCTGCCTTGTGCTGGAGGAACTCAAAACCTGCCTTGGTTAGTCGGTGAAGGCTGGGCTAAGCGAATGATTCTGTGCGGTGAACGCGTTAACGCAGAAAAAGCACTAGCCATTGGTCTGGTAGAGGACGTGGTTGAAACCGGGTACGCTTTCGAGGCTGCACTTAAGCTCGCACAATCAGTGGCGAAACAAAGCCCCTCTTCGGTAGCCGCATGTAAAAAGCTGGTGCAAGCTGCGCGTAGCAACCCCATGCAACAAGCGTTACCAGAAGAGCGCTCACTGTTTGTTGGGCTATTTGATACTGAAGACCAGCGCGAAGGCGTTAATGCATTCTTGGAAAAGCGCCCTCCCGCGTGGAAAAACAAGTAAAAGATTAGATAACATGAGACCTTTGAACTACGTTACGAGCGAAGCAAAGACAATACAAAAAATGAGCATTTTGAGTCATTTTTAAACGTTTTATTTTCGAGCGTAATAGTAATAGTGGTAGTGCAAGGGTCTTAATACTAAGGAAGTCCGGAACGCTATGAACCAGTCATCACCAGTTATTTTTGAAGAGCAAGACGCACTCAATGGCTACGCAATCGGCGTTGCAACACTGAACGCCGAAAAGTCACTCAATGCACTTTCACTCGACATGATAGACCTTCTCACCAATCAGTTAATGGAGTGGTCCATTGATGATAAATTGGCCTGCGTTGTTCTACGGGGAGCGGGAGACAAGGCCTTCTGTGCCGGTGGTGATATCATTCGGCTTTATGAGTCAATGCAGCAAAACCCCAATGGGCCGAACCCGTACGCTGAGAACTTCTTTACCCGTGAGTACCACTTAGACTACCTGATTCATACCTACCCCAAACCGGTTATCTGCCTTGGTCAAGGTATCGTGATGGGTGGAGGGCTCGGGCTATTCGCCGGAGCCAGTCATCGAGTTGTGACCGAGCACTCTCGAATTGCCATGCCGGAGATCACCATCGGGTTATTCCCCGACGTAGGCGGCACCTGGTTTCTCAATAAAATGCCGGATAACTGCGGGCTTTATCTAGGGCTAACCGGTTCATCCATTAACGCGACCGATGCGCTCTATTTGAAGTTAGCCACCCACTTTATCTCGTCTGATAGCCGAAGTTCTCTGCTGCGACAGTTAAAAAGCGCAGACTGGAGCAACAGTCAGCAAAGCAACAACAGCATCGTCGACAATATTCTTAATACACTGTCAGACAACACCGAGGCCATTAGACCACCGGCTCAGGTTGAAGCGCACCTGGAAATTATCAAACAGGTGACTTCCCACTCGTCATTGGCAGAGATTGTGTCCGCCATCACTACGCTGGAAACAGATGACAAATGGCTCATTAAGGGCATTTCGGCCCTTAAAAACGGTTGCCCGACAACCGCCAGAATTGTTTATCACCAGATAACTGAAGGGCACGCTCTATCACTAAAAGAAGTGTTCCAGTCAGAGCTTACAACCGCAATACAGTGCACTCGGCATCCTGATTTTGCCGAAGGTATACGAGCGCTATTAGTTGACAAAGATAATTCACCCCAATGGTTTTTTAGCGATGTAGCCAGCGTGACAGACGAATGGCTGAATGAGCACCTGACGTCCCCCTGGCAGGACAATCAACACCCGCTAAAAAACCTTTAAGGTGCAATAAATAACAGTTAATAAAACCCTGAAAGGAAAACAACAATGAAAACAATCGGTTTTATTGGTTTAGGGCACATGGGCGGCCCGATGGCCCTTAATCTGGTCAAAGCCGGGTACAACCTAAAGGTGTTTGATTTAGTCCCTGCGGCGCTTAAAGCCCTGGTCGATGCAGGTGCCACAGCAACGCCATCTGCGATGGACGCAGCAAATGATGTCGATGTACTCATTACCATGCTGCCCTCAAGCCCACATGTTAAACAACTCTATATTGGAGACGGTGCGCTGCTGCAAAACATCTCTGGACGACCGCTGATTATTGACTGCAGCACCATTGCCCCTGACGTTGCCAAAGAGGTCGCAGCAGCGGCCCAGCGAAGAGGGCTTGAAATGCTTGATGCCCCTGTGTCAGGAGGCGTCGCTGGCGCCGAAGCAGGCACGCTGACCTTTATTGTAGGAGGCAGCGCTGAAGCCCTGAACCACGGCAAGCCGCTGTTTGATGTGATGGGCAAAAACACCTTCCACGCAGGTGATCACGGCGCTGGACAAGTCGCTAAAATATGCAACAACATGCTGCTCGCCATTCAAATGATTGGCACCGCAGAAGCACTTCAACTAGGGGTTAACAACGGCCTTGATCCATCAGTGCTATCAGGCATTATGAACAAAAGTTCAGGCAATAACTGGCCGTTGGAAGTCTATAACCCCTACCCTGGCGTAATGGAAAATGTTCCTGCTTCGAGAGATTATGAAGGCGGTTTTTTAGTGGATTTGATGAATAAAGATTTGGGACTGGCAACAGAAGCCATGCTCTCGTCCAAATCCTCTACTCCGATGGGCTCGCTGGCCAAAAGCCTCTATGCACTTCATTCATCTCAGGGCAATGGGGCGCTGGATTTTTCGAGCATTCAGAAACTGTATAAGCCATAAACGCAAAAAGGCGCTGCAATCCTTGCAGCGCCTTACTTGTTTGGTGCGTCCTTTACCATTCCTTAGGTAACCTGCCGTCCTTGTTTACTTCCGTGTCCGCATCCATACGTTGCTATGTCGTCCTGACGAAAAGAATAATACGAAAACGCTTCGTTGATAGATATAGCCAATCTCTCAAAGTTCTGTGCGATATCTCTCACACGACTGGAGTAAAGGCTCTAGATGCTCAAGATCGTGCGCGCAAAAATACCGTATGTCAGTTAACTACATTAAAACTAGCAGATACCAGCTCATCACCTCGACTGGTAGTAACTTTCACTCGCCAGTCTCCAGTCATGTGCCGATCAATAAACTTACTGGAAGAGGCCGAGGTTTTATCATTTTTCACCTTAATCTTAACTCGGGCCATCTTCTTACCCGAAAGATACCAATCGTGATACAGCGTTTCGCCCTTAAGCCCTTCCATACCGGTAAACAAGTAAACCCTGATTAGTTTATCTTCATTCATTGGAATAACAGACCCTAGCTTGTCAACCGGCTCACTGTTTTTAACGCGATGGGTTAATTGGGCTTTTACAATGCGAGACGACTCGATGGTAACAGGGTCAGGCGAATTTATAGCCGCCCCTTGTTCGGGTTTCGCTAAACGACTCCCCTGATCGACTAACACCGCTTTCTCAGCTGAGGTCTTACGTTTGATTTGAGCAGTGCCCGCACCGACTGGCGTAACGTCCGATTTTTTAGATTCAGCCGCCTTACTAATGTCCTCTAATGCCGTATTATGAGCAGCTTCGCTTTTCGTGCTACGTACACTCTCAGAACTCTCAGAACTCTCCACACTCTCAGCACCCTTAGAACTCGCAGCAACAGTATTTCCTTCAACAGCCTTGCCGCTAGCATCAATAGTCTCTTGTTCGTTTTCAGGTGCAGCTTCTAATACGAGGGCTTGGCTATCCAAATCAGAATTTATAACAGCGCCAGAGTCCGTGAAAGAATCTGTATCTACCTTGGTAGAACTGGTTTTTGAGAATAGCTGCCAGCCACCCCAAATCACGACAGCCATCAGAGCCAGCGCCAAAACAGAGACAGCCACGACTCTATCCCAGCGTATAATGGTTTCTTCATTTACTTCATAGGTGTCGTCGTTTTCATTGTCCTGAAGATTATTAATTCGAATGACCAATTTCTTTGACATAGTATTCTGTTCAGTTTTTAGCAAATAAATAGATGAGGTGGGCTGCGGCTCATATCGCAAAGAGCAATAGCTGTAGCCACAATCGATTCCAGTGGCGGCATTATACGGGTGAATAAGACCAAGAGATAGCGGCCAAGGTTTTCTGTTAAAGGCCCGAAGAGGTGTTTGCCGTACAGGCTACCTCCTCAGTTTCTTCTCAATACAGACTAGTCGCCAACTGACAGATTACGATGTCGCACCAGATTGAATCAGTAGCATCTCAAGATCGGCCAGGCCTTTCTCCTGTGCGATCTTTAATGCCGTGTTGCCATGTTCATCGGCGTAATTAACATCAGCACCCGCAGCAATAACCACCTGCGCCAGCAACAGGTCATTGTTCTTAACAATATGCATCAATAAAGACTTTCCTTCAGGCGTAACATTCACATCTGCTCCGGCTTTCAGTAGCGCCTTAACTGTCGTCAAATGCCCTTTATAGCTGGCATAAGCGATAGCCGTCTCACCCTGGGCATCAGCGTAATTAACATCTGCCCCTGCTGCCAACAGTGCTTTTACCAACCGGTTATCGGCTCTATCTGCCGCCACCATTAATAGCGACGCGTCTCCGTCTGTAAAACCTTTATTTGGATCAGCGCCCACACTCATCAGGTACAATGCTGGAATCTGCTGGTTTTTTTCAATGGCATAACTGAGAGCGGTGCCTTCTGGGGTCAGGGTGTTTACATTTGCCCCTTGCTCTACCAAGTCCTTCAATTCAGACAAGTCACCTTCAGCAGCTGAAAGCATTAAGGCCGTCGGCTCATTCGCAGTGGCAGGTTGGCTCTGACTGGTAACTGATGCGTCTGCGGACGCTGCGTCACTTTGGTTATCGGCATCTTGACCGCCAGATAGCATGCCACACCCTGTCAGGCTGAATGAAAGCAGTGCGGTTATTACAATGGCTGTTGTTATTCTGTTCTTCATATTTCTCATCCGTGATGATTATAGTAATCGTCAGTGCCCATTCTTCCCCAAATAGCCCAAATGGTAAAGTCTATTGGTCACAGTTCTGTCATTTTCTGCGCTATATTGCATATCCAGTGACGGGATATCACCAATATGGCGTACAATATATGCCCCTGACACCAACAAGAGAAAAACGGATACATGCAACTTACTAATGAGCAGGAAGCCATCATCCAAACAGGCTTCGAACATTGCGTTATTACGGCAGTTGCAGGCAGTGGCAAAACAACAACCCTCGCGCACCGGATTAAACACCTGTTAAATGAGGGGCATGATCCGCAGCGCCTACTTATTTTGATGTTTAACCGCAGCGCCAGGGAAGACTTCGCCAAAAAGCTAAGCCGGGTCATTGATAGTCCACAGGTAAGTCTTCCTGAAATACGCACCTACCACTCAATGGGTTACCGGCTTTATAGACGATTCATTAGCGAAGGCTACCTTTCTCCCATCCAGCCTGATGTATTGCAAGAGCATGAAATTCACTATCAAGTCTGGCGCTTAATTACCCAGCTTGCGCCGCAATCCTTGCAAGACGAGATTAAACGCAGCAAAAAAGAGCATGTAGAGACCGCCTCCAACTATATTGACCTGGTAAAGTCGACGCTATCATCTGCGGAAGTCGTATTTGAAGAGCTTGAAATAGCCGATAAGTACCGCTATCTGATAGAGCTATTTGACCGCTTCGAGCAATGGCGCAAGCAAGAACGAAGAATCTCGTATGCTGATATGCTCTATGAACCGGTGATGGCTATTCATCAAAATCCAGCCTTACAAAAGCTGGTTAGTAATAAGATGGATATTATTCTGGTCGATGAATACCAAGACACTAATGAAATACAGCACCTGTTGCTTAAGTACATTGCAGGTACCCGTGCACGGGTAACCGTTGTAGGCGACCCTGACCAAACCATTTACGAGTTTCGGGGCGCACGACCGGAGTTTATTCTTAACCGTTTCTCTGAAGAGTTCGAAAGCCCGAAAGAGCTAACACTGTCATATACCTTCCGTTATGGCCACAAGGTCGCGTTGCTGGCCAATCACCTGATAAGCTTCAATAAAGGGCGCAAAGACGTCATTTGCCATTCTCACCCAAGCACCCCGGCAACCGGAATAACCAGGCACAGCTCTCAGGACGATGCAGGATTCATCGCAGACTTTGCAAAGCAATTTAACAACGAGGGCGGCAACCTTAATGATATAGCCGTGCTGTTCAGGGTCTGGAGCCAGAGTGTGCAGATTGAGCTACAGCTGCTTGAACAACAGATCCCCTATAAGATTGACCGGGCCAGAGGCGCGCTGTTTACCCGGGAAGTACAAACGATTAGCGCTATTCTGGAACTTGCTGCGGGTCGTTTCTCGACTATGCCAGCACCTGCGCGGCAGCAACGGTTTGAACAGATTTTACGCTTTCCGCATGTTGGCTTAAAAGAGTTTCAACTACGGCAACTATGCCAGGCCCTGGCACAGCAACCCACAGGTTGGGGAACGCTGCTGGAACAAATGAACCTGCCAGACCTCAAAAAGATTCAATCCATCAAGCTTGACCGAACAGCCAAAATATTTAGAAGGCTGGAAGGCAAGTCCGGCTCAGCGGCAAACATTATTCGTTTTTATGTTCAGGAGTCTGACCTGTACGAAGGTATTCGCAGTCTGGCGATGACCCATGAGTCAGCAGAAGAACGAATAGGCACCGTTAAGGGCGTCATCCGTTATTTACATTCGCTCAATCGACCGCCAGAAGAGACCCTGGTTCATCTGGACGAACTAAAAGCGCGGGCAGGAAAACAAAATACGGATGCAGGGCTATTACTCTCGACTATGCACCGAACCAAAGGCCTTGAGTGGTCCACTGTTATTATTCCAGGAATGATGGATAAGTTTTTGCCTTATACCCTCAGGGCCAGTAATGATATGCCCTCTCTTCTGGAAAGCGAGCGTCGACTGCTATACGTAGCGATAACCCGAACCATTCACCATCTGCATCTACTTGTGCCGCCAACCATGGAGCAAGGCGGCTCTGCCACCAGTGACTTGATGCCAAGCCGCTTCGTCAAAGAGATGCGTTTTGAACTGTGCGATGAGCTGGGAGAACAGTTGCAGCATGTAGAACAGCAAACCGAAAAAACACAACCACAGGAACAATCAGAAGAACACACTTCCAACATCACACTCAAGCATGCGCCCACCAAGGTCGCGAGACGGTACGCGGAACTCAAAAACGCCACGTTAAAGCAACAAAAAAAGCAGACCCCCAACAGCAGCGACGAGCCCCCTGCCTGGCATCATGACGCTGTACACCATGCAATATTTGGCGATGGAAGCGTTATCGGTGAAGATGACCGCTCATTCAAGGTGAAATTTGAAGACGGCAAAGAGATGGACTTTAGTAAGAAAAGCGCCCACCTTTATTTTAGTAGGCGCTAAGCAGTATCAAGCAAGGCCTTAATTGTTGGGTGCCGAATAAGTATAGACCTTCGTTTCAGGGTGAAATGCCACCCAGGCAAACCAAAAGGCGGTCAACGATGGCAAAACCTCTCCCTTTTGATTCGGTACCCGTGCGCTTCTTGCTTCTGCATTATAATGGATGGTCAAGGCCTGCCCGTTCACCTTATCACTCAATACACCACGGCCTTTTGCCAACTCAACAAACGGGTAGGCTTTAACATCCCCCTCTATTTCAATACCCACCACCACCTCTTTCGGGTGATAGCGTTTATCACTGTTTGACACAGGGAAATAGACCGACTTGCCTTGCTCATACCCGGGGTAAGGGGTTGCTGTGTAGTTCCGTTTAAACCCCGTTTTATCCGATAGCACCAAGGTGTCAGGATGGCGCGACTTCCAGTCTCCCCACGAAGTGTGCTCTATCGGGAGTCTCTCAAGTCGCTCACCTTTAGCGTGTCCACTGACGGCCTTTCCTTCAATTTGAGACCACAACGAGTCACTCTGACGGTCATACATTAATAGATCACTATTATGTACCGGCTCACCTTCAGTTCCATAACAATACCCGTTATTGCTTCTACTCTTCGGTGGTTGGACAGCGATTGCATCATCAAGTTCTAAGCCCGCAGGTTTGCATTTTGCTTTAATAACCGCGAATCCTGCTAGTCATTCGCCTATCCATCTGACATTATTAGAAAAAGCACCATTCAAACAGCTAGATTGTGAACGAGCGACAAGTAACGTGAATAAGCACTGCCACTACCACCCTACATCACCCGCAAAATGGTACTGCCAAGAGTGCATGACGTTTTTCTGCAAGTCCTGTATGCCTGATGCCGACGAGGCCAAGCAGCAGGGCCTATGCCCAAAGTGCAGCAGAAACTTGCGCTACCAGGGCGCCGCAAACGACATTGTCCCTTTCTGGAACCGTATAGGCTCATTTTTTGGCTACCCTTTCGCCCTTGACCCTATGATACTCATCGCAGTCTGTACCTTTGTGCCCATATTCCTGGGGCAAAACCTATTTGGACTGTTAGGTGCGTTCCTGCTTTTCTGTGTTTTAACCAAATACGTGTACAGTATCGTAGAGCATACCTCGGAAGGTCATCTGACTCCGCCAACCTTCTCCTCAGCCTTCACCGGCGATGGCATGGGAATAATATTCCAGCAAATCGGCGTATTTATCCTGATGGGGCTGATTATCACTGGGGCCGGTCACTTGGGCGGCCCGGTGCTCGCCCTGATTGTCTCTGCATTTTTGCTGTTGAGCTTCCCTGCCAGCGTTATTATCCTGGCGCTGGAAAAGAACATAGCTGATGCGATTAACCCTTTGCGACAACTGTCTTTAATGGGGGCGATTGGTTGGCCCTATATGGTGTTATATGCTCATCTGGTACTGTTATTTTTTGCGCTTTCGGCCACACAAGATTTTATTTTGCAGCATTTCCCCATCGTTATTGCTCACCCCATCTCAGGCTTTTTATTTAGCTACTTTATGGTGATCATCTTCCATATGCTGGGCTACATTCTGCTCCAGTATCAGGACAAACTGGGATACGCAGCTGATATTCAGGACGAAGAGTCAGAATCCTCATCAATGTTGCATAACCGCAGTTTGCGTATAGATGCAGACATCGATATTAATTTAAAGGAAGGTCGTTACGATACTGTTTTGGGTATCCTCGAAGATCAACTAAAGAAGAACCCCAACAGCATTGTCAGGCGAGAGCAACTCTACAAACTCCTATGGGCCAGCCACAATATTGAAAAATTGAGCAAATACGCTCAGCCCATTCTGCGACTGTTTGTCAGTAACAATACTCCCGATAAGTCTGCCACATTGCTTAAAAAATTGCTCAAACATAACCCTGCTTTTCAGCTGCAAGACCCCGAGCTTATTTTTCAGCTAATCCAGCAGCTCTACAATCAGGGGGAGTATCGCCTGATTTTAGTATTGGTAAAAGAGATGCACCGACGATTCGATGCATTTGAAAAGCTACCCGATGCGTACCTTGTTGTTGTAAAAACACTGGCCAACGGATTGCAGCAGTGGGATAAG
This sequence comes from Alkalimarinus coralli, assembly GCF_023650515.1. Lineage (NCBI taxonomy): Bacteria > Pseudomonadati > Pseudomonadota > Gammaproteobacteria > Alteromonadales > Alteromonadaceae > Alkalimarinus > Alkalimarinus coralli. The sequence goes on from NZ_CP096016.1 coordinate 3,298,942, forward strand.
GCCGCCAAGTACCTGATGTTCATTAAGCAAACCTTTCCCGAGCACCCATCCCAGGCAAAACTACCAGAGTACTTAAATGCGGTAGCGGCACACAAGCGACTGGAGTTCGGCCAACAATTATGACCCAGATATAAGGTACCAGGTATCAGGTATCAGGTATCAGGCACCTTCTGTTTGCAGCCCCGTTTGAACAAAAGGCGTATCATGAACACGGCGTTCTGCTGTTGCAGAGTAAAACCTTAGATTAGGGTCTTCCACAGGCCCATCTTTCATCAACTTTTTGTCCACCCAATAATCCATTGGAATCACCCAGGGCGCCCCCAACCCTTGTCTGGGCAGTTTGCTTAAGGATCGCTGAACATAGCCCGCGCCAAAGTCTAAGAGCGGTCGGGTAGGCATATCAGGTTGAGGCAGCGTTGGACAACAGATCGATTTATCATGCTGATCCATATACGCCAGTATTCGACAAAAGTGCTCGCACAGCAGCCCCACCTTCAAGGTCCATGAAGAGTTGGTATACCCAATGGCGAACGCAAAATTTGGCACACCATCAAGCATCATGCCCTTGTAGGCAACCTTTTCCGACATATCGACAAGCTTGCCATCGACCACCATATCAATACCGCCAAATGCCTGTAGATTCAACCCTGTAGCAGTAACGATAATATCTGCTTCCAACTCTTGGCCTGACGTCAAGCGCACCCCTTTCTCGGTGAAAGTCTGAATATGGTCTGTCACCACTGAGGCACGCCCCTCAGAGATCGCCTGAAAGAAGTCGCCATCAGGTGCGACACAGAGGCGTTGATCCCAGGGGTTGTATGGTGGATTAAAATGCTCGTCAACAGGGTAATTTTCAGGCAGAGAGCGTTTGTTGCTATAACGGATCGCTTTTCTTGCCAGTGTTGGAAATCGTTGGCAAAAACGCCAGATTCCGCGCGAAAGGGCAATATTTTTTCGCCGCGTTATCGAGTAGGCGATATCATCAGGCAGCCACTTACGTAGCGTGTTGGCGATCACATCTTCACTTGGCAGGCTGATAATATAACTGGGCGTGCGTTGCAACATTGTTACGTGGCCGGCTTTATCTGTCATCGCAGGCACCAGGGTGACCGCCGTTGCACCGCTGCCGATCACCAACACCTGCTTGTCTTGATAATCAAGGTCTTCGGGCCATTGCTGAGGATGAACCACCGCTCCGCCAAAACGTTCAACGCCTTCAAAGTCAGGAGTGTAGCCATGGTCATAACGGTAGTAACCTGCAGCTGAAAATAGCCAATTGCAGGTCATGCTAAAGCGTTCCTCGGTGTCCTCGCGTTCCACTTCAACGCACCAGCAAGCCTGTTTGGTTGACCAGGTTGCCTTAACGACTTTATGTTGAAACCGGATATGGCGGTTTATATCATTTTCCGAGGCGGTATTACGCAAGTAGTCGAGAATTTTATCCGCCCCCGCTATCGCATGATTATCAACCCAGGGCTTAAATTCATAACCAAATGTATGTAAGTCTGAGTCTGAACGGATGCCAGGATAACGGAATAAGTCCCATGTGCCCCCCGTTGCTGTTCGAGCCTCCAATAGGGTGAAAGATCGAGCCGGCTGCTCTTTTTGCAGGTAATAGGCAATGCCAATACCCGAAAGTCCCGCGCCGATAATAAGCGTATCCGTATGCTCAACAGTCGTTTGTTGGCGTTTCACAACAGGCCTCCTTAATTATTTTTATTTGAGTAGAGATGTTCTTTCCGGCCCTACTTAACCTTAATATTAGACCGCTTTTTCCTAACCTTCCCCTTAATGAATTCCGGCACTTTAAGCGGCACAATCTCTTTTAGTAACTTAATAACATAACGTATCGCATTTGCCCGCTTAAACCATAGCAGTTTATTGATTTTGTCTTTCATGGGCCGGTACCCTTCCAGCACCAGCTGTTCAACGCGATCTGTATTATCCGTTCGGCTATACTTAGTCAGATCAAGTGATACGACAATATCCGCTTTTTTTAACTGATCGCGGGTTTTCAGGTCCATGCAGATATCAATCGCATTGCCAACCACATCAAGCATACCTGATGGCGCGGGGTAGCGCTTAATACCATTAAGGTCAACCCCCACTACGATGCCCGCGCCTAATCGTTCAACAAGTGAAATAGGTACATTTTCAATAAGCCCTCCATCCACCAGCATTCGACCGTCAATCTCTACCGGTGAGAATATTCCCGGCACAGCCACAGATGCACAAACCGCATCTGCCACGCTGCCTTTTTCAAAAACAACCTGCTCTCCGCTCTCTATGTCCGTTGCACAAATGGCCAAAGGAATGAGCGAGTCTTGAATCTGAACATCTCCCAAGTCCCGTAAGATCATTTCACGTATGGCATCGGTAGTAAAAAAGCCGCCCATCTGCATCAGACTAAAGCTGGCGATCTGTTTGAAATTTAACAACCTTCCGACATGAAATATCTCTTCTGAGCTTTTGCCAAATGCATAATATGCGGCCACCAAAGCACCGATACTGGTGCCCGAAAGATACGAGATAGAAACTCGCTCTTCTTCAAATGCCTTTAATATACCTATGTGGGCAATTCCTCTTGCCGCACCTCCGCCCAACGCAACCCCAACAGACGTGTTAAACGGATTCCACTTCATAACAACATCTCAACTCGCTGTACTCTTCCATAGTGATAGTTAGTGAGCATTAATGCTCTGCTAGCTTGGATTTCTATTGCAGGTGATCACTCGCTGGCTATCAGTGTTTTTTTAGTCTTGGTGCGCTTCACGATATACATGGCTGGATATAACACAAAACTAATAACGACAAACATTAGCGGAATAGCCCACGCTAGCCAGTTATACCTTGTCGGCGTTTCGAAGTGCCGGCAGATCACAACCAACGATGGCTTCAAGGTTTTGGGTGATTTTTTCTACATCCCAATCCCACCACGCTATGCTCAAAAGCTCGGCAACTACCCCCTCATCAAATCTGTGCTTAACAATTTTAGCGGGGTTCCCGCCTACAACACTGTATGCAGGAACATCATTTACCACCACTGACTGGCTAGCGATAATAGCCCCACTACCAATTTTAACACCCGGCATAATCGTCGCGTTATAGCCAATCCATACATCGTTTCCAACCTCGGTATCTCCTTTGTATGGAAGATCCCCTTCTTTTGGCATGACCCTTTCCCAACCATTGCCGAATATTTGAAACGGGTACGTGGAAAAGCCAGACACTTTATGGTTAGCTCCGTTCATGATGAATTTAACGTCTTTTGCGATAGCACAGAACTTCCCAATAACCAGTTTATCTCCAATAAACGGAAAGTGGTAAAGCACATTAGCTTCAAACCGCTCAGGCCCTTCAGGGTCATCGTAATAGGTGTAGTCACCAACAATAATATTTTCGCTGGATATAAAATTCTTCAAAAATCCAACCTGAGGAAACCCTTTCATGGGTTCTTTGTCTTCTGGGCTTGGGCCATTCATTGCAACTCCAGAATGCAGCTAATGATTACTTTGAGATTACATGTCACACGAGCATGGCTAATCGTTAGTCCGATTAAACAAGACACCCATATTAACAGTTTGTATGGTCTATGTGTGGATCTCAACCCGATCCGTTCGGGCATAGCCGATACGCTGGAAACCTCTGATCACACCTCCGTCAAAGCGCGAATCAAATGTGCTCAACCAACTGAACGACCTCATCAACCCCGGCACATGCTGCCGTTTGCCGGCAATCCACGGCAGGATATGCCAGACGGGCTCCCCTATGAACTCAACGATTACCTGGCGCTGGTCGATTGGACAGGCAAGATATCTCGTGATGACAAACGCGGCGTTATAGATCTCAACCTGCCACCGATATTGCAACAAAATGTCTATCAGGCTCCAACAGGAAGCGAATAGTGGCCTGTTGATTTACTCTTTTCACGTTATTAAGAGCGAAATATCGAATGGATGATGAATTATTGATTTTTCTATAGGATGAGTGTCATGTTAGTGCTGCTGACTAGTTATCAGAAAGTGTCCACATTATCGGGGGAAGTGCGATGTCCGTAGCAGCCTCTTGTTATGCATGATTTATCCAGCTATTATCGTACAAGAATATTGTACAACCAAGGCAGACATAACCATGCAAACGATTAACATTAGTGAGTTTAGAGCTAACCTTTTGAAATATCTAGAGGTAGCTAACTCTGGCGAACAAATATCTGTCACCTCTAATGGTAAGTTACTAGCTACTATAACACCGCCAGAAAACCAAAAACAGCAAGCAAAAAAACAGTTAAAGGCCTTAGCTACAAATGCGAAATTACATGATATTACTTCACCAATAGATAGTGACTGGGATGCCTTGAAATGATATTAATGGATACCTGTGCCATTATTTTGGATTCACTTAACCCAAAAAGTGTTACGGCCACCGCAATGGAAGCTATAAATAAAGCAGATGAAAACAATGCATTAATAATCTCAGATATTTCAATTTGGGAAATATCTATGCTCATTAAGAAGAAACGAATAGAGGTTGAAACAACTGCGGCTAATTTCATTAACTTATTTCTTCAATCACGAAATGTTGCAGTAAAACTAATTTCTCCTGAAATAGCAGAGCTATCCGTTAATTTTAATTCAGAAATTAACAATGACCCAGCCGACAGAATAATTGCAGCCACATCAATTATCCACAATGCAAGGTTAGTCACGGCAGATCAAAACCTAATTTCAAGTGAGATGTTAGATACTATTTGGTAAGAATAATGCTGCGATTTGCGGTGACATAAGTACACGATTAAACAAGACCCCCATATTAACAGTTTGTATGTTCTATGTGTGGATCTCAACCCGATCCGTGCGGGCATAGCCGATACGCCGGGAACCTCTGATCACGGAACCTCTGATCACACCTCCGTCAAAGCGCGAATCAAATGTGCTCAACCAACTGAACGACCTCATCAACCCCGGCACATGCTGCCGTTTGCCGGCAATCCACGGCAGGATATGCCAGACGGGCTCCCCTATGAACTCAACGATTACCTGGCGCTGGTCGATTGGGCAGGCAAAATATCTCGTGATGACAAACGCGGCGTTATCGATCACAACCTGCCACCGATATTGCAACGACTCGCACTAACGCCATGCCAATGGAAGGCGCTCACCCAAGACTTCGAAAAACACTTTCAACACTTTGTTGGTGATGAAGACAAGGTGAAAGAGGCTTATCAGACACTGGGTTACCAACGACCTAGAGGGTTGCAACGTTGTAGGGAGTTATTGTCAGCCTGATAACCTGTTTCTAACGCCCCTTACCTACCAAGATGATCAGGCTTTCGCCTGAGGATTCATGACGATCTCGAACTGACGGATTTTTCGTCAACCTTACAAAATGTCTATCAGACTCCAACAGGAACCGAGTAATGGCCTGTTGACTTACTCTTTTTCACGTTATTGAGAGCGAAATATCGAATGAATGATGAATTATTGATTTCTTATAGAGTGAGTGTCTTGTTAGTAGAGCAGTAACGGCAATCGCACGAGAGCTGATTGCTTATATCTGGTCAATCTCTAAAGAGATCGCCTTACCGAAGGTAGACCCAAGAACAAGGTTGGCTAGAGTGCCAGCCTAGGGAAAGATAAATGAACAAGTTTAGCGTCAACGCAAACGATCAAGCAGCGGCTGTGGTGCAATCACCGAAGGCGTTAGGCGGTAGCGGTTAATTTAGCCGTGAATCCGCGAGCATAGACTGAAGACAGGCACCACGACGTAATAAGTAAGGTTGGATAGGTTAACGCTTCGCGTTGGCAACCCACGAATACCAGCATGATCACCGTCGAAATTACTTGCTTCATCTGATGCGTTGACGCTTCCCTAACGGGAAGCATGTTGATTAAAAAGAAAGGCTCTGGCCGAGGTTCCGGCAGGATTTTGTGCGGGCCTCTTGACGTGGGGAGTCATACCAACGCCCGGCTCACCGTGCAAATTTTTGATGGCGGCTTTTTTTGCGTGTTTTTGCAAAAAAGGTGACGGCAAAAATTTGTCCGGTGCAGCCGTTTGTTAGGCTATTTATGCAAATGCTAAATAAATGCCACTGAGCGCAATCGCACCGCCAGCAATGCGACTGACAACTTGCAGATTTGTTTTTTGCATAAGCATCCCCAAACCTATACCACCTAAATGCAGCATTGCTGTAGCCAGTGCAAAGCCAACCGCATACGATACAGCACTTATTGAAGCAGGCATCTCAGACCCATGAGCATGACCATGAAAAATAGCAAATATACCAACAATTAAGCTGCCGAATATAAGTGGAAGTTTAAAGGCACCCGCAATCAATACCCCTAAAATTAAAATAGAAACCAATATCCCTTCTTCAACAAATGGAACTGGGACACCTGTGAACCCAAGGGCGCCACCGAAGACCATAACGCCGACGAAAGTACAAGGAACGACCCATAACGCCCGTCCATTCATTTGGGCAGCCCAAATCCCCACCGCTACCATTGCCAAAACGTGGTCTGCTCCGCCGATTGGATGTCCAAATCCATGCATAAACCCCGTTGTTTGTCCAACGCCGGTATGCGCTAACGCAATACCTGGCAAAAAGAGCAACAAAACTAATAATTTTGATATGGTTTGTTTCATCTACTTTCTCCTATTGTGAATAAATGCGCTCATATTGATTTAGCCTAATCGGGATAGGGAGACACCTCACGATGCCTCTCCCCCCACACCACCAGGCATACGGATCACGTACCATGGCGGTTCGGTTGATTGAGTTATTTGCGATCAACAAGTTCCGGTATACCCACTGCCACAAAGTACTTCGTTGGCAGTGCGTATCTTAACGCCGGACTCCCACTCAAACGCCACGGGCCATGCGCTGACTTCGCCGTGTTCCAGGCTAGCCATCTATCTATACCCCGTTTTCTTAACTGCCGGTAGCCTGATCGTCCCCATTGCTTCCAAAGATAGCATCTTAACTTCCTCCGTACCCATTTAGCTAGGTCTAATAAAGGAGACTTTACTTCCGCTATACCAAAGTAAGCCTTCCAGCCCCGCATGTACGCCGAAAGTTCTTTGTAGATTGCTTCTATGGAACGCCCACGGGTTCGCTTGGTTATTTGACGGACTCGATACTTAAAACGTTGTATTGACTCGTCGCTCACCTTTCGCTTTCTTCGTCGGCTAAACGTTAATCCCAGGAATGAGCGATTCCAAGGTCGATCAACTGCACTCTTTTCACTGTTTACTTTGAGCTTTAGCCGGTTTGATAAGTAGCGTGTGACCGAGGCCAACACGCGCTCGCCTGAACGAGCACTCTTCACATAGATGTTACAATCGTCCGCGTAGCGCACGAACCTGTGCCCTCTCGCTTCGAGCTCTTTATCAAATTCATCCAGGAGCACATTCGCTAACAGTGGTGAAAGGGGGCCTCCTTGGGGCGTACCCTCTGAAGCTGGAACCCAAACGTCTCCGCTTAGTGCTCCTGCCTTTAGGAAGCTATTGATCAGCTTAAGAACACGCTTATCTTGGGTTCGGCGTTTAATCAGGCTCATCAGCTTGTCATGGTTCACTCTGTCGAAGAACTTCTCCAGATCCATGTCCACCGTCCACTTATACCCTTCATTGATGAAGTGTTGCGATTGACGGATAGCCTGATGGGCCGACTTGCCCGGTCTAAAACCATAGCTAAAATGGGAGAAGCTTCCGTCCCACTCTGCTTGTAAGACCTGGAGCAATGCCTGTTGGATTAAGCGATCTAGTACCGTTGGTATACCCAATTTCCGAACACCGCCTTTGGGCTTGGGTATTTCTACCTGTCTGACCGGTTGTGGCCGGTAGTTACCTTCCAGAAGTTGTTGATGAATCTTGGGCCAGTGTTGATTGACAAAGGCGGTCAGGTCGTCAACGGTCATCCCGTCTATCCCCGCGCTTCCTTTGTTGCGTTTGACTTGACGGAAAGCACGTTGGAGGTTTTCACGTTCCAGCACCCGTTCCATCAGTTGATCATTGATAACCGGAGCGTCTTCTTTGAATAACCCAACCTGGGTTTCATCCTGTTCGGATGCCATACCTAGATCCATTGTTTCAATAACTACTCTCTTCATTTAAACCCGATAAAGGGCACCGTTCGGGCCTTCCCTTAGACATTCACTTCTGGAAAAAAAAATCCAGCCGAGTAATCACCGGTACTATGCCCTCTGCTGACTTCTCCTGTGCGGTCGGAGTCAATTGCTCGACCCTCAGCGGTTTTCAGCTGCACGCAGCGTCCCAGCGCAACATCAGGAGACCTCCCAGGGTAAGACACTTAACTTTCCTCGCGTAGACGCCCAATTTATAAAACGTATCCCGATTGCAGATGGAGGGCTTAATGGTCACGTGCCCACTGGCCCCGAATACGTCACACCTCTTATTGGGTTCTTGTTCATCGCCCCGCGAATTTGCCTTGAGCTTCCTTCAGACCGCCCCTCACGAGTTGGCCCTTGCCCTTTGGCTAACCTTCGGCTCTGCGAATACCTGGTATCGGGACTTTCACCCAACTAGTTAAGTGCCATGCCTGGCACACACGCATTGCTCTGCGGCCCAAAACAGTTGGCGACTTTGTTGTGAGCGAAGCGACACAAGAAAGGTGCCAACTGTTTTGGGTCCGTAGCAGCCACTTGTGTACGCCCAGCATGGGCATGAACTAATGAGGTGGAAGTCCTCTATAGGAAGATCACCATCCTTTAGCGATTAATATCGTTATTAGATGCTAACTATTAGCGAATGGCAAGGGCTTAACCGCGAGGTTTGGTCTGAAGGAAGCCGCTAGCAAAACTGCGAGCTGATGAACAAGAACATCATATGAGGCGTAGGCTGAAGGCGAGTTGGCACAAGACGACGAAGCCATGTGATCTAACGGCCACCGTAAATGATGCAGTTGCGCAGGGAAAGTTCATGTTCTTATCTGGGGAGATCTGCTTAACAAGCGATCGGTCAATAACCAGTAAGGCTCTGGTATAGAAGTGCCTTGGCTCTTTGGACTCATCAACCAAAGAGAGCGAACTAGATGAAAACCGATAGCGCCAGCAGGGGTAACCTTGTGGGTGATTAAGCAGAAGTCAGCAGACGGCATAGTAGCCCAACGCCCATCGTAATGGATGGGACATGGTGAAGGCCTGAACACTTAGTTGAATAAAGGAGGAGCCTTGTCAGACTTGAATACACGAACACCGACCGGTGAAGACGTGACTCAGCGTACTGGTATGAAGCCAGCCTTTAGCGAAAATCTACTTGAACAAGTACTACGCCCTGAGAACTTTCAGGCAGCATGGAAACGCGTTCGAGCTAATAAAGGGGCCGCTGGCATTGATGGTATGACCATCGATGAGTTCCCCGCTTGGGTTAAAGCAGGCAACTGGATTAAGGTGACAACTGATCTCGAAACAGGTCAATACTCACCCTCTCCGGTCAGGCGTGTTGAAATCGATAAACCAGATGGCGGTAAACGGCAATTAGGGATTCCCACGGTCACAGACCGTGTTATTCAGCAAGCCATTGCCCAAGTCCTAACACCCATTTTCGACCCAGACTTTTCGAACAATAGTTTCGGGTTTCGTCCAAATCGTAATGGGCAACAAGCGGTTAAGCAGGTTCAAGGCATCATCAAAACGGGACGCCGCTTTGCTGTTGATGTTGACCTGTCTAAGTTCTTTGATCGAGTTAACCACGATTTATTGATGACGCACCTTGGCTACAAAGTAAGGGACAAGCGTCTTCTCAAATTGATTAAGTGTTACCTCCGAGCTGGGCTGACCTTAAAATTGAATGGCGATAACCAGCTCTATAGTGAGAGTCAAGAAGGTGTTCCGCAAGGCGGGCCATTATCGCCGTTACTCGCTAACATCATGCTCGACCCGCTAGACAAAGAACTAGAGAAACGAGGCCACCAGTTCGCTCGTTATGCTGACGACTTTACGATTTTAGTGAAGAGTGAGCGTGCTGGCGAACGGGTTCTTCGGAGTATCAGTGGATACCTGCAACGCCGTTTGAAATTAGTCGTTAATACGACCAAAAGCCATGTCGTTAAAACCAGTGAAAGCAAATTCTTAGGGTTTACCTTCAAAGGAGGACGCATTCAATGGCACCCGAAAACGCTGCTGAAATTTAAGCAGCAAGTACGGCAACTAACGAACCGTAACTGGGGCGTGTCGATGAAATACCAACTCTTCAAAATCAGCCAGTACTTACGAGGCTGGATTAATTACTTTGGTATCGCCAATTGCTATCAACTTTGTGTCGATCTGGATCATTGGATTCGACGCAGAGTGAGAATGGCTTATTGGCGACAGTGGCGAAAGCCACGAACCAAGGTAAGAAACTTGATGAGGCTAGGTGTTCATGTCCAGGCCGCAGTCGCGTGTGGCATTACCAGCAAAGGCCCATGGCGTAGCGCTAAGACCCCAGGGATCAATCAGGCTTTATCTCTGGATTACCTGAAATCTCAGGGGCTTTACTCGTTACGTGATGGTTGGATTAAGCTTCACTATCCTGAGTGAAACGCCCTGTGCGGACCCGCATGCAGGGTGTTGTGGGGGCTGAGGGTTAGAGACCCTCGGCTACCCGATTATGTGACTGTTTTTGATTGGTTTTTTATACTTCACTAACCAAGCCCCACTCTACTGCTTGGTCTTGATTTTCAAATATAGCCATTGCAGTGCTCATACGCTTAAAACCGAGTTTTTTATAAAAATTTTCTTTACCTGGGTATGAGTATAATATTATTTTTTTATGTCCGTCAGATAGCTCAACTAACTTTGAAACAATTGCTTTGCCAAGCCCCTCACTTTGGTATTCGGGTAAAACCGCAACATCACATATATAAGAACAATCTGTACCGTCTGCTAATGCTCGCCCAACCGCTACTAATTTACTACCCTCGAACACAAAACACTTAAACAAACTGTTAGAAAATGCAGTTTCAAGTTTATTTGGTTCTTTATCACCTAAAGGTGCTAATTTGTATAATTCAGACAGTTCTTCCCAATCGATATTATCCGCTGAATATTTCCATCTATATTTCAATGTATGCTCCTTGCCTTCACATAACGCTTTGATCATCGACCTTACTCGGCCCCTAAAAAAACGACCAGCACCGTTCTATCCCGAGTGAGGTCGTTGCATCACCTTGTTAAATTCACAGCTCCGGAATTCGACGCTTCCCCTTCCTGATCTATGGTGGTTTGATCTATTTTTTCATTACCACAACATCTCTTCTGCTGCCTTTTAACCTGTTTTTGAGTGTGCATGCTAGACGCCTGTTTCGTCAATCTCTTTTTATCGGGCACGACTAACCCCATAGCTATCAACGGCTATGTCTCTTATTATCAATGAATCTGTTTTAATTTTTCTATTGCCTCTCCATGGTAGATCGGTAAACCGCAGGTACTGCATGCGGGTCTAAATCCTTTTTCTTCGAGGTAGCTACTCCAGTCCAGCTCTAATCTCTTCGGCACCGGCTTTTGCCGTAATTGTTTGCGTGCTACGTTTAGTTTTTCTCTTTGTACTGATGTATAAAGGCCACTGTATCTTGTACTTTGCTTTCGGGGTAAAGGTATGTGCTGCATAAAACGCTGAACAAACGCTTCGTAGCTGATCGTCAGCTTTTCCTTTCGTCCTGTCTGGTGTGATTGATAGCTGAATGTCAGGTGGCTTTCATTAGTCGATTTAATCTGCTGGTTTCGAAAGGGCCCTCCTTTAACATATCGTGCAAGATACTTGGCGACACCTCTAGCATGGTCGTAGCGTTTACAAAAATGTACCACCCAATCTTTTCGCCCCTGCTGATTTAGCATCGCTTTTACTTTATGAGTCATTTCGCCCTTAGGTAAAACCAGCTTTTCTTGCTCTAGCGCTTTCTTAAGTGTTGCCAATAACTTACCTCTAAATACCATCATCACTGGTTTTTGAGGAAAGAGACTACCCTTCTTTGGCTCAACCCACTGACCTTTGGCATCTAAACCACCATGACTGATCAACACATGTATGTGCGGGTGTAGTGATAAGTTTCTCCCCCAGGTATGAAGAACTGACAGTATACCCGGCGTTGCCCCCAAGTATTTTGGGTCATTAGCGAATTCACGGAGTGTTTCCTGCACTGCCTTAAACAAGACCCCTGTCATAAACTCGCGGTTATATTGCCAGAGTTTATTCAGGGCTTCAGGGATGGTGAAGATGACGTGGTGATGCGGGCAGTTCAATAGGATGGATTGGGTATTACGAAGCCACTCTTCACTTGCAAGTCCTTGGCATTGCGGGCAAGCTCGATGTTTACAGGAGTTATACCAAATGCCATTAACATGACCATTGGGACAATACTGGGTATGCCCTCCCAGCGCTTGTGTGCGACAAACGGAAAGGCGATCCAACGCTTTATGTTGATACACCGGGAGCTTTATATGTTCCCGCACTTTAGGTAAGTGCTGCTCCAACAGTCCTTGTAGAGTCTTCGTTTCCATAAACGAAGTTATAACATTATACTGTTTTTATTTACAGTACTTATTCTATGCGTGCGAGATCATTGATAGGTCTTCCCCAGGCTTTGCCTGGCGAATTTAACGCCTGCATCTGCGGCAAGAAACAGCTGGCGGCTTTTGCGCCCGCGCAGCGGAATTGCGAAAAAGGTGACAGCTGTTTTTTGTCCGTAGCATGCACTTGTTATGAGTTTTTAGCATATAGGCAATGCCCTTGACGGTAATGATTTGGGGATAGGCGTTTGATGTGATGAAAGGCTTGCTTATAATCATTTACACCCCATTGCCATGCTTCTTGAATGACGTAATGTTTGTCATACATTACCCAGATTAGTTGATCCCAATCATAGTTGGTTGCTTTTGGCACCATTGTAATTTTACTGCCGGGCTTACCGCTAGGCCGATTGCCCTTTACTTGGTATTTTATGCCTTTATAGACAAAGTCACTGCCTTTCATAACAGCAGTTTTATCTTGCATAAAATGTGAATACTCTTCTTCGGGCATACCAACTAACATTGCAGCATCGTATTCAGATATTGGCGTTGTAATCTGGGGGGCAACACCAAATTTATCCTGCCATTCTAGTGCGACTTCAATTAGTTTTTCTCGGAGCATTCTTTTTATCCTTGATACTCATAACGCCTGCATTAGCGGCTTGGTTGAATTGGCGGCTTTTTTGCGTGTCTTTGCAAAAAAGGTGACAGTTTAACCAAGTCCTTGCTAGATGCACTTGTTATGCTTAGTTGCATGAGTTTAGCTCGTTAATTTTAATGAGTTTACCATCATGTGTTTTGAAGAAAAGCTCATTGTCTTTGTAAATTGTATCAAGAGAAGAACTAAACCAACCATTGGTAACAACATTGTTTGGTATCGGCCAACCAGAAAAATATTGTATTCCGTTTTCATTTTCAATAGTAATGCAGCCTTGATACCAATTTACTTTTTCTGTGCCGCCTGACGCGATGCGCCAATTAAAGGTAGTTTCAAATGGTGGTATGAAAACAATTTCATTACTTGAGCCATTTTTGAGCATCGCATTAAACGTAACTGGGCAACCAGAAAGTAAGGCGGATATAAGTGTAATTGGGACTATTCTATTCATATTTTTGAGCATAACGCTTTGATCATCGACCTTACTCGGCCCCTAAAAAAACGACCAGCACCGTTCTATCCCGAGTGAGGTCGTTGCATCACCTTGTTAAATTCACAGCTCCGGAATTCGACGCTTCCCCTTCCTGATCTATGGTGGTTTGATCTATTTTTTCATTACCACAACATCTCTTCTGCTGCCTTTTAACCTGTTTTTGAGTGTGCATGCTAGACGCCTGTTTCGTCAATCTCTTTTTATCGGGCACGACTAACCCCATAGCTATCAACGGCTATGTCTCTTATTATCAATGAATCTGTTTTAATTTTTCTATTGCCTCTCCATGGTAGATCGGTAAACCGCAGGTACTGCATGCGGGTCTAAATCCTTTTTCTTCGAGGTAGCTACTCCAGTCCAGCTCTAATCTCTTCGGCACCGGCTTTTGCCGTAATTGTTTGCGTGCTACGTTTAGTTTTTCTCTTTGTACTGATGTATAAAGGCCACTGTATCTTGTACTTTGCTTTCGGGGTAAAGGTATGTGCTGCATAAAACGCTGAACAAACGCTTCGTAGCTGATCGTCAGCTTTTCCTTTCGTCCTGTCTGGTGTGATTGATAGCTGAATGTCAGGTGGCTTTCATTAGTCGATTTAATCTGCTGGTTTCGAAAGGGCCCTCCTTTAACATATCGTGCAAGATACTTGGCGACACCTCTAGCATGGTCGTAGCGTTTACAAAAATGTACCACCCAATCTTTTCGCCCCTGCTGATTTAGCATCGCTTTTACTTTATGAGTCATTTCGCCCTTAGGTAAAACCAGCTTTTCTTGCTCTAGCGCTTTCTTAAGTGTTGCCAATAACTTACCTCTAAATACCATCATCACTGGTTTTTGAGGAAAGAGACTACCCTTCTTTGGCTCAACCCACTGACCTTTGGCATCTAAACCACCATGACTGATCAACACATGTATGTGCGGGTGTAGTGATAAGTTTCTCCCCCAGGTATGAAGAACTGACAGTATACCCGGCGTTGCCCCCAAGTATTTTGGGTCATTAGCGAATTCACGGAGTGTTTCCTGCACTGCCTTAAACAAGACCCCTGTCATAAACTCGCGGTTATATTGCCAGAGTTTATTCAGGGCTTCAGGGATGGTGAAGATGACGTGGTGATGCGGGCAGTTCAATAGGATGGATTGGGTATTACGAAGCCACTCTTCACTTGCAAGTCCTTGGCATTGCGGGCAAGCTCGATGTTTACAGGAGTTATACCAAATGCCATTAACATGACCATTGGGACAATACTGGGTATGCCCTCCCAGCGCTTGTGTGCGACAAACGGAAAGGCGATCCAACGCTTTATGTTGATACACCGGGAGCTTTATATGTTCCCGCACTTTAGGTAAGTGCTGCTCCAACAGTCCTTGTAGAGTCTTCGTTTCCATAAACGAAGTTATAACATTATACTGTTTTTATTTACAGTACTTATTCTATGCGTGCGAGATCATTGATAGGTCTTCCCCAGGCTTTGCCTGGCGAATTTAACGCTTTGATCATCGACCTTACTCGGCCCCTAAAAAAACGACCAGCACCGTTCTATCCCGAGTGAGGTCGTTGCATCACCTTGTTAAATTCACAGCTCCGGAATTCGACGCTTCCCCTTCCTGATCTATGGTGGTTTGATCTATTTTTTCATTACCACAACATCTCTTCTGCTGCCTTTTAACCTGTTTTTGAGTGTGCATGCTAGACGCCTGTTTCGTCAATCTCTTTTTATCGGGCACGACTAACCCCATAGCTATCAACGGCTATGTCTCTTATTATCAATGAATCTGTTTTAATTTTTCTATTGCCTCTCCATGGTAGATCGGTAAACCGCAGGTACTGCATGCGGGTCTAAATCCTTTTTCTTCGAGGTAGCTACTCCAGTCCAGCTCTAATCTCTTCGGCACCGGCTTTTGCCGTAATTGTTTGCGTGCTACGTTTAGTTTTTCTCTTTGTACTGATGTATAAAGGCCACTGTATCTTGTACTTTGCTTTCGGGGTAAAGGTATGTGCTGCATAAAACGCTGAACAAACGCTTCGTAGCTGATCGTCAGCTTTTCCTTTCGTCCTGTCTGGTGTGATTGATAGCTGAATGTCAGGTGGCTTTCATTAGTCGATTTAATCTGCTGGTTTCGAAAGGGCCCTCCTTTAACATATCGTGCAAGATACTTGGCGACACCTCTAGCATGGTCGTAGCGTTTACAAAAATGTACCACCCAATCTTTTCGCCCCTGCTGATTTAGCATCGCTTTTACTTTATGAGTCATTTCGCCCTTAGGTAAAACCAGCTTTTCTTGCTCTAGCGCTTTCTTAAGTGTTGCCAATAACTTACCTCTAAATACCATCATCACTGGTTTTTGAGGAAAGAGACTACCCTTCTTTGGCTCAACCCACTGACCTTTGGCATCTAAACCACCATGACTGATCAACACATGTATGTGCGGGTGTAGTGATAAGTTTCTCCCCCAGGTATGAAGAACTGACAGTATACCCGGCGTTGCCCCCAAGTATTTTGGGTCATTAGCGAATTCACGGAGTGTTTCCTGCACTGCCTTAAACAAGACCCCTGTCATAAACTCGCGGTTATATTGCCAGAGTTTATTCAGGGCTTCAGGGATGGTGAAGATGACGTGGTGATGCGGGCAGTTCAATAGGATGGATTGGGTATTACGAAGCCACTCTTCACTTGCAAGTCCTTGGCATTGCGGGCAAGCTCGATGTTTACAGGAGTTATACCAAATGCCATTAACATGACCATTGGGACAATACTGGGTATGCCCTCCCAGCGCTTGTGTGCGACAAACGGAAAGGCGATCCAACGCTTTATGTTGATACACCGGGAGCTTTATATGTTCCCGCACTTTAGGTAAGTGCTGCTCCAACAGTCCTTGTAGAGTCTTCGTTTCCATAAACGAAGTTATAACATTATACTGTTTTTATTTACAGTACTTATTCTATGCGTGCGAGATCATTGATAGGTCTTCCCCAGGCTTTGCCTGGCGAATTTAACGCTTTGATCATCGACCTTACTCGGCCCCTAAAAAAACGACCAGCACCGTTCTATCCCGAGTGAGGTCGTTGCATCACCTTGTTAAATTCACAGCTCCGGAATTCGACGCTTCCCCTTCCTGATCTATGGTGGTTTGATCTATTTTTTCATTACCACAACATCTCTTCTGCTGCCTTTTAACCTGTTTTTGAGTGTGCATGCTAGACGCCTGTTTCGTCAATCTCTTTTTATCGGGCACGACTAACCCCATAGCTATCAACGGCTATGTCTCTTATTATCAATGAATCTGTTTTAATTTTTCTATTGCCTCTCCATGGTAGATCGGTAAACCGCAGGTACTGCATGCGGGTCTAAATCCTTTTTCTTCGAGGTAGCTACTCCAGTCCAGCTCTAATCTCTTCGGCACCGGCTTTTGCCGTAATTGTTTGCGTGCTACGTTTAGTTTTTCTCTTTGTACTGATGTATAAAGGCCACTGTATCTTGTACTTTGCTTTCGGGGTAAAGGTATGTGCTGCATAAAACGCTGAACAAACGCTTCGTAGCTGATCGTCAGCTTTTCCTTTCGTCCTGTCTGGTGTGATTGATAGCTGAATGTCAGGTGGCTTTCATTAGTCGATTTAATCTGCTGGTTTCGAAAGGGCCCTCCTTTAACATATCGTGCAAGATACTTGGCGACACCTCTAGCATGGTCGTAGCGTTTACAAAAATGTACCACCCAATCTTTTCGCCCCTGCTGATTTAGCATCGCTTTTACTTTATGAGTCATTTCGCCCTTAGGTAAAACCAGCTTTTCTTGCTCTAGCGCTTTCTTAAGTGTTGCCAATAACTTACCTCTAAATACCATCATCACTGGTTTTTGAGGAAAGAGACTACCCTTCTTTGGCTCAACCCACTGACCTTTGGCATCTAAACCACCATGACTGATCAACACATGTATGTGCGGGTGTAGTGATAAGTTTCTCCCCCAGGTATGAAGAACTGACAGTATACCCGGCGTTGCCCCCAAGTATTTTGGGTCATTAGCGAATTCACGGAGTGTTTCCTGCACTGCCTTAAACAAGACCCCTGTCATAAACTCGCGGTTATATTGCCAGAGTTTATTCAGGGCTTCAGGGATGGTGAAGATGACGTGGTGATGCGGGCAGTTCAATAGGATGGATTGGGTATTACGAAGCCACTCTTCACTTGCAAGTCCTTGGCATTGCGGGCAAGCTCGATGTTTACAGGAGTTATACCAAATGCCATTAACATGACCATTGGGACAATACTGGGTATGCCCTCCCAGCGCTTGTGTGCGACAAACGGAAAGGCGATCCAACGCTTTATGTTGATACACCGGGAGCTTTATATGTTCCCGCACTTTAGGTAAGTGCTGCTCCAACAGTCCTTGTAGAGTCTTCGTTTCCATAAACGAAGTTATAACATTATACTGTTTTTATTTACAGTACTTATTCTATGCGTGCGAGATCATTGATAGGTCTTCCCCAGGCTTTGCCTGGCGAATTTAACAGCTAATTCATAGGAACCTTCCCAAAAACCCCTTTCCCAGAAACACAGAAATGCCTTTTTGAAAAGCCCCACATTAATTTGTTCATTATCAGTCAATTAGAGCACTTTTCCGCTCTGAGGCCAATGATTAAAACAGGAAGCGTCCTAAAAACTTCACGTCTCACTCATAAAAAACAAATACAATAAAAACAGTTAGTTATAAAGAATTCCTCCACGCTGAAAAACAAAATCGCACTTATATGCCATCAAACTATTTATGAGAAGCTTCCCAAAAACCATATTAATTTGAAGATGGGGTTGACTTTTTTAGTCTTCAGAACACAAAATACTGTTTATATATACAGATAAAATTAAGGTGAGCTGTCATGGACGACATACCAATACCGATTGAACCTGGCTCCACAAGGTTTATACCCTCGGTGAGGGCTTTTATACGTGCAAGAGGCATGGCTTACAGCACTGAGCAAACCTACATACACTGGATCAAACGTTATATTCGCTTCCACAATTATAGGCATCCGAAAGAGTTAAGCGCCTCAGATATTGAGAGCTTTTTATCTTACCTTGCTGTTCAAAAAAGCACCGCCAAAGCTACACAGGATATTGCTTTGAATGCAATTGTGTTTGCATATAGGGAGTTCATGAATATTGAGCTTTGCGAGCTTAATATTGTACGCGCCAAGAAGACGCCCAAAATTCCTGTCGTTTTCACACATAATGAAGCAAAGGACGTTATTAGCAGGGTTGCGCCACCCTCTCAGCTCGCTGTAGAGCTAATGTATGGGGGCGGTCTTAGGGTTATGGAAGCGCTTCGCCTTCGCGTAAAAGATATTGATTTTGGCATGGGCGTAATCATTGTTCGCTCCGGCAAAGGCGACAAAGATAGACGGACGTTGCTACCCAAGTCGCTCACGAAAAAGCTTGAAGCACAAATAAATGAAGTTAAAGCACTTCATCGATATGATACAGAGAGAGGTGTTGGTGGAGTCTACATGCCAAACGCCCTTGCACGTAAATACCCTTCAGCAGCCTCCAGTCTCGAGTGGCAATTTTTATTTCCGGCAGAAAAGGCCTCAATTGACCCGCGAAGCAACACCGTTCGAAGGCACCACCTCCACGATTCAACAGTCAGGAAACTGGTTAAAAAAGCCATCAATGACGCACAGGTTCTCAAGCACGCCAGCTGCCATACCTTTCGGCATAGCTTCGCTACTCGTCTCTTACAGAATAACTACGATATACGCACAATACAGGAGCTAATGGGTCACTCGGATGTAAAAACAACCGAGATTTATACCCATGTAACAGGCAAAGGCGGACAAGGGGTTTTGAGCCCGATGGATGAGTGATCATTAAACAAGAAGAATAAACAGAGGAAAAAAAGCATGGATGATATGACTGTTTTGGACTACTTAACCGAGTTTGAACTCGCCGTTAAGGATGCCCGGGAGTATAAAACTCTCTCGACAGTCGGTGTCGCGCTGTCATGGTGGCAAAGCCTGCTAGATGCGATTAACAGGGCTCCGCTTGACGATAAATTAACTCAAGCGCACTTGCTCACCAGGCTGCCAGACCTGCTCCCCGAAGAGTGGGGGTTTTGGATGCTAACCTGGGATCACTATCACCAGGAGCGTCAGCCATACGCCCAGTGCCACTAGCGACGAACCATAAAAGCCTTACTGCTATTAGCTGTGGCGGTTAAACAAATTAAAGCTGATTCATAACCGTTTGGTATTGATTAACTTTCATGGTTTGCTGGCGTTTTTTGAACTCTTGCACCAGTACCTGGCACGCTTCTTTTAGCACCTCGTCCGATATATCCGGGTGCTTTTTCAGATTCTCAAATGCCCGCTCAGCTTCTTTGACATCGTCATGCCGCAAGCAGGCGTAGAGCACCTTGTTATGAAAAACCACGTCCAATTGGCTCTCAGCCCCGACCCTTTTTAAGTAGTCTTTATACGTGTCGAGCATGAGTTGAAAAAGGTTCTTTTTCAATGAGGCTTCTATTAGCTGCTTGGCATGCAAGTGATACCCATCACCTTTGTGATCAAGTTTTTCCAAGCTATAAAGGTGCTCCAACATGCCGATGTTATCTGGATACTGCTTATATAGGGCAGCAAAGCGAGACTTTGCTTGTGAAAACTCCATTTGTGCAACTAAAGACAATGCTTGCGCGTAACTTTTTCTGAACGCGTCATCCTGCTCGGTTTCGTCTGGCTCATAGAACTCTTCTTTAATTTGCAGCCAGCTTTTTCCCAGTAACCAGACCATCCCGGCTCCCGCAATCAGCCCGCCTGCATGGGCCATATAAGCGACGCGGGACGCTTCGCCCAACCAGTAGTCATACACTTCTTTGCCTATCCAGACCGGCAGTATGGCAAGCGCAGGGGCAGTAAAATAGTTGAAATAGACTCCAAGAAAATAAAAGAAGCGAATTTTTTGTAGACCAAATATGGCGACATACATCCCCATTAGGCCCGAAATAGAGCCTGAGGCGCCCACCAGTGGTACAAGGCTTTCACCATCAAACATGGCGAAAAAAAGACCGGACAAAACACCACACAACAGGTAAGCAATCAAATATTTGCTTTTCCCCAGGGCGCGTTCAACCGTAAAACCGAGTAAAAACAAGAAAATCATATTGCCCAACAAGTGGCCTATGCCGCCATGCAGGAACTGATACCCTACAAGGTCAGAAAGCTGTATGTCTGCGGGAATCAGACCTAACCGTCGGGAACTAATATTATTGATATAACGATCAACAATATCTGACCTTATTTCTTTCCAGTCATTGTACGTATCGCTGTGCCAAAACAACGAGCCTTCATCAACAAGCATTTTATAAAAGCCAGGATCTAGCAGAATAACATACGCCAACCATTCTGCGTCCCGCTGTTCTATCGCGCTGGCCACATCGCTTGCTAATTCAACCCGATCATCTTGCTTAAGCCTTATCCCTCGCTCCAAATATTCTAAATATACCGGAGCTTCGAGCTGTGCCAGTTCCGCATTCAGATATTGATCAACGGCATCCTCTAACAGATCAGCGTCTTGTGACTGGTACAGAAAAAAAACCAACACATTAATCAGAATAATAGCGAGCGTCATTAAGGGAGGCTTACGCCAATCGAGCTGCCTTTCTACGGGAATAATTAACATCTAAAAAAGGACCTTTGCGGTTATTCCATTCATTTTTAAATTCTTATCGCGGCTTAAACGGACTTAGTTGTTTGTGGCCCTTTCAAGCATAAGGCTTACAGTCTCTTGTTATAACACTAAATTATTCAGTTTAAAATTTTACCCTCTGCCACATTTGATCATATTCCGCTGTTTTTTTGCCACTTTATCTCCACCTGCCAGCCACATCTATTTTGTTTAATAACATTCAAGGAGCTAACAAGGCTCTAGATTGAAACCCGATTCAATTCCCCTAATTACTGGAGCAGACGTTATGAACAAAAATACCCGGCATCAGACAGCAATACCCACAAAGTTTGTGTTAAAACCGCTATTGATGGCGCTACCACTGTCTGTGCTTGCAGCCTGTGCAAGCCAGCAAAATTCTGTAGATGGCGAGGCCACCCCTTCAAATGCACCGGATGTTACGGCAGTAGAAACGAGCAGCCCCCTCGACCATACCGCACACGACGATAACGCTTACAGCCATAACAATGTTGGCCCTGACCTTACAGACACCGAAGGCAAAACGGCATCGATAGAAACGGCAGAGCCTGTAGAGGCTACAAGTACAGCAGAAACTGAGACAGTACTGAGCCAAGCTAACCCAACCCCGACACATGAGTCACCAAGCGACGATACACAGCTTGATGCCCCCCCCGAAGGAGATAAACCAATGACGGTTCTTGTCATCGAAAACCCTGATATTTTATCGAAGCTCGCTAGCGAAAACCTCAAACCTGTTGTCCCCACAACACCCAAAATACCGGCCGAGTCAATGCACCGGCCAGGGAAGCGGGTATTCCACTTTGGCTTTAACCAAACTGCGCTCAGTGAAGAGGACAAAGAGCTGATTGAGAAGCATGCAAAATATCTCAAGGCAAACCCTGAGTTAGAAGTGACTATTCATGGCCATACCGACGCACAAGGCAACCCGGATTACAACCTTGCCTTATCGAAGCGACGTGCAGCAATGATGCACTCTGAGCTGATAAAACAAGGGGTAGACAAAGACAGAATCAAGACCATCGGCTGGGGTGGTGGCTACCCCTTGGTTAGTACGCTCAATTTTGCTGAAAACCGTCGCATTGAGCTTGAATATTCAGAAATACACTACGCAGCAAACCGATAACGCCCGACTCCCCAAAAGCCCTGTTTGCCACCTCGCAATGAGGTGGCTTTTTATGGAAATTAATGACTATATCGTCATTTAACAACCCCTAACCAGCTGATTTAACGCAACATTTATTCAAACACTATACTTTAGTCAAAAATTCCGGCTTTTATCCAAATAGATATGGCACATTCGATCAAATTAGGCTAAATAGATAAGGAGGAATAAAAAAAATAATAAAACATACCGGAAAATTACTGTGCTTAATACATGCCAAACGGAATCTAATCTTGTCATGCAGGATATACAACTTACACATACAGGGGTATTTCATCTAGAACGCTTGGAAGATCTGATTTACGAACGATACCACGAAGAGTTTAATATAGAAGATCCCGACTCTCTGCGTGAGCTGGTGCATTTTGCATCCAGACTTCAAGACACCGACATTCAGCGGGAGTTTTTGCTCTTTTTTCTTAATTGCGGCTCGGAGATGCAAGCTAGACTCAAGTCAGATGAAAAAGTCGATAGCGAATATATCCGGCGCAGCTAACCCTGTATAAGCTGACTGGGAAAACGCTGACTATGACTAGCAAACGCTGACTAAGAACAGCCAGTTACATCATTACCTGCGCCTCTCACGTTGATTAGCATTTCAGATATAGGGCTGACTGTTTTTGCTGCTCATACCTGAGTTACCCTGTGCGATTTGACCGAACCTATAGCTTAAAAAATAGAGACAATCTGTAACATTTTTTTCACGTTAATGGTTTCAACAATCTACAGTAATTCTCTTACATTCTCTGTGTCTTTTTGCTTTGTCAATTCTTACATTTTTTTTATTGCACACTATAATTGCCGACCACTTTTCATAAACCCTGAAATCAGCGCCATTTTTTTAATACTCAGGGTTTGAAGTATTGACCATTCAATTTTTGCAGGTTGTTGTGTGATCGTTTTTACTATTACCAATAATGAGTCCGACCGAGTTTTTGTAGCATCCAGCCGTAACGCCCCTGAAGATAGATGGGAGCAGTTAATCACCCAAGCCCAAGAAGGTTCTGAGGGTGAAATATTTGACGAAATAAGACGCCACGATGCAGACGTGTTTAGCGTTGAAGAGTGGGGGTTTGGTGAAGACCCGAAAGAGATCAGGCAGCTCATGCGTGAGGCTCAGCATGACTTGGGAGCGATCGTCGTTAACACCGGTAAAGTGGATGCGCTACCTTCTGCCAAACGTAAGAAATTAACCGATAGAGAAGCGTCCAAGCTACTTGAAGATATTGAAAGGTCGTTAGCCAGTGATAACGGCGATGACCTGATCCCGACCCCATCGATGAGCGCGGAAGATGAAGCTGCAAGCGACGATACATTCTCTTCGCAGAACCCATCACCTGCCGACTCGGAAGCGCCCTCTAGTACAACACCAAAAACGAGCAGCCCCCGCGCAAGCGATGTAAAAGAATCAAAAAGCCAGGATGCAACCAGCACAAAAAGAGTCGACCGAACAGAGTCGTTAATTGAACAGCTCGCAAGGAAGGTCGAACGCGAAAAGGTTGCAGCACAAGCTCAAAAGCTGTCTGCGAAAAAAGCGGCCTCGGCAACCAAGCCTGCGACTGGGCCTAAGACCATTAAAGACAAGCCCGTCAAAGACAAACTACCGACTGGCCGGATGTCTTCAAGAGCCAAAGAGCAACAAATACGAGAACGCATCGATAAAGAGCGGGAAGAGCGTGCTCAGGCAAAACAAGCCGCAGAGCGCCGTGAAGCCGTTCAAATGAGTAAGGTTATCGCCTCAATTGAGCTGCGCAGAAAAACACAAAAGCCCACTAAGGCGAAGGCAAAACCAGCCGCGAAAACGACGACATTAACCAAAGCTAAAAAAGCGGAAAAGCCAGAAAAAACAACGTTAAGTCGCTCGACTACGGCCAAGAAAACGGTTGTCGCCGATACCGAACAGCTCACGCAAGCGCTGATCAAAACAGGGTTTATTGAGAAGAACGAGCCCGTTGAAAAGCCAGCCGAGCCGTTATTTGACCGGGCAATGGCTATTAAATCTGCCAAGGCATTGAATGAAATTATCCGCGCCAAGCGTGCTCAGCAGTATGCGCCCAAAGCCCCAGTAGAGCCTAAAAAACGCGAATCTATTTCCAACGTTCAAGATAAGCGCCTTCAGCGCATGATTGAAAAAGAGAAAGCGATGCTGGAAGCTAAAAAAGCCGCCATGACATCATCATCCGCTAATGAAATGGCAGAGATAGTCGCCAGAATCGACTCTCGCAGCCAAGACAGCAGCAGAACACTCAGACGACGCTAGAAACAAGCCCAGGCGCGCCGCACTATAACTTGCGGCGCGTCGGCTGCTGCTCTCTATACAATCAGCCCGCTCCACACAATCAGTACCCTCCACACAATCAGTACCCTTTGCGCCATCACTATTCTCCAAACGATCAATCTTCACAGCACTCTCAATACGCTCAACACGCTCTAGTCCTGCCATCGCTTTACTGCCAAAAGGGTTTTTCCGCCTCTTTCAAGGCATCGGCCCGAGTGATGCCGATATCTTTCAATAAATAGTCCGGTAGCTGTGCCAGCTGCCGTCGTTGGCGCGAGTTTTCACGGTACTCTCTGAGCTTTGTCACTATGTTATTAAGGCTTTTCACCCAGCTGGAACGCTCTCTTTCACGTTTTACCAATATGACCTGATAACGACCAAACCTAACGATAGATGTCATTTTGCACTCCTTATCTCTGCTTAAAGGTCTATCCACGGTCATTAAATGATATAGATAACATTTGCACCGAAACAGATTCAAAACTAAACTAATTAGACCATAACAGATAAGCCAGACCTCATCTGTTATGGTGCTTTTTCATGTTATCTGTACTGGTCTACGGGTAAGCGAGCGCTATGGCACGATTAGATGCACTATTGCTGATCACCATAACCTCAATTGCTGACCACCGTAACCTCAATATAAGACGCCGGAATTTTTCGATGGAACAACACCGTTACAGCCAGATCGCCAGTCAGGTGCAGCAACAAATTCGTGATGGCATCTATAAGGCAGAAGATAAGTTACCCTCTGTCCGTGCGTTGGCAAAACAACAGCAAGTGAGTGTGTCGACTATTTTGGCGGCCTACGGGCTATTGGAAGACCGAGGCATTATTGAGGTTCGCCCTAAGTCGGGTTACTACGTGCGCCGCAACCTCGGCAAGCCGCCCAAGGCACCCTCAATTGTGCAAACAGCCAATACCCCGGAGAAAGTATCTACGCCACAATTGGTGATGGAGGTCATGAGAGACTCAAGCTTGCCTAACCTTACAAGCTTTGGGGCCGCTGTTCCGGCCAGTGACTTCCCGGTTATCAATCAATTAAAAAAGATATTCTCGCAAAAAGTTCGCACTGAACCCTTTATAGGCATCGGCTACGATTCGAGCAAAGGCAGCGACCCGTTAAGACGGCAATTAGCCAGGCGCGCAATCGATGCCGGCATACTGGTCTCGCCGGACGATATTGTCATCGCTGAAGGCTGTCAGGCCGCTGTTGGGCTCTGCTTGCGGGCACTCACCAAACCCGGCGATATCGTCGCGGTAGAAACACCTAGCTATTACGGCCTGCTGCAACTCATTGAAGCTCTGGGCCTGAAGGCCATTGAGATTCCATCCAATGCAGAAAACGGTATGAGCATTGAAGCATTAAAGCTCGCATTTGAGCAGTGGCCTATCAAAATAGTACTGGGTATCCCCTGCTTTAGTAATCCGGTTGGCACGTTGATGCCCGACGACAGCAAACAAGCCCTGCTAGAGCTTATATACAAGTATGATGTTCCGCTGATAGAGGACGATATCTATGGCGACCTGGGGTACGCATCACAGCGCCCGAAGGCCGTTAAGTCATTCGATACCAAAGGCCAGGTGCTGCTATGCTCATCGGTGTCCAAGACACTGGAACCACAACTCGGAATTGGCTGGGTGATGCCTGGTAAATACCTCAAACTGATTGAGTATCAAAAGTTTCTTAGCAGCACAGGCAGCTTTCGTCTACCACAGATGGCGGTGGCGGAGTTTTTGGCAGGAGGTGGTTATGACCGGCATTTAAGGCTTGCTCGAGAGGCTTATCGCCAGCGCCGTGACCGGCTGATTGACCTTGTTTCGCTGCACTTTCCTGATGGCACACGCATGTCATCCCCACAAGGAGGGTTTGTTGCCTGGATACAGCTGCCAAAAGGCGTCGCCGCAACCAGGCTATACCGAGACGCAAGAGAGCACCATATTCTCATTGCCCCCGGGGAGATATTTTCATCAGACCCGCATAAGTACCCTCACTCAATACGCATCAGCTACGCGAATAGCTGGACACAAGAGCGCGAAGACGCCATTCAAACCCTCGGAAAACTGGCCAAGCAGCAGCTTTCGACTTGACGGTTTAAGTCACGCCAACTCAAACCGCCTCATCAGCGGTTACAACATAGCGAAGCGGCCCCCCTGCTTGCATGGCATCAAAAGGGTAACAGGTCACCAGCATTAATTGGGATCGGGCTTGCTCATCTGCGCTGAGATCAATCATATGGGTCTCGGTGTTTACGATGTCGACCCCCGAAACGATGTAACGACGCCACCCTCCATCAACACGTTGAATCGAGATTTCATCACCAATTTCAAGTTGTTTGAGCCCGCTAAAATGGGTATCGCGATGACCCGCAACCACCGTCAATGCGTTATTTTCAGCCTCACCGGTGCCTTGCATGCGCCCCGGGCCAAACGCTAACGCCTGACCACTCACCCCCTCTAACACAACCATTGAATGTTCAGGGCTTAACTGTAGCTTTGCAACGGGCCAAGTGTCAGCCCATGGCCATGGTTTTTGGCTTCGATGATGCTCGAGCGTGTTCTGCCAGGCATATTCAAGCATCCACTGGGCCGCATAGGCTTTTAGCTGAATATAGCCTCCTGCTCCAAGCAGAAGAGAACCGGCGAACATTGGCAAAACCCACAGTTTCATTGCGAAACCTCCAGCGTTGATAGCGCTACTTCTTTGCGTTGAGGTAAGCGCTTGCTAAAGGGCGCCCCAGAACGCTGCTGGTAAATTAACCCAATACCCAACATGTAGCATAAAAAACCGACCAGCAAATACCACTGCGATGACGTGGCCGTTTGAGGAAGTCGCGCCATTTTTTGGGTGCTGCCTTTTGGCAATAACTGGGGGACTGCATCACTTTTTAATGCGCTGTCTACGGGCCTTGATATAACCTCTTCAACCGCAACCAAACTGGTGTAAGGGCTCACTAAGTGATGCTTCAAGGCAACCTCTATCACTTTCTCCCGCAAAGCAGCCTTGGTGGCACTATCGCTGCCGGAAGAAGCTGAATCCATTAGAGACTCAATTTTCTGTCGCCCCCAATAGGTCGCAATCCCATCTGCCTGTCTGGCTCCGTTCAATTCAAAAGATTGTTCCCAGAGTGGTGTATGGCTTTGGTACATACCAATACTGCTAGCGGTGACGTTGATAGCTGAAGCGGCTTTGTCATGTTTTATTACCTGCACCACAGGCTCACCGAGATACAGGTCATTGACCCTGCTTGGGTAGCTCTCTCCATGTTTTGATGGCGCTTCCTCATTCGCGGCGGATGTCAGACTCACAGCCAAATCACTTAATACGGGCGCTCTTAACTTATCAAACAACCTGGCCAGCTTGGACTCAACCTCTTTAAGGTCGCCGATATAGGTAAAGGTTCCCCGCCCAAATACCGCAGCCTTTCTCATAAAATAGCTGTTGGGGGCCGAGCCTATACCGATAGTAAACAGTCTTGAGTCCCCCAGTTGTTGTTGAATTTGATCAAATAACGCGCGCTCGTTTCCAACACTACCGTCGGTAATAAAGATTACCTGACGAAGATAGCCAGGATAAACAGAACCAGAGAATCCTGCTGTGAGCGCTGATGACATTTCGGTGCCGCCGTCAGCCCGCAAACGTCTTACATAGCTGAGCGCTGCGGATATCTTTTGCGGGTCGGCTGGCACTGACGAGTTAAACAGTGTGTGAGTCGCACTATTAAACTCAATCACGTTAAAGCGATCTGTTGCCCTTAAGTTGAGCAGTGCTTTCTCTAACGAGGCTTTTGCTTGGCGTATCGACTCGCCTCCCATTGAGCCTGAAGTATCAATCACAAATATCTGCTCTCTAGGCAGCAACATCTCTTCCGGAAGCTGTTGCGGCGGCATGACCATGAGCAACGAATATAGTTCATCCTGCAATGTCTCGGTAAATAACGCCGCTTTCGGGGTCGAGCCAATCTGTGGCCGCCAGGTAAGTACAAAATCACGCTCCATCGCGCTTTGGCCTTCTTCCAGCATGACCTGATAACGCTCGGCACCGGTAGCGCCTTTTGAATCATCAGGACGCTGTGACTGAGTAGTAATTTTATGACTGCTGCTGTTGAAAGACTCGACCGGGAACCCTGCATCAATCGTCGCTGAAAGTCGTACCCTATGAGTATTCTCAGGCACCGACTTGAGGGGAATAGTAAACGGAGAAATCAGATGCGCATCCGGTACCGCTGTTGTAGGCAGAGCCCACCCCGTAGCCGCATCAATAGACCCATCGATCGCGGTGCCAGCATTGCGCTGACGAATCTGTTCGGCAACACTTTCGGCCACGTCAGCTGGCATCAACGCTTTGCGACCCGTTTCAGAGGTTATCTCACCCGGAAAATAGCGAGGCGTCGTGGTTAATGGAAAACGCAATTCAAACTCACCCTGATCGTATCGAACCACCTGATTGTATTCGAGGGAGATTTCTATCGTCTCTCCAGGTGGAATATTAGCCACATGGTTGGTAAATAAGTTGGGGCGGTGCTGCTCCACCAAGGCCGCTTTTTTACCTGTTTTTTTCGCCTGCTGGTAGATCTTTTTTGCTTGCTGTTTCTCTTTCACCACGCCTTTAATTCGGCGCTCTCCTATTTGCATGTCCATTTTATAAAGCGCAGCATTTTCGGGTAACGGAAATGCGTAAACAGCTTCCAGCCACTCTGCGGTATCATTCTTGAATCGTTGCTTCAGAGTGGCGGTTAAAATCAGCCCTGAGACACGAATAGCCACCTCTTCTTCAAGCAGCGTTGCAGGCTTGTAACGAACAATAGAGGAAGTAGAAGAATCAGCCCCTGATGCCTTCCACAACAGACGTCCGCTTTCTACTTGATCAAGCGTCATTTCACCCGCCGCTCCCCTTTCAGAAACAGCCATCGCCGAAAAACTGTAACCTGAAAGTAGCAGCAATACAGCGACCGCCATGAGTGCATCCTGCGCCCTGGCTGTCCACCATCCCCTTCCCGCCCACCATCCCCATTCCTGGGTACTGGTTTTGGTATAGTTTTTGGCTCTATCTTCGCTCTGCGTTTTTTGCTGTTTCACCGATTTATTCAGTGTATATAAAGGAGCAGTGTATTTTTTTGCTCCCCAATAGCATCGTTGCTCAGTCACACAGTTATTGTCTGCTAGTAAAAGTCCCATTTTTCAGCCCTCTTATATAATGCTATTCGCTTCGTGCTCGGTATTAATCGCTACCATTTATTACAACAATCAAATACGTCGATTCAGCGGATGAAAAATGATGGCTCAGGGATGAAATGTGATGAATTGTGGCAAACGGTCGATCAGGGATAGTCGAAAAGTCTCAGTCATGCTTTAATAATCATCAGCTTAAGAACCAATACACTTATAAAGCTGGCAAAGCCGAATATCGAGAACGGATCAAGCCCAAGAGCCCGATAAGCCATGAAACGAAAGATTGCCATCATTGAAGACGAACCAGCCATCCGCGCCAATTATTGCGATGCGTTAACAAAATATGGCTATGAAGTGGTGGATTTTGACAACCGGGTCGATGCGCTAAACCACTTTGAACACTCTCTGCCAGATCTGGTTATTATTGATGTGGGGTTGGGTGATGATGTCGAGGGCGGCTTTGAAATCTGCCGGCAGCTACGGGTTAAATCACCCGAGTTACCGATGATATTTCTAACCGCCAGAGACAGTGAGTTTGACCAGATTCTGGGACTGAAGCTGGGGGCTGACGACTACCTCACTAAAGATATTACACTCCCTCATATGATGGCCCGTATTGTGGCTCTTTTCAGACGTGTAGAAGCCATGCAAAGCAACATTCAAAAGCATGAAGAGCAGCTATCTCGCGGATCACTGGATATCAATGTTGATCGAATGAGTGTGGCCTGGAAGTCTCACTCAATTGACTTGACTGTTACCGAGTTCTGGATGCTGCACGCCCTGATCAAACACCCTGGGCACGTAAAAAACCGAACTCAATTAATGGATGCAGCCAATACTGTACTGGACGATAACACGATCACATCGCATATTAAGCGGATTCGTAAAAAATTCATCGCGGTTGACCCCTCATTCGATAATATTCAAACCGCTTATGGCATGGGTTACCGCTGGAAGTCAGACAGTGCCTGAGTCAGTGAGGCTTGTTAAAGGAATCTGCTTTTGAAACTTCGCCATCAGCTATTTCTAATTAGCTTACTGACACTGCTCGTTCCTTGGGCGGGTTATTTGTTTATCCAGGAGCTGGAGCAAACCCTAAGGCAC